>CAZICT010000002.1:10919-206080 GCA_964537935.1 uncultured Candidatus Saccharibacteria bacterium | reverse complement strand
TGGTGCGGGTGGCGGGAGTCGAACCCGCGTCTTGGCCTTGGGAAGGCCACATAATAGCCGTTATACGACACCCGCATAACACATGAACTCAAACAGCGGTTAATTTAACTATTGGCACCTTAGTATATTAAGTGACTACCCTATCTATTCCCAAAATATCTTTAGGAAAGGTTGGAGCCGATAAGCGGGCTCGAACCGCTGACCTACGCTTTACGAAAGCGCCGCTCTACCAACTGAGCTATATCGGCATACACCTAAAAAGTCCTGCCTATTATAGCAAATATGTTCTCTTTTTTATCTGTAATGCTTTATAAAGCCGAATCGCTCATTGCTTCTTCAAAGACCTCAATCATGGCCTTATTAAATGCCGGTATGTCGTCCGGGCTGCGGCTGCTCACCAGATAGCCGTCAATCACTACCGGTTCGTCTGTCCACTCGGCACCTGCATTTTTAAGATCGGTTGCAATAGTATGGAAGCTGGTCAAATGTCGCCCTTCAACCACACCAGCGTCTATTAGTTCCCACGGTGCGTGGCAAATTACTGCAATCGGCTTATTTGCTTCATCAAAGTTTTGAATAAATTTCTGAACTCTAGGTTCGACCCGCATAAAATCTGCGTTCAGCCCCCCGCCTGGTAAAAATAGACCGTCAAAATCGGTCGGCTCAACTTCGTCAAGCGACGCATCGACAGCGTATTTTTCGCTCTGCTCAAAGTGGTTCGCAGATATAATCTCCGGGCCTTTTGGTGCTATCAATTGAGTGTCGGCTCCGGCTTGCTCCAGCGCTTGTCTTGGTTCTATAAGTTCTGCTTCTTCAACCATATCTGATGCTAAAATAGCCACTCTCATGCCTTCCAGTACGCGCTTATTCACCTGCTCTCCTCCTTAGAATTAGTAATACGAATGTTAGTAGCGTACGTGTGATTAATGAACCTTAACTATGAAATAAATCACATGGGTTTAAGTCTGGTGACAATATTGATAACTTTATATCTATCTGTTAGAATTCCCTGGTCTGGTTTAAAATTAACCGATAGACCTTATGGGCTCGTAGTGAAGCTGGTCTATCACGCCTCCCTGTCACGGAGGAGATCGCCGGTTCGAATCCGGTCGGGCCCGCCAGGTGAACTTGAGAACCACTCTACAAAGGGTGGTTTTTGTATTCAATCTGGTATTGCTTGATGTCGGACCAGGTGATGCAGGCTTGCAGCAGCGAATATGCAAATCGCCGGATTCGATAACACCCCGTCATCTGCTCTTTAGTAAAGAAACAATTCGATTTAACGTCAGTAGCTTCCGGAAAATTTAAGCTTGCATTAATCGCGGTGATGCGTGATGCTTAAAAAAACGGAGTGGAGATGCAACATATACTTACTGCTGAGCAGTTTGACCATCAACAAATGATGGATCTCTTTGAGCGGGCGGATTATTTTCGGGAACAAGACAAGCAGATAACAAGCCGCAGAAAGATCATGAAGATCCACAATGGCCGCATTTTGCTCACCATGTTTTATGAACCTTCAACTAGAACCCGCCTCAGTTTCGAGATAGCCGCCATTAAGTTGGGTATTAGCGTAGCTGGCACTGAAAATGCAGCTGAATTCTCATCTGCAGCAAAGGGAGAAACTATCGAAGATACGGTGCGTGTATTTAATGAGTATGGCGTTGATGCAATCAGTTTGCGCACCAAGGAGGACGGACTCGCTAACCGGGCCGCCAGTGTCAGTGAAGTTGCAATTATAAATGGCGGTGACGGCAAAGCCGAGCATCCCACCCAGGCTGTGCTTGATATGTATACAATCTACGAGCAATTTAAGCGACTGGATAATCTTAAGGTTGTCATCGGCGGAGATTTAGCTCACGGACGCACTGCTCGATCACTGGCAAAATTATTATCCAAATATAAAGGCAACCACATCAGTTTTGTGTCAACCCCCGAACTGCAGATTGGCGAGGATATTAAGGCAAGCCTAAGCGAAAGCGGAACAACATTTGAAGAAACTGTTGAAATGTATGATGTTCTGCGTGATGCCGATGTGGTTTACTGGACTCGATTACAGCTTGAGCGGCATAATGGCGACCATCTACTAAGCGTAGGCCAAAAACACTTTATGTTAGACGCCAAAGCACTCGAAGTATTGCCAAAAAACTCCATAATTATGCATCCGCTGCCCCGAAATCAAGAAATTCCAACTACAAGTGACGATGATCCGCGAGCTAAGTACTTTAGGCAAGCCGGCAACGGACTATACGTACGAATGGCTATGCTGGATAACATAATGAATGGTCTATAACTTAAGTTAAACCTAAAGAAACAAAAAATGTGTAATTAGCTTAGCAGCTGTCTATTAACTACTAATTTCTTCCTTAAGCCTAATGTAATTTTCGTATCGGCGGCGCCTTAGGGTACCTTTAGAAAGCGCAAGTTGTATCGCGCAATCCGGCTCAGTTGTGTGGCTACAGTTTTTAAACCTGCACTGCGAGGCAAGGCTTTCGATATCTCGAAACAAGTATTGCAAATCTTCTACGCTACCCCAGATTTGAAGCTCTCTAAGCCCGGGCGTATCAATAAGCATTCCGCCATTCGGTAAAATGAACAATTCTCGATGAACAGTGGTATGGCGGCCTTTTGAATCCACTTCTCTGACTGGCTGAATACGCTGAATGTTCTTCCCTAGCAGCTGATTAGTGATAGTTGATTTCCCGACTCCGGAAGAGCCGAGCAGTACGGCTGTTGCACCGCGGGGTATATGGCCAAGAATAGTTTCTATGCCTTTTTGATCTGTGGCCACCGTCGTAAGTATCGGAATCGACGGGTATGCATCCGATATCTGCGCTACAAATTCATCTACGTTGTCAGCTAAATCGATCTTATTAAGGATTATAATTGGAGTTATTTTATCGCGTGAAAGCTGAAACAAATAACGTGACAGGCGGCTAATGCTGAAATCTTCATCCGCCGACTGGATAACAAAAGCCTTATCAACGTTGGCAACAATGACTTGCTTTTGCCGGTTTGCGCCAGGATACTTTCTGGCAATCTCTGTCTTACGATCTAATACTAATTCTATAACATGCAATGAATCGCCGGACTTTCGTACACCAACCCAGTCTCCTACCTTAGGCAAGGTTGCAACATCTGCCTGATGGCGTAGAGCTCCGGATAATTCTGCAACACCTTCTCCTGGCAAAGCAATCTTATATTTATTACCGAAATCAGCCGTTACCCTGGCAGGCAGTAAGCTGCCGAGCGATTTGTTTTGCCATTGTTCTTCAAAGAAAGAACTCCACCCTAGATCAGCAAGCTGTGGTTTTTTAGCTATTTCCTGGCTCCTGCGGTTGATCAATTTCTGGTGGCTCAGGCAAGCTAATGTACACCCGAGCCGGCTGCTCTGCTTTGAGGTCATTAATATAATCTTCGATAGGTTTGTAATTAAAAACTATTCTAGCAGCACGAATCTTGTCATTATTTTCTTCAACATTTTTTAATATTTCTAGGCTATATCCAGTATCAATGATCTCTGAGTAAGTACCCGGTTTAAGATTAAAAAGCGCAACGATTGATTTTGCGCTTAATTCGCGGCTGGTTTTATCTATAGGAAAACCAAATTCGCCCCCGTTGGTTTTAGTGGTTTGATCATCAGAATACTTTTCTGCCACTGCGGCAAAATCAGCACCATTTTTTAGCTCAGTTAATGCCGCCTCTGCCCTCTTATGTGTTTCCGTGTCAAGCGTTGCTACAACCTTATGTGCAAGCAGCTGTTGCCGTAAGGTGCGCTTGAAATCATCAAGGGTCCATCCCCAATAATCTTTTATGACGTCTTCCAGCACCTGCTCATCACTTCCCAGGCGGTTCTGGCTGCGAACCAGCTCAATTTCCGCGTCTACTTCTTGATTGGTTACCGAAACGCCATGCCGATCAGCCAACTGCTTAACGTATGCATCATTGACCACCTTATCAAGTGCACGCTGCTTGAACTGGTCGAGCTGCGCCTTATCACCTTCATTACTAAAGTCTACCTTGAGTTGCGTCTCATAGTAGTGTGTGTAATGGCGCAATTCGAACAGATAATTTTCGTATGCAACCAGTTGACTGCCGATGCGCGCAACAGGAAATGGAATTACTTGAGTAACTCTATAAAGAAAGGTTGAATTGTTCTGCAGACGGTAAAGCGCAAGCGTACAATAACTGAAAAATACGATTATCGCTGCGATCAGCACGCCAATTGAAATAATGACTATTCGGTGCTTGGAGTGCTGAAGCGGATAGATATACTTACGGGCACTCGAAAGCACTTGCTCACGGTGTTCGGCCACGGTGTCATTAGTAATCCGAGGTACTTTGCCTGAAACTTCTTGTTTGGAGGCCTTATTCTTATTTCGTTGTAATACTTTTTTTAGTTTACGCTTCATCAGTTATATCTTTCTCACTCATTTCAGGAGGATATTCGGCTGGCGTTATCCCCTGTTCACGCAAAATCATATTCAGATTTTTATGAGTTTTGGCCGGGTGATAGACATTCCGTATAACCAGATCACCCATGTACGTTTGCATGACAATTGTACCAAATCCCAGAATTGTTTGCTCCAGGCCGGAAATATCATAATTAATAGTCTGAATGTGCTGTAGGCCAAGATCAGAAAAGCTCCGATGAAACAGCCCCTTCTGTGTAATTTGAATAAATCTCTGGTCAGTTACGATAAAAATACTAAAATACCAGGCAATAAATGCAGGCGCGAACAGTAGCACAGCCAGAAAAAATCCAGCTGCCAAACCCCCATAGAACCATGAAAATTCGAGCGTAATTAAACCCGGCAACGTACCGGCCAATAAACCCAGCATACTAAAGATTAACCCTTTTCGCATTACTATTGGATGGCGCCGGAAAACCATCAGCACGGTTTCATCATCAAACTGTTCTGCAAAGTTTTTATCAGACATTACTACTTACATTTTACCCTTATATTGCCGGTAAAACCACTAGTGTTTTAGGATCAATACTAACTTGGTCTATAGACGCAGGTGGGTGGTACTAATACACGGTGACAGCGGACCATTTAATTGTTCCCACGCATTTGATAATTTATGGTACTCCGGACAGGAGTCGAACCTGTAACCTTATCCTTAGGACGGATCTGCTCTATCCAGTTGAGCTACCGGAGCATAGCTGGCGCTTAAAAAGCCAACTCTAATATTTTAACAGCGCCAAGGAAAATAACTTTTAAGAATGGTTATTTTTTGTTCTTATCCCGTCGCCTTGCTTGGGTGTATTCTTCGTGAACTGTGTTGTATTCAAAAAGTTCACTCTCACTAAACCAGTGTGCAATTTCCTGCTCTGCTTCCTTTAGGTTGCCTGAAGCATGAACAACATTAGGTACACCAATGCCTTCTTTATTGGCGTAATCAAAACCCATATGAGCATAATCACCCCGAATAGTCCCAGGCAGAGCTTTTTGTGGCTCAGTATCACCTACCATCTTACGAACCAACGAAACTGCTCCGATACCTTCGAGCACAAAGGAGATAACCGGTCCTTCTTGCATCAATGCAAGAGTAACGTCAAAAGCGTCTTTGCCGCGCCGAGATACCATCTGGCTGATGCCTTCGTAATGGTGAAAATATTGTTCATAATCTGGACTGAGCATTTTGGTGCCAATAATTTTTAGTCCAGCTCTTTCAAAACGAGAAATTATCTCACCGGCTAACCCCCGTTTTATGGCATCCGGCTTTAAAATAACAAGTGTCCGCTCCAAGGGATTTCCTTTCTTTTCGCTTACTGTCTATCGAGTTCATATTATAACAGATGTGATGCGCTATCCACCGTGATGTCGTACAATATACTTATGCTATTCGAAAAAGCAAAAACCGATTTTTTGGAATATCTGGAGATAGAGCAAAACCGCTCACAGAAAACCATTGCTAATTATGATCATTACTTAACACGCTTGATAGACTATGCAGGCGATATAAAAGTGTCCGATATTGATGCAGACCTAGTACGGAAATGGCGGTTGTGGCTCAATAGGCTGGGAACAAACAGCTCAGATGAGCTTAATAAAGCGACTCTTAATTATCATCTTATCGCATTAAGAAGCTTCTTGAAGTACTGCGTAAAGCGGGAAATACCCGTAATCAGCGCTGACAAAATTGAACTGGCTCGAACGAAGCGCAAGCAAGTTACTTTCTTAAACGAAGATGAACTTGAGCGTTTGTTTAAACAGCCTAAGACTTCGACTGTCATTGGTTTAAGGGACAGGGCCATATTGGAATTATTATTTTCTTCCGGACTCCGCGTGTCAGAACTGGTGGGACTCGATATTGATCATCTTAATCTCAAACGCAAAGAATTTATGGTCCGCGGTAAAGGTCAAAAGGACCGCCCTATATTTATAAGTGATGAGGCCTGTCATTGGCTGCAAGAATACCTTAATAAGCGCAATGATAACGTAAAAGCATTATTTATCAGCTTTAGTGGTTTGCACAAAGTTGACCGTACCGGTAATTTCCGGCGGCTCACAACCCGTAGCGTACAACGTATGGTCGCTCGCTATGCTCGACTTGCAGGTATTACCAAGCATGTCAGTCCTCATACTCTGCGTCATTCGTTTGCTACTGATTTATTAATGAATGGAGCAGACTTACGCTCGGTTCAGGCGCTGCTGGGCCACAGCAATATATCTACAACTCAGATTTATACTCATGTCACTGACCCACACTTAAAGGAAGTACACTCTAAATTCCACCGTAAGACTGAAAATCTAACTTGAGACTTTAGTTCTATCTATAATTAGCAGCCGTTGGAAGTGCTATTCGGTTCGGTTTCAACCAGTTTACATACACCACCGTTAGTGACATGAATTGCATGATCAGGCAATATATCTTTTGGAGGCGTAGCCGCCGGTACTCGCACTTGCACTCTTTGAACAACATCACTCACGCGTGTGGTAGCCTCAATGAGAATCTGGGAATCCTGGAATGTAATTACGTCACCTTCGGAGTTGTATCCAAGAACTAAGGGTCGAGTTTCTTTATATATACTACGCGCCCGCAATATATATCGATCACGATTATTACCCATTTGTATAATTGTGTACGCGTAAGGACCGTTAAATTGTGAATCAAGATCACTTGTGTCAAATCCGGCAGGTAAAGTATCGCCGCAACGACCAGTGATCACCGGCTGCTGGCTAGAATCGGTTATATAGCCAGTAGTTCCATTGCCCCCCTGTCGAGGATATAAAACTCCTCCGAAAAGCGAACCTTTGAGCGAGTCACGTGTGAAAGGGCTCCCTTCTGCCCCAACCCGCGCTAGATCAAACCTAATCATTCCTATCTGATTACTGCTTAGACTTTGCGGCAGCACATTGTAACCGGTACTTAAACACTGATTACCGGCAACTGTTTCAGGATTTTGCCAGGCAATAACCAAATTCTCCATGTTTTCAGCAGGATCAATCCAGTAAATCTTAGACTCATTTACCGGAAGCTTATCGACTACTATTGGTCCTGGAGCCGTATTAACTACGACGCAGGTGGTTTGAATTTCTTCACTGTCCGAATTTCCACTTACATCACTAAAGGTGGGAGCCGGCTCTTCCTCGCACCCGTCTGAGGATGCCAACAGGCCTGGATCTTGCCTAAAGAGAGCAACTTTTTGGTTAATTTCGGACTCACCGGCATAACGAGCTTGCGCTGAAAGCTGTTGATCTAATGCTTGCCGCTGTTCACGGCGAACCAAGCTAGAAAAACTAATGGTAATTAATGTGGTAACTGAGATAATGACCGTCACAATAATGATTGAGGCCATACCATTTTGATTTCTCGCTAAACGTCTCATGCTATTCCTTTAAGCTTAAGCGTACTATTAATTAATCCGTTTGACAACTCTGGATTGGTATTCAGATACAGAGCAGAATTGAGTATTTTCCTGGCCTTTACACACTGCATTTGGTCCATTCGGATCATCCAGGTCCTCATCAGTACCCATAGCTACGCGGACAGTAACTGTCCAAACATTATTAGCGTCTTCTTCTATGGTCAGTCTGGAGAGGCGCATATTCTCGCCTATCAACTCTGTTTGATTTGGGCCAGGTAAAAAGTTACCCTCATCGGGCAAATTACAGTCATCTCCACGAAGCAGAACGGCTCTAGATTGATTGGAGTCGGTGCCTAATTGTTCTCCGACCCTGAAAGCATAAAGTCTCTCAGAAATGCACCATCCTGATATATCATCGCCATTAGTGCCCAGGTTTATAGGATCCCCGGTAGAATATTTGAGATTGTTGGCAATTTCTTCGACAATACTACGAGCTACTTCTTGGGTCTTACTTTGGTTTACACCTTTATAATATTGCCGTCCCAGCCCAATTATTGCAGCACTTACGATTAGCAGTACTACTGAAAAAACAGTTGTGGCAATCAAGAGCTCAATGATAGTAAAGCCTTTTTGCTGCTTAATCATTAGCTTGCCTTCCTGTATCCATTAAGTCGTTTGACTGGACTATTGGCGCCACTTCTTCAGTGTTTAATGAATTAATCTCATTCACATTTGATGTAGATAGCACGCCATTAATCGGTGGCGCTGGCGGACCTGCCCCCAGACTAGTGTCACGCACTATGGTATAGCGCATTGATGCTTGACTCTCTGTTCCGCCCGTCAAGTCCTGCCAGCTTACGATTACGTTATAGTTGTATTTTCTCAGCTGCGGGGCCTCAGATATGCTGTATGAGACAAATTCGACCCTGGCATTATAGACGCCATCCTTACCTCCGTATGACACACTACAATTGTCATGAGGAAAAGGCCTTACCACTTGTCCGGGTGGTGGTCCGGTTGGCGGGGAGCCAAGACGGGTATCAATACAAACCACTTGTGTCTCGGTTGTATTAACGGTTGGGAATAAGCGGTTATCAATAGCGGGATTATTAGTTCTAACAGAGTAATACTTAATTGTTTCGATGATATTCTGAGCAATTGTAGATGCTTCTGTACGCTCTTGCGCATCCTGTGTTGACCGAATATTACGACTGACAGACGCGTAGCTAATACCGAGCACCAAGCCCAATATACTCAGAGATATCAGTACTTCGATAATGGTATCACCAGTTTTATTCAATGGTTTTAACATGGTGGTGTATCATACTCCGTGGTGGTTGTTAGTTCGCGACCGCTCTGACCGATTGTAACCCGTGCTCTTCGGCCACCGTTACCGTGCTCCAGACAAATCATATATCCTGTAGATGGTAAGTCTATATAGCTGGTCGGACGAGTAAGAGCCCCGGATATATGCGCAACATCTGTTATAGGCGCCCCCGTAGGTCTTGAGTCACCCGCCTGACCGCCAAAGCTAGTCATAAATCCAATACTGGAACTGTTCAACCTGGTAGCGCCAACACGTATGGCGTCTATCTGCAGTCCATACAAAAGATTAATCCTGTCGGATAATACCGGCACCGGGCCTAGGTCGTTATTGCTAAGTGAGCTAATACTGGACACCTCTGTATTGGTGTTGCGGTAACGCTTGCGTACAGCAATCGTTTCAACATCAAATTGCGTGCTGTTAGCAGTAAATTCAAGCACCTTTCCGCCAAATATACATTCTTCGTTAGTCCCCTGCTCTCCGCCGGTCCCAAGAGTAATACCGGTAGGACCGGCTTGACAGGTCGCGCCCGTATCCGGGAAATAACCCCTTGAAACATCGTTTGCGACATCAATTATTTTTGATTCAAAATCCCTGACGGATTGGTTGAATTCATTACGCCTTTGCTGACCACTTACTAAAGCTATCGCACTGATAGCTATAGCGCCTGTCACAGCGGTGACTATCATGAGTTCAATAATGGTATACCCAGCCCAGTTTTTTTTCATGCGTGAAAGCTTCTTTAAAAGAAGTATAGCATAAGCATATTCAATCCTCAGGGAATTAATAGCCTGTTGTAGGCATCAATCAAAGCCTGGCCATAAAGCGTAACGATAATCGTGGCTGCAATTAACATTGGACCGAATGGTAATCGCGTCTTAAGCTGTGCCTTTCCAACTAACATCAAACTGATGGCTATGATTGTGCCAATCATAGACGCCATGAATAGAGCAAGCAGGCTCAACCAAACGTCTGAAAGCCATGCTCCAAGCACAAAGCCAAGTTTTACATCGCCGCCGCCTATCCATTTTCCATTTGATAATTGAAAAAGAACATAAAACAATCCGCCAAAAGCTAAGAGCCCTGAAACCGCTTCGTATATTGGTGTAACGCTTTGCTCTCTCACTACGGATAGAGCCACTGCAGCGAATACAATAACCGCCGCTACTTTAACCATGCGGTTAGGGAGCAGCATATGCTTTAAGTCATACACCGATAGCGCTATAAGCATTACAAGCAAACCAAGCCATAACCCAAAACGTAGCCATTCCACGCCAGTAAGCACTTCAGGCCATATTATGTATGACACTACAAACAGCGCTGCGGTGAGTAGCTCTACTAAAGGATATTGGACACTTATTTTTTTGCTGCAATAGCGGCATTTGCCTCGTAGGGTCAACCAACTAAATACCGGAATAAGATCTTGCCAACCAAGCGTATGCTTGCAGTGCGGACACATTGACCGTCCGCCGCTTATTGATAGCTCTTTATCTGTTGCAGCACGCTTTTTCTTTGGCTTAGTTTGCTCACTTACTCGCCATACATAGGCGTTAATAAAGCTTCCAAAAACTAATCCAATCACTACAAGAATACAAATTATCATCTTTTTAAGCTTACGTTATTGTTACCAACTTAAAAAGAGTTCATATTGCAGAACTCTTCTTAAGTTAACTTCACAAAATTTGTGCTAAGCTAAACATTTACACATCGAGGAGCTGTACCACCGCTAGTCTCTACCAAGTAACTAAGCGTGTAAGCTCTTGTGCCACCACCTGTAACTGTACCTGATCCCGCAGAGTTACATTGTGTGTTTGCTGCTATTGCTGCTGAGTTTAAGCTAGCACTACCAAGAGCAGTAATTTGCTGACTACTACCGAAGTCGTAGTAGTTTGCAAGTGCTGCCTGAGTTGCACAAGCAGAAGTGTTACCATTGTTATTAGTAGCACACTCACTAATTGCAGATGCAATTCTTGAAACGTCATTAGTTCGCTGTGTGTTGCGTGAGTTACGCTGCAAAGCAGGAACTGCCAAGAATACAACTACCATGATTAGTCCGGCGATAGCCAGGACAATCAAGACTTCTATGATAGTAAAACCTTTTTCCTCTTTTAGGTTTTTTAGTTTCATGATGCAAATGCCCCCTTTGCGCATTTTTTGAAATTACTTATGGTTACATGATACTCGGGTTATCAAAATTTGCAAACTACAAAATATCTTTTCCGGCAAGCCCGTAAATTGGGAGTAAGATAGCAGCCACAATTATTAGGGCCGTCACCCCTAAAAGCACCATCATCACGGGTTCTATAATCGTAGAGATTGTTTTAATTTGATTATCCACTTCTTTCTCATAGTAAACGGCGGTTTTTTCCAGCATTGTTTCTACCTGGCCCGATTCTTCACCGATTTTAAGCATGTCAGGCACTAAAGTGAGGAAATTTTCATCACCTCTTATTGAATCTGACAATGCTTTCCCGCCTTTTACCTTTTCTATCGCCAATTTTAGAGATTTTTCTAGATGAACATTATTTACGGCCCTAGACACTACTTCCAGGGTTTTAATTAGAGGCACACCACTAGCTACCATAGTGGTTCCTGTCCGTGCAAAACGGGCCATGTACATCTTCATAAACAAGGGTCCTACTGGCCACATTTTCATCTTTAACTTATCAACTACTGTTTTACCCCCAAGCGTTTTGGACCATTTAGACCCTGCAAATATTATTACCCCTAATATCGCAAGGACTATATACCAAAAACTAGTGATGAAACGTGAGATCGAAAGTAATACTCTTGTAAAAATCGGTAGCTCCCCTGCGCCACCTAACCCGTCATAGAGTACTTCAACTTGCGGCAGCACAGTAACCAGCATAAATACTACTACACCTACCATAACCAGCAAGACAATAAACGGATAAACCATAGCTCCGCGGACTTTACTTAGAATTTCGGCGTCTTTTTCTTGCTGGTCGGCTACCCGTTCCATGGAATGGTCTAGAGTGCCGGAGACTTCGCCGGCTGCAATCAAATTAATGTATACGTTATCAAACACTTTGGGGTGTTTGGTTAACGCTTCAGAAAAAGGCTTACCGGCTTCAACGTCAGCGATAATATTGGATATAATTATCTTAAAGGCTTTGTTTTGGGTTTGATCAAGCACATTCCTAAGGCTCTGCACCAACGGCAGGCCGGCTGCAATCAATGTCGCCATTTGCCTAGAAAAAACAATCCTATCCTTAGCCTTAACCTTACCGCCAAACTTGGGAATACCACCTCCGCCGTCTACCGGTTTTATATCAATTGGGACAAGACCTTGCTGTTGGATTAGTTTTGAGGCGCTTTGGATGCTGTCGGCCTGGACACGAGCCGAAAGCTTTTCGCCTGTCTTAGGATTCCGTGCCGTATATTTGTAATCAATCATTGCAAAGCTCCACCATTATCCTCGCATCAGCCTGTCTAATTCTTCAAGGTCGACTGCATAATTCCGTGCCTCATCATAACTAATAGTGCCATTATGGATAAGGTTAACGAGAGTTTTATCCATGGATTGCATTCCGAACTCCGCTCCGGTCTGGATAACTGCATCCAACTGATGGCTCTTGCCTTCACGGATAATATTGCGAACTGCAGGTGTTGCCACTAAGATTTCGGCTGCGGCAATCCGACCGCCGCCAATCGCCGGTACCAAACGTTGGGCACAAATAGCCTGTAAAATATTGGCCAGCTGGGCGCGAATTTGCATCTGTTGATGAGGCGGAAATACATCAATCATACGGTCAATACTCTGTGCAGCGGAGTTGGTGTGGAGCGTCGCAAAAACCAAGTGACCGGTCTCCGCTATGGTGATAGCTGCAGCTATAGTCTCCAGATCACGCATCTCGCCGATAAGCACTACATCCGGGTCCTGGCGCAAGCTTGAACGAAGTGCCGCCGAAAATGAATAAGTATCATAATGAACTTCACGCTGTACGACTACTGATTTAATTGACTTATGCGTGAACTCAATCGGATCCTCGATTGTAACTATATGCTCTGCCCGCTCATGATTAATCTTGTTAATGAGCGCTGCCAGTGTGGTTGACTTACCAGAGCCGGTTGGCCCTGTAACTAATACCAGACCGCGCGGATATTCGGCAAATTTATTAACCACCGGAGGCAAACCAAGCTGTTCAATGCTGGTAATCTCATTCGGTATAAGACGCAAAGCTGCAGCCAGGTTGCCACGCTCGTGAAAAGCATTTACACGAAACCTTCCCAGATCGCCAAAGGCGAAGCTAAAATCAAACTCCTTGTCCTTCAGCAGTATCTGCTTTTGATCGTCGTCTAAAATTGCGAATATAAGTGCCTCTACACCTTCTTCACTCAGAGCCTCCGAACCGGTTACAGCCACTAATTTACCGTCCACCCTCAACATTGGTGGTAAACCGACCTGCAGGTGAAGGTCCGAGGCCTTTTTCTTTATAACTTCCTCGAGCAGTACTTCGATTCTTGGTTGTTGTGTTGCCACCCTATTTATTCCTCTCTATTTATGCGCTGTCAGCAGCTGCAACCCTATTAACTTCCGCTAGGCTTGTTTGCCCTGCCAGCGCCTTAAGATAGCCGTCTTCACGCATTGTTACCATACCCTGCGCCTGTGCAACCTTCTGGATCTCACTACTAGTCGCTCGCTTGAGAATCAATTCTTGGATCTCCTCGGTTACTTCAAACACTTCGTACAGGCCCATGCGTCCTTTAAAGCCATTTGGCGTATCCGGACTATCTTTGCCCTTAAACAAAGTATAAGCGTTTTCGTTCTTTACAGGCAAGGTTTCATATCCAAGATCTTCGGCGACTTTCTCTACATCGCTTTCTGAAGTCGGCAATAAATGCCCAATAGTCGTATTGATGGCCTCAAGTTCTGATAGCTCGGAGTTATATTCTTCCCTGCCATCGGTTGCAATCCGTCGAACTAGCCGCTGACCGATAACTGTATGTACAGTACTGGCAATAAGAAACGGTTCGATACCCATATCCAAGAGACGTGGCAAAATTCCGGCAGCCGAGTTGGTGTGAAGCGTACTGAATACCAGGTGTCCGGTTAATGCAGCCTGGACAGCCAATGTCGCTGTCTCTTTATCACGAATTTCACCGACCATCACTACATCCGGGTCCTGGCGCAAAATCGAACGCAATCCAGATGCAAACGTCAGACCTACCTCTGAATTCACCTGGATCTGATTAATACCGTCCATTTTGTATTCAACCGGATCCTCTAAGGTTACGATGTTGATACTGTCATCTTTAATTTCCTGAATAAGCGCATAAAGCGATGTCGATTTACCGGAACCAGTCGGCCCGGAAGTAAGTATCATACCGTTTGGCCGCTCCAGGCCTTTGCGGATTGTTCTAAGTGCCCGACCTTTATAACCCATATCCTCAAGCTTTAGGCTGGTTCCAGACTTATCAAGCAAGCGAATAACCACCTGCTCACCCCATACTACAGGCGAAATGGCAATACGTAAGTCAATTGGTTTTTCGGATACCATGACTGTAAATTGGCCGTCTTGAGGGATACGGTGTTCATCTATCTTCAGATTTGAAAGAATTTTGATTCTTGATACCAATGGCGCTTCGGTTGATTTAGGCAATTTCATAATCTCTGTAAGTACCCCGTCAATCCGGCAGCGTATTTTTAGCTCCTTTTCGAGTGGCTCAATATGAATATCCGATGCTCGGTTACGGGCAGCAAACTCTAGAATAGTCGATAGCGCTTTACTTATCGGCGAATCCTGTACGAGAACTTTGATGTCGTCTTTCTTTTTGTCGCCTTTTTTGGTTTCAGACTGGGCTTGCTCGGTACCTGTCGGCTGATCACCTTCTAAAAGCGAACCAAACACATCTTTTTTAATGTTGTGGTCGTATTGGCGCAAAACCGATCGTATGCCCTCTTCACTCGCCATGTATACCTTGAGGGGGCGTCCTATCTTGTTTGAGAGAAAGTCAACAGCCTGGACATTGCCAGCATCAAGCATCGCTACCACTAATCGGCGTTGCATTTCACCTATTGGTACGGCCATGTAACGCTCAGCCAGCTCTTTGGGCAAGAGGTCAAGCATCTCCGGAGCTACTGCTACTCCGTCAAGCTTCACATAAGGAACTTTAGTTGCAGTTGCAATAGCTCTTGTAAGCTGTTCGTTGTTTATCTTGTTTTCGTTCAGAAGCAAGGTAAACAATGGTGTGTGAGTTGCCTCAGCCTTAGTACGATATTCATTAAGGTCTTGTTCACTGATTGACTGCTGCTTTACAAGCAGCTCTTCAGCCTGCTTCTGGCTAGCTGCAGATAGAACACTCATGCAGCCCTCCTTCTACTGAATTTGACCGTTAAACGGATCTTGGTTTTGATTCTCTTTGATACGGATTTGTTGAGTCGGATTAATAGCTGCTTCATTGAAGTATCTATCATCAGCTTTTCTAAACTCAGCACTAATCGGCTCAACAACTTCGACTTCTGTCTGTAAATTATTAGGTGAAGCTAATAGCATATTTGAAATTATGAAAGCAAATATCGCCGAAAAGAAAGCTACAACTATAATAATGGCTACATCTTTGGATTTCATTGTACTGTCTCCTTGGAAATACCAATAATTTTTTCCGGTTGGTAGTGAGTTATCATCTCAAGCTCAAGCTCAAGATCAGCTTCTTCGCCGGAAATAACCATCTTTTGCAGCTTGAATGGTCTTATAGATTTTTCGAATAAATCAATGGCCGTCATTACACCTTGATAATTGGTTTCTTTAACAGATACACCTATAGGAATTTCGACCGGCTGAGGATTTGCCGAAGGTTCTACCGCAGCCTGATTGACCTCGTCGTCGATTCCTTCAATAGCCTCAACAACAAACCCATTGCTAATCAATAGGTGTTCGACAGAAGTAGCCAGTGCCGGAAAGTCATACTTGCTTGGCAACGCATCAAGGATAATTCGAGCATTATCTCCATCATTAGCTCCTACCTGCCCTTCCTCAGTGCTACCGCCAAGAATATTTCTAGTGGTTGCAGTAAATGCCTGGTAAGCCGTGACGATTTTGTCTCGGGCTTCGATATTTTCTTGAAGCGTCTTTTTAGCCTGTTCTTTCTTCTCGATTACACGCTCTTGGTGAGCTATACGCATAGATAATCCTCGGCCTATAAAAAGACCGAATATAAGTACCGCGGCGCCTAAGGCAGCTGCGGCAATTACCGCCTGGTTGGCCTTATCTATCTGAACATGCTTAATTGAAACTTTTGGACGTGCCATTACTGGTCCTCCGTTATATCAGAGTTTATTTCGAATAACGGTTTTTCCACCTCTGAGCGAGTCGTTACTCGCTGCGGAACCTGAAGCTCTACTTTATTCGTGCCGTCAAATAGCAATGGTTCATATTTGGCAGTTATCTCATAACTTAGCTTGCCGTCATTACGCGTAAATTCAGATAGAACAACTTCGCTGAAAGCTTTACCCCGCACTCGGTATATGGAAATATCTTCTCCCTGTTCATTCTTTTCTTCTTTTGGCTCTTCTTGCGGACCAACTTCTCCAAAAGTAAACGTAGGCGTAGCTCCTTTTTCGCTGGTGTAAGTAACATACAAATTAGTGAACTTAATGGTGTCAACAAACTCGTTAACATGCGAAAGCAAGTCAGCATCACCTTCAAAGCTTAGGGTGCTATCAACAAAGTTAACTTCCATTTCATTTAACGTCACGGTACTCGGTGTCATTAGCGTTAGAAAGTCGAATATTCGACTGGCTACCGGCTTCTGTTCATGGAGCGCAGGAAGGCTGTTGAGCTGGTTCTGAATGGTCAGAATCTTGCTAATATCCCCTGTCCCGGTTAGGTCTTCTGAAGCCTTTTTGATGTCTTCATTAAGGGCATTTAGGTGGCTCGTGCGCGCTGCATAAATTGATCCCATAAAACCGACAATGGCTACAGTTACCGCAATAACTATCAAAGAAATACTTATGACAAGACGCTTTAGTTTTGCTGCCTTGATGTATTCGAGTTTGATGTCTGGTAGTAAATTAAATTGGATCATTCGTTTCGCTCCGCCAGCCCCACCGCGGCTGCGAAATGGTTAGATATTGCTAACAGATCATTTTGCTTGTCTGCCGGAAAAGCTATATTGCGCCAAGCATTACCTATTTCTACACTTATACCGAATTTATTTGCTATATAAAGCGGAAACTCCGGCAAGGTCGACGCACCGCCGGTTACAATAATTCGCTCGAGCTGGACGTTAGGATAGCGTGACTTAACGAATTTTATCGATTTTTCCAGCTCGCCGACAAGAATGTCTATAGTACCGATAATTGCGCTGTATATTTGTCCCTCCAGCTTATCTTTACTCAAGCCAAATTTTGAAACAAACTGCTCGGCCTGCTTTTCGTCAATATTAAGGTTTTGCATAGCTGCCTTTACAACCGCTTCCGTTCCGGTAGCGATCGAACGCGTCAACCTGGGAGCTCCAGCTGTTGATATCACAAGATCCGTAGACTTGCTTCCCATGTCAAGAATCATCACCATGCTGGTCGCACCATTAGGCACGAGAGAACGAACAATAGCCAAGCTTTCCGGTTCAAAGGCAATAACGTTTAAGCCAATTGATTCCAGCATATCCAGTCGTCCTTCGACATACTCATTGGTTACGCTGGAAAGCAATACTTCAACCTTATTTGGGTCTTGTGGCGAATCACCTATAACCGCCCAGTCGAGCTTTGATTCTGAGAGCGGGGTTGGAATAAGTGAATCGGCTTGCAGCTTGATAGTTTGAGCAATTTCTGCCTCTGTTAGTCGCTCGATATCCACCACGGTAGTAAAAACTTTTTGGGACGGCAGGCCTACGGCTACATTGTTGGTCGATATTCCAGCTGAGGACACTAATTGCTTTACAGCCTGGGCAAGTTTTTGCCGATCAGCTGCCGCATCGCTCTGTGAAATGTTTCCATCGATTGGCATATAACCATAGCGAACAAGATTTTTTACCTCGCCAGACCCCTTTAACTGCACAACCCTGAGACCTGTGGTGCCAATGTCCAGTCCAAAAAAGTCGCGTATTCCGCTTATCATGCTCATCTTAGCCACGATTATATACATAAGCGGAATAAGTGTCTACAGGTTTGGCGGAAGAACGACAAAACTATCAAATGTAAAGTTAACTTCAGGGGTAAGTACTTCAGATAGAGAAAGGTATAGCTCGGAGCTGAAGCTTATACTCTCAGCAGCACAAGTATTATTGCCTCACGTACCGGCACTGCTTACCGCTCCACGGTACAACTGGTCGCATCTTATAGCCATCCTTCATATCGCTCACTGTCTCTCAAGCTGCCGCGGTACTAAAGTACTGGTGGCAAGGTGGTAAAGCTATCCAGATTAAAATTTTCTTCTGGCGTCAGTACATCAGCGATCCCGAGAAATACTTCCGGACTGAAGGTAAATATCTCTGCGGCACAGGTAGCACCACCCGGGGTTCCGACATTTGATGGAGCGCCATGACTACATGAAGTCATCGGAACGCTTGGGTTACCTTCACGTTGACGAGCATCACGCAGACTGCCTCTTGTACGCAACAATCTTATGTCCTCTGAAATGAAGGCTCCATTAATTACCAGCGGACTTGAACATGCATGGAAGCTTTGTACGTCACAAGTACTGATCACACCGTCTGATGACCCGTTATTCGTGGGTTGCGCCACATAAACACCGTCCAGCTGCGTCACATTGCGCCTGATGATAACATTACGGGCAATAAACATAACGTACGGTACATCGTCTCTCTCTGTCCAAGTCGTGTTAAACGTAAGGTTTTGGTTAATCGTAAGCGTACCGTCGATATAGAATACTTTCTTTACACCGTTACTTACTGGGATGCCTCGATTTAGCGTCAGATTACCGTTAATTTCGTAGTACTCCAGATTCCTCCGGTTATCATTTGGCGTGGAAAGCAGTGCATCTACATTATTTACCGATATTGGTATCGTATTTGAAGGTTTCGAGTCGAAGAAATCTTGTAGACAAGTAAGCCCGTCGTTGCCCGAATATCGACCACCGAATGCCCCCACTCCGGAGTTTGCAAATGTAAGGCCGGTCGGTGCGCTAGGTGTGCCAGTTCGCAGCGAAGCCGTGGTAAATCCGTTGATTGTTCCAAGCGCAAAGGCAGCATACTGAGCAGATGACCCGGCGTTATTGTTACGAGTAAAAGCTCGTATACCGTTACCATTTGACACCGAACAAGAGCCAAACCTTCCGCCAGATACTACATCGTTACCAAACACTTTAAAGTACGGCCAGTTAACAACAGTAGGTGAACATTGTTCATTCGCCCGATGCTCTCCATCAGTCCTAATGATTGAGCCAGCTAGGTTCATATCACCCCTTGTCCTGCTGCCACTACCCGTAGAAACAAACCAACATACACTATCTCCCACATTTAGCACTCCAGGAACGCTCACATTAAATGTGCGCGACGGGAGTGTGCTTGATCCACTTGCGTTGTTTTTGCTATTGCTGCTAGCCGTTACATTTGTTGACGAGTTAAAAATCGAATACCCTGTATAGGCTCCGCTGGCACGTCGGATCCTATAGGCTATGGTGTAGTTAATATTGTTTACCCGTGAATTTTGTCTCACCGTAGATCTTCCCTTACTAGGATATGGCACCCTGAAATTAACGTTAATGCTGCCAGTTAATACTGAGCGATTAGGGCTCTCTCTGTCAGGAGAAAGCGTAGGACGACCAACGATATTTGCTCTTGCATCGTATTGCCTATCCCAGCAAGCAGGCATACGGTTTGCATTGACTGAGCTATTTCTTGTGCTGGTAGATCGACTGGCAAGACGCCACCTCCACTCGTAATGACTGAATTCAGTATCTACTACCACCCATCTCCACTCATAATAGGCGTTGTTTGGACCGGGCGGGTTTACATAGTATCTACGCCAACCATAAACGTTCCTATAGACACTTCTTCTAGAACCGTCAGCTCGCCACTGTTCCGTATTGTAAGTTTCAAGGTAA
This sequence comes from uncultured Candidatus Saccharibacteria bacterium, assembly GCA_964537935.1. GTDB lineage: Bacteria > Patescibacteriota > Saccharimonadia > Saccharimonadales > CAZICT01 > CAZICT01. Next base: position 185,913 of record CAZICT010000002.1, on the reverse strand, counting down.
TTGACTCTTGCTTGGTTTTCATCATAAGGATACGCATCGATGTAGGGTCGATAATCCAGTACTACTCTTCCAGGGTTTCCAGTCGAAGTAGACTGCACTGCTGGCAAAATTCTGCTCCCGCCCGAACTAATATCTTCACGACTTGTGTAGCGAGTTTCTGTTGTATATCTTATGGTGCTTGAGCTACCGTAACTGCTGCTATATCCAGAAGGGGCTGATTGAGTGTAGTTTCGACTAAGCGATACAGAGACCAAAGGATTAGGAAAGCGCGGACATCCGTAAGCAGAAGGTGGATCCGGTATTGGTTCAAGTAACACTTCTATTTCTACCCCGTAGCCGCCACCAAATTTCAAATTACAGCCAGCGTTATTACAGGATAGCTGTGAGGAGTTAGCCGTATTACTATATCCGTTTAAGCGCCTGCTTACTACATTCCATTGTAAAGTCCTGTAGTCTTGTGAGTTAATATTCTCGTCTGTTACCCTCAAGCCATCAGGTGTACCGAACGAAGTCCCGGTACAATCCCTCGACCCACTAACAGAAAACTCCCAGCCACATGTTCCCATTGAATGAGTAAATGTTTCCATACGGACTGTCGGTGCGCCTCCGCCTCCTTGCACGCGAACACGAACTCGAACAAGACTCTCGCCCGGGTTTTGCTTTTCGTAATGCCACCAGATGTTTGAATATCCCCCAACAGCGCTCAGATCAACTAACACCTGAGAGCCTGGTGTTACTTGACTGAGGGACACGTCATTACAACTAGTTGAGTTATCGCATTTGGTATATCCCCTAAGTATATAGGTTTCGCCGCCACGATTTATAGTGTTGCTGGACGATATCCTGACTGGGCTTGTGTAGTTAGCAAATTTGAATGGTGTCGCACCGGGATTACCATAAGTTGAGTCGCTGGCTTCATCATCTGGAGCTTTATCAGCCCTAGTCTCGCCTTGTCCATTACTGAACGCACCGGATGGCCTTCCGCTATCATCGTGGAATACTCTTTGCCCCTGAACCTGGAAAGGTTTTTTGTCTTGCACGAAAAATATGTCAACCGGTACCTGTTGTACACTATTAATCTGTTGTGAGTTCCAAATATCAACATCTGATGGTTTTCCGGGATTGCCATTAGTTTTAACGCCGATACGTGAACCGGGAACGTTTGCGATCTTATAGCCTTCCGGAACCACTACGTTGAAATCATTTGGTCTTGGGTTCCAACAATTATCTAAGATTGCTATCGCGCTACCACCAGGAATAGTATAGGTTCCGTGTCCGTTTGGTTGGCATCCTGCCACCGGACGCACATAATCAACCGTAACCGCAACGGCCATACGCTGAAGCTGACCGGTTGTCACATCCCATGCTGACACATGGAAGTTTGCATAGTGGTTACCACAGTTACCACTCTGCGCTGAAGCGCGTGGAGTGACTTGCTTGTCCAAAGCTCTTAATATATCGTTTGTGTCTTTTAGTGCAGCTTTAACTATGTTTGTAGTAACACTTGTGATTTTCTTAATTAAACCTGAGCTACGTGCATATTTATCTACATATTCATCCAGAAAGTCATTCCATGAATTATAACTACCCTCTGTCTTGCTCTCTAAGCGAATAATTGCATGGAAGCCCGCCTTTGAAGGAAACACTTCTGTGAATTGCCCAGCATCAGTTAGCTCTTTAATCTTTTCGTCAGTATTTGTTAATCCTTCAATCGCAGCATATGCTTCAACATCTTTATCGCTAAAAGTTGGATTCGCATGGCTGTAACCTGGCACATACTCTGCAGTTGTTACTAGCTGTTCAAAATAAGGCTGTGGGTTACTATCGTCTTCATGGTCATCATCATCAAAATCTACGTCAACTTCAGCAGCAATCTCTTCACGGGGCTTCTGCTGCTCAAAGAGGGGCTTAAACTTATCATTAAGAATCTTGATCGCATCATCATGTAAGCTGTATCCAGCATCTTCACTATTAAAGTGGAGTGGCGTATCATAGGAAATTTTTACTACAAACAAATCCTTTTTAGCTATGAGGAAATCAGCTAGCTTTTTCTTGAGAATATCATTTTCAATTCTAATTTTCATAACTTCAGCAATACCAAACTGCTGCATTGCAGACTGGTAAGCCTCTTTTGAGCCATGAAATTGGTAAGATGCCTCAAGCTGTTCATCAACCTCATAGTCATAAACAGCTATATCTCGAGTCTTAGCTTCATATCTTAAGGCGGCATTCATAACGAGATCCTCTTCAGCAAGCTGTCGGGTATCGGCTACACCTTTAAGCTCTTCTATCGGCTCACTGCCAGTAAGTGTCACACTCTCAAAACTGCTTTCTGTCTGATCAATGTATCCCTGCATTGAAGCGGCATATACAGTAATATCCTCTTCGGTAATAACAGTATCACCAATCGTAATAACTTTCTGATCGTCTGGTGAGCTGTCAAAATATCTAAGCACTCCGAAACCTACGGCTATCACAACAGCAATAATGAGAGTTAAGAAAAATAGCCTTTTAGCTCTAGGAGTGCTGTCCTTTACTTTACCAATACTATTAATTGCAAATGGACTGACGCTATTGGAATCTTGATCCAATTTCTCTTTTATATTTTGCTGTTTTTCCTCTTGGCCCGACATAAATTCGGTATCCCCTCTTATTGTTTATGCTTAGTTAGCCTGAGTATAGCAAACCCTATTCTTCAACAAAAGTTTCTTCTCCATCAGGAACTTCTGGTTCTGGCGGTTGTGCTGGAAGAGCCTGTAAGCCGCCTTCAAAATTGCCACTAGATATAAGCTCAAGGGAACGGATTGTCTCTGGGTCAGCTAACTCAAATCCCGTATTCACTATCTCAAGTGCTTTTGCAGCGTACTCACTCGCCTGTTCGTCACCTAGTTCTGCGCTGAGTATAGCTGCGTTTATATATAGCTGTACCTGTTCTTCTTGACCAAGTTCACCTGCTTTAGAAATCTCTTCTTTAAGCTTTTCGAGCTGTTTCTCAGTAGTAGAAGGCCCAGCGTCAGCAGGTGGTTCAGTATTAGCATCCCCAAGGTCTTCACCTTCATGTTGGCTACCACTATTGTCATTCACGGTATTGGTGCTGTTTCGGTTTGCATACCAAAACCCCCAAATAGCAGCAGCTATTATTAACGCTATCGCCACCAAAAGCGCAATGATCTTTGCTTTTAGGGATAGGTTTTTACGAAGTAGGTTAGGAGCTTTTTTGGATGACTTGGATGATTTTTTCATGTCCACTCAATTCTTAAGTTAACCGTATCTTACCATAAGCTTTGTAGCTTCCAACAGTCAAAATTTAAAAATGTAAAACGCCGCCTGTTAATGTTGAATCCCGAAGGATCAACCAGGCGGCGACGTCAGAATATCCGACGGTTTCCTAGAACTACTTAGCTAAAGCTGCGGTGATGCGCCACTGGCTTCGACGGCATCGAAGTAGGCCGTACGATAATCGTAAGCTGCGAGGCAAGTCTCAGCCCGATTGGCACCATAAAAACGCTCCATGAGCCGCGGACCGCCATTGTTGCCCCAGAAGGTAGCGTAGAACATTGTTCGCATTTCATCATCCGAGACGACGCTCCGACCACCCATAACGGCGATATCATCTCCTGCGGGAATCTCACTCAGACGCGCAATCGTGGTATTACCACCAGCATTGTCGAGCGGTGCCGTCTCAATAGACGAAAGCACGGACTGCACGCCAGGAACCTGCCAAACGCAGTCGTTGTCTGCACCGTACAGGTTGAGAATACCGGTCGTGAAGGATCGCAGCGGATAGAACTCGTTCTGGTCCCACGTGTAGATCTTCACAAGCGTGCCATCCGGAGCAGTAAGCTCACAGATCTCCACACTCCCTTGCTGGGCACCGTCGTACATATAGCACGTCTCGGTGTAATGGCCGACACCAGGGTAGCAGGTCTCGACACCCATATCGTCGGTCTCGCAGGAACCCTTGTTAGGTCCCGGAAAATCCGCGGCGTGCGCCTGAGTGCTCATCCCCATCACGAGGAAGATGATCAACCCAAATGCCATGAGCAACTTCAGGAAGCTCAGCTTTTGATGAGCGGTAATCTGGCTTCTGTAGTTCTTCAAGATACACACTCCCTTTCGGTTGAATAGTCCAGAGTCAATCTCTGATCTAGAGCGTATATATATTATAGCAAATTTATTAATTTTTGTCAATCTACATCACCTCTGTTATACTTACTTTATATGAGTTTATCTATAGGAATCGTGGGGTTGCCGAATGTCGGCAAATCCACCTTATTTAACGCCCTGACCGACAACAACATCCTGGCGGCTAATTATCCTTTTGCCACGATTGAGCCCAATACCGGTATCGTGCCAGTGCCCGATCCGCGGCTGGAAAAACTGGCCGAACTTTACAGCACGCAAAAGGTCATTCCGGCAACCGTTACGTTCGTCGATATTGCCGGTTTGGTCGAAGGCGCCAGTAAGGGCGAAGGCCTTGGCAATCAGTTCCTGGCCCATATCCGCAGCTGCAACGCCATTTGCCAGGTGGTTCGATCATTTGATGACCCGAATGTACTGCGCAGTGAATCCAGCAAAGATCCGCTGCATGACATTGAAGTTATCAACACCGAGCTGGTGCTGGCCGACCTGCAAACCGTACAGAAGCGCCTGCCTCGCCTGGACAAAGAAACCCGCGCCAATCCTAAACTCAAACCGCTAGCCGACACACTGCAAAAAATTAACAAATTATTTGAGGATGGCCAGCCGCTCTGGCAGCGGCCCGAACTGCTGGAAGCCTACCGGGAAGAGTTATCCGACCTGCAGCTGCTGACCGCCAAACCGATAATTTACCTGTTTAATATGGATGACACTGAACTTAATGACGAAGCAAAAAAACGCCAGCTTTCACAATTGGTAGCACCGGCACAGGCGGTATTTGTCAGTGCCAAGCTGGAGGATGAACTGCGCGGACTCGACCCGGTCGATCGGCAGGAAATGCTGGAAAGTTACGGTCAGAGCGAGCCGGGACTAAATCAGGTTATCCGTGCCGCCTACGACGTTTTAGGTCTGCAAAGCTACCTGACAGCCGGCGAAAAAGAGGTTCGGGCCTGGACCATTCCTAAAGGTGCCACCGCACCGCAGGCTGCTGGGGTCATTCATGGCGACTTTGAAAAAGGCTTCATTGCCGCCCAGGTTATCGACTATGACGATCTGGTCGCCGCCGGTTCAGAAGCCGCCGCCAAAGCGGCCGGCAAGGTCCGTACCGAGGGTAAAGACTATGTCATGCAACCAAATGATGTGGTGGAGTTTCGCTTTAACGTATAGAACTTAGAGTTTGGAAGTAAGAATCTGTGTAATTTCAGTAATCTGCTGCCATGTGCCGTTTTCCGAAAAGATTACCAAAGTGTAGTTCCTGTTATTTTTTCGAATCACGCTTGCATCATGAACGACATTATTTATCTGGCCTGTTTTGTTATAAACGTCCTGGCAATCCACGCAACCGCGGCGCACACCTTCGGCGTATTTTGGCACCTCCATACCGTTAAGCACCAAGGCCCTTGCAGCACTGGTAAACCCTTCACCAGTGTAAATCTTTTGAAGTAGACGGCTAGTATCAGCTACCGTACCGACAATGTAGTCATTACGGTTAAATAATGTGTCATTGAACCCATCAGCCTGAGCTGATGCGTGAATAGTGTTCCAGCCCAGCTTTTCAACTATTGCTTCCGCACATGGATTATCCGAGCGTGCCAGCATAACGTGAACGCACTCTGCATAAGTTTTATCTGTAAGATTAGCCTTTTCCCACTCAAGAACAGTCATCTTTTGGACAAGCGGCTTTAATAAGAAAAGCTTGTAAATACTAGCAAGTTCGAATTGTTGTGTTTCCGCAACACCTACATCCACCTGATTATTATCCAGAGAATGCAAGCTGATTGCCCATTGCTGAGCCTTTGGCTGCTGAGCTACCCAATTATCTATTTCAGTTTGCAGCAACTCTTCATCTATTGCTGGAGCAGTAACTACCTCTTCGTATCGGGTTGATTGCTGGTTTTCGTCAGTAGAAGCTGCTGCAACCGCCGGAACATGAATCGGTGCCTGCGGTTGAAAGGCGATACGGTTATTAATTTGCTTGGCTACGCTAAGCAGAATCGTAGCCACAACCGTCACCATGATTGTAATTACTCCTAGCAATCGCCAAATTCTATCGCCCGCATCATGTACGTTATAGCGGACCGGAAAGCCCTGAGCTCCCGAGGAATATGAAAACGTCACCTGTTTGTTTTCCTTTTTCTTTTTTAACGTTGTCTATTTTTTGTTGATTACTTTAAAAGTAGCATACGAATACCATAAGCCACAAGCTTTTTAGTTATAAATTTATTTGTTGTTTTGAGCTTTAAGTTCCCAGTTAAGGGCTATGTTTTTTACGACCTTAAACAAATCATCTACAGGAGGAATCGTATTGTCGTCATAATAGTGGTCGGTGAACATATAGTTTTCCCGTACGCTTAAGCAATGTATTTCGTCGCCAAGCAGGTGCATGATATCGACAGCCGGCACGCTCGCAACCGGCGTTGCGATAATAATCTTTTTAATGGCAACTGTCTTTAGAAATTGCTTGGCAATCTCCAGCGAAAAACCGCTTGATAACCCATCGGACACCAGAATAACGACATGACGGCGTAATAATTCTTTCTTTATCTCTCCTTCTTGCCCGACCAGCTTATTAATTTTACGCAGCTTCTCTATACGCTGTTGCTCAATAAAATGATGGTACTCATCAGCTAGTTCTTCAATCTGCCCGGGGCTAAACATGTTGTTGTATGTAAATGTACCCACTGAGCTCATGGCCGCTATAGCGCTGTGCTCACCGGGCAGGTAAATATTCTCGGTCAGCAGCAAGCCCAGAGTTGCGTGTATACGCATGGCTATTTGCGCTCCGACTATCACCCCGCCAGGACTTAGCGCAACCACAGTTACATGTTCGTTGGCATACTTATCAAGCTGTACGGCCAGCTTTCTGCCAGCCTCGGCCCGGTTTCTGAAATACATATGCTTCAATAGTAACCAGTATTAATAGTTTTGGGAACATAGCTTAAGCAGATTTGGCATTCGCGAGCTTTTTTAGCAGATAAAAGCGTTCGGTGTTGCCTTTGCTGCCAGTCACTTCGGAATCGGCCTTATCGGCAATAATGAACAATTTTTGTGCCCACCGTTCAAAGTCTTTAAGAATATCTCGACGTACTGCATCATTTTTTATGACGCCTTTGTGTTTTTTGGAGCTTCCAGCTTCAAATTGCGGTTTAACCATTGCCACTATTTTGGTGTGTTCTAATGAGAGTTTAACCACTGTTGGGAGTATTTCCCTGAGAGAAATGAAAGACACATCAATAACGACAATATCCGGAGATTCAGAAAGTGTGTTCAAATTCCGAATATCTGTTTTTTCATGCAGTTCAATGCGTTCATCACCACGCAGACTTTGATGCAGCTGGTTAGTTCCTACGTCTACGGCTATTACTTTTTTGGCTCCGTGACGTAAGGCATAATCCGTAAACCCGCCCGTACTGGAACCGACATCGAGCACTACTTTTTCTTTGAAATTTAAATTCAACTTTGCAGCGACAGATGCCAGCTTAAGTCCCGCTCGGCTAACATACTGATCGGCCTCTAATTTGATTTTGTCTTCGGGATTGACCAGGAAACCGGATTTAGTAATAGTTTTTTGGTTTACTTTGACTTTGCCAAGCCGTATATAGTTTTCTGCCTGGCTCCGTGACGTTACTGCACCACGAGCAACCAGCTCTTGGTCTAGCCGCTGCCTCATCTTACTCCAGCATATTGATTGCCGTAACTCTGAAGGACCGTCTCAATAATCTCAGTTGTTGAAGATGGAAGCGGATTCGCATCAAAAATGATACAGGTTCCCATGGCCCGAATCAGTTCATCATTCGGATGCGGCAACGAACCGTCCGGCGGCTTAGGGGCAACAAATACATCGGGCCGCAGTGCATCAACTACCTTTAAGGTTGCGTGTCCTCCCTCTTCATCACTTGGAGGCATTAACAGGCTGTAGTCCGTATATTGAAAAGCATCCACTATAGCAAGTCGAGCTAACTCGGGGCGTATTGGCCGCGAAGGGCCTTTCCGTTCCGTGACCCGGCTGTCCGGATAAACACCTACCACCAGGATATCGCCCTGTTCTTTTGCAAACTGCAAACTGTGGATATGCCCTTCGTGTATTAAATCGTAACAACCTGTACGCAAAACGATTGATTGATCGCTTAATTCATCTCTGAGTGAAGCTAGCTGCTCAAAGGCAATAATCATTCCTAACCCTTTACACGCTCCCGATAAGTGCCGGTAGTAGTATCTACCGAAATTATATCACTAACTTTAATAAAAGCCGGCACCTTGACCGTAATTCCCGTTTCAAGTGTTGCATCCTTCATTACACTGCTGGTTGTGTCGCCTTTTACGACATCTTCTGTGTAGGTTACTTTTAAAGGTACATTTTTAGGCAACTCAATGTTGATTACGCGTCCGTCAAACAACTGGGCCTGGACTCGGTCTCCTTCTTTCATGAAGCCGCCCAGCTCGGCCATATCTTCTGCCGAAAGCTCAAACTGATCATATGTCTGCTCATCCATAAAGAAGTAAGTATTTCCGTCATTATACAAATATTGAACCGTCTTGTGGTTTATATCTGCCGGCTCTATTGACTCATTGCCCTTAAAAGTCTTGCTTAACACTTTGCCGTCAATCAGGCTTTTAATTTTGACGTTCACAATTGAACCGCCGCGGCCCATAACTTTTTGAGCATACTCCACCACCCGGTATGGCACACCATCCATCTGAAAGACCTGCCCTTTTTTAAGATCCGTTACACCTAAAGCCATATTTACTCCTTTTCGTCATTAGCTAGGATTAATCGTCAGACCACTCATAGTGAGTTCGTAATCTATGTCATTCTTACGAACTTTTTCAGATGCGATTTACAGTCATCAGCAAGTGCCGACAGGTGCGCCATATCAACCGTATCTATCAAGTCATCTGTGCTGGCTCTATTTAGCTTCTCTTCCCACTCGGTAATTAGCTCTAGTGAGAATTTGAAACCTCTTGACCGTGCGTCCTCGTCTTCATCGCCTAAGGAAAACAAGATTTGTTCGCGAGCCCTTGAGATGAGCACAATTGCATCATTGAACAGTTCACGATGAGTATGCGCAAGTGCTCTTCTGTTGTAGACATTTGGCAATTGTATAAACAGTTTCTCTAGCGAAACTATATTTTTAGCAAGTTTTGCCTCAGTATCCACCTACGCTCCGCGACGCTGATTAGTTGTTCGCTACGAACGGCAGTAAAGCAATATGCCGGGCACGCTTAATAGCGACTGCCAATCGACGTTGTTCACTCTCACGGAGTCCGGTTTTCTTACGGCTCTCTATCTGTCCGTACTGGTTTACGTATCGCTGTAAGGTTTTGAAATCCTTATAGTCAAAATACGCTACGTCTGTTCGGGGTTTAAAAATCTTTGCCATGGTTCCTCCCTATGGTCGAAAATTTGTGATTTACCATTCGTCATTTTTCAGACAATAAATGGAAATGTTAATTATTAAATAAAAAATGCTAGAACGGGATGTCATCAAGATTAATCGGCTCGTCACCGATATCTTCAATTACGACGTCTTCTTTTTTCTTGCTCGGTGTTGGTTTTGTGCCGCTACTTTGGTTGAAGTTACTACCGCTTTCGCTGGCATCACCTCCGCCGCCACGGCTGTCTAGAAACGTAACGTCATTAGCAAGAACTTCGACTTTGCTGCGTTTTTGTCCGTCCTGTTCCCAGCTGCGGCTCTGTAAACGCCCTTGAACTAAACAGCGACTGCCCTTGCTTAGGTACTGACTAACTCGTTCAGCCAGCCCAGCCCATGCTACAACGTCTATGAAATCGGTTGCCTCCTGCCATTGACCGCTTTGATCTTTGTAAGCACGGTTAAGAGCTAGACTGAAACTAACGACCGATTGTCCGTTAGGGGTCTGTCTGAGCTCAGGATCGCGCGTCAGATTACCCATTAACATTACTTGGTTTACGCTTCGTGCCATATCTTAAAGTCCTCTCATTAAGCCTTATAGCTCCAATTGTACTCTATTCTTCCTCTTCGTCATCCTGAGTGTCAGATTCTTTGCGCTCAGCTGCTTTTTTGGCTTTTTCCGTCTTGGCTGCTTCGGCCTTAGCAATTGCCTTCAAATCAGGCCGTACGATTAGATACCGGATTACCTCATCGGTAATATTCAAAGTATTTTCTACTTTTCGAACACTTTCGGCCGGCAATTCAACCGTATAAAATACATATACAGCATGTTCTTCTTTTTTTATCGGATAAGCCAGTTTACGCTTACCCCAGTTGTCGGTTGCCACAACCTTACCGCCGTTACCGGTAAGTATCTTGGTTACCCGCTCTTCTGCCTTTGTCAGATCAACCTCTAAATCAGGATGATACAAAACAGCAATTTCGTACTGGTTCATAGAGAACGCTCCCTTGGTTAAAGCCTGCACTCACATAATGGATGCAAGCTGAGTTTATAGTAGGCTGATTATATCGTAATTGCCCCTGTTTTTCAACTATCCGGCCTTCTTCAGATCCAAGCTTAAACCCGGATGCCTGGAAGCTACCACCGAATTATCATGAAATACGGTCACACTTCTGCTGGTGGCTATGCTGCCTAGACGCTCACCCTCATAGTAATCCCTCAACATACTGATAAACCGGCCACTCACAGCTTCAGCGATTTCTAATTCCTCCTTGGTAGCTCTTCCTTCATATACAGCCGTAATAGCTTCAAGCGTATCACCTGGTTTATATTTACCCGGATAAGACAGATGCATCTTTCCCCTGACTAGTAGCGCTCTGTATCGTTTCCTGTCCCGGGCACAGGCGGAAGCTTTAACTTCCACAGGAGTAATGCTCTTAATTTCACCCCAGTTCTGGTGTACGACTAATAAATCGTGAGTTTGATTCCTGTGGTGATGCCCGCTGTCTGAGCGAGTCATTGATGGTATGGCAAACCATGTTCTGGAGAGAGTCCTGTTTAGTGAAAGCAGCGCATTCGCCTCATAACCAAATCCAAGGAATTCGGCTATAGCAACCGTGTCCCCTCGTTCGGCCGCCAGCCGATACTGGACCTCCGCGGCTTGGGCAATGTTTAAGCAATCACGAAACACGTTTTCAGCCGTAGTTCTAGTGACATCCCCTACCACAACTCCTTTAAGTAACGGCGCAATAGCGAGATCAAGGGCTGTCCGGTAAGTAAATGCATCTTCGATTAAATACTCAGAATTTGAATCATTGAACTCGCATTGATGTTCCAGGGCTTTCCTCCAGCAGTTTTCACCTTTTTCGATGAGTAGCAGCCTTTCCCGGGTACTCATACCTTCGTGCACAAGACCGGCCTCTATCGCCGCCCACCCAGCTGCAGTTAAGTAGCGCGGCAGAAACTCGTCTTCAAGTCCATGATGAACCGCTATCAGCTCTTCGGCTCCATTATTACCTACGAATACTTTGTGTATCCTTAGGTATCTGTCGTAGTCAGGATTTGGCGCAAAAGAAAAGTCCCTCGCTGGAAAATCGAGGGACTGAAAGTGTCGAAGGGTATCAAAACCAGTTACGCATTCGCGTTCTGGCGTTTTTAGCGACATATCCCCTCCTGCTTTTTGTATTTTATTAATCCTAACTATAAAGAAGAATTATTCGCTTAGGCAAGTGCTTTTTTACTATCTGGGGCGTATGTCCTGAGGAAAATTTTCATCATACATTTCGTCTTCATCGGTGCTTCCACCACCACCGTAGACGTCATCAAGAGAAGTTACCAGCACATCACGCGGTCGATTGCCGTCGGCCGGACCAATAATCCCCTGTTCTTCCATGGTCTCAATGATACGGGCTGCACGGCCATAGCCAATACGCAGGCGTCGCTGCAATAAACTTGTGCTGGCTTTGCCGCTTTCAATCACTGCCCGCACCGCATCTTTGTACATATCATCATCGGCGTCAGCGCCGCCAATATCAGCTACTACGCCACCCTTACCTATTTGTACCGGCTGACTTATGACCTCATCATCATACTGCGGCGGACGCTGTTCGCGTATAAACTCTGTGATTTTAGCGGTTTCTTCATCTGATATGAATGCTCCCTGAACACGTTTGGGCTTGGGCATGTCGGAGGTAAGAAACAGCATATCGCCTTGTCCTAGTAATTTCTCTGAGCCGGCCTGATCAATGATCGTTCGAGAATCGACCTGGCTGGCAGTAGTGAATGCTATCCGCGCCGGCACATTCGCTTTAATCAAGCCGGTAATGATATCGACGCTCGGACGCTGCGTAGCAAGTACCAGATGGATTCCGGCAGCCCGAGCTTTTTGAGCAATCCGCACAATTAGCGATTCTACGTCACGAGCAGCCATCATCATAAGATCCGCAAGCTCATCTATCACGATAACCACATACGGCATGCCTTCTTCTTTTTTGAGGTTGTTATACTCAACAATATTTCGCCGACCCACCTCTGCCATGGTCCTCAAACGTCGTTCCATTTCTGCGACCGCCCATTTAAGCGCAGATATACACTTTTCCGGTTCGTTGATTACCGGCGTTAATAAGTGCGGAATGTCATTATACGGAGTAAGTTCAACTTGTTTTGGGTCAACCAGGATTAATTTCAAATCTGCCGGACTATTGCGATACAACATGCTGGTAAGTATCGTATTAATCATTACCGACTTACCAGAGCCGGTTTGCCCCGCTACCAAAAGGTGCGGCATCTTTGCCAGATCACCCACCATTGGTACACCGGCAATATCTTTACCGATCACAAATCCGAGCGGGCTGTTTAGTCGCTTCCAGTCATTAGACTGAATTAAGCTGCTGATTCTAACTGTTGCAGGCTTAACGTTCGGAACCTCAATTCCTACCAGTCGCTTTCCGGGAATCGGGGCCTCAATCCTTATTGAAGTCGCTGCCAAATCAAGCGCTAAATTGTTCTCTAAAGCCGTAATCTTTGTCAGTTTTACTCCGGTTGGCGGCTTTAAGGTGTATTGTGTTACGCGCGGACCTATATTTGCGCCTTCCATCTCAACGTTAATGTTGAAGTTATCGAAAGTTTCTTTAATGGCATCGGCATTGCCTTCTACATCGCCGGCATCAGCTTTATCTTGCTTTTGGTTTAATAAATCAATTCCCGGAAACTTCCATTCCGGGTCACTGGCCACTGTCAGAGCGGCATGGTCTTCATTGATAGAAAGCTTTTGCGCACTGTTTTTTAGCGTACTAAGTCGAACCTTATCCCGATCCCCGGTATGGTGCTCTACGGGCACTCCTTCGTTTAGCTTGAAGCCGCCCTGTTGAGCTTTGGACTTAAGTTCATTTAGGTCCGTATCATCTTTTTCTGGACGTTTAAAGATATCGAATACCTTAAGGAGTACTTGCGGCGAAATACCGAAGGTCAGCAGAAAAGCTAATACCGAAAAGACGAAAAAGAATATAGCCGCCGGAATTTTATCCAAAGCACCAAGCATCAGCCCGCCGACAAAGCTCCCGGTTGAGCCTCCTTTGTCACCCTCATAGCCGCCAGCTGTTTGCGTAGCGAATATAACATGCAGAAAGCTGGCTGCAAGTACCAGAAAAGCGAACATGCTCGTAAGCTTGGTTAAGGGGATGCGACGATCTTCGCTTTTAAATTTCCAGACACCAAGGAAAAAAAGAGCGATAGGCGAGAAATAGGCAGCTCGGCCAAGCAGCCAATAAGCGCCCTCAAACATATTGACCGGCAATGGGCCGCCGGTGCCGAATCCTCCAAGCATCAAAAAGAAGGCCGCCACCAGCAATATAATCGCACCAGCATAGGGCCAGAACTGTGAACGCTCAACTGGCTCGGGGGCTGCCTTTTTCCTGGTTTTCTTTTTCTTTTTAGCCATACGAACTCTTATTATAAAACGCTTAAGGTGACATTGGAAGTTTATGAATTGGATTCTTCATCATCAGTGAGCGGCTTAGATGGCGGAATTTCTATACCGAGTGTGTGTTTAAGTACGTTTACGGCCGTAACCTGAGCCTTATAGGGCTCAGCAAGTACGCTTTCGTCATCCGGCCAATGGCGGCCTTCTTCAACAAACTCTATAGCGTACATTTCTCTGGCTACAATCGCCGCCAAAAGCGTACGGTTCAAGCCTTCAGGATGCCAACCTTCGCCAGCTTCTCTTCTTAACAAAGGGTCGGCTTCTAGGTCTGCGAATAGTACTTCTGCTTCATCGTCGGTCATGCAAATATTATAGCAAAAATTACAACTTTAGTCAATCTTGTTGTGCTTGTCTTAGGACAGCCGCCGAGGCTGCCAGATAGTCGCTCACTGCTAATCTGTCGAGTGCACCATCACCACCCTTATCAGGCTTAGGGTTATGAAGTTGACCTTCAGCATCCCAACTTACTTCTCCAAATCGATCAATAAGCGTCGGTAGATGCTTCTCTATGCGTTCGGCATTCAGGCCGCCGGCAACCCCCAGACCAAGCGTTTCTAATCAACGCGGGCGTCTTGGCCAAGTAGTTTAGCGCGCATTTCTTCAAACCGACGTTGCTGTTCAGCGGCTATTTCTTCTGGAGATTGCGTTGGCTTCTGCTTCTGCTGCTTATCACCATTTTGTTTGCTGTTTCCTGTATTTCCGCCCGACTTACCGCCGATTACATTAACAACCGGTATAACGATCGGGCTACGGCCGGTTTGCTCATAAAGGAAATGAGTTACATGCTCTTTCAGCTCTTGTTTAAATCGATCGAGATCAACCCGACGAAAACGCTGCTGTACAGCTCGCTTTAGCTCAACCCTAAAGTTGTTCATCAGCTCCTCGGAATCACGCATGTATATAAAGCCCCGGCTAATAATATCCGGGCTGGTCAGCAGATTTCCCGACTTCTTATCAACTGTCAGAACCACGGCAACTAAGCCCTCTTCGGCAAGCAGTAAACGATCCTTGATGACTACGCTGCTAACTACAGCTCCGGTTTGATCCACCAAAACCGTACCGACAGGCACCTTGCCGGTAATCTGCATTTTATCTTTGGTGAATTCAATTACTTCGCCATTCTCGGCATTGACTGTATTTTTTCGCGGAATTCCTTCTTGGACGGCGATCTCTATGTGCTGTCTCTTGGAGGTATAGTCACCATAGACCGGCACAAAGAACTTTGGCTTGGTCATTTGAATCATGTCGCGGTATTCTTCAATGCTGGCATGACCTGAAACGTGTAGCGGTCCGCATCCGTCAACTTCGCGGGTTTCGTGTCGAAAAACATGCACATTTTTTCTATATAGATCATCAACCATCGCCCTGATTTTCGCATCGTTTCCTGAGTAAGGAATAGGCGTGGAGCTAAGCACGACGGTGTCCTGCTCTTTAAGCTTGATGTGCTTATGCTCTCCGTTACTCATACGCTGTAGAGCTGAGCTTGGTTCACCTTGAGAGCCGGTACAGACAACTACGATTTCATCGTCTTTCATATTCGGTACGTTGGCGATCGGTACAAACGTACCCTTTGGTATGCGGACAAAGCCGTGACGAACCGCCATTTCAAGCGTACTAACCATGCTGCGACCATCCATAGCAATCTTACGACCGTGATGTGTGGCGGCATTTATGATCATTTGAACCCGGTTCATATTGGTTGAGAACAAGCCGATAAATATACGTCCCGGGGCCTGGTCGATGATATCAATAAAACTCTGCTCAATAGTACTCTCGCTAGGAGTGCGTCCTGGACGCTCGGTAGTAGTGCTTTCGCTCAACAGAGCCAATACACCTTCATCGCCAAGCTGTTTGAGCCGTTCGACATCGGTCCGTTCATGGTCAAGCGGATTTGGATCAAGCCGGAAATCTCCGGTATTGATGATACGGCCAACAGGCGTATCAAGAACCACGATAGTTGAGCCAGGAATAGAGTGTGTCACACGAACAAGCTCGACAAAGAAGCTTCCGATTTTTAATCGCTCATGGTTGTCTTCATTCATCATTACTGTCTGTAACTGAAAACCTTCGGGCATCGGCAGACCAAAGTTTTGAAAAATTTCTTCAACTCGTCCGATTGAGAACTTAGAACCGTAAATCGGTGCCGGTAGCTTCGGTACAATGTGCGGTAACCCGCCTATGTGGTCCAGGTGACCATGGGTGATGATGTAAGCTTTTAGTTTGTGTCTTATTGACTCAACATAGCTGACATCGCATATACCGTAGTTAATACCCGGTAAATCTACTCCCAGGTCATTGCCAGCGTCGATGATAACGGCATCGTTCATATACTCGACAAGGATCATATTTTTTGAGCCACCACCGTCCATACCGCCTAAGCCGATAATTTTTAGTCGGGGACTGTCATCGATGAAGTTAGCTCTTGGGCGTTCTTCTGTTTTCGGTGTCGGTGTGTCCAAATATTGATTAATAAGCCGCTGGGCGTCATCGTGCGTGCGTCGCTGAGCACGGATGGCCGCGCCACGACTGGCACTTCTTAATTTCGGCGAATTAACTTTGTCATTCTGCTTATTCGCCGGTCTTGGAGGCCGTTTAGCTTGTTTTTTAGTAGTATCGTTCATTGTTGTTTCCTTTCTGCTGTTTGCAGTAAAAACTTATATTTTCTGTAAAATTTGGGGAATTGCAGCAAAGTCATCTATAAGAGTTTGCCGAAGAGCCCCGTTATATAACGCCGCCGCCGGGTGAAACAGAGGTAAAATCACGAGCGGAAAAGATTCTGAATTCTTTTCAATTTTCCCGCCTGACTGTCCGTCGGTTTTTTTCTGAAACCCTATGCGAATACGTTTTGGTTGTCCGTGGACTTGACTGATTTGCAAGTCCGGCAGGAAGCAATTCATGCTGTGGCGACCAAGAGTCACCACTATTTTCGGTTGAATTATTTCCAGCTGGGCCTGTAAATACGGAAGGAATTCGGCCTTTTCCTTAGGCATGGGATCGCGGTTATTGGGTGGTCGATATTTAACAATATTGGTAATGTACACGTCACTTCGCTCCAGGTTGATCATCTGAAGCATCTCGTTAAGAAACTTCCCTGCCGCCCCGACAAAAGGTTTACCCTGTATATCTTCATTCTTACCAGGCGCTTCTCCGATAAATACGATTTCCGCATCAGGGTTTCCGTCGCCGAACACCAACTGGGTCGCCTGTTTGGCGAGTTCCTGGCATACTTGCTTATCTTGAATGACAGTAGCCAGGGCATTGAGTCGGTTTTGCTTGTCGGTTATGGTCATATAAGTTTAGTTATTGAATGCTCGGACGAAGAAACGGACGGCCACACTTAAACTGACTAATGTAAGGAAATAATGCCACAAACTGCCGCTGTCGATTGCCCAGGATGCGAAACCGTAAGCTATGGCCAAGCTCACAGCTCCCAGCCCAAGCATTGAAAATATTTTTGAAGATTGACGGTTATTTGCTGCTGTTTTCTTTACTGCCATTATTTTTGCTCCTTTCTCTAGCCACCGCTTTCATGCTGAGCTGCAGCCGTCCGCGGTCGTCTATGGCTACGAGTTTTACGGATACTTTATCGCCTTCGGATACCACGTCACTCGGTTTGTTAACGCGCTCTTCCTTCATTTCACTGACATGGACCAAGCCTTCTTTACCGGGCAATATCTCAACGAAAGCTCCAAACTCCAATACACTGACCACACGACAGTTGTCATAAATCCGTCCTACTTCAGGCTCTTCGGTCAGATGCTGTATAAACTGCCGAGCAGCGTCAATCGATTCTTTATTTGGGCTGGCAATCATAACCGTACCGTCGTCTTTTATATCGATTTCAGCGCCGGTTTCAGCAATGATCTTATTAATTGTTTCACCGCCCTTACCGATAACTTCCCGGATTTTTTCCGGATTAATCTTGATGGATTCTACACGCGGCGCATGCGGGCTGAGCTCATTACGGTACTCACTAAGCGTTGAAAGCATATGAGAAAGAATATAATTACGGCCTTCTTTGCCTTGAAGCAGGGCTGACTTAAGAATTTCCGGGCTGAGACCGTGCACTTTCATGTCCATCTGAAGCGCAGTTATGCCCTCGGTGGTTCCGGTAACCTTAAAATCCATATCACCGGCAAAATCTTCAGCATCGGCAATATCGCTTAAGATATAGGGTTTATCGCCGTCCATCATAAGTCCCATCGCAATACCGCTTACCGGGCGCTTAATCGGCACTCCGGCATCCATTAATGCCAAACAGCTGGCGCAAGTAGCGGCCATGCTGGTGCTGCCGTTTTGACTCATAATTTCAGTAACCGACCGGATGGCATAAGGGAACTCCGATTCGCTTGGTAATACTGGCTGAAGTGCACGTTCTGCTAAATAGCCGTGACCGATTTCGCGGCGTCCGGGACTACCGAGACGTCGAACTTCACCAACCGTATAGCCAGGAGCGTTATAGTGATGGAAGTACCGGCGCTCCTCGTCTTTTTCCATAGTATCGACTACTTGAGAATAGCTAAGAGGCGCCAGTGTTACGATGTTCATGGCCTGGGTCACACCGCGGGTGAATAAGCTTGAGCCATGTACGCGCGGTAAAATACCGACTTCACTGGATAATGGACGTATCTCATCAAGCTTACGGCCATCAGGACGAATGCTCTCTTCAACGATGCCCTTGCGTACATCATGATGAAGCGCCATTGTAAAAGCCTCATTATATTCGTCTCGAAGCTCTTTGTATTCTTCTTCGCCAAGCTGTTCTTCGAAGGCAGCATGAAAATCTTCACGTAGTTTTTGCACCAGCACATTGCGTTCCGGATAAGGAGCGCGAAGTCCGGCGCCCAATCGTCCATCAACCCACGCTTCAACTGCTTTTTGAACAGCTTCATCAGGCAGTACCAGTTCGTATTCTTGCTTAGTAACTCCAACTTTTTCAATCAATTCTTTTTGAAGCGCTATCGCCGGTTGCATTTCTTTATGGGCAAAAGCTAACGCCTCGGCTATATCTTCTTCACTGACCTCGTTGGCTCCCGCCTCGACCATCATAATCGCCTCTTCGGTACCGGCAACTACGAGATCCAGGTCGCCTTCTGTGAATTGCGAAGGACTGGCAAACGGAATGAACTGACCGTCAATTCTGCCCACACGCAAGCCAGCCACCGGCCCCTCAAAAGGAGCGCCAGTAAGCATAAAGGCAGCACTAACAGCAATCATGGCAACCATGTCCGGGCGAAATTCCGGATCCATACTAAGAACAGATGCCACTCCCTGAACTTCATAACGGTAGCCCTTAGGCCAGAGCGGTCGAATCGGTCTATCGATTATGCGGCCTATCAGCACCGCCTCGTCTGAGGGGCGGCCTTCTCTTTTAATAAACCGGGAGCCGCTAATCTTTCCGGCAGCATACATTTTCTCTTCATAATCAATACTAAGCGGGAAATAGTCCATATGCGAAGCGCTGTTACCGACCATAGCGGTACCGAGTACCACGGTTTCACCGTAACGCACCAGTACACTGGCGCTTGTGCGGAAACCGACGCGCCCTACTTCAAGTGTTAGAGTTTTACCACATAGCTCCGTACTGACGCTGATGATGTCTTTTCCGAATGGATTAATAGTTTGTCCCATTTAAATGAACCTTTCTCTTAAGGATGAGCGGAACTCAACACACAGATTGCAAATATACTGATTACCCGCTTGTGCTGATAAAATTTTCGACGGCAAAGTATATCTGGGATCTGGTGTCGAAGCTGTTTGCTCTGCTTTTAGTTAATGTGCACAAGCGT
This sequence comes from uncultured Candidatus Saccharibacteria bacterium, assembly GCA_964537935.1. GTDB lineage: Bacteria > Patescibacteriota > Saccharimonadia > Saccharimonadales > CAZICT01 > CAZICT01. The sequence continues at coordinate 166,131 of CAZICT010000002.1, read as the reverse complement.
AGCGTCTCAATTTGAAGACGCCTCCGTTTATGCAAATTAGCGGCGAATACCGAGTTTTTTGATCAAATCCAGGTACTGCTTGCTGTCGTGCTCAGCTATATATTTAAGTAGTCGTTTGCGCTTACCGACAGCCTGAAGCAAACCGCGTCGGGCCATGTAGTCGTGCTTATTGGCTTTCAGGTGCTCAGTGAGCTCTTTAATACGTTCGGTCAAAATACCAACCTGGACAGCGCTGCCGCCGGTGTCATTCTTATTGGTTTGCAAATCAGCAATAACCTTGCTTTTCTTCTCTGCTGAAATCATGTAGTTCCTTTAACTTACTTTTTACGAGAATTGATGGCGTTAGGAGGAATATACCACACATCCCCCTGTTAATCAAATTTTTGAATACATTTATGTATTCGCTCACCGGATAGACCTTCTATGGTTTGTGAATCTTGAACTAAAAAATTACCGACTCTTACACGCCTTAGATTACTCATGTAGGCACCAGTACCTAAGATGTTGCCGATATCTTCTACCAGCGAACGGATATAGGTCCCGCTGGATACATGCACTGTGAATTTGACGATCGGATAATCGTAGCCGGTCAGATCGATTGCATGGATAGTGACTGGCCGAGGCTCTAATTTTACCTCTTTGCCGGCACGAGCCAGTTTGTAAGCTGGCTGGCCATTAACCTTTATGGCCGAATATTTAGGCGGCGTTTGCATATTATCCCCCTCAAATGACCGAAGCACCTGTAGAAGTTCGCCCTCTTCCACCTTCCGACTTCCACCTTCTATCTTCTCCCCTTCTTCATCGCCGGTTGTGCTGGTTTGGCCGAGACGCATTTCAACCTCATACACCTTATCAAGCTTGCTGAACTCGCCGGCCCGTTTGCAGTACGAACCGATAGTCAGCACCAGCAGCCCCGTAGCTAGCGGGTCCAGCGTACCGGTATGCCCCACTTTTGGCTTTTTTTGGCCGGTTTCGCCGCGGATAATGCCACGCACCTTAGCGACGACGTCAAAGCTGGTCCAGTTTTTGGGTTTATCAATTAATAGTAATCCATCCATTTAATTGATTGTAACGCGTCAATAGAGTAGTTAGTAATTTACCGGTGGGAGCGTTGGGCCGTTGCCGTTCTGGTTTGGTTCTGACGGCGGAAGCGGCGGCATCATGGGTGGCGGAACCGGTGGGGGGGTATTTTGCTGCTTTTTATCTAAATCTCCAATGCCGCTGTTATTCTGCTTTGGAACTTCAGAAGCTATTGGGTGAAACTGTATCTCACCGGTGGATGGATCAATATGTATGCCGTTATTTTGCTGAGCATCCTGATTGCCCTTATCATCATGATTAACATCCATATGTCCTGATGCGTTCAGGCTTTCAACTGGCTTTAAGGGACTGTTCGGGTTGGAGCTCATTGCCTGCTCTACCGCCCGCCGCGCGTCTTCAGTGTCAGGTGGCGTATCACCAACCGAATTAGTCACGTTTTTTTCCTGCTTATCATCTTTTGAAATATGAGGACTGTCTACCGCCTGTTCTAAGTCAGTGAGTGTTTGGGTGTCGGGAATAGGAAGTTCCGGTGCTTCTGCAGGGTCTGGTTGATCTTTTTCGTCTGCCGGCGGATTGGAATTATCTTGGCTTTCCGACCTCTCAGCGGTTTGTTGTTTTGAATCCTCTTCTTGTGAGCCTTCATCACGCACTTCGTCACGATTTAAGAGTGACTGCTCAGACGGTTGCTTTAGCGGATCATAAGGCTCACTGCCCTTGTCCGGGAGTCCGTTCGCGGTTAATGTACCGCTACGCGAAGGAGCATCGGTCATAAATTGACTGCCTCGCGTTTTTTGCTGTTTTGCGTCCTGGCCTGATTGATCTCCTGCGTTTCCTGTGTCTTCGGTATTTTCTGCACCACCTTTGAGAGGCGGCAAAGTTTCGTCAAATACGGGGTAATCACTTTTATCATCACGCTCGCTCGACTGATCAGTCTCGCTATCTTCATCAGCCGGATGCTCAACCCTGAGTGTTCCGTCGGTATTTTGAGTTTGTTGGTCTTGTTCTTGATTCTCTTTTTGCTCTTCGGGCCGGCTGTCATCTTCTTGTGCACGCTCTTCTGATTCAGTTTGCTGCTCTGGCTCCGGTTCAGACTCAGGTTCCGGCTCCGGCTGCTGCAATTTAGTTGCTACCAGTTGTTGGTTAGCTCCCGCCGCCATTAATGCCGCACTGACCTTCATGGTATCTGATGAGGTTTTCTCATTACTGAATCTTTCCGTCTCGGCAACGATGCCGGTAAGGAAGGCTGTGGCCATCTGAGCATCAAGCACATCCGCCTTAAGCTCTTGGCTGACGCCAGCTAACATTTCACACAAACTGCTGGCTTCAGCATCTATCCAATTAATGGAGCCGAGCTGTCCGCTCGTTGAAGTGTTTACCGTAACAACAGTCGCATCGTGCAAGATTCTGCCGTGAGTAGTAATCGCTTCATCCAGCTCATCTTTTTCACGAACGCCGATCGCAACCACCATATCGACATTAAAATCGCCCTGGCTAAACACCAGGTCATTATCAGAAATGTAAGTTTTATAAGGCGTTATGAAGATTTTAACCATTTCATCTTCGACCTTATAGCGCAGCTTATCGGCTTTGGCCTTATCAAGCGAAATAATAAAATCGCGCAAACTATCGGTGTTCTTCTCTATGGTTTCATCAGGCTGTAAAAATTCGAGTACCGATGGCACTTTTCCGCTAAAAACAGCAGTCCCGTGCTTACCAAGTGCATTAACGACAAGAGTTAAACCGATAGCAGCTGCAAGCTGATCAACCGACGGATTGCGACTGACGGTAATCAGAACGTTATTCGATTCTCTTAATCGGTTAACAAGCTGTTTTTTAGGCTTTTCCATTTTTTTGTTTTTTAATTTTTAATCCTATAAGTGTGAGAATACCACAAAACATAAGCGATGTCTAGTTATAAATCTTGAGTGCAACCCCTTAGGTCTTACTTTACTGATTTATGGGTAACTCCTCTTTACATTGCTATCAATACCATGTATATTCAAGTCCGACAATTTAAATGTAACCACTAAGAGGATTACTTATATATGCCAATCATCAAATCAGCCAAGAAAAGAGTAAAGGTTGCGCGCAAAGCTACTGTCCGCAATGCTAAAACCAAACGTAGCCTGAAGACCGCGCTAAAGGCTTTTCACGCAAGCATAACCGGCAATGGCAAGACCGCAGAAGCACAGGCCAAGGCTCAAAGTGAGCTCGATAAAGCAGTCAAGAAAGGCGTCGTCAGCAAAAATAAAGCCGCACGCAAGAAAAAACAGCTTGCAGCCAAAGCTAAAGCTAATGGCGTAAAAGCTACAACCAAGAAGAAAACTGCTACCAAACCGGCCGCAAAGAAGTCGACGGCTAAAAAGCCTGCAGCTAAATCAACTGCAAAAAAGACAACTACCAAGAAAACCACTACTAAGAAATCTAAGTAGCCCCAGGCAGCCAGACTATGTTAAAGCCCGCGCAATCAGTGCGGGTTTTTCATTGTCGTTAGATAGTGGATAAGCGCCTCATCAGCATCTATCGATTCGCTTTTCATGCGCACGTCTAAAGCATGTAATTCATGGATGAGATGCTTGACTATTTGTTTATTCAGCCCTTTTGCAACCGCACTACTTTTTCTAATTACGTACGGATTGATTTTAGCCTCTTGAGCGATTGCTTGCAGCGATCGATCGCCAGCATAAACGATAACCGCTAGCACATGGAGCTGCCAGGCAAGTAGCGCAATTATTTGTACAGGCTCGACCTTTAGTGCGCGTTGTTCCTCATATATCCGGATGGTCGTGCCAACATCTCCGCTTAACGCCGCATCAATTAATTCAAAAATTGTACTCTGAGGTGTCGGCTCTATTAATAGGTCTATCGTTTCTTTTGTTATTTGCGGCTTATAAATGACCAGTTTGTTAAGTTCCTGTTCGATAAGTCGCTGATTTAGTCCGACCCGCCGAACAATATAACGGGCATCGGCCGATGAAAGCGTACCGCCCTTTTCTTTTACTAAAGCCATCATCCATGAAGCAAGCCCCGCTTCATCAAGCTCATTAAACTCTTTGAATTCCGTCCGGTTTTTTAAAAATTTGTAGTAGCGAGAGCGCTTATCAAGCTGCGGCTCGACAATAACCACGTCAGTCGTGTCATCAAGTGTGGCTAGTAAATCCTCAGCATGTTCAACGAACTCTTTTTGAGCGCTCGGCGTCCGTAAAACGACCATTTTTTTACTGGCTAAAAATGGCATGCTCTCAATACTTTCCCGAATTCGGTCATAGTCCACTTCTTCACAGTCCAGACGCTCCAGCCCCATGTCTCCATAGTCTTCAATGAACGAACTTTCGATTGCCTTAAGCCCCTGCTGCAACTCATAAGAATTATTACCGGTTAATGTTACTATCATCGTTTAATCTCTTTCTGGCAGTTGGGGCAAATATGAGTACCGCGGCCGGCAACTCTGGTTTTAATAATTATAGTGCCGCAACGATTACATGGCTGCCCTTCACGACGAAAGACGTTTGCAAAATTCAGATAGCTTCCCTTTCTGCCCGCCGCATCAACGTAGTTTCTGTCGGAGGACCCGCCCTTTTCGATACTCAATCGCAGCACATCCCTTATTTCCTTATATAAAACCTGCAGATTTTGCTCTGATAAATCTTTTACAAGCGTCAACGGATGTATCTTTGCCGCCCATAAACTTTCGTCAGCGTATATGTTACCGATGCCGGCAATTACTGTCTGGTCGAGTAATACCGCTTTGATGTTCGAGTTTTTGCGCCTTCGTACACGTTCTATAAAAATACTAGGAGTAAATTCAGTGCTTAACGGCTCGGGCCCTACCTTACGCATAAAGTCTATGTTTGGAATCTCCGCGGTAGGTATAAGCCTTACCCAACCGAACTTCCGCTGATCATTAAAAAAAAGATGAACGTCACACCGGGTTGCTTTTGGCCGAAGCCCAAAACTCTGCCAGCGCTCCTGGTCGATTACGGTGCCAACAGCTTCAGTATTCATGCCGTGTGCTTTTTGCACATTTTCTTCCGCACTTCGCTGTTTCCTGGCATTCAGATCAGGCGGCGCTTCTTTTTCACTTAAACAAAATATTACTCTGGTGGACTTATCAGGCAGTTGTCCGATGAGCGAGTCCGTCGGATGACCGGCACCAAAGTGCTCGTTTTGGCTCTTATACACCATCTGACCGGTCATTTTTAAGTGAATAACCAAAGAATACGCACTACTTAGATCGATTATCAGCACCTTTGCCCGGCGCCGTACATCAATAACCCGCGCTCCGATAAGGAACGCTTTTACGTCCTCCTCAGCATTGGGAAACGACTTTGCCCAGTCGTGCCACACATTACTGACCGCTTTACCGGGCAGCAATGCCGCTAATCCGGTACGAATGGTCTCTACTTCTGGTAACTCCGGCATCAACTTATTCTAACACCGGCAGCACAGTGCAAGGGGTATAATAGTCAGGTGACTGAATCAATATTTACGATTTTATCAAACAAAAACTTCGATGAGCCACGTGAGGTAACTGCGGTCAAAGCGTATATTAAACGATATTTTGATGCCGATGTTCCAGTGGCCGTAAAAGGCAAAAATATAGTCGTTAGAGCACCTAACGCAGCTTTTGCCGGCACACTCAGAACCCACGTATATAAGATAATAAAAGAGTGTCAGCTCAACGGCAGGTTAATTATCCGGGTCGGATAATTTATCAAATTCTTTTAGTTCAGAAGATAGTGCCAAGTAGCCGAGTCCATCAGCCGCGTGTTGATTTCTTTCTATTGCTAACCGCGCTTCTAGCCTTTTCGTAAGAGAGTTAGCTTCCCTGTCCATCTCCTCCATAGTTTTGCGTCCGCCTAAGTTAGGGTTAATTACAGGCAGCCCGTCTACTTCGTATCCGATAACATGATTTTTATATTCTATTGTGCTCATTTTTATTTGATCCTTTCGCGTACCAAATATGCTGTCAATTAAACTCCTCTTTACTAGTTAGTCAACCTGCTTTAATTAAAATATCTGTGCAAAACCCTAAAATATATCATTTAGGGTATAGAATGCCCCTAAGTTCTGTTTTGAGCTGCTGTAGGTCTCTATAGACTACGGCCTGCATGCCTTCTGCGCGGGCTGCCTGACAATATGATTCAATATCATCCACCAGTACCGCTTCGTGAGGACCAACTCGTAACCTTTCACATGCCAGCATAAAGATTCGTTGATCCGGTTTAGTCATGCCAACCTCAAACGATAAAATCATCTCATCAAACAGGCTCTGCTCTTCTTCGGTTAGAAAACTTTCGCGTACCCAGTTTGAGGCGATGTTGCTGAGCAGTCCGATTGAGAAATGTTGCTTTATCTCTCTTATATAATCAAGTAGAGCGGTATTCTTTGCCACTTCCCCCCGCAGTTCGTCGTTTATCTGTTCACTAGTCTTATTAGTAAGCTGGCCTAGCTGTTCGGTAAACTCCACCTCATTAATAAAACCGGCTGCCCGCTGGTGATTAAGCTCATGGACTCGTTCCTTATCTACCTCCGGTGGAAGCTGGTCTACAAACGCCTGCCAGCTGTCTGTAGTCAAAACACCGAACAAATCAAAAATGACCGCTTTTATCATGCGTCTAACTATAGCAGTTACTCTGACTGAGGTTGTAAGCTTGTTAACAGACACATTTTAGGGTCGTGCGGTTAATTTATATATGGATACTTATTTATAAGCGAACATCAGTAGTGATGCTTCTATAATCAGGGATTTGCTTCTCAAACAAACGCCGTACGCGTGATGCGTCCCCGCCGAAATCCCCATCCCTTCTAGAACAGCTGGTTGACCAGCTTCGTATTACATCATCTGAGCCGTCTTCAAGCTTATAGATGTAGACTTTACCGAACGGACAGGCACCTTTATCAGAATCATATCGCGGCTCCTGTTTTCGGCTATAGCCGGCCTTGTCAAGCGCATAAATAAGCGCTTCGTAAGCTTCATCTGTATTAGGAAGTGACTTACTATCAATTACTTCCTCCTTATAACCGCTCAGAATTTCTACTTTGCGCTCGACACGAGTAACGGATATACGGATTGCCCGGCGCTCGTCATCACCACGAAGTTCACCTTCCGTCTCGAAAAGCAAGGTTCCGCCGGCTTTGTCAGTGTAATCCAAAAGGTCTACCGTCTGATCGCCGGTTTGACTGTTCTCGGTACTGCGATTACCTCTGTTAGAAATAAGAATAATCGACAGGATGAGCACCACTATAACCGCAAATACTCCCAAAACGTATTTCATGATAATATTATTTTATCATAAAATAAGCATTATTACAATACCCTTGTCTATTTGAGTTATGCGGCTATACCTTACGGAAGGCTATTTCGAGCCATTCGGTTGAACCGATCGTTTTCACTGAAGTGTATACAGTTTTAAAACTGCCGCCAGCAATCCCTTCTAAAAAAGAAGGGTTGTAGAAGTAAAATAGCCTTTTGCCAAACTTATCTTCTTTTATTTCTTCTTTGTAGCTTTCTGAATATTTGGTTGAGATATAGAAAACACCCCCTTGTTTCAAAGATTTTGCCACTTTTTCAAACACAATTTTAATCTCGTGTGGATTTAAATGCAGCACCGAAGCAAATGCTACAACTACATCGAGCCTACTAGGGTAGCGGTAAGTTACCGCATCTGCCACCTCTAAGCTTGCATCGGGTACATATAGTCTTGCTAACTTGACAAGCTCTTCTGATATATCAAATCCAGTATAGTTAGCAGTGAGTTTTATAATTTCTTTGGCATCACGCCCATCACCACAACCAATCTCAAGTACATGAGGATTATTCGGACCGCCAGCCAGTTGAAGCGCTAACTTGATATCATCTGCTCTTGAGCCGATGCCACGGAAATACTCTGATAAGCCTCTGGCTGACTTGTTGTATGTATCGATGGTAAGCTGTCTTAGATCAGTCATTTTTCGGCTCTCGACATTCTATAAATCTGGATTCAGAGGCATAATATTCAACCCAGGGATCGTTTTCTTTCAGAACCAGAGATCTGATAAATATTCCCTCATCAAAACCTCCCTTTTCAGCGGTTTTTTGCTGCTCTTTAGCAAGTATCGTTTCCCAGTCCATGCCATCAAGTTCAGCCAGCTTTTTTATAACAGTTAAAAGATCTGGCCAATCCCGCTCGCCTGCTTCTTCGCCAATCTTTGCCAGTAAAGCAGCGTATAACCCTTCTTTGCCCAAGCTCTCGGTTATAGGGCGCTGGCCGTCTTTTTCCATCTGCTTAGGAATTTTGTTTCTGACTAATTTACTGAGCTCAAACTCTCTTTCACCTTCCATGAAACACCTCGATTGGTTAATGATAAAAGATAATATAGAAGGATTGGCTGTCTAAGCCTTCCAGTCAGTTATGATCAGCTTATTCCCGGATTTTTTGACGACTACTTTTTGTCTTTCGCGCCAGCTCAATTCTGCTATTAATTCTTTAGGTAGAGTTACGTAATAAGTACCGTTAGAATTTTGGATATTACGTATTCCCCGCTCCTTGTATGATTTGTTAGCCATAAAATAATACTAGCATTAATACTAGAATTAATTCTAGTATTAAATAAATAAGTCTGTTCTGTTAATTTCTTGTCGATAATCTTTGACTAACATGCCTCTTTTATCACGTTCAGTCATGTTGACCCAGAATTTAATGGCCTTAGCGCCATACATGCGCTGCGGGCTTTTGCCCTCATAATAGCTAAGCGTCAACGATTCCTTCCCTTGACTCATCCTTAACTTATTGTGAATTGCCAGTGCCGCTTTTAGTTCTTCACCTTTTAAGGCATGGGCTTTTTCGGCTTCGATATAAAGACCACCGAAATCATTTGCTTCATACAATACGACGAATATCTGTCCAGTTCTAGCAACATTTTTAGAGTGCTGAGATTCAGGATGCGAACCCCAATACAGATTTTCGATTTTTTCATCACACATAAATAAATACGGGGTAGCAAGCGGCGATCCGTCTTCGTTAACCGTCGCCATAGACGCATGCCGGACATTACTTAGCAGCTCTTTAGCCTTATTAATTCTTTCAGCCAAATGGCCGCTCACTACAATTCACCCCAGTTTTGGCCGATTGATGTATCAACTGTTAGTTTTACTGACAGTTTGTGCGCGTTTTCCATGGTGTCTTTCAGGAGTTTCGCGGTCTCTTTGGCCTCTGATTCGGGGCACTCTACTATCAAGCTGTCGTGTATTTGTAATAGCACTTTGCAGTTGGTACCCTCCAGCTTTTCCTGGACTTTTATCATTGCCAGCTTCATGATATCGGCCGCACTGCCCTGAAACGGCATATTCACAGCCGCCCGCATGGCGGCCTCTCGGACCATGAAATTACTGGAATGAGCATCCGGCGTGGGACGCCTGCGGCCAAAGATAGTTTCTACATAACCCTGCTCCTTGGCCTGTTTCTTCACTGATTCAATATATGCGAGGAGTTTAGGGCGAACTTCGAAATACTTCTGAATAAAATGCTTGGCTGCTTCGTATGTCATGCCCGTCGCCTGCACCAGACCATGCGCGCTCAATCCATACATAACACCGAAGTTTACAACCTTGGCATCGCGGCGCATGTTTTTAGTCACATCTTCCGGTTCACGGCCGTAGACCTCAGCCGCTGTGGCCAGATGCACGTCTACATCACGGTTAAACATATCTATCAAATCCTGGTCATCAGACAAATAGGCCGCCAGGCGCAATTCAAACTGTGAGTAATCAGCGCTAATCAGCGCATTCCCTTTTCCGGCAATAAACGCCGTACGAATGTGCTTGCCGAGCTCTGATCGGACCGGAATGTTCTGCAGGTTCGGGTCATTACTGCTGAGGCGGCCGGTTTGAGCTACAGTCAAAGCATATGTGGTGTGAAGGCGCGAATTTTTATCGACCATCTTAGGTAGCGTATCGACATAAGTATTCTTAAGCTTGGTTACCTCGCGGTAATGAGTAATCAGGTCGATTATAGGATGCGCTCCACGCAGTTTATCGAGTTCGCTGGCAGCAGTTGAATAACTTGTTTTTCCACGTTTTATACCTTCGGTCGGCAGGTTAAGCTTGGTGAACAAAATATCAGCCAGCTGACCGGGCGAATTGATGTTGAACTCCTGGTTAGCATGGCCGTAAATTTGTTGCTCAAGGTCGCTTATCATATCCTCCAGCTGTCTTGCCATCTTGTTTAAGTGCTTAGTATCAAGCTGTATGCCCTCGTATTCCATGGCCGCCAACACAGGTATGACAGGCCACTCTATGTCGTGAGCTAGTTTTTGAACCTTTGGCATCTCTTTTAGGTCTTTGATCTGTTGGGCATGCAGGCCTTTGAGCACTGAGATAATTTCCGGCGCTCTTGTAATCAGTTCTTCGGTCGGCAAATCTTCAAGCGATGAGCCTTCGTAGCCGATGTCTGCGCTAGCTAATTCTGTCAGGGTTTGCTCGCGCCTTAAGCTATTGATTAAAAACGCGCCGATTAATACATCGTGTTCTACTTTATCCAGCCTTAAATCCAGGCTATAGCCCGCCTTTATAGTGGATTTGAGGTCATAACCGATAAGCCTTTTTGACTCCAGCCACTCTCCAAGTTTGCTTTTAATTGCTTCGGAACCAAAGCTGTCGATGTTAAGCACGTATGTCATATCATCGACACCGATAATCAACAGCTTGGGATCGATACCGTGCCTGCCTGCGCACCGGCTATGGATGAACACTTTGCTGGGCTTTAGCTTGATAAGCTGATCAAGTTCTTTGTCGTTTTTGATTAGCGTCTGCTTACCTGAAAAGTCTATTGGCGAAAAAGTATGCGCACTATGTTGTTCTTGCACCTGCATTGCCTCAGGTAGCTGCCGTAATAATGTTCTAAACTCGAATTTTTGCAGTTTCTCACGAACTTGCTCAGGATTGCATTTGCTGCCGTCCACTTCATTAAGATCCAGCTTTAATGGTGCATCGGTCCACAAAGCTGCTAATTTTTTACTCAAATATGCCGAATCCTTCCCGGCCTCTAATTTTTTGCGCACACTATCTTTAATCAGTGCCAAATTTTCATAAATGCCGTCGAGCGTTTCGTATTGTTTGAGAAGTTCTGTGGCGCCCTTTTCGCCAATGCCCGGAACTCCAGGAATATTATCTGAGGAATCGCCCTTTAGTGCCTTGAGGTCTAAAAATTGTTCGGGCGTAATTCCGTATTTCATAATGAATGACTCTGGACGAAACAGCTCAATATTACTCAAGCCCTTCTTGAGCGCATACACATGGACCAACGGATGAACCAGCTGCAGCATATCAAGATCCGAGGTGATAAGTAGGGTTTCTATCCCCTTTTCCGTTGCCTGCAGCGCCAAAGTACCCATGATGTCATCGGCTTCGTAGTCATCCAACTCATATAGCGGCCAACCAAATGCTTCCAGCAGCTCATGTAGCATCGGAATTTGAGCGTAAAAATCCGGCGGAGCCGGTTTGCGCCCGGCCTTATAGTCCGGATACATTTCTACCCGCCGACGAATATTAGTTTTGGGTTTATCCCAGGCGACACAAACGTAATCCGGCTTCAGCCGCTTGATAACTTCCAGCGCCATCACCGCGAAGCCGTAAACGCCACCGGTCGGTGTACCGTCTTTAGTGCTTAGGTTTGGCATCGCATAGTAACCGCGATAAAACACGCTCTTTCCGTCTATGATTGCCAGTTTTTTACGCTCCGCCATTATGTCTTAGTATACTCCTTTAGCCTCTTGCTTTTGCATTATACCTTTAGGTTTGAAAGCTAATATCGGGCTTAATGGCGGTTTTTCTCAATATATTTGGCAAGGGCTCGCGCCACACTTCCTTTGATTGAACCAACATTGGTCTTAGCCTCCAGGCCTAATTGCTGTTTAACTTCCGGCTGCTTTGCGTGCACACCGTTAGCATAGCCTACTACCGCATCAAACACAGCAATAGCCTTAAGACGTATACTGCGGAGATGGGGCTTGGCGGTAAAAATGTATTCAGACCTGAATTTATCGTATATTTCGGCTAATTCTTCTTCATCTATGTTTAGGTGGGTATTTTCCCGGAGCCATTGAGCAATAGTAGTAATGCCCTGTTTGTGTCGCTCTGAATTTATTATCAATTGCGCTGCTTTGCGTACCACCATATCTTTATTGGGCACATCAACCAGCATGCTATATTCAGCTCCCCAAAAGCTCTCCCTGTATATCTCGTCAGCAATTACACCTAGTGTTTCAGCGCCGATCTGATGAGCGGTGCCAGGACGCCAGTCACCAATAAGTAATTCCTCTCTTTTGCTGTCTATCTGCGCAAATGTTAAGGGTGGCCGATCATCGTAGATTCCAAATCGTAACCGGAGGATACTTTCTTCGACTGGCTCTATTGGCAATAGATCGCCCCACCGTTTGCGTTGTTCATCTATTACGCCTTTAACTATGGATTGCGCTATTAGAAGCTCTTGAAAGTTTTGCTCCTCGACTGGACTGTCTAGAACCATCGAATTCCACATAGCCTGAGTCGCCTCTATTGATAAGTTCAGAGTTTGTTGTAAAGTCCAGACACTGCTACTGGCTCGGACTGTTGCATAATCATCCGGATCAAGCTGTTCGGTTAACTCTTTATACAGCGGGCCAATACTTGGCACTTTTGAATTACTGTTGTATTCCATTTCAAATAACCTCGTGCGTTACATGATAATACTACGGATTGACTACCGAAGTAAGCATAAGTGCCGTATACTACAATGTAATTATGGGTGGTATACGCAGTAAATACCTAAGCGGCAAAAGATTGGCAGACTCCATGCCCGGTGTTAGAGATCTGTTTTATCAAGCCCATGCAATTAAAAACAATATTTTTACACTGATCACGGTATTGGTAATTTTATCAATTGTTATCGGTATCTCATCTGCAGTCAGCGCTGCCGAAGTAACCTGGTATATCCTGGCCCTGCTTATTGTCAGCCTACCGATATGGTTGTTTCCGCAACGTTTGACGACGTATTTATCGCTTACTCCCAAGCGACTTCGATTAAAGCATTTTAGGATAGCCAGAACTAATTATTCCGTTGCCGGACCCCGCAACGCACCTTATATCACCAATCTACGAACAAATAAAAAAATTAGCGAACTAACAGAGAATGAGTTGCTTCTGTTCCTGCAAGCAGCAAGTACGTTAGCGTCAGTACCCGGTGGCACAGCAAGTCAATTAGGGTCGAACGAGGCCCTCGATCATAATTCGATATACCTGCCGAACGTCCACTTCACCCGGATTACGCCCAAAGGCGGCCAAAAAGAGTTTACGATAGTCAGTGGTCCTATGGCCGAGCTATCGTCTTACATTGAAGATGTGTGGGATCACGGGCATGTAAGGCCAGTTGGTAAAAATGAGGTTGAAACGCTCCTTGATCAAACGGCCGAATGGGAAAATAGCAGCACCTTACGAATCGGTATTGCTTATATCCCGCGTGAAAATCACCTGAGGAACATTGAAGCAGACGTCGAATCAGTCAGGTATGGGTTGACGCTTATAGGTATAGCTTCACTGCAAAGCGTTCGCGGTGATAAACATTTTGCGGCAAACGTTGTATCCAACCTTGCGGCAGCCTACCGTTCTAACATTGCGATCTTTGCCAGCCTGGTGACGGCCGTTACACTTGCCTTCGGGGCACACCTTTTTACCACCGTGCCGGGAATAGCCTCGCTGGCTACTTTGGGTGGTTTGTTACTTATAGGCTTATTGCCTACCATGTTTATGGCCTGGGATTCACCGTCTCAAGGAGCTAAAAAATCCGTTTCAGGTTATCAAACGACTGAGCATGCAGCCTGGGACGGAGTAATCGGTTCGTTCATTGCTTACAGCGCCTTTCTAATAGCTGCTTGGTGGCATGGATTTTCGCCACTACATACAACTAATCACTCACTGCTTCATCAAACAATGCAGACAATTTTCTTTGTAGTAATGGCCGTTAGTCTGCTGTTTTTGGTGTATGCCCAGCGCAGCCCTCGTTCATTGTTTCACTCCTCACGAGTGCACAATCGGTTACTAGGCGTGGCACTAGCTTTGAGCAACCTGTTGATCGCATGTGCCATTTACACGCCGCTTGCCAAATTATTCGATTTCAAAGGCTTACCGCTGGAAGACGTAATGTTAACAGCCCTATTCATTACCGTATTCGTCTGCATACTTGAGCTTAGACGATACACCAGCACAAATCATAGCCGTGAACATATTTTGCATTTATTCCGCTCTGCTTCTTAATTAACTGAAGCTTATGAGCGCTTAAATAAATCTTCCAGCCGTCTTATTTCTTCTTTAAGCTCTTGAAGCGTGCCATTATTTGTTATTACTGCATCGGCTTGTTTGATAATAGACTGGATTCCGCTGCCTTTACCTTGCGTTGAGATACCGGTGTTTTCAATTGAATCTTGCCGGATAAACTCTTTGAAAGTTTTATTGGACTCAGCGTCTCGTTTCCGATGATAAATTCGTTCATATCGAATTTCTGGATCAGCATCTACGGCAATTATCTTTCCTCCTGCCGCACGGATTGCTTCAGCCTCCCCTTTTGTTCTAAGTCCGGTAATCAGAGCTTTGCCGATCTGCAGTTGTTGAGCTTGATAAATACAAATTTTTACCGTGATAGCCGGGTCTAGCTCTTGTCTCATAAAGCTCGCTATTTCAAACAGCTGATCACGAGTCGGATTATGGGTTGCCGATTGACGGTACACATGTCGTGCTATCGTCCGCACCAAAGAACTGGTAGAGATATTTTCCATACCGTAAAGTTGGCATAAAATATCAGCCACAGTATCTTTGCCGGCTCCAGCCGTACCGGTTAATCCAAACACTTTCATATCAAATCCATTCTACATTGTCTAAATAAAAGTAGCTACGCGGCAAAACTATTTAGGCAATTACTTAATGTAATCGTGGAGTTTTTTGCTGTCTTTGTGTTTACGTAGCTTGGCTAGAGCTTTGGCTTCAATTTGCCGGATGCGCTCACGCGTCACCGAAAATTCTTGACCGACTTCTTCAAGCGTATGGCTCTTGCCGTCTTCCAATCCAAACCGCAGTTTAAGGATTTTTTGTTCACGTTCAGTCAGGCTACCCAACATGTCTTTGACGTGCTCTTTCAAAAGCTGGCCGGTCGCAGATTCTTCCGGTGAAATAGTATCTTCATCTTCGATAAAGTCAGCCAATACAGAATCTTCCTCGTCGTCTCGCACACTGGCATCAAGACTGGAAATATCCTGTTTAATTTTCATAATGTGTTCGACTTTATCAACCTCAATTTCCATTTCTTTGGCAATCTCTTCGTTGGTCGGCTCACGGTTTAGCTCCTGAGTTAAGCGGCGCTGGGTTCGAAGTAGTTTATTGATTGTCTCAACCATATGTACAGGGATACGGATGGTGCGGGCTTGATCGGCTATCGCTCGGGTAATAGCCTGTCTAATCCACCAGGTGGCATAAGTTGAAAATTTAAAGCCTTTATCAGGATCAAACTTTTCGACCGCGCGTAACAGTCCGGTATTTCCTTCCTGTATAAGATCCAATAGGTCCAGTCCTCGCCCAACATAACGTTTAGCAATCGACACGACCAAACGCATATTCGCCTCGGCCATTTTGTCCTTGGCCCGCTTATCGCCGGCAACTACTTTTTGGGCTAACTCCAGCTCTTCTTCAGCGCTCAAAAGCGGTATCTTTCCAATTTCGCGCAAGTAAAGTCGTACCGAATCATCAGCAATATCATCCAGATAAACCTTATCGCTTATCTCTACCTCTTCTTCTTCATCTTCATCATCAGTCCAATCGTCGCCTTTAGCACCTTTACCCGAGCTAGATTCAGTAATTTTAACATTGGCATCAGCCAGCTCCGTATACAGGCTATCCAGTATATCGTTATTTTCCGGTGTGTCCGGAATTACTGCGAAAATATCACGCTGAGCAATCTTGCCATCTTTAATGGCCTTGTCTACCAGCTGCTGCTTCAATTCTTCTTGCGTCGTTTCTTTGGGCACCTTAACGGTTACCTTCTTGTTCGGCTTTGGCACAAGTAATCTCCTTAATGCTTAAGTAATTTATCGAGTGTTCGAGCTTGTTCGAGCAACGAATGAACCGTAGCCTCATCGGCGTCTTTCATTTCTGCTGCCAACTGACTCTTTTTAGTTTTCACATACTGTTCTATTAGGCGGACCTGCAATCGAGCAATTTCATACTGAAGCTCAATCTCGTCTAGATCTTGATACATCGCCTCATGCTGTAATAGCAACATTTTAACATAATCTGCAAATGGCTGCAGCTCTTTAAGGGTGTTTGGATCACCTTTAAAGTCTGGATTGGACTTAATAAAAGCTAACACGGCTTTAGCTTCTTTACTGCCCAGCATAACGTCAGTAATCGGCTCAAGGTATGAACGTAACTTCGGTCGCATTAGTGTTAGAGCTAGTAATTGGTTTTGTGAACGGGAATAATCTGCCGATTCTTTATCTACCATTACGTTTTGTTTGGGTTGTTTTCTGACCCGATTGCTGCCCTTTTCGGCAACGAATTTACTGCGAAGAGCTTCGGTGCTGACCGAAATCATATCCGCTAACTTAGCTATGTAGTGATCTTGCTCGACAGTATCGGGCAATCGGCGAATGGTAGCTAAGACAATATCGCTAAATTGACGTTTTCCTACGGCTGTCGATAAATCAAGTTGGGACTTGTACCGATCAATTAGCCAGTCAACCGCATACTGGTTGTTGTCAATCGCTTCCTCCCACAGTTTTGGATTCTTTTTAATAAGCTCATCCGGATCTTTACCTTCAGGAATAGTAATGATGCTGAGGGTTGCTCCTGTCTTGGCGGCTATCGGAATCGCTCGTTCGGCTGCAGCCTGTCCCGCCCGATCCTGGTCAAAAGCCAGGCGCACATCTCCGGTGAAGCGGCTGATGGCCTTGAGATTCATTTCAGTCAGTGCCGTACCGGCAGTGGCAACAACATTTTTAACGCCAGACTGATGGCTGGCGATTACGTCTAAATTCCCCTCGACGATTACCGCGATTTTTGTTTTTCGTAAAGCGTCTTTTGCAAGATGCAGTCCAAAAACATGACGACTCTTGTCATACAATAACGTTTGGGGTGTGTTGATATATTTTGGCGCTTTTGGGTCATCATCAAGCAGTCTGGCAGTAAAACCCAGCACTCTGCCTTGCGGGTCCATAAGTGGCACCATCAACCGTCCACGAAACATATCACCCAAACCACGGTAGCGCCTGGCGGTTAAGCCGGCTTTCTCCATTTCTTTTTCGGTAAATTTTTGTTTTTTTAAATAATCAATTAGAGCCGTGCCGTTATTTGGCGAATAACCGAGCCGGAATTCCAGCACCGTATCTTTCGTAAACTTTCTCTGTTTTAGTACATACTCAAGCGCTGTTTTATTTTGTTTGAGATGCGCTTGATAAAACTTGGTGGCCGCCTCGATTACCGCATACAACCGCTCTTTTGTTTTGGCTGAATGACCGGTTTTTTTGGAATCATACAACTCAAGATCTACGCCGGCCCGTCTTGCAAGCAGCTCCAGCGCACCACGAAAATCCAAACCCTCCATCTCCATTACAAAACTAAAGACGTCGCCTCCCTTACCGGAGCTAAAATCATGCCAGATATTTTTTTCCGGACTAACCACAAAACTCGGAGTTTTTTCGCTCGTGAACGGGCTAAGTCCCTTGAAGTTGCGGCCGGCACGCTTGAGCTGAACGTATTCGCTGATAACGTCCTCGATCGCCAATCGCTCTTTTACATCCTGCACCGCATCCATATACCTTCAGTTTACACTGGACATCAACGAGGAGATAGTATTTAGCAAGCGTCGGAGAAAATAACTGGTACAATACTGGTTATGGATCAACAAAGTGGGCAAAACCAAAACAACCAATACGATTTTATTTTGAACCCCAATCAGCCGCAAAAGAAAATTTTAAACCTTCCCGGCGGAAACTCTACTAAAGGTCGCATGATCATTGCCGGCATCGGGTTGATAATATTCATAATCATCGCCGGTATATTCATGAATCTTATACTGGGCGCCGGCAAACCTGATACCAAGGCGCTTGTAGCAGCCGCAAAAGAACAAAACGAACTGATTAGAGTCGCTCA
The DNA here is from genome assembly GCA_964537935.1 of uncultured Candidatus Saccharibacteria bacterium. GTDB lineage: Bacteria > Patescibacteriota > Saccharimonadia > Saccharimonadales > CAZICT01 > CAZICT01. Next base: position 147,938 of record CAZICT010000002.1, on the reverse strand, counting down.
AATTGGCGTCGATAAAGCTCAAACCCAAGCCGCTAAAGATATTGCCATAACCACTAAACTGTCATTGCAATCACAGCAAAAAGAAATGCTGAGCGCCGCTGCCAGTGCCGGCAGAAAACTAAATAGCAAAGAACTTAGTTCCTCCCGAAACGCCAAAGTAGATGCAACCCTCACGGAAGCCGAGCAGAACAACCGTTTCGATGAGGTGTTTATTGAAGTCATTAATATTGAGCTGAAAGAATATCAGCAAATTGTTAAGAGGGCCTATGAAGGCACCAACGATAAAAAGCTTAAAGAAGCTTTAGCCGTACAATTTCAAAGCGCCAATACACTTGCTGGAGTCACTAATCAGACTGACAATTAAAATCGTTGGCACCTAGCCGAAGATTGGCGTGTCACTATCGGCCTTAGTAACCAAATCGTAGGAGTGACGGATAAGGGCTTGAACCTCATCCCAGCTAAGTTGGCCGCTAAGCACAATTGTGTTCCAGTGCTTTTTGTTCAAGTGATAGCCCTCCATAACTGATTCGTATTTTTCTCTTAAAACTTTGGATAACTCCGGATCGCACTTAAGGCTTAGTCGCACCGGCTGCTTACCTTCTGCTACCAGTGCAAACATCTTGTCTTCAACCTTATAAACTGCCGCCTCTTTACCAAACGGATAGTCGAGCCTTGAATTGGGAAGACTTAATATAAATTCTTCTACGGTTTTATGATCCATATAAATACCTATTCAGAGTGATTTTTGAACCAATCCAGGTAGTATTGCAGTTCAGCGATGGATGCTTGTATGTCGTCAAATGCGCGGTGCGAATTGTTCTTTTCGTATACTGCTCCGTATTTGCCCTGCATAACTATCTTCCATGAGCTGACATCAAGCATACGGTAATGTAACAGCAGATCAAACTCCGGCATCCAGTGCTGAATGAAAGCGCGGTCGCTATGAATAGAGTTACCCGCTAGCACCGCCGGCTCATCCTTGAATTGATCTTTAACCAGTGATATTAACTCTTGTTCAACCTGCTCAAGCGGCAGGCCGCTGTTCAAATTATTCAGGAAATCGTCTCGGTTCTCAGTGAAGTCACGCCACCAGATGTTTTCTTGCATGCGTTTTGCGACGACTTCTTTCCTTTGCTTGATGCGAGCATCATAATTGGCAAGAGTTTTAAATGAGAAGTCGGTGATTTCCGCGGATACTTCCAGAAGCACGTCTTTGGCAGGCTCCAATCCGGTCATCTCCAAATCCACCCATAACAGTTTTGAGGGTATGATGTTTTTTTCCTTCATGATGTCTCATTATACAGATTAGCGCGGTATACTATAAGGTATGACTCGTAAGAAAAGAAATCTTGTCGGCTTGATAGGTATTGGGTTAATACTGGTACTTTTAGCCGCATGGATAATCTCTGGCCGGTCCGATTCGACGTCATCCACGCCTACAACATCCGTCGACACGAATTCAGATAGCCAGCATTCGCAAAACGATGAACAACCTGAAGATCAGGGCTTTAACAAGCAAATGTTTTCTATCAGCGAACCGGGAAGCATCTGGTGGGTAGTCAATAAAACCCGCCCTTTGCCCGATAACTACACACCAGAATTAACTGTTCCGAACGTAACACTGCGACTAGCTGCCACAGCTGAGCAAATGCAGTTTGGCACTTCCGCCACCCCGGCGCTGGAAGAAATGTTTGCAGCTGCCGAAGCCGACGGTATATCGATCGTGTTTGGCAGCGGTTATAGGTCTTATAATTTGCAAAAACAGTTTTACGACTCTTATGTAGCCCAGGACGGACAGGTAGCAGCCGATCGTTATAGCGCAAGGCCGGGCACGAGCGAACATCAAACCGGGCTGTCTTTTGATGCGACAGCTTCTAACGGAGCTTGTCACTTGGAGATATGTTTCGAGGATACCCCTGAAGGCCAATGGCTGGCAAAAAATGCACATAAATACGGCTTTATCATCCGCTATCCGGAGAGCAAAGAAAACATAACGGGCTACCAGTACGAACCCTGGCACCTGCGTTATGTAGGCGTTGAACTCGCCAGTGAGATGCACCACCAGAATATATCTACTTTAGAAGAATTCTTTAATCTTCCGCCGGCGCCTGATTACAACTAGTACTCTGTCGAGGTAATGATTGGTACCTCAGTATATTTATTGAGTACGTTTTTTATACGTTCGGTTTGAGCTTCTACGGTTGTACCGAGAAGCGATTTGGCAAGCAAATCACCAGCTTTATCAAGCGGTACCATCTCTAGATTCTTGCGAGCCAACAGATTGCCGGCTGCTTTTTCCTGAGCCGTCCAATCATAATGCATATAGGTCGGCATAAAGGCCGCTTTTGTCACTTTCTTAGAGGCAATATCGATATCCATGACTGCAAACCCGCCTATCAGTGCTTCAGTTTCCAGTTGGGTGTTTAGGAAATTACCTAAGGAATACCAGACATACACATCACGTTCATCGACGCTTTTCAGCTTCTTGACCGGCTCAAGCACGTGAGGGCCGTGGCCAAACACCACGTCAGCACCGAAATCAGCAAGTTTTTGAGCAATCTCATCTTGCTGAGCATTAACTTCGGGACTGTATTCTGTTCCCCAACGCATACTGGCAATTACATATTCGGCATTTTTGCGCGCTTCGGTAAGCTGAGTTTTCGCTAAAGTATCGTTATACATATTGATTCCAAAGTTGTTAGCGGGCGGACTATTGGAGTAAGTAGTGTAGGTAACAAAAGCGAATTTCACTCCTTTGACTGTGAAGTAACGGACCCGGCTCTGCTCGCTGACAGTCCGGTTTGCGCCAGCTACTGCCAGTACCCCTTCCCGGTCATCCCAGGCTGCAGCAGTCGCGTCAATTAGTGGCTGTCCTTTATCGTTGGTATGGTTAGTACCGATATTTATAACGTTACAGCCGACGGCTTCTATACCCCGTGCAAAGGCGACCGGTGCATTAAATACCGGATAACCTGAAATGCCAAACTCTTCTCCACCGGCTGGAGTTGCCTGGTTGCAAAACCGTATATCAGCACTCGTAAAGAACGGTTTCATTTTATCCATTAGCTGCAAATAGTCATATGTACCGTCGGCTTTTCGGGCATTGTCATTAACAGTGTCGTGGGCAATCATATCGCCGGTTGCTACAAGTCGCAAAGTGCCACCTGCAGGCAATGTTTCTTCATCTTTTTCGCCGTTTAAGATTATTTCACCAGGCGGGTTACGCTCTCCGTCGCCCAGACTGTAAGAATTAGACTTACTGTCATTCTTCATCACAAACCACCAATACGCTCCGCCTGCAATCGTTATCACAAGTAAAACCACCAGGATAATTAGCAGTGGTTTCTTACTGCGTTTTTTAGAGCTTGCCTTGGGCAGCGGCTGGAAATTGGAAGTTTTTTCGCTTACTGCATACTGAAGAGGATCAGTATGTGTTTGCGGCGTTGACTGAGAATTTTGCTGATTTCTTGGAGCAGCAGGTTTTGGCCTTGCATGCGGCCTTGGGCGCGATAACGAATTATCCCGACCCCTGTAGCCACGGTATCGGTTTTGTATATCGTTATTATTCATAAACTCCTTGAAAAATTGAAAACTCTAACGCTTATTATACCGATTTATCACGCTTAATAAACCCAAGGCTGGCGGAATTAATGCAGTAACGCTGACCTGTCGGTTGATCGTAAGCGTCATCAAACAAATGGCCAAGGTGGCCTCCGCAATTAGCACAAACCACTTCAGTTCTTAGCATGTCATTACTAGTATCTTCAACAAGTTTTACGGCATCATTGTCCATAACATCGTAAAAACTTGGCCAGCCAGAACCGGATTCAAACTTAGTTGTCGAATCAAACAGCTTACTGCCACAGGCCGCGCATGTGTAGGTGCCTGATTCTTTATTGTGCAATAACTCGCCGGTAAATGCCGGTTCTGTACCTTTTTGGCGTAATATCCTATATTGCTCCGGCGTTAGCTTATTCTTCCAATCCTCATCCGTAATATTGTCCATACTAACAGTATACCTGTATATACCAATACGTAGGGATTGTCGCTACCAAACTCTTTGAGCCGATTTGAATTTGGTTTATTTAGGCCTTTTTCTTATCGAGTTTGTCGAGCTTTAGGCCTTTCACGACAAAGTATATTACTGCCGCGATTACAAGAAAACTAATAAAAACAGAAGTAAAAGCTCCGTAGGTAAAATTTTGTGTGTTACCACCTATGGTTAAGCTAAATGTTTTATCGGAAAGCCGGCCGCTGCCTGGAAGAATAAGGCCTACCAAAGGATTAATAAAGCTTGCTACCAGTGAATCTACTACCGCTTTTACCTGAACACCTATAACTAGACCGATTGCCAGACCGATAATTCCCTGTTCTCTAATGAAGTCCATGAAGCCGCCTAAGTGTTTGCCTGTCCGGGTTTCTCTTAAGGCTTGGGCACGGGACACTGCAGCCGCCTTAGCGACGGCGGCTCTTTCTGCGGCAACCTGTTTCGGTGAAGTTTTTTTTGATTTTGCCATTATCTTACTCCTGCTTATGATTAAGAATACGTTTTAAAGCCAGAGCATAAGCTGCTTCTTTGAGCGCTAAGTTATGCTTGGCGGCGTAGTCATAAATCTCGTTAAACGTTCTTATTATATACTCTTCAAGTACTTCGTTTACCCGATCTTCCTCCCATTGTTCGTCAGATTTATTTTGCTGCCACTCAAGAAAACTTGTAATCACTCCTCCGGCGTTTGCCAGCACGTCCGGTATTATTATCACACCTTTTTCGGTCAGATACTCGTATGCCTCTTCGTCAACCGGACCGTTAGCCAGTTCTAAAACAATACTGGCTCGTACCGACTTCATGTTTTTCTTTGTAACTGCATCGCCAAGCGCGGCTAAAACCAGTACATCAACCTCTAGGCCGATAAGCTCTTCGTTAGTAATGATTTGTGCGTTAGGCAACTCATACTCTCTTAGTTTTCCTTGTTTAACCTTAAAATCGTGCAAATCGCGCATCAGCAAACCGTCTTGCAAATGTAAGCCGCCGCTTGAATCGGTAGCTGCAACCAACCGCCACTCAGCCTGTTCCTGTTCAGCAATAATGCCGAAAAATGACCCGACATTACCAACGCCCTGAACGGCGATCGTAAGTTGTTCGCCAGAAAAGTTATTGCGCCTTAAGAGCTCTCGTAGGACGATCATACCTCCACGCCCGGTAGCCGCCTCGCGTCCGTAACTGCCCCCGTTTTTAATTGATTTTCCCGTGAAGCTGGATTTGGCCAAGCGCGCTCTGTTATTTTTGTCATGCTGGTCAGAAAGCTGGGCCTCATACTCATCAACCATCCAGTCAATAATCCTCGAATTAGTGTTGACATCAGGGGCAGGAATGTCTTTGTTATGTCCGATGTGATCTTTCATATGAGCGACGTATCTGCGGGACAATTCTTCAAGCTCAGAAGGAATAAGTTTCTTAGGATTGATTTGCACGCCGCCTTTACTGCCACCGAATGGCAAGCCGACTGCAGCGGTCTTTAGCGTCATAAGTAGCGCCAAGGCGCGCACTTCATCAATATTGATATCCGGATGGTACCGGATTCCGCCCTTGTATGGTCCTAGGGTGTTATTGTGCTGGACGCGATATGCTTTATGAACACTGCCATTACTCAATTGAATTTCAAAGGCATGCTCCGCATCAGGCTTGAGCAAACTTTCAATAGTCTTGTCGCTAAGACCAAGATGCAGACCAGCCTTACGGATAATTTCGCGAGCCGCTTCTAGCACTAAGACCTCCCTTGTCTTTAATGATTGTATGCAACTACACCCTTAAAGAGAAGCCTAAAAATTTACAATGTCAGCCTACTGCTGGGTAAATTGATTCAAAAAATCTTCTGCTCGGTATCCGATAATGCGCCGGCGATCAGGATCCATTTTACTAAGTTGTTCAACCGCTTTTTTCATTTGCGGCAAAGCGGAAAACTTACTATGGTGCTTTTCGATAAAACGCCAATACAATCCGTCCCAGACATCCGCCCAGTCACCTTTTTGATAATTACTAATACCAATGATGTCATCGCTTGGGCAAATTGGAGGATTTGAAACTGTGTCTTCGCGCTCAATAAACCGGCTTAGGTTGTATATATTTGGCGCCATTGCCCAGTCGTAAGCATCAATAAAAAGTTCGCCGAACCACTTAAATACGTCATCGGGATGAATTTCACACAGAAGCATCAAACCGCCAGCTACAAACGCTCGCTCGCTGTTGTGGGCATAAGCGTGTTGGTGAAGCTTGCTGACCATATCATCAAACGGCGGTAAGCCCAGGTTGCCGGTATACCATTCCCCGGTAAATCTACGGTTATGTCGAAACGGGTTATAGCGGCGCGTTTCATTATGTTTGACAATATATTGTCCGCGGACGAATTCCCGGCGGCCAAGTATTTGTCGAATGAACACCTCTAGACTGTGTAATGCGACTGGCGATTTGCGATGCTTGCCTAGTGCTGCCTCCACCACCTGATGCGGACTTAAGAGACCGATATTAAGACTGGAAGACAGAGCACTGTGATACATCCATGCCGCACTAGTATCAATCGTGTCTTGGTAGGCGCCAAACGAATCCAGGCGGTTATCGACAAAATCCTCTAGCCACTTCTCAGCTTCGTGATGATTAGTTGGCCAAATAAAGTCAGTGCTTCCTGGGTTATTCGGAAAATGCTCATTGACATAACTCACAGCCTCATCAACATACTGATTCCCGCCAAATACTTCGAATGTCGGCGGCACGTTTCCTTCGGGCAGTGGTTTTGACTTGTCGTCTTTCAGTCTCCAGGCACCGCCTACCGGTTTGTAATCTGCATCGATTAATACGTTGAAGCGCTCACGCTGCCACTGATAAAAATCACCGAATAAATGCGTGTGCTTCTTGGAAAAGTAATCCCTGGCTTCGTGGTCTTCAAGGTAAAAATTCGGGGACGGTAAAAATTCAATCGTTGCGATATCCTCGCGCTCGCGCCGTGCCTGCAGTATTCGTTTCATCAAAATATCTTCAACCGTGTCAAACAGATAGACGGTATCGAACTTTTTGGTTCGATCCAAAATATCACCGCTGTCCATAAATACATCGAGGTCAACATAATCAACTTTATAATCGGCAGGCCACAGAACTTCTTCGACATACCGGCGCATGCTTGCCCGATGCAAAATAAGTTTTTGTTTATGCAACCTTAACTGGAATTCATGGTCTACCCCAAAGAATAACGGTTCTTCGACCATGATTACGGTATCGACTTCGGGTAAATGCTCAATTTTAAATAACTGATGAGGATAAAGAATAAGTGCTGTTTTCATTATTAATAGTTATTGTACCGAATCATCGCAGCTTTTACATTTTTTCCGGCGCCGGTATGCCAAGTAGCTTCAGGCCGTGCTTCAACGTATCGGTATAAATCGCAACCAGTTTTAGTCGCTGCGCCTCTTCCGGGCTGCCGATTACCTGATTATGTTCATAAAAACGATTAAATAATTGAGCCAGTTCATAGAGATACGTACAGATATGATGAGGCAGCAAGTCTTTGGCAGCCAGTGAAACTATTTCGGCATATTCGCCAAGTTTTCTAGTGAGCGTCCGTTCATAGGGATTTAGCTGCAGATTACTCGACTGAACTTCTGTGGTAGCGCCGGCTTTGCGCAGAATAGAACGCCCTCGAGCGTGGGCGTACTGAAGATATGGGCCGCTGTTACCTTGCAAGCTAACTGATTCGTTTACGTCAAACACCACATCGCTACCGATACGTACTTTTAGGAATTGGTAACGCAGCGCTCCGGCAATCATGGGGTCGGTTGGCTCACCGCCACGCTCTTTTATAGCTTCAGCAATGCGCTCAAACAGCCAATCTATCTCTATAACCTCACCACTACGCGAGCTCATTTTACCGGTCGAAAGCTTTACCGTGCCAGTAGTGATATTTTCGGTCACTCCAGCGAGCTCCGGCAGACACAACTCGGCGGCGGCGATGACTCCTTTAAAGTAATCTCTTTGTTCTTCGGCCGTCACAATATAGCTTTTGTTTGGATGATAATATTCATTTTTGAGTTGCATCAGGCCTAAGTCACGGGCTGCATACAAACCAGTTCCCCGGGCGCTGACAAACACATTGTCAAACGCTCCGTACTTGCTGCCGGGAAACACCAAGGCTCCGTCGCTCTCCTGAAATATTGCCGGCGTATGCCGCCGAACAATTTCAACTCCACGAACTTCGGCATCACTTTCCAGAAATCGACGTTCAACCGGTTTATTCCCCAGGCGGGCAACCGTTTCATCAATTTGTTCCAGGCTCCACCTTAAACAAATGTCATAGACCTGGGCATAAAGCTTATCATCGCGACTGAATGACATTTTGGTAAGTTCTTCAATCTCCATGCGGGCAGCTTCGTCTTCTTTATACGCCTTTGCTCCTTCGGCGTACATACGCGACATGAATTTGTTTCGTTCTTCCAAAGCAATATTTTCCAGCTTAGAAGCATCACCCTCAACAAATTTGAGCAGGCTGTACATACTTCTTCCAACATGAGCGCCGATATCGCCGTGATAACTGACCCGGTGAGTTAATGCCCCATCATTCTCGAGTAAGTTGGCGATAGTATCGGCCAATATGGCATTAAAGGCATGACCGATATGCATTGCTTTAAACGGGTTTGGATTATTAGTCTCAATCACCGCGTTCATGCCCTCTCGGGATTTCGTCAGCAATCCACCGGCTTGCGCCAGCAGCGCTTCATCGTTAAGTCGTAAATTAATAAAGCCCGGCCCGGCTACTTCGGTTGCAGAAACTGCCGGGTGTTGCAGCTTATCTTTAATGGTTTCGGCTATTTCCCTGGGATTGCCCTTAAGCTGTTTCGCGATTTGTAGCGCTACATTGGTTGCATAATCACCGAATTGTTCATCCGGTCGTGTTAAATTGGGGGCGGCGTCAGTATTGAACACTTGTTTGCATATATCGGCAATAGCCTGTTCGATTTCCTGCTTCAGATTATTCATTACCATCGAAGTATAACAGGTTATTTAAGGCTACGGACAAGATGAAAGCTGCGCCACGCTACCATATAAATACTGGACAACAGCAAGAAGAATATGCCGGTAGTTATGAAGGCCTGATCATACGAAGTTGGATTAATTACCCGTTCTGACACATCGAATAAGATACCGGCCGGATTGACTAGCACATCCCAGGTATTCCAGCGCAAGCTCCTTCCCAGGTGGATTGCAAAACTAGCGGCAAGCAGTACTGAGGCAATAATTACTCTGGACCTCATCCAGCCAAGCCGTTTCACTAGCTCCAGATGCACAATAACCGTACTCATCATTCCAACGATGAAGCCGGCAAAGATAAAGGCGCAGAACATCACTGCGTCATACAGCAGACTAACTTCACCGCTGCTGTGCAAATGAATAAGGTCGCTAACCAGATAAAAGCTATTCGGTAAAAACCCCAGCCACATACCACTAAGAACCAAATTACGCCAGCTCAACCACGGAGTAGACACAAGCCTTTTACGCAACCATAAGGCAAATAACAGCGGTAGCCAGGCAAGCACCAAATTCCATAACAAGAACCAGTACCGGATTGTTCCGCTCTCAATAGAGCGCAAAACAAACAGCAACACCCCTACTGCGCTGACATAAAGTAGCGCTGTAACTATCCCGTGAAGCTGTTGCGAAAGAGCTTTCATACTTACTAATGCTTATTATAAAGCACTGCTTAAGCCTATGGCTGAATGTGCAGTCAAAGTTTACCGCAGAATACGGTATAATCGGATATTAATGGATATTATAAATTCCTTTTTGGATGCCTGTCGGCGCATAGTTAAAGCCGGCATGGAGCGCCTGGCGCGGCAACTTAATTCCATTAGCGGCGGAAAGTTATCGCCTGACAGCGTTACGATAATCGGCTTATTAGCGCATGGACCGATCGCCTGGTTGATTGCCGGTGGTCAACATATCATAGCTGCTGCGCTGCTCGTAGTATTCGGTTTGTTCGATTCGCTGGACGGTGCTTTGGCCCGACTGCAAAAACGTGATTCAGCTGCCGGCATGTTGCTGGATGCCAGTACCGACCGCATGAAAGAAGTATTGCTCTACGTAGGTGTAGCCGCTTATTTCATTAATACACCTGATGCCCACATAGCTGTCTGGGCGGTAGCCGCCTGCGGCGCCAGCCTTTGTGTCAGTTATGTCAAAGCTAAGGGCGAAACAGCTGTTGCCAAGTCAAATCTGAGCGTCTCAGAGGTCAATCGCATTTTTCAAGACGGTTTGCTGCGTTTCGAAGTCCGCATGGCCCTGTTGGTAATCGGTTTACTCGGCGGATGGCTGGCTCCGATTGTCATTGTCATTGCGCTTCTATCCACCTATACAGCCTTTGAGCGCCTGATAAAAATTAGCCGTAAACTTTAGTTATGTATAAGCTCGATCTGCACACCCACTCAATCGCCTCACCTGACGGTGGAATTACCGCTAAACAGTACCGTCAGGTTTTAAAAACCGGCCTACTGGATTGTGTAGCCGTAACTGATCATAATCGTATAGATTTTGCTCAAGCGCTACAGGCTGAACTGGGCCATGCGATTATAGTCGGAGAAGAAATCATGACTCACGAGGGTGAAATTATTGGCCTATTTTTACATGAAACTGTTCCGCCGGGCTTATCAGCCAAAGAGACAATAGCACTGATTAAAAGCCAGGGAGGCCTAGTCTATATCCCTCACCCGTTTGAGACGGTCCGCAAAGGCTTAAGCCGCTCAACCCTTGATGCCATTGCCGAGGACATTGACTGCATTGAAGTCTGTAATGGCCGGGCATTCTTTCAGGATCGTGGCAAGCAGGCAGTTTCATGGTCACGGATGCATAATATCCCTCCCGTGGCTAGTAGTGATGCCCACGGCCGCGCAGGCATTGGTAAAACCTATACCATGATAAGCGAGCTACCTTCACAAACCGATTTTAAAACCGTATTGTCAACCGCCCGCCTTGTAACAGGGCGACCACGAATGCAGTCCTTACTGTACCCAAAGTATCATCGGCTTCGTAAAAAATTTACTCAAGCGACATAAACATCATGGATATCTTCGTCACATCAGTACTTTTCTTCCTACCAGCGGGTATTGCCAACATGACGCCTATTCTTGCGTCACGCACTCCAATAATAAAACACTGGAATACACCTCTCGATATGGGCAAAAGCCGCCGCGGCCGGCGCATCCTCGGTGATAACAAGACCTGGCGTGGATTATTGTTCGGTACATTGATGGGTGGAGTAACCGGATATATTCTGTCACCGCTACTTACCGGTTTCGATGAACATAATTTATTTATTGTGGGCTGCGTCCTCGGCTTAGGCGCCTTGGTTGGTGATGCCGTTGAAAGCTACCTAAAGCGGCAGCGCAACATAGCTCCAGGTACAAGCTGGTTTCCTTTTGATCAGCTTGATTACGTAATTGGCGGCCTGGTGTTCGTCAGTCCGCTAATTTTATTGGACGGCAAGGAGATAATGGCTATTATTGTTGCTTACTTCGGTCTTCATGTAGCCGTAAGTTATATCGGATTCTTGATGGGACTTAAACCAAAACCGATCTAAGCCCAGTATTCACTGCTCCTGTCAGATGAAACAAAAGCCTCGCAGCAAAGCGACCCTTCCATCCAATGACTGTCGTTACCTTCAAACATACCGGAGGTTTGGGATGGCATTACCTTAAGAGCGTCCAACTTAAGAGCAACCACCTCGTCAGAGAATGTAAACGCCATGTCGCATTCTGCTTCAGGTATCAATACCGGTTCGTCAACCATGAAAAAAATATTAAATTTCTGATCGGCTTCTCGAAGGTATTTATCGTATATTTCTTTAGTATCGACCGCGTAGTACAGGTTGGTGTTTACAGCACTTGCTTCAACCGCCAAACGAGTCCACCGAGAGACACTGCGATGATCATCGTGTCCGGTTAAGCCGTCTGGAGGAAAGGTTATAACAGTATCAGGGCGATACTTCTCTATAAAAGGCACTATGTTATTAACGGCCACAGTATCTTCTATTGCCGCACATGCTCCGTCTGAATAACCAAGCCAGTGGTGGTTTGTTACACCCAGGATTTGCAAGGCGTTCTCCAGCTCGGTTTCGCGGATTTCTGCAAGCCGCTCAGCCGGCCACTTGGCCTCATCCTGTACCCCCTGCTCTCCTTTGGTGGCCGTTATGCAAGCAACCGTTTGACCATTTTGCGTGGCTACAGCCATAAGCCCGCCCATGCTAAATGTTTCATCATCCGGGTGAGCCCAGATTCCTAAAATAGTGCCGAGACCTCTAATCCTATCTTCCACCTTCATTAGGCATTCAGTTCCTTTTTGAAGTTCTCAATCAGGTCGACCGGAGTCGGGTTGAGACCATTTAACAGCGCGGTATAGAGAGTTACAAAATCTCCAAAGGCAGCGGCCCAAAGGAGCTGATCCAACAGCGTTCGTCCCTCTATATTTACCACGATTGGTGCCGGCCTCTGCCCAGAAAGCAATCGCTGACTGACATCGAACCGCTTTTGGACCCGTTCGTGCTCAAGGCTGCTTCGAAGATCAATTACCGTATAAGGCTTATCTGGGGGATGGCTCGACCAGCCAAGAAATTCATTGTGATTAAATTCCGGGTATTGGTTGACCCAAGCCACATGTTTGGCATTCTCATTAAATCCGATTTTCCATTTATAGGCCGCCGGATATAACTTCGGTCCGGAATAAATAACTGCCGATTTGCCGATAACCTCAAGAGCAATTTGTTTAGCAGGGTTTTGTGCTGTCGGAACTGTAGGCAACCAGGCCGTAACCGATTGTTTCAGAAAATCACTTGCCTCATTAATCTGTTTTGCTGCATCTTCGGCACTAATCAGTCCCGTCTTTTCAAGAAGCGACACTATGGCCTTGATTCCAGCCAGTACGCTAAAGCGCGGTTGGCCGGTATCAGGCAGTACTGCCAAGGGATAATTTTTCTCCTTTGCCCGTTCGACAAGCATGCCGCCGTTAGCGATAACCGCGATAACCGCGCCTTTTTCTTCGGCTTTACTAAGGGCCTCTAAGGTTTCCTCGGTATTGCCGGAATAGCTCGATGCGATAAACAACGTATTACCATCCACGTAGCTTGGAATGTCATAGTTACGGCAAATTTCGAATGGCCGATCATAACCTGGCCAGCTCATGCTTAGAAGGGCTGCCAGAGCCGAGCCTCCCATGCCTGCGAAGACTATATTGTGAATATCGGCAGTTATTTCAGGTATGTCATAAGGAGTTTGTAATTGCTGCCATTGCTTCTCGGCTATACCAAGTGCATCTTGAGCATCACGGTCATGGATATATTTTAGGTTATCGAGCATATCCACATTGTACATTTTTAGCTTGTTCATTTCATTATCTTTAACAAACGTATCTTTAGTAATAGGGTAGAATTTTTAATTCTTATGTTTTAAGATAAGTTTGTAATTTGAAAATAGTTTAACGTTAAACGCCCGCCTGATGCGGGCAAGGGGTGGACAAATGTTCGGCAACGACGACCAACAACAATCAAATAATTCAACGCCTTTTGCAGCCCTTGCACAAGATGGCAATAGCAATCAGACCGGCGCAGACAACGGTTTTATGCCGCCAACTCATAACGGTAGCGTAAATAGTGCACACGCTTCACCAAATGCGCATACTCCTTCTAGCGGAGGCGGACATTCCGATGAACTGCTAGACTTGAAGCAGCAGGCTCTACAGCAGTTAACACCGCTCGTTGGACACCTTGAGCAGCAGCCAGAAGAAAAATTCCGTACGCTGATGATGATGATTCAAGCTTCGGATGATCAAACAAAACTTAAAGAGGCGTTTGAAACCGCCAAAAAAATAACCGACGACAAAGCACGAGCTCAAGCCCTCCTGGATGTGATAAACGAGATAAACTACTTTACTCAGCAACACAATAACTGAAAGCCGTTGACTTAAATACCTGAATAAAAAGCCTGGGATTTATTCCCCAGGCTTTTTAGGTGCTGGCGTAGGTGTATCGCCGCTCGGGCGTAACCGGCTTACCGCCCTCAGCCATTACCGGCATTATCACCTGTTGCGGCTCACGCTCGGCTAACTGCTGCAACAAGTTAATAACAATTTTAATTTCTTGTTCCATTCCGGCTACTCTGTTTTCAATTGATATAAGCCGTTTAGCTAGTTCTGTGATTTGGGTGTCATTACGTCGAATTAGATTTTGTTGATGTACTTGCAAAATGTCTTGAGTATAATTCATGAGCCGGTCACGAATAGCTTCGGTCGCACGCACTATGTCCTGACGACTGAGCACCCGATCCAGGATATTTTTCCGTGCGCCATCAACAATTTGCTGTACCTCTTGCCGTGTTAACTGTGCCATTAACCCACCTCCTATAGGTTATTCCATGCAGAGGCGTGGATATTTCCTGATTACGACCTCTCTTATCTCCTGTTTATAGTTTCCTGCTCTGATATAGCGAAATATCATTATCTAGTTTTAGTTTAGCATGTGCCAAAGTGTTGGCATGTGAGGAAATTTACAAACCAGGTCCAGTGTTCGGAAGCTCCGTAGCGGCCGGTCCGGTATTCGGCGTTGTGGTTGGCTGTGGGGCCTCAGACTCAGTCACTTCTGATTCGTCATCTTGATTGTTGTCTTCGGTCGCCTCTGGCTGATCTTCAACGACAGGAGCTTCATCCGTTTCTGACTGGGTTTGCGGGTCACCGTTTTGTGTTTGGTCGGTTTGACTGGTTGAGGTATCGTCATCACTGTTAAATATGGTGTTGAACAGCCATCGGCCGCCAAAGAATAAACTAATAGCTATGATCACCGTAGCTATAAGTGTCCCCAAAGCTAATAACCAGGCAATGCCAGTGCGTTCACGCTTTTCTGACTGATAGTAGTCTTGAACTTCCGGCGGATAATTTGATTGTTCTTTCTTGTTTCGATTAAAAGGCCACATAAAACAACTCCTATGTTTTACTAAACAATAGTACAAAATAGCATTTTATGCAATACCTTTGAGTAGTATGTTTATAGCTCATCTTCCAATAGAGTCTCGGTATGTGGTATGCGACACTTCAGCGCCTCAATAGTTTCGAGCGTGCCTGGTGCAAATTCTTGGTCATTTGACGCTTTAGGTAAGAACCAGCGTACTTGATATGGCGTTTCGCACTTGCGGCTTATTACTTCAAACATAAAGCCGAGGTAATCGGTAACGATACATTCGGTGCTCCGTACACACACTCGAATAGTTCCCGTAAATTCCATTGGTACATCAGTTAGCCCAAGTTTTTCGTGCGCCTCACGATGAGCGGCCACGACAATAGGCTCACCGTAGCGCATCTTGCCGGAAGGCATGTACCATTTACCAACAAATGGCTGGCGGGCCTTACGTATTAATGCGTACTCACCCTTTTCGTTCCGGAGCCCTATGATAGTCACAAGTTTGGTTTGCGGCCGGATATCTTTTAGCTGACCGCTGTACTTATCTGCCCATGCAAGCCCTCGCGGCGCAAGCATGTATCTTTCGGGTGTTTTTGCGACCCAGCCGTCTTTTACCAATTGGCTTAGATGATACTGAAATAGATTACTTTCGACTCCTGGTGGCCGTAGATCTCGGTTGCGCCGCGTTTCGTGATATAAAAGTTGCTCAAGAATGTGTGTACGTATCCAATGCATTGACTGATTATATATCCTTATTTTTATGAAATTGTCAAAATATATTGACTCAAAATGAACTTTCTATACTAATCACTGTTATTTAGTTACGGTGAAGCTGGCAGTTAAAAAAGGAGCCGATATGCCGGAACTTGCAGTTGAAAAAGAACGTAAATATCTTCTTGGCCAACATGAAGCAAAAGAGTTCATAGCTCATGAGCAACCGGTCAGGATAGATCAGACATATATTTCCGCGCCGCACGAGCATCCCGAACTACGGGTCCGTAAAGAATCGTTCGCAAATAACCGCCAACATTACACCGCAACGCTGAAATTGGGAGAGTTGCCATTTCGGCAAGAACTGGAAGTTGAGATATCGCCCGACAGTTTTGATTACTGGGAAACAAAAGGGGTTAATCATATTTCTAAATTACGCTACCACCTGCCCCACATGGCCGGGCGACTGGCGCTCGACCGCCTCACCATTAATGGAGAACAGTTCTGGTTGGCGGAGTTAGAGGGCGGCTCGCTTGCTCAGGAAGCGGAGCTGGCAGATAAATGGCAGGATGTCACCACAAACCCTCGGTTTAAAAACCGCAATATCGGCATCAAGCAAACACGTGAAGCACCGTCTCCGACCAATCAAGAAGAAGTAATCGAGGAGCTGCGGGAACGGCAAGCTGCACAGGCCAACCCCATGGTCATCGGTATTGCCGGGGGCAGCGGGAGCGGCAAGACCACGCTTGCCCGGAAGCTTAGAGAAGAAACGAATGGAATGCTTATCAGCACCGATGACTACTACCGCGGCAAAACGTATATGCGCCGGGCCTTCGGCTATACGTTTGAGGAAATAAACTGGGATCATCCGGAAGCCTGGAGTCTTCGTTTCATCGGCCAACAACTCGGCGAACTAGCGAGCGGCCAAACCGTTGAAAAGCCACGGTACAGTATGGTTGATTGTGACCCGCAAGGTATAACTGAGCATATTAAAGCACTGCCGGGTAATCCCATTATCGTTGAAGGTCTCTATACCCTGCACCCCGATATGGTTGATGCGCTCGATGTTAAATTGTTCGTCGATGCGCCGGTAGCCACTCGGGTAGCCCGACGCGTTCAGCGCGATTTAGGCACGCGTGAAACATCCTGGCCAATAGAGTCTAATTTCCGCTATTGCATGGAAGTTGCCGAACCAACATATGCCAAACATGGCCAATCCCAGAAGAAATCGGCCGACATGGTTATTTATACTTAAAAGGAGTTAAAAAATGGAAAGATACGATGTAAAAAAAGAAGGCGGCTATGAGGCTAACTACAATGCAGGTTGGGTAACTACCCAGGAAGATTGTGTGGTACTAAAAGGAACCAGAGCTGAGGCTGATTTAATAGTTCAAGCCCTTAAGCTGCTTGTTATTGAGCAGCAAAAGGCTAAGCTTTTAGGGATAAAAATGAATGGGCCCAATCGGGAAAGTTCGTATTATAAAAAGCAGGTAGCTTATCCGACTCGACTCCTGGAATCGTTAGAACCGGAAAATGTCGTAGGTTCTGTAGATATAGAAGTCGACCCAAAAGATTCATTATAAATTATGAGCTTAGGCTGCTGCTGTTGTAGAAGGTTTAGTGCCGACAACATAGCTAAGCTGCTTACCGCCCTCTGAGACAATTCGCGCTACGCTGATTCGTGGAAACAGTTCGGAATCGTAACCTATAATGTCGGTATCTGGACTTTTTGCTTGAGGCGTAAAGCCAAGAACGTCTAAAACAATCTCTGTACCAGCAAGTTTAGTGCCTAAATCCGTCTCACCTGCCTTTAAATCAAACCATGGTGCATGGAATTCCAGAGTAGAATCTGCTTCATATGCCTTAACGCCTTCTATGAACCCGGCAAGACGTTGGGCTACCCAGTTATCTCCAAGCAATAATTCCGGTGATTCTTCCAGAAATCTGCCCAGGTTATCAGCCAGCTCATTACGGCCTTTACGGACTGCTTCTTCATGAGTTTGGATTAAGTAGTCTACCGCTTCATAGCTTGGCTGAGCCACCTCCGGCAAGGCTTGAACATCCGCTTCTGGATGCGGTGGGGGCAATTCTATTGTGCTGGATAGTTTTTCTGACATTTTTGTTATATTTTTGTTTTATATACAATACTATTTCATAATAACATAAATTATTGACTTTGTCTATATTTCATTTATTAGTATCTTAAATACAAATAAAAATTACTCTGGATTGGCTCCAGAGTAATTTTATGTGTTTTTTGGTAAGAGAAGTCTACTCTTGACGAGCGTTGACAAACCCTTACATCATTCCCATGCCGCCGGGCATACCGCCACCGGCTGGCGCCGGTGCTTCTTTTTCAGGCACCTCAACTACCAACGCTCCCATAGTCATGCTGGTACCGGCAATAGAAACCGAGTTTTGAATCGCTTCCTTGGTTACGCGAGCTGGGTCAATTACACCAACCGACTTCATGTCTGCCAGAGCCGTGGGCTTGTTCACGTCCACGCCTTGACCGGCTTTACCGGCTTTGACTTGCGGTAACCACGCGTCCGCGTTAAGTCCGGCATTTGACAGCAAAATTCTAAAGGGCTGCTCAAGCGCCTTAACCAGTAATTGCCGGCCAGCCGCAACAGCATCGTCATCGCTGCTATTATTTTTAACGGCAGACGTTAAATTAATGAGCGTTACGCCGCCACCCGGTACAATGCCCTCGTCCAGCGCTGCCTTAACGGCGGCTACGGCGTCATCGACCCGGAATTTCTTTTCTTCAATTTCAGTTTCGGTGGCACCACCGACTTTAATGACGGCGACTTTACCACCGAGCGCTGCCCGGCGCTTATCCAGATTTTCCTTGTCATACTCACTGGTAGCGGCGGCGGCTTGCGTAGTGATTTGCTCAATCCGAGCCTGCACCTCAGAAACAGAACCCGCACCCTCGATAATTGTAGTTTCATCTTTGGTAACAAGTACTTTGCGGGCGCTTCCGACGACGTTTAGATCTACATTCTCAAACGTCATACCGCGGTCTTCGGAAATCACCGTTGCTCCAGTAAGGATAGCTATATCGTTTAGGATATCTTTTCGGCGGTCACCGAATGCCGGTGCTTTAACCGCCAAGGTATTGAATACACCCTTGAGCTTATTAAGAATGAGTGTACCGAGAGCTTCACCTTCAACATCCTCGGCAATCAGTACCATGTCTTTCTTGCCTGACTGTGCCAACTTTTCAAGTAATGGCAGGAACTCCTGGATAGAGCTGATCTTTTTGTCGGTAATGACGATAGCCGGCTTATCCATGGTTGCTTCCATGCGGGCAGTGTCGGTCACCATGTAGGGACTGACGAAGCCGCGGTCAAAAGTGAAACCTTCAACAACTTCAGATTCAAGCTCCAGGCTCTGGCCTTCCTCTACCGTTACCACGCCGTCTTTGCCGACTTTATCGATAATATCGGCGATAAGGTTTCCGATTTGAGCGTCACCGGCAGAAATGGTTGCAACTTCAGCAACGCGGGATTTCTTGGCTTTAATATCTTCAGCCATGGTTGACAGCTTGTTAATGACATCGTGAGCTGCCGCTTCTAATCCTTTTCTTAGCAGCATCGGGTTGTGTCCGGCGGCAATCAGCTTGTTAGCTTCATTCAAGATGTGGTACGTCAGGACAGTTACGGTGGTGGTACCGTCACCAGCAACATCATTCATTTTATTAGCGGCTTGCTTGATTAATTCAGCCCCCACTTTGTAGCCAAGCGTTTCGTCGTCTTTATCTTCAATTTCAACACCTTTAGCCACTGTAACTCCATCGTGGGTTACTGTCGGATTACCGTAAGATTTGCTAATAACGACATTGCGACCTTTCGGCCCCATGGTTGTTTTAACTGCATCGTAGAGAATTTGCGCACCGGCGAGTACTCGACGCCTCGCATCGTCATCATAAAATACTTTTTTTGCCATAGTTACTTCCCTTTCTACTTAACGATTGCGTAGATATTTTCTTCTTTAATTAGAATATATTCTTTGCCGTCAACCTTGATTTCGGTATTGCTGTAACCACCGTAAACAATCCGATCACCCACTTTTACCTCAACCGGGATTCGTTCGTTGTCATCGCCAATACGGCCGGGGCCGACGGCCAAGACCTTAGCGATTTTTGGCTTCTCCTGGGCCTTGTCGGGAATATATAAACCACTCGCTGTCTTCGTTTCTGCGGCTTCTTGCTCCGCAACCACGTAATCTGCAAGTGGTTGAACTTTTACTGCCATAGCTTAACCTCCTAATTTAAATCAACTCGTAATAATGTAGTTAGCACTTTAATAGTGAGAGTGCCAACTTCAAGCACTCATAATACCTAAGTGCTAATTTGGATGCAATAGATTTTTGCACTCACGGAGCTAGGCTTTTTGTGTTTTATGGGCGTTTACAGCTTTAATAAGAGCTTCAGTAGAAATAGTCGAGGTTTGTTTACCTGTACGTATTTCTTGCATTGCGATCTTTTTCACGGCCCGCACAATAACAGCATTGATATCTGCACCCGTAAAACCGTCCGTCGCTTTTGCTAAGTCCGCAAAATTAATAGATGGCTCAAAAAGCCGGACCTTTGGCTCACAACTGACGCCCGCTGATAAAAGAACCATCTCGCTAGGTTGACTCGATTGAACAATAAATCGCGAAACAATTGCCTCAAATATAGATTTTCGTCCATCTTCATTAGGCGCAGGCACATAAATGTGAGCATCGAAACGCCCGGGACGAAATAATGCCTCATCAATTTCTCCTGGCGTCTTATTGCTGGTGGCGGCAACTACTACGTTAGGGTTTTGTTCGCTGAGCTGTCCAATTTCGCGCTTAAAGATTCCTGCAACCGTGCTATATGCCGAACCGCCATCAAACCTGATGATTGAATCTATTTCATCGAACAACAAGACATAGGGTTCGGTAGCCGCTAAGGCCTGGTCAATGATTGCCTGGAAATTCTTTTCCGATTCTCCCATCCACTTACCGTATATCTCACTGGACTTAACGACAGTAAGGGTTGCATTGAGCTCATTAGCAAGCGCTTCGACTAGTGTAGTCTTGCCTGTACCAGGAGGACCGTATAGAAATAAGCCGTGTGGACGCGGCAATCCATACTTATGGAGAATCTCAGGATTACAAAGCATCAATGCAACTTCCATCAGCTCTTCTTTTATATCTTCTATGCCTCCTAAGTCATCGAAGCGCAATTTAGGTATTTCTCTTGCATGCGGAGGCAGCTCTGTCTCTAGCTCTGAAGATAGCGGTTCAGTTGCCCTGATAGGAATGGTCAATGTTTTGCCAGAATGATCAAACTCGGATAATAAGTCGGTAAGCAGGCCTTCATTTATAGTCAAAAAGTTATGAAATGAGTCCTCTACCGAATGATGTTCATGTTCAAGGCTTCGCTGTGCCCGCTGCATCACATTTACTTCTTCGTCATGCTTGCCAGCAGTCTGTATGGCTATAGCAGTTTTATCTTTATTAACTAAAAAGATGTACTGAAATCCATTTTCATTTATTAATAAAATGTTGTCTTCATTATCGTGCAGAGGTTCGGCGTTAGTTAGGTACTTTGACCTATTTATAAATGTCGCAATACGCGAATCATCTTCATCTGTCTCGTAAAGCCTAACCACCGTACGGAAGCTATATGATTTATCATCGCCTTCTGCTTCTACGGTTAACTCTTGTAACGGAGCGGGAAGCCTTACCTCATGGGCAATTCTCTGGCTTTCAGCAGACCGCCTTGTAATCGCTTCTATTTCTGCCATTTCAGTAACTTCAAAATGTACATGCAAATGGGTTCGTTGCTCCCTACCCTGGGATGGATCACCTTCCATTATTGTTATGCACCTCACTTACGGCTGGTTACGAATTTACTCATACAATAAATTAGTTATTTAATCTAGGCAACATATTGCACTAAAATATTTGAGTCTAGGTTGATATTCTCTAATCAAAATCTATTACTGTATCAGAGCCTACGATACGTATACGCTGTAGAGAAGTTGACCAATTGGTAAAGAGCTCAAAGAGCTCACCGGTTTTCTTGTCGCGTGGATTAATGCGGCTGGAAAAGTGCTGGTAATACGTTTCTGTGTCCTCAAGGTCGGCTTGCCTGATTTGTCTGCCGATGTGGTAAGGATGCTGAAAAGGTTCAAGGATTTCTTCGCTTAATAAATATGACTTGACTGTTCCTTCACTGTCCGTATGACGCATTACCATTTCAGTTTTATCTGTTGGTTCCTCCAGCCAGCTTGGCTCTATGTGTTCATCGTCCTCCGAAGCCTCGGCGGCCCTTAAGAAAACTTCAAGCTTCTCGCGTCCTTGGCGCTTTTGCCCGATACTTTCATCAGGAACAAGCAAAAATCCATATGCGCGCTGTGGTTTTCCTTCTTCATCGAATGGAAACGCTACTTCACTTTCAAGTACCCAGTACTCGACTTCGGATCCGTCCGGAAAACCAGCCTCCGCTAGTTCATCAATAGCCGCTTGTTGCTGCTGAACAAGCTCCTGCATAAGAGAGAAGGCGCTACGAATCATACTGGAACGCTGATGCTTAGCTTCCGCTTCTTTGATTCTCACTAATTCCTGGTTTTGTAACTCAGCTGACTCACGCCGCGATTCTGATGCCATCATCAATATATTAAAAATTAAATGAGTTAATTTGTCAAAAGCATATAAATGTGATATTTTTTACATGTCCGTACCCTACAACCAAAGGGCTATCATGCCAAAGATTGAAGCAAGACTCGCAAGCGACGGCTCAATCAGGCTCAACGCCACTTCGATACCTGAATCCAGGTTCGAGGAATTCATCACAGAGCTTCAGGGCAACGAACAGCTGCACGTCAGCTTTCGTCAGCACAAGAACTCCGGTGAGACGTTCGTCACCATCAGGGTCGAGCGGGGGCAACTCAGCGATGAGGACTACGAAAAGCTCCGCAGGTACTACCTTGAGATGGTAACAAGCAAGGCAATCGCCCTCAAGCGGAAGCCACTGCGTGGGCGGGACAAGAAGGTCTCCTACGTGAACCAGCCAGCATTGCGCTGAGCTCACTCAGTTGTAGCGGACACCCGGACGGGCGTTGCGAGAAGACATTTCTTCAACACTTCCCCGCTCGTCCGGGATCCGGGCTTGGTCCTGGTTTTTTCAAAAGATGTTGCAGGCAGTTTATATAGCGCCTCCATTTTATAAAAAACCATCTCCAAGCCCGATTTACACTTCTAAGCTCATATGAATTTTATAAATCAAAAAGTATTAATGTCAGGGGCTAAGTATTTTGATGACAATCAAGCCATCAATCCTTTTATGGACGCTTCTGTAGCAATCGACCGCAATAAGGCAAGCGCCGAACATGATGCAATCCACCATGCACTGCAAACAGCCGGAATAGAAGTTGTTACCGTTTGGCCGCCAAGGGATTGCCAGGACGGCGTGTACACCGCTAACTGGGCTCTGGTAATTAATGATGTGTCTATAATGTCGCGGCTACCCAATGCCCGGAAAGCCGAAGAAGCCTACGCTCGCGAGGTACTTGAAAATCTTGGTAAAACTATTATAGAAATCCCCGATAATCTGCGGTTCAGCGGCCAGGGCGACGCACTGCGTTGCGGTAACTATCTGTTTTGTGGCAGCGACTACCGAACTGATCGCGAAGTTCATGACTTCTTGGCTAGCTCCTTGCCTTTACTCGAAGTTGTCGGACTTAAAACTGTTCCGCTGTTGGATTCGAATGGACAGCCGGTCTTAAATCGCTACTCCGGCTGGCCTGACAGTATCTTTTATGACCTGGACCTGGCTTTAGCAGTTATAAATGATGAGCTCATTGCCTGGTGCCCTGAAGCTTTTACGCCTGAAAGCCAGGAAAGAATTAGGGCAATCGAATACCTGGATAAAATTGAGGTCACCTACAAAGAAGCTACGGAAAGATTTGCTCTTAACCTGGTTTCTACCGGCGAAACGGTAATAATGAATGAAGGCGCTGTAGGCTTCCAGGCTGAACTTCAAAAACGGGGTTTGAAAACGATAACGCTCTCAAACCCCGAACTTGCCAAAGGCGGCGGCTCAATCCGCTGCACTACACTGACACTCTAAGCACGGCGACCACCCTTGTAAGGTCCTTCGTCAGGTGCTTCTCCTGGTTGACGATTAAAATTAACGACTCCATCGGGGCCTACTTCATAGGTCTTTATAGCTGTACCTCCTATGAGTCCGGCTGCCCTTCTTTTTTCGTCCAGTTCGCCACGTAATTCACCAAGAGTTGCTTCATCTTCTGGAGAAGCGGAAGCCTCCATATCCTCTAGCGCTTTCTTTTCCTCTAGAAGATCTAGTTTTACGTCTATATCTAATTTTTCTGACATTTTTTGTGTTCCTTTTTTATTTTTATTGAACACTTTAATGTTAACATAAAGTTATAATTATGTCAATTAGATGTTATATCTAATTTTCTTCCTGAGCCAGAGATTCAACCGAGATACCATGTACATTTTCAAAACTCTCTGTCATTATGAGTGCCGCAAATGCATTAATAACTTCAAATTTGCCGCTGATACGACCAAGTGCAAAAGCATGATCAATATCAGTTTCCGGATCTTCTCCACGTTCATTGATAAGCTCTCTAAGCCTTCCAGCTTTTTTACAATCATCAGCAAGCTCGGAATTTTGTCCGTTTAACAGCGCTACCAGCGCGTCTAATCTAATACCTTTTTCTTCCATGGGACTCGATACTATACACTGATTTATTTATTTTTGCAATGACTTAAGAGCTTGGCGGGCGACTGCGACCTCGTCCCAAGGAAATTCAATGACGCGGTCGGTATTGTGATCATCTTGCGGCAAATGACGTAGCTCAGCGGCTTTCGGTCCCGGGCGTAAAATATCTTTTTCATGTCCTTTGCCAAGCAACATCACGGTATCACCTTTTTTAGCTCGGTTGATTGCAAAGCTTATGGCCTCGGTTCTGTCATGAACTAAAAACAAGTCTTTATCTTTCGTTTTGCCGGCCTTCTCAACCCCTTTGGCAATTTGCTCCATGATTTCTTGGCCGTCAATATCACGGTCATCTTCTTCGGTAACTACTACTTCATCAGCATAGTGTCCGGCTAACTCCCCTTGAACTGCCCTTTTAGCTTCATCTCTGCGGCCGGCCGAACCGAACATTACGATTAATTTACCTTTGACCATCGGTTTTATGTCGCCAAGCAGCTTCTCAAAACTATCCGGCGTGTGCGCGTAATCTACAATCACGTCAAAGTCCTGGCCTTCATCAATTCTATCCATGCGGCCTTCGACATTTTTTAGTGCCGAAATTCCCTGCTCAATTTGTTCTTTACTCAGACCAAGCACCCGCCCAACAGCAATCGCCGCAAGAGAGTTGCTAACATTAAAGCTGCCTGGTAAATGACAGCTAATGTCATAGGTTTCATCATCAGTAACCGCTTTATATGTGCTGCCGGCCGGTGACAGCGAAATACCAGTCGCTCTTACATCGGCATCAGTCTGTCCATAAAAAACAGGGTGTTTTATGGCAGCAGCAAACTCCTCGGCATAAGGGTCGTCTGCGTTGACAATACCTGTTTGTAGCCCTTTTTTGTTTCGGTTGGTCTGGATAAAAAGCTTGCGCTTAGCTTGCCGGTAACGCTCAAAGGATCCGTGATAATCAAGATGTTCATGGGTGATATTAGTGAGCACCGCAACGGAATATTCGACACCCCATACCCTATGCTGTGCCAATGCATGGCTGGTTGTCTCTAGCACCAGCCAATCCATACCTTCGGCCTTCATCTCTTTGACTCTTTTTAAGAGCGTCGGCACCGAGACGCTTGTCATGTGGGCAACTTGCGGCTTAATATCGCTCCCGACTCCGTAGGCCACGGTTGTCATTAGGCCAGCCTTATAACCGGCCTCGGTGAGCATTTTATGGATTAAGAAAGCGGTGCTGGTTTTGCCATTGGTGCCCGTAACGCCGATTACTCTGACGCCGCGAAGCGGAAAGCCGGCCCGGGCGTGGAGCAGCATCGCTTCTACCAAGTGTCCGGTTGGTTCAATAATTCTAAAAACCGATAAAGGAATAATTTTTTTGAGTAAGCGCTTTGGATTCATAATAACTAGTATACGGGTATATTAGCGCCGAGCCTTAAACATGTATAAAGAAAGAGAGAAAGCGTATAGAAAAATGAAGCGGAGGGAGGTGTATGGTGCAATAAGTCGGTTAGACCGATGTATTTAGTGCACCACACACCTGCCTTCCCGCCTAGAGCACCGACTCCTCGTAGAGCCAGTCCTCATTGAACTCATCCAGGATGTCCAGGCTTTCGGCCATCGGGTCTTCCAGGTGGAAGGGTCCATCCTCGCGAGAGAATGGCCAACGGGGTGGCTCGCTGCCGAAGCTGTCGACGAAGTCGTCGAAGACCATGACCTTGCTCAGATCTATCGGCTGGTCAGCATCGTCGACGAGCTGCTCACGCCAAATTGCTTCGATGTCCTCGTACCTTGACTGGAAGACAGAGTCCGGGGTTGCCATTTCGTCCAATGCCAGGCCGAGCTCAAAGGTCGTCGCGCGTCGATTGGCCGAACGACAGTAAGTACGCATACTTCGCACCCTCCTCTTGCCGTATCCTGTATCTCAGGATAGGATGTGTGCGCACTGCTAGTCCGGTGCACAGACATCCTACCCTGAAATGGCATAGAACTATACGCTTTCTCAAGGGACTGATACCGTACTGGGAGATAACTCAACCAGAGATATCATGCGTTAATATTAAACTATTATTGTGTTTTTGTCAATGTAGTTATTTTGATATCTTTCGGTTCATCCCTATTCTGCTATTATGACATAGTGAAAATTATCGGTATAGAAACCAGCTGTGATGAGACGGCAGCCGCAATAGTCGAAGATGGGAATAGATTATTATCCAACGTGATTGCCACGAGTATGGATTTGCATGCCCAGTACGGCGGTGTGGTGCCGGAAATTGCTGCCCGAAGTCACATCGAAGCTATCACTCCTGTTATCAATCAAGCGTTTGCAGATGCTGATTGTGAGTGGAGCGATGTAGATGGAATTGCAGTAACTTACGGTGCCGGACTGGGGGGCAGTCTGCTGGTCGGTGTTCAAACCGCTAAGACGCTGGCGCTTATAAACAATAAGCCGTTGTATGCTATAAACCACGTTGAAGGGCATATTTACGCTAACTTCATAACGGAGACTTCGCTGCAGGGCTATACACTTCCGTCCCGTCAACCGGAGTTTCCGATGCTCGGTCTGATAGTCTCTGGCGGCCACTCACAACTAGTCTTGTGGCAAAATCACTTTAATTACAGGTTACTTGGCCAAACCCGAGATGACGCTATCGGCGAAGCTTTTGATAAGGTGGCAAAAATTATAGGACTTCCCTACCCTGGTGGGCCCAGCATCAGCAAGGCGGCCTTAAATGGCAACCCTTCTGCATTCGAATTTCCGAAGGCCAGACTAAGCAACCCTTACGACTTTAGCTTTTCTGGGCTCAAAACAGCCGTTTTACGCACCGCCCAAGAGCTTATTGGGGAAGATCATCGGTTTGAATCTTTCCGCATCGCTGAGCGGCTCTCAGACGCTCACAAGTACGATATAGCAGCCAGCTTTCAAAATATCGCAATAGAAACTGTCGTTGATAAAACCGTCCAAGCTTATGAGGAGTTTCGTCCAAAGAGCGTGGTTATAGGTGGTGGCGTAGCTAGCAGTCAAGAATTACGCAGACAACTTGCTGAAAGATTGCCAGCTGCTATAGAGTATTCTGACCCTAAGTTATGCACCGACAACGGTGCTATGATCGCCGCCCTGGGCTGCTACCATGCCCAACTGGAGCAACCGACAGCCGACCCAACAACACTTGATATAGCCCCAAGCTTAAGTATGTGAATCATTAGTACCACATGTCATTGTAAAGCGTCAGGTAGGCTTTGAGCATTAAAGGCTCCAATCGACTCCAGGCTTCATATTTGCGCCTGCCAATCGGTAAAACATAACTTCCCTGCAACTCAACCGGCTCTGCAAACCCTGTCTTAAATGTGTGCACGCCTTTATAGCCGGGGTCATCGTTGAGTGGTCCCGGTACGCCGCACATGTCATAGACCGAATAACCTTCGTTGTGCAAGTCTTGCATTATCTGCCAATGCAGCGCTCTGCTCCCGAACAGATTAGATTTATGCCTTAAGGATGCGCCGTCTTTATAGTAGGCCCTGTCGCCGATCTTAATGATAAACGCCATCGCCAGAACGTCGTGTTCATGCCGCGATAAATAAAATGCTCCCTGCCCGCGTTCACAATACAGCTTCCAGTAACGCTCGGAGAACTTCTGATTGCGGGTCTTAAAATTCGCTCGTCTCGAGGTAATTCTGAGCATATTAAAGAAAAGTTTTAGTTTGTCCGGAGTGCAATCAACCCGCTCTACCACTACACCGCGCCGAGAGCTGGCGCTAATCTCCCACCGCGCCCTTTTCTTAAAACCGGCCAACATTTCCGCCGGAGATCGGCTGACATCTACCAATACCGTGTGGGCATACTGGATTGATGTGCTTTTAATCCACCCCTGTCTTAACAGCTCATCATGCAGAATTTCATCATACGGCTGATCAAGTTCTAACCGTATAGCTATAGAGGACCGGACTGTACTTTTGAGCGATGTTGTAAACCGTTGGACAGCCGACGAATCAAGATTAGCCAATTTGGGAACATAATGAAGAGTCCCAAGGCCCGGTACGCTGCGGCCATACAAGACGACCGGCAGAGAATCCTTGCCGCTATCAATAATCACCTGTCTTGCACGCCAGGCGGTTTTCGCCTTAACAGTTGCCCATCCGTCGGACTGAAGGAGATGGCACCATCTCGTTGCCTTAGCCACGCTGGTGTCCCAAGCTTCGCCCGTGGTGTCGCTGGTTTCTCTTTCTTGCAAAGAAGTAAGTCGACGAAAATTACTCCATTTACGGGCATACTTCGTGCCCTTATTGGCCTTTTTTATCTGTTGAAGCCCTTCAGGCACCTCTCCTCCGCTCTTTCCCTGGATTATATCAAAATATCCCTGTTTATGGTAACCACTTCAGTTTATAAAGTTTCCTCAGCGTATACCGGTACTGACAAGTGGCCGGACTTTTGATAAACTGTAATCAAACAAACAAATCCTTAGCCCGAAGTGGCTGTACCTTCTAGGAAAAATGAGTTATGACAAAAAAACACGAAGCTTTCACGTGAAAAGCTTTGAGTTTGTTTGTCATATTTCACGTGAAAACTTACAATCTAACCTCCGTTGTTGGATAAGTGATATGATGACAGTTGGAACAAGGAAAAACACCCATGCAATTACCGAAAGTCTATGAACCAAAACAATATGAATCAGATATCTATGCGTTATGGGAAAAAGGCGGGGCTTTTGCACCGAAGGCCAGGGGATCGAAAGATACATTTAGTATTGTTGTGCCGCCACCCAACGCCAATGGCAATTTACATCTTGGCCATGGTCTAACTCTTGGACTTGAAGATATAGCCGTTCGCTACCACCGCATGAAAGGGGAGGCCAGCCTATTATTACCAGGGGCAGATCACGCTGGCTTTGAAACCCAATCGGTCTATGAGAAGGAGCTACAAAAACAAGAAAAAAGTCGCTTTGACTTCAGCAGGGAAGAGCTGTACCAGCAAATCTGGGACTTTGTCGCTCAAAATAAGGAAAACTACGAATCGCAATTTCGCCGTTTAGGAGCCAGTGTCGACTGGTCACGTTACACTTTCACACTTGACGACAAGATTGTCCGTCGAGCCTATGACACCTTTAAGAAGATGTGGGATGAAGGCTTAATCTACAGAGGTGAACGACTGGTAAACTACTGCACGTACCACCGTACCGGCTTCGCTGATATCGAGGTAGCTTATGAAGACGCTACCACACCTTTGTATTACATGAAATACGGTCCTTTCGAGCTGGCTACCACTCGTCCGGAAACTAAATTCGGAGATACTGCTGTAGCTGTGCATCCGGATGATGAGCGATATAAAGAATACGTCGGCAAAGTCGTAACGGTGCATGGGGTCAACGGGCCGTTCGATATTCAAGTCGTAGCCGATGACATGGTTGATCCGGAGTTCGGAACAGGGGCGGTGAAAGTAACACCAGCTCATAGCTTTGACGACTGGGAAGTTGCCCAGCGGCACAACTTACCGGCAGTACGGGTTATTAACCATGACGGCACATTGAACGAAAAGACCGGAAGATTTAGGGGAATGACAGTACTGGAAGGGCGTAAGGCGGTAGTTAAAGCCCTGAAGGATATGGATCTGTTAATAAAAGTCGATGAAAATTATCAAAATCGTATCGGTAAATGCTACAAGTGCGGTACGGTAATCGAGCCGATGCTGATGGAACAGTGGTTCATTGATATTCAACCGCTTGCTGAACCGGCTATCAAGGCGCTTGACGAAGACCGGATTACTTTTTATCCCTCAAGTAAGAAACAACAGCTAGTCAACTACTATAAAGGCTTGAAAGACTGGAATATTTCCAGACAAATCGCCTGGGGTATACCGATCCCGGCCTTTCAGAACGTCGATGATCATGACGAATGGATTTATGACGAACGGGTAGACCAGGAAATAATTGAGGTTGACGGTAAAACTTACCGGCGTGATCCGGATGTTTTTGATACTTGGTTCAGCAGCTCAAGCTGGCCTTATGCCACTTTAGATTTCCCTGATGGGTCTGATTTTAAGCAATTTTACCCCACCAGCCTACTGGAAACAGGTGCGGATATCCTCTACCCCTGGGTTTCTCGCATGATTATGTTCGGGCTGTATGTTACTGGTGATATTCCATTTAAAGCTGTTTATCTACATGGACTTATCCAAGATGAGAACGGACAGAAAATGAGTAAATCCAAAGGGAATGTAATAAACCCTATGGAAGAGGTTGATAGATACGGGTCAGACGCCTTTCGCCTGGGAATTGTAACGGGCGAATCACCGGCCAGTAACAGGCCGTTTGATCGAAGCAAGCTGGTCGGAGCGCGCAACTTCTGTAACAAGCTGTGGAATGTGGCCCGTTTCATCGAAGACAAGATTGGCGATACAAAAGTCCAGCCATCCGCACCCAAGCCGCAATCCGAAGCCGATCATTGGTTGTTGAGTAAATTACATCAAGCAGTCGAAAGCATGTCATTACACCTTGATGAATACAGATTTTCCGAAGCAAGCGATATTGTTTATCATCTTGTGTGGGATGATGTAGCCGACTGGTACATCGAAGCCAGTAAGTCTATTCCGAATTTGGATATGCTGGCTTATTGTCTTGAAACAATACTCAAGTTAGCACACCCATTCACGCCGTTTGTCACTGAAACTATTTGGCAAACACTTACCTGGAGCGGGGATACGCTGCTCGCTGTCAGCAGCTGGCCTAAAAATATACCGGCCTATAACAAGAAGGGGGCAGCTGCTTTTGAAGAGCTTCGCACTATAGTAACGGAAGTTCGCTACATCAAAAGCGTCATGAAGCTAAATGGACTCACTTTGTACCACCGCGGAGAAGCGTTCCTGCGCGATCACGCGGCTCTCATCAAACAGCTAACACGCCTTAATGCTGTAGAGGACGTAGAATCCGGTCAGGGGTTGCGGCTCACCGACACCAAATTTGATTGCTGGCTTGATGTCGATACTCAGACAGCCAAAGAATATGTAACTAAGATTGCCAATAAAATCCAGCAGACCAAGGCATCGATTGCCCAACTGGAGGGTCGTCTTAGTAACAAAAACTACGTGGATAAGGCTCCCAAGCATCTTGTTGAAGAAACACGTGTCCAACTCAAAGAAGCCCAAGCACAAGCAGAAAAATTGCAAACAGAGTACGAGCGCTTTTCTAAGGCGAACTAATCTTCGGGCTCGAGAGCTTCGCGCACCTTACGGGCACTCTCTTGAGGCCGGAAATCATCAAACCACAACACTCGCCAGCCCGCTCGTTCGGCGGCCATAAGGTTAGAGCGCGAATCATCAACCAGCAATATCTCTTCTGGCTTGCAATCTATAGCTGCCGTCTGCGCGGCTAAATAAATCTCTTCTTCGGGCTTAATGGCGCCGACGACAGATGAATCAATAATGCTGTCATAATCCAACTTAGGTAGCAATCCTTTATCTAGCATGGCATCAATGAAGCCCGGCATAATGTTACTCAAAAGCCCGATGTGATAGTTTTCGGCTGCCCAAACTGCCAGCTCCTGCATATCATCAATAGGGTCTATGGCTTCAAGATAATATGACATCCAATCCAGCGAATCCACGCGGAGCCTTCGGGCAAATATTCGATTAAACTCCGACATTTCCAGCTCTCCACGACAAACACTATCGTTATAGTGCCAAAAAGTTGTCTCCACGATGTCCGCCGGAGCTCCGGTATCTTCAGCCAGCCTTGTAAAAGCTCTATGGAAAAAGCGCACCAGACAACCATTGATATCAAAATACACAAACCTTACACCGCTCTTAGAGCGCTTTTTCGGTGCTTTAACTGAGGTTGGCAGCACTTCACCAAGAAGCTCACCAAGAGTTAAGTTCAAGGCCGCAGCGATGCTTTGAATAGTAAAAATAGAAGGGGATTTAATTGCGCCTCTCTCTATCTTTGCCAGCGTTGAATAACTCAGCCCGGCCCTTACGCATAATTCCTGTTGCGTTAAGCCGGCCTTTTTTCTTGCGTCCTGCAAAGACTTGCCCAAACCCACTTCGTCCATAGCCATATAATACTTGTTTGTAGTGGCAAATCCAAGAATTTATTAGTATTAAATGGCTAGTTTGAAATAAGCATACGTAGTAGCGTAAAAAAGAAAATGAATCCAATGAGCCCGGCAGCAGCTGCAACGGTCAAGGCTGACTGGGTGTTACCGCCTGTCTGGCGATGAATCTTAGAGTACACCCATCCGGCAAGTCCGGCAGCGAACATAAATGCAATGAGTCCGTTTGACATAAATACTATTTTACTTGAAGGCGAGACGCTTAGCCATAGCAGCCAGAGCTCCGTTATCCGGCTCTGTTGCAGCCTGACCGGGTCTACCATAGAAATCCTGAGGTGAATTACAGGGGTAAACATGCACATGAGCATGCGGCACATCAAAGCCTTCTACACGCAAACAAGCACGTTCAGCTCCCAAAACCTGCTTTAGTCGGGCTGCAACTTTCTTGACGGTTGCAAATACTGCCTGATAATCTGTTTGATCCAGGTCATCGAAGTGGTCTACTTGAGCTTTGGGTATAACCAAGGTGTGTCCTGGCTGAAGCGGGTGAATATCCAGAAAGGCGAGTGTTCTATCATCCTCGTACACTTTGTGGGATGGAATCTCTCCATTGATAATTTTAGTGAAAATACTTGGTTCCATATGAGTATTGTAGCGCTTTACACCCCTATCATAAATACCTATCGCAAGTTTGAAATAACTTGTTTACAATGAGCATTGGAATGTACGTGCTTCGCCAAATCGGCCTATTTCTCAGCAAGTCAGCACTAAGTATCCTTCTATTTATGCTTGTCGCCTCAATTAGTCTGACTCTGGTACTTGGCGAAAAGGAAAAAGTTAAAGACATTGTCGCCGATAGCGGTGCGTATGACACGGCCATAGACAGTTTGATTGTCCAGCTGGACAAAACGGATAGTCGCGAACCTCAAAAAAATGAAGAATTTGACCTAAGCAGTCCGGAGCTTCAAGCAGCAGTTGAACGGGCGTTGCCGCCGGAGGTTATCAGAGTCAACTTAGAAAAAGTAATTGATGGAGTTTATGCCTGGCTGGAAGGGGATACATCTGACATACAGTTCACTATTGACCTTACCGAGCCCAAACAACGCTTTATCGAAGAAATCAATACCTTGGCTCAGAAAGAGTTATCAGGCCTACCGCCTTGCTCTGAGCCGTCGGCAAGCCCTAGCGATATCGACCCGTTTACTGCAACCTGTTTACCGCCAAGCGTAAGCGCCCAGGCTGCTGCCGACAGATTCACTTCCGAGCTTGAGAATAATTCTGATTTTTTGCCGGAAACAATAATTACTGCTGAGGATGTAAACAGCAATGACGACGAGTTGCAGCCGCGATCAAGCGAACAGCTGGTAACACCTCCGGAAGTATACGGTTTTGCCACATCAGCAGCAGTCATACTTGGCATACTGACCGCGCTAACAGCCGCGGCCGTAGTGCTTTTGTCGCCGGAGCGCTGGCAGGGCCTAAAAGCGGTCGGCAGGATACTTTATGTGGTTGCGATAATGATATTTATCGGTTCTGTTATTGCTCATTTTATAGTTCAGAATGTTCTGCAATCCACAGCCGAAGGTGTAATTGCCGATGTAGTTATCCCACTGGTAAAAAGCTTCGAGCAGGCAGTGTTTATGGCGCAACTTTGGTGCAGTCTTATACTGTTTGGATCCGGTCTGGCTGTATTTTTATTTGCCCGAACCAAAACCGATTCTGCCCGTCAGGCCATAAAGCCAAACCCGGGCCGGCAAAACAAGTAGCTTAAGAGGTTAACGTTATCGTACAATAAGCACTAATGATATCGTTGCGCCGTATCATGTATGGGCTGTCTAATTCAGTATTTCGCTTTGTTTTGTTTTCGGCTGTCGGCATAGTTGCATTAATGATGGTGTTTGAAACGCCACAGGTTGCCAAAGAGGCGTTAAATGAAGTTGAAGCTTATTCGCGCTTTCGGGCGGCGACCATTGAGGCTAATGCGGATAACGGCTTTCCGGTTAAAGATCCTACGGTCCGCAAAATAGTGGACGGCGCCTTCAGTGATGCGATATTGCGAAACAATGCTGAAAAATTTATCGACAGTATTTATGACTGGCTTGAGAGCGATCAAGACAATCCAGAATTCAGTTTGGATTTCACTGGTGCTAAAAAGAATCTGGCAGACCACCTTGGTGTATATGCCAGCCAGCGATTAGCCGCTCAACCGGTTTGCAGTGGGAACGTTGACGCTATAGACCCATTTACTTCATCCTGTAAACCGATATTCTATAATGAAGTACAGCTATCTGCAGATATCCGTCAGTCTATTATTGACAGTAAGGAATTTTTACCCGACACCGTACTTACGGCTGAAGATTTACCAAGAAATCAAGAAGGAACCACAATTTTTGAGCGTGCTTCAATTGTGCAAACGATATTTCAATTCGCTAGACAAGCACCGTACTATCTTGGCGCTATCATTGCTCTATCGGCTGCCGGGATAATATTTAGCGGTCCGTCAAAACGCCGAGGCTTAAGAAGCCTTGGACTCGGCTTTGTCAGCGTAGGTATTAGCCTGATGGTCTTCACATACCTTTTTGGTGTATTCCTGCCATCCCAAACCGAACGTATTCAGGGTGATATATTAGGCGATAGCCAAGGTGTTCAGGTTGTCATCCAGGATGTTGCCCAAAACCTTACTGTTCGGGTGCAAAATTTAGTAGTGAACATAGGCTTTCAGCTTGCTATCGTTGGCGCGATTATTTTGTTAGGAGAAAGGCTAAGCCGTGCCCGAAACCCGTTCGAGAAGGCCTCAGCAAAAAGCGGACTCGTCAGCAGTGAGCCTGATAAACAAACTCAAAGCCAAGACACCGACACCACGTATCGTAAAGCACCGTTACAGTCGAGTGAACAAAAAAGAAAGGCAAGTAACCGACGGCTGAACAAGAAAGCCCGTAAAATAGCAAAGGAGCTGGAATGAAAATCGGAATAATCGGATCAGGGGAAGTTGCCCAAAACCTCGGTAAAGGACTTATAGCTTGCTACCATGAAGTAATGCTTGGCACGCGCCAGCACGACAGCAAGGAGTTGAAACAGTGGAGCAAAAAGGCCGGCAAGCACGGAAAAGTCGGCAATACTACTGAAGCAGCAGACTTTGGTGATTTGGCAATCCTAGCGACCGCTTGGCACGCCACCGAAGACGTATTGGCTCAGGTCCGTCCAGAACTGGCTGGCAAAGTAGTCATTGATGTTACCAACCCGTTAATCTTTCATGATGATGGCCCACCGGAACTTTCGGTCGGTCATAACATGAGCGGGGGAGAGCTTGTACAGCAAAGTCTGCCAGACAGCCATGTTGTCAAAACTCTCAACAGCATTAACCACGCTCATATGGTAAAGCCGGAGTTCAAAGAAGGCATTCCTACGATATTCATTTGCGGTAATAATAATTCTGCCAAAACTCAGGCCGCTGAACTTCTGGTCGACATGGGCTGGAAAGATATAGTTGATATCGGCCGGATAGAAAAAAGCCGACTGCTTGAGCCGCTCAGTTTATTGTGGGTCGAGTACGGCGTAGCTCGCGATACCTGGAATCACGCTTTTGCAGTGCTTATGAAATGAATGGCGGAGAGAGAGGGATTCGAACCCTCGGTACCGCGCAAACGGCACAACGGTTTTCGAGACCGTCCAGTTCAACCACTCCTGCATCTCTCCAACGAATACCAATTGTATCAGTTTTAAGTTATTTCCTGACGATAAACGGACATTGATGGATATAAATATTTTGCTCAAGCAGACGCAGGATTGCCCGTGCAACATCGTCGCGCAAGACAGTCTGCCAGGGCAATGGTCTTTTTTCGCTGAACACAAAATTATTAGTCTGGCCAACGTTGTTCATTGCCGGCGAACGCAGCACTGTCCACTCCAGGCCGCTTTCGCGCAGTAAGGTTATGTGACTCTCGCCATCCTTAAGTGTGCGGTGCGCAATTGCAAACAGTACCGTATGCATAATGTGATGCATCGAGCTAAGCGCGTCGACTTCATCACGCACATCAGCACCAGTAAGCGTAACGATTCTTGACACATGGTGAGCTTTCATTGCCGGAATTATATGCCGCATACCGGTAGACAGAATGTCTTTTCTGACTCTCCCCCAACTTCCTAAGGCACTAACGACCACATCACTTCCAGAAATAGCCTCTTCTACGTCTGCCGGTTTATAAATATCGCCCTTGTGTATTGATAGGGCAGGGTGCGGCTTCAGTTGTTTCTTATGTATAAATGCCGTTACTTCGTGGCCTGCATCAAGCGCTTGCTTTATAAATCGCTTGCCAACTTTTCCACTTGCTCCAAATACGGTTATCTTCATATTTCAGAGTATAAGGTAAATAAGCAGAAGTATTTGTAAGGATATTCGCGGAAGCCTTAAGCTGCTATTGCTAGATCACCGAGAGCGGCTAATACCGTATCTATGCGCTGTATTGACGCTTCCGGCGAAGGGTCTTTGCGTATTTCTTCTATTTCTGCCTGCACCTCTTCCTGGTGTTGCGCTTCAGCAGGAGTTTTTTGACACTCATCTTTCTGCCGAGAAGTGGTTTGAGGTATTCGTTTTCTTATTTGTTCGGCCATAGTGTTTATTTGCCGGTGGCTTTTTAAGTGTTGTTGCACTCACACTACGCCCTCGTTTTTGGGAAGTCAAATAAATTTATAAGCTACTTTCCGAGGTATAAGCTTGCATCAAAGCACCAAAGCTCATTCGTCTCACTGTCACGGATGTAGTAGCGGGGAACTGAATAAATACTTAACACTGTTAACCTCCCTCCAATTTCACGGTACCACTTCCGGTAAAAGAAATTTGTGAAAATTAGTACACCTTAGTAGCTGAGGTTAGAGCTACGCTTGCTTACCTACCAGCATAATAAGTTTCAGTTTTTGCCATGTTAACTCATAAAATAATCAAATTGATAGTGGAGCGGCTTAGGCAAATTATTTAACGTAAGCCAGCCGTAGTCGTCAACCATCTCAGGTTCATTAATTCTAATCGTAGTTCTTCAGGGTCCAGTCTTTCAAATGCCATGGGATAACAATAACAAAATAGACGCCGTCCGGGCGTCTATTTAGGATTCAGATATGGTACACCCGGCAGGATTTGAACCTACGACCTTCAGTACCGCAAACTGACGCTCTATCCAGCTGAGCTACGGGTGCTTGATGCTTGAACAAGCAGGCATGATTTTAGCATAAAACAGAGGTGAATGCTAGTCTTAGAAGCGGATTTTTTTCATTGCGCGGTCAATGATATCGTGATCGCGCTCCTCGTAGGGCAGATAATTACTGAGCGCGTCGACAATCTTTTGCTCGTCTTCGGATGCAAAATAAATACTTATCGGTAACGAAAACCGCTGCAAGGGAGTAATGATGATGGCTCTAACCGGTCCTTCGTGCACTAAAGAAAAAGACTTTAAACGCTCATATTCATACCGCCTCTGTCCGATATGCACACCTGACGGCAATATGGCATACTCAAGTTCTTTAGGTCGACGTGCGGCAAAAACACCAAACGCCATTCCAATAATTCCGATAACTACTCCTGAAACAATATCTCGGGTAAATACATAGACCAACAAAGCGGCAATCGCCACTGCAACACCGAGCAGGGCGTACCAACCAGCGGACTTTTCGTGTGCTATATATTCAGAAGCCGTCCACTTGACCGATACCTCCGAGGGCTTCCGGGTAACTTCAGGACTAGTCGTAGACGCCTCATCCTCCGATTTATACTCCCACTGACTTTGCGGCTCATCTTTAGCCGGCTGCTGCTCCTCTTGCATACCTAGTAGTAGACTTTCTGTTGCTTAAAATCGCTTGACTGTTGAAACTGCTCTCGTAACATTCTTCTCAGCGCTCTTTTGCCCGAAATAGTTTTAAGATATTTCTCTCTTCGGCGAGCATCTATCTCATTTCTGTGTGCTTCGTAGTATAGCAGCTTCCATGGTGCATATGCTTTTGTTGAGCGATTTAAGCCTTTGTTATGTACTGCTAATCGTTTTCGCAGATCGTGCGTAAACCCTATATATAGACTATTGTTAGCCAAAGAGCGCAGGAGATACACATAGCTGAACACTACAGAAAGCTCACTACTGGGCATAAGCGTATTGTAACAATAGTTAAATAATCTTAAAATTACATTTCGCTAATTTAAAATGACAAATTACTTCTAAATTGCTATACTCACATCTGTTATTCCCCTACGGAGAGGTACCCAAGTGGCTGAAGGGGACGGTTTGCTAAATCGTTAGGGGGGCGCAAGCTCCCGCGAGGGTTCGAATCCCTCTCTCTCCGCCAATTTAGTACAATAAATGTTCTTTTCTTGGTCGTATTGAACGTCTATTTGAATAGCACTTCTTTATCAAGTACTCTTCTCCTGAGCTTTTTAGTACATACAACCAATCGTACGCATTGTCTTTGGGCTTTTTTACTACATAACCTTTTGAGTTAGAATGTACTCTTCGAAGATCAACTTCTTTGCCGCTACTATATCGAACCTGCACCCGCCACACTCCCTCTCCATCGTCAATAAGTATGTCGTAAGGAGAGGATTCGGTTATCGGGAGGGCAACATCATACCCTTTACGTGTAAAGGTGGCAATTGCTTGAGTAACCCCTATGTCACCTTTTCTTTGTGTGCTTCGTGATAAATTCATAACGGTATTGTATCCCGTTTTAGGGCTTTATGCTATAATTTTGCGAACGGAGAGATGACCGAGTGGTTGAAGGTAGCAGTCTTGAAAACTGCCGTGCCCGCAAGGGTACCGTGGGTTCGAATCCCACTCTCTCCGCCAGCTATTTATAAAGCCACAAAATTGGCTTTTATTGTTTCTGGGCAAAGATAACGGCATCAACAGTTTGAACTCCTGCGTTTTTAAGCGTTTTAGCAGCAGCCTCGATAGTAGCTCCGGTAGTCGAAACGTCGTCTACAAGTAATACCCGTCTGCCTTCTGCCAATTTTGGAGAAGTTACACGGAACATATTCCTCATTTGTTCTATGCGCTGCCGCCTGCTTGCACCAACCTGACGGCTTTGCAGTCCACGAGCAAGCAAGGGAGCATACTGCAGGTCTTTTGCAGTGGCTATACGCTTGGCTATCAACCTCGATTGATCATAGCCGCGCTCTCGAACACGTACTGATGCCGTTGGTACCGCTACAACTAAATGGTCCGCCAAAAAGGGAAGCGCTTCACTCATAAGTCCGGCAATCACAGAGGCTGCTGCGTAGGCCCTTTCAAACTTAAACTTTTGAATCACCGCTTTGGCTTCATTTTCATAATCTGCAACCACCCATACGTGTTTTAGATTGCTGCTTCGCCGACACGTCTGACATACTGCGCTGTCGGTACTGACTTTATGGCATCTATAACATCGGTCAGGAGGAGAAGTTATAGAATTAATGCAGTTGAAGCATAATATTGATCCCTCACTGCCACAACCCACACACTCATGTGGGGCCACAATCGACAGCAAAGTGTCTAAAGCTGACATAATTTAACTTTATATTGTTAACAAACAAAACCAAAGTTTGGACTGGGTAATTATTCTATACGCTTAACTGTAAAGGTGTTGTGATTACTACTGTTGTAAATAGTGGGGGAGCCGGTTGCACCTCTTGTAGCATCTAAGCTATACTGAGTGGTAACAAAAATTGCAAATTGTAGAAATAACCGAAAGCAAGTGGAGGGAAACACTTATGGCGCGTAGAAGCCGTGATGACGATCTCATGATGGAAGATGAGCTGACCGCAGCATTTCTTGGTGAAGACGATGATATGCCTGCACAAGACCCAATCGCAGCAGACGAACCGGCTGCAGCAGATGAATGGGACGAAGAGGATGCCGTACCGGGACAGCTCGCAGTCGATGTGTATGAGACAAAAGAAAAGTTAGTAGTTAAAGCACGGACAGCCGGGGTAAATAAAAGCGATCTTGATGTCAGTATTTCTGATAACACGCTTAGTATCCGTGGTACGCTCTCAGCCGGTAACGAAGATGATGTAGAAAATTACTTTGTCCAGGAATGTTATTGGGGAGAATTTTCGCGAAGCATCGCTCTACCAGTGCCGGTTAAAGAAGACGAGATTGAAGCCGTATTAAAAGACGGTGTTCTAACCATCAGCTTTACCAAAGTAAAGCAAGATACGGTCAAGAAGATCCAGATTATGTAAATCCAGTTTGGTTTGCAATTATAGAACTCCCGGGAATCTACCCGGGAGTTTTTAAGTGGCGATAAATAAAAAGCACCCCGTATTTAAAAGGGGTGCTTATACGTTTTCTTATTTTAAATTATTCAGAAGTAGCCCGATTTAGTACAAACTGAACTATGACTTGTGCTAGCGCAACTATGATTAGACCAACGATAGCGTAAAGGATGGTGTTCTTCGCGCTCGATACATTTCCAGAGTCACCGCCTGAGGTAATGTACTTAAATCCACCGACTATAATCATTATGACCGACACCACACCGACAACCACAGAGAAAATGTTAATAATAGTATTAATCATGCCACTAACACGGTCGTCAGCATTTTCTGTTAGACAATCATCGCCAATGCAGGCCCCACCTCGAAGACAGTCCTCAGGGTTACCTGTATCATCTAAACAACCGGGATTGACTTGAGCTTGAGCACCACTTGTCAAAGCAAGCGGCGCAACTACTGGCACGGCCAGCAATATTAGGCTTAGAAGCAGTTGTTTTAGTTTTGTCATTTATTAACCTTTCGTTATTCTATAACGTTATTTATACCAAATAATTTAACGGTGCATCAAGTCAAACGTATAATTCCGCTTCCATCGTCAGTTGGCGGATCGGCGCGGTTGAGCACAAAGATGACTATTACTTGAGCAAGGGCTACTATTACCAGCCCTACTATTGCGTAAAGGATGGTGTTCTTAGCGCTAGAAACATTATTAGAGTCACCGCTAGAGGTAATGTACTTAAAGCCTCCGATAATAATCATAATAACCGCCACGACACCGACGATTACGCTTAATATGTTAATAACTGTTCCTACAATACGCTGTACACTCCCTTCGGCATTTGTATCCGGACAGCTTGCGCCGGTATAGCCTACACCCTCACAGACATAATCTTTTGCAGTTTCAGCCCCAACAGCAGCCGGAAGTAGGGCACCCACGCCGAAAACCAGGAAGCCTGCCAAAGCTAGTGTTACTAATCGTTTCATTTATTATCTCCTTTTATAGTCTACTTACTACAAATATTATTATTGCCCTTGCAAATACTGTAACAAGAAGTCCGCCAATCGCATATATGATCATATTTTTTGCAGTATTAACCTTGGCTGAATCTCCGGACGACAGAACATATTGAAAGCCTGCGATAATGATAACTATAACTGCCGCTACGCCCACCACCAAAGCCAGTATGTTGGCCACTTTAGTGAGTGTGCCGTTTGGGCCATATATCCGGTTACCATTTTCTTTATCTGGCCCCTGATCATAATTTTCTTCACAGACTATTGGCTTTTCATTTACTGGTAAGTCGTTGCACAATTTAGGGTTTATGACATTAACTTTTGCGTTAGGGTTTGGCTGTGGTGGATTACCACCAGGATCTTCAGCAGCAATGACAGCACCAGGTGCTACTGTAAAAAATACTATTAGGGCAACGCTTATTTTATAAATCAACCTTTTCATGCAACTCTACCTGCAACAAAACCAACTATAAAGTATCCGAATATTACTATCACCAAGCCCACAAGGGAATAAAGTATTGTATCCTTTGCTTTGGCGGTAGACTGCGGATTACCTTGAGATAATACATATTGAAGACCACCAATTGTAACCATTATTACCGCTATCGCACCTGCTATGCCAAACACTACCCTCAATACCGTGTCGATGGTGCCACCGTCTCCGGTGGATGGCGTAACACGAGGGATATCAATCTCTGTAGGATTTATAGTCTGTCCTATAGCTATAAATAATTGCTTAAATATCATGTGATACTACCTGCAATAAGATTAACAATAGCGACAGATAAAATCGATATCACTAAACCTATTAATGCATTTATTATTGTGCTCCTGGCACCCTTTAGTCTATCTGGCTCACCTTGGCTTAGCATGTATTTATAGCCACCGTAAATAACAAAGCCTATCGCTAAAAATGCGCTTATACGTAACAGTATTTCAAATATCGCAAAGCCAATGGCGGCCACTGTTGTAATAACATCAGTCTCACCATCTTTTTGTGGCAGCTCTACGTTACATCCGCCCGATCCATCCGAAGTGACAGACAGGTATTTATACCATGTAGGAAACCCGAGGAACTCACTGTTATTACAACCGCTGCCGGCACCCAAAAAATCAGAATCTCCTCCGTTGCCACTCCTATCATTAGGGTTATCGAATCTAAAACCGTCGCTCCTGTTGTCAGTTGTTCCTGTTGTTGTCGGTCCCACATCGGAAGTATTTCCTGGTGACTCGCTCGGGTCATCAAAGGCACCAGAGTCGCTCTGGGCAAAGGTGTTGCCAGGAAATAGTAGAACAGCTAATACAGCAACGATGAAAGCAGTAACTATAACCTTTGTCTTGAGGTGATTTAGATTTGTTATGTTTTTAGTCATATTTATATCTAGTCTACATAAAA
Organism: uncultured Candidatus Saccharibacteria bacterium; assembly: GCA_964537935.1. Taxonomy (GTDB): domain Bacteria; phylum Patescibacteriota; class Saccharimonadia; order Saccharimonadales; family CAZICT01; genus CAZICT01. The sequence goes on along the minus strand of CAZICT010000002.1, from coordinate 104,850 downwards.
GGCCGGTGCAAGCATAATCTGTTTGACATTCGGCATATTACTTGTATATTAAATCATAGAGTAAGAAAATTAAAAGACAAAGTTATGAAAAACCACAAACAAAGATTGAGCAAAAACACGGTCGGCATAGCACTAGTGCCGGTTTTGATTGTCACGGGAATAGTTAGTTTGCTTGGTGTCGGCGGCTACGTCGTCTATCAATCAGTGAACAACCGTACTCAACAGGTTAACCAAGAATCATTAGTAGAAGGCGAACGCTTTTTGCCCGAAAATGCCTGGATAAACATATCCGAACAAAAAATTAGTGAAGCTCAACGCGTCTACACGCGCATAGGCGGAAATGACCGATTTACTTCAGCTATCGAGGTATCAAAGGCAAGATTTCCGAGAGGTGCAAGCGTAGTTGTGCTGGTTAATGGCTATCAGTATCCAGATGCAGTCTTAGCCACCAGTCTGACGCCCAACTTTCCGCTTCTTTATCTTCCACGATCTACTTCAGACACAACTACATATCAGGCAGTGATCGCAGAAATACAACGCCTGAATCCTGAGCGGGCAGTTGTTATTGGCGGTGAGAATGCAGTAAACGAAAACATGATGTCGCGCCTTCGCGGCTATATTAAACGTATTGACAGGAGGGCGGGCGAGTCTCGCATCGAAACCGCTATCAACCTAAGTAAATACTATGGTTTCCAGCACCGCACTGTTTATCTGGTAAATGCTTACAAGAAGACTGATGCCGCACTCATGCAATCGGCATACGAAGAAGGTAATGCGCTATTTATAACAAATGAGGGCATGCATCCGGCTACGCTTGAGTATATGCAAAAAATTAAACCCAACAAGATTGTTCTGCTTGGGGGCGTAGATGTTATTTCAAGCGAAACCCAATCAGAAATTCAGGAACAATTTCCCCAGGCGCAAGTACAAAGGTTTGCTGGCAGTAACCGTTATCAAACCGCTACATACATAAGTCGAGTCAGGTACGGCAGCTCCGCTGATACCGCCTATATCGTTAACTCTGATGCAGAAACTGACGCTGTTCTAGCCAGCACCTATTCAGCGGGTAAAAGGGGACCAGTACTGTATGTGGAGCGGGATAGAATTCCAGTTGAAACAGCTTCTGAGATCAAAAGGCTCGGTATTAAAAATATAGTAATTATAGGTGGAGAAGAAAGAGTAGGCGGTCAAACCGCCTGGCGTTTAGGCGCTCTTGCGAATGGATTTGATCCAGCTTATTGACGTTAAAACAGTCCGCCCGGTATCAGGTAGTTCAAGAATGCATAGGTAAATATGTAGGCCACCACCGCGATAACCACATTGCGGATACGCTCCTTGGCCTCAGATGCTGTCTGGGGGTTGTCTTGTGACATAGTGTAGCGAATACCGGCGTAGACAATCATCGTCACTGCAACTATCCCGAATAGCGCAGACAGCACGTTTATAAACGTAACCAGATATTCGATGATTTTGCAATTGCCTGAATTGAGATTATTAGATTCACAGTCTAGCTCAATATTTGAAATAGGTACTTCTGTAGGGTCTCCTTCATTTTCTGATGGTGTAGGATCTTGCTCTACGGGATTCTCGCCTTGATTAGCAAATTCATTATTAAAAACATTTCTGCCACCAAAACTACTTATATACTGCAGGTCGAGCCCAGTTGCCCCTTGGGCAATTTTATTTACACAGTCCTGCCTGTTATTACCCTCATGAATAATACATTCGTATCCACGTAATTCACCAGAGATCGGATCGCGGTGAACGTAAGTCACTATGTCTGTAACTAATTCACCTTCATTGGGAGCACCAGATCTATTATCTTCTTCACCAGGGCACAGCCAACCCTCACCTTCACAGAATTCAATTGTAAAAGTGTAGTATGCGTTGCCGTTGACGCTCACGGCGTTTCCGTCGTAAACGTATGTTATATTCGGATCATCTCTGCTATTTGACGAAGACTCCCAGTAACCAAGTATGGGCATAACTCCTGCTTCATCAGCAGATTTACCATTATTAGTGCCTGGGATAACGTAAGTAAAATTATAGCCACCGCGATAACCTATACCTTCAGCAGAAACCGGCTTTACTGCTACGTTAGATATGCCTATAAGTAATAAAAGGCTTAAAATTCGCGCTACTCGCACCATACTTTTCCTATTTTAAATCTTCCACACCTGCGAATAGGGTAACACCATATATACAAGTTTAACAATCTTGAGTTTTTATAAAATATTTTACTATAGACTAAATGTAATCATCATGGTATAATAAAAATCAAATCAAAATATCAATCTTTATTTAAGTAATCGAGAATCTAAGAGAGGTGGTGAATTATGTCAACAGACCAAAGGCCAGAAGTCTATTCCGAAGGCGACTTTAGGGCGCTTTATGAAGAGTATTTCGTTGATACAAGCAGGGGTAATATTACCTCAATCGTAGATAAGGAAACTCATCAGCAACCTAATGTTAATGAGCCAGAGGTATCAGAAGAAGTAAGCTTTACTCCAAAGAAAAATAAGGGAAAACGTAATACAATCATTGCACTTACTCTAGTTGCAACCACTGGTGTAGCGGGGTTTGCTCTAACAAGAGGCGGGTCAGCTGAAGTGCCAGTATCTGAGGAGCAACAAGATACCACCAACCTAGAAGACCGAGAAACAGAAATAGGTGAAGCGATTAACGAGCTTCCTATAACTGAAGAGGCAATCATCGTAGAGCCTCTTGTAACAGAGCCTGAGGCAATAACCACGTCTACACCTCTCGAGTCTCCAAACACACAAGCAGAAGTTGAATCAGCAAACACTCACGGGGTTACACCCGAAATTGTTCAAATAGTCGAACAACCAGATGAAGTTGATCCAGTGCAATATGTAATTCCTTATGAATTTGTAGGCATTGACGCCTTTTATGAGCCGCCGACAACTGAAAGGTTTATTGTTGAAGGCAGGGAACTTCAACCATCGGATATAGTTCCCGCCCGTTATACAGACTTTGATTACGACAATCTAGACCAAGCCGCCGCCCAGATTATTGATAGACTCTTAGATGTGGAGGAAGCTAGCACAAACAATGTTTTTGACCCTGGAGTACTTGATATGTTTCTGTCTGCACCTAACGATCTAAAGCGCGATTATATTACCAGTGCAAGCAGACAAATCGACGAGCTAAAAACTGCACATACGGAACGTTGGCCTCAGTTTGATGTTGATAAGTTATATGTTTTTGTAAATCGAGACGCCACCTTCAATACAACCGCAGAAATGGGCCCACGCTCAATGGAAGTTCATACCATTATACGCAGAGAAGGCGCAGGACTAGGTTGGGTTGAAGACGAAGTGATAATACAGCTTGAGGCAATTCCAAACCCACTGTCAAACGATGATACTGATCTTATTTGGGTAGAGTTTGGACGAGAGGTTATTTTCTCCGCTCACAACGAAGACTCTAATTAGATAAGACTAGATAAAAACTATCTTAAAGTCTTAGAAGCTAATTTCTTGTTAAAAGTACTTAAAACCATCCCTGTTATTAGATTTTCTGTTAGTATATAGGCATGACCGCAAACAAAAAGCTTGTGCTTTTTGGGATATTTATAGCCCAATTTTTTAGTTTGTCACTTTTCACTACTCAACAAGCTAGCGCACAAACACCCTACACTGCTACTACGTCCTCAGAGGTTAGCAACGGAGAACTCGAAGGTGTCCAGTTTGAAGTGGAAGGAGATAATACTTTTAGTAATGATTCCCGACAAGCTACAGAGGTTCCTGGAATATATACCTATGAGACAGTCTCTACCGTAGAGAATAGCGGTGATAGTGTACAAATATGCGGTGCTTCGTTGGAAATAGAAGGAAATGTAGCGGTATTCCAATTTGGCAAGAGCGGTACACACCATAAGCTATTTCTAGCATACTCTGAAGATGGCACACCCGCAGGACGGTACCTATGTTTGCGTGCAGATGATGGTACGAATATTATTGCTCCTGTTGAGGTTAATGTATCAGATGGATTTGAGGAATCTTTACAGAATCTAGCAGAGCAAAACCTTAACAATTCTCAGCCGGAATCCTGTCAGGATAACGTAGAGGATCTTGGGTGGTTGCTTTGTCCTATTTTGAGACAGTTGGATCGTGCTGTTACTGGCCTTGATAGGGCAATTAATAACGTCTTGCAGGTGCCAGATCAGTATATTGATGAAGACGAAAACCCTCGTCTACACACTGCATGGGAAAGACTCAGGAACCTTGCCTATATAATTCTAGTACCAGTACTACTGGTAATGGTTATTGGTACAGCCTTGGGATTTGAGTTTGTAAGTGCATATACGGTCAAGCGAGCTTTACCACGCCTAGTTGTAGCGACTATATTTATCGCTTTGTCATTTGAGATAACCAAGTTTATAGTCAGCTTCAGCAACGCCATAGGAAATGGGCTTGGTGGTATGATAATGAGTAGCTTTACCGATGGCTCACGTAGCTTTGCTAGCATTACTCTTTCAGATGTCTTCGCACCAAGTCTTTCGGGCGATAACACGGCACTCTTCATAGGCATTATTTTGGCAGGAACGGGTGTTGTACTGCTATCAATAGGAATAGTGCTCAGTTATGCACTTGTTGCCGCTGTAGGCTTATTTATAGGATATACTTTACTGGTATTTAGGCAGGCGCTAATTATTGCATTGATGATTTTAGCACCGCTGGCGATATTGTCATGGATTTTTCCGGGCAATGATAAGTTATGGAAATTGTGGTGGGGAGCGTTTTGGAAACTTTTAATGTTATACCCTTTGGTGGTTGTGCTGCTCGCCGCAGGCAAATCTTTTGCTTTAGTCGTGTCGGACTTGCCTTCTTTGAGCAGTGACGCCGCAGGTCCTGATGGGCTTGGACTAACTTTAATTAAAATTTCAGCCTATGTAGGTCCGTACTTTTTGATACCTGCAGCTTTTAAGTATGCCGGAGGAGTGTTTTCTAATATCGCTGGTATGGTAAATGATCGAGAGAGAGGGTTGTTTGACCGTATGAAGAAATATCGTGGCGCGAAAATGGGCGAAAACTGGCAAGACTTCAGAACAGGGCAACGCTATCAGGAGCGTGGTGGAAAAGTCGGCGGCGCTATAGCGAGAGGAATTAGGAGAACAGGTGTGGGTGTTGGGGTAGGCATGAAGGGTAATTTTGGCTTTGGAGATAAGGGACGTGTTGCAATTGATACACTGCAAGCAGGTGTAGTTGCTGATGTAATGAAATCTGCAGAGTATCAAGCCCAAAAAGATAACGATGACATACTCCGCGCAGCAGTGGCGGGTACGAGCTACATGGAGTCTGTAAAAAACTTACAGGCTATGTTTGGATATACCAAAAAAGACGCAGAACTGCACGCTAAACAAGCCCAGGCAACAATTGGACTGGGGAGGGCACAGCAACTAGCTGCTGCACAAGGCTTGATACTAACAGGAACTGGCTTTAAGGGCACTGATGGTAAAAACGGTGAGAGAGCAATGTCTACTTTGGAACAAATGTCAATGGTTATGGCACATGCTGCTGGCGGAAGCGAAGATACTGCAGCTAGACTCGGAGGTTTTGCAAATGCATTAACTAAAAAGGTTGGTCGTAATGACCTCGCCCCAGGCGCAGGGGATCTTATTGGTCTAATCAAGGCCCAGATGGGCCCCACGGGTTCAATACCCCTTCAAGACAGGCAACCCTTGCATGATGCTGAACTTAAAGCTACTAGGGCTGAGGACCCGGTTACCACACTTCGCGGCAAACCAGCTGCTATGGAAAGTCATAGCAATACCCTCAAACGAGAACTTCAAGAAAGCTATGGGGTTATGCAGAGCACAGTAAAGGGATCAGAAGAATGGAAAGTTGCAGCCGATAGAGCAAAGCGCGTAATTGGGCAAATTAACCAGTTTGATGCTAATAAATCATATGCATCCCCCGAAAATCAACAACTGGTTAATAGTTTGGTTAGCGACACTCTAGCAGTAAGAGACAGCGTGAATACTGCCTTAGAAATACCTAAGGATATAAATGCGCCTATGTCAGAAGCTGGTAAGCGACATCTTGATGATATTATTCGCTATAGCTCACGCCCACAATATGCAAATGACCCTAATGCAGCTCCCCTACAAGATAGAGCAGATGCACCAGGTGAAGAAAGTTAATTGATGCATGGCGACGTATAAAGTTTTACAAGACATCGAAGCAGAAGATAAGCTACTTGGGCCACTGACGCTCAAGCAGTTTATTTATGCGATTATTGTATTGATTACCGGTTATGTAGCTTTTCAGCTCGCACTGGTACAACCGCTTTTAGCAGTTCCTTTTTTGCCGGTCATTATCTTTTTTGGACTACTGGCGGCGCCTTTTGGCAAAGATCAGTCAAGTGAAGTTTGGTTGCTTGCTAAAATCCGGTTTTTTATAAAGCCGCGTAAGCGTGTATGGGACCAATCAGGGGCAAAACAGCTAGTTACAATTACCGCGCCTAAAAAAGAAGAGAAAAACTTAACCAAGGGCTATACGAAAGAGGAAGTTAAGAGTCGCCTAGAGGCGTTAGCTAATACAATTGACAGTCGTGGCTGGATCGTCAAAAACGTCAGCGTCAACATGTCTGCCCAGCCTGCATACTTTCAGAACCAAGGTGACTCTGATAGATTGGTCGATCCTTCAGCATTCTTTCCTCAACAGGTCGCAGAAGATGACTATGTATCTGCAGATATGCTTGACGAACAGGGCAATCCTACCGCTCAACACTTGAGCCAACTTATGCAAACTTCGGACCAAGCTCGGCGCAAGCAGTTATTGCAACGCTTGCAACAGCAAGAACAACAAGACCAATCGTCAACCCAGCCTTCGGACTATTGGTTCCTGAACCAGCCGGATGCCTCACAGATAACCGAGCAGGGTTATGGAATATTTGATGGCAGCCAGTCGGTCAAACCACAGCCGGTTAATAAGACTGCCGGTCAATCGCCTACAGAAGACGAAGAAGCGTTAATACAAAAGATAAAAGACGCACAAGAAAGATCTGAACAAGCAAACTCAAACCTTAGGACTATTAAGCCTCTGTCCGAGCAAGCAGAAGCTGAGCCCAATCAGCAAACACAGGCGAATACTCAAGCACAAGCGCCAGTGACACCTAAAGCTGACCCTGCTATACTGGAACTTGCTAACAATGACGATTTAGATGTGGCGACCATTGCCCGGCAGGCAGAAAAGTCGCGCAAGAAGGATCCACCAAATGACGAGGTGGTGATTTCGCTACATTAAATCGTATCCCAATCCTTAGGTGGGCAAACAATAACTATGGATCCAAATTCCGCTAATCAACAATCTAACGGAACGCAACCTGTACCGTCTGCTGCTTTACCGGCAGACCAGTCTGCGTATGGTGCTTACGGCCCTCAACCGGCGGTATCTGGAAATGCGTACGTGCCACCCGGCCAACCCCCTCAACCACCAGCGCAACCAGTAGCTGTTAAAACCAACCCGAACAGTACTCAGAACACGCTGCAAATAGCTGAGATTCGCGATGGCATCGTCATTATGAACGACGGTTCGTTTCGGTCAGTAATTATGGTCAAATCTATCAACTTCGACCTTATGAGTCCTCAGGAAAGAGAAGGGGTAGAGTATGGCTATCAGGGCTTTTTGAACTCACTCTATTTTCCGGTGCAAATATTCGTCCGCTCGCAAAAGGTGGACCTGCGTCCTTATATAGAGAAGCTTGATAAGATCCGGACTGAACACGACAATATGCTGCTATCGCTGCTGATGGAAGATTATATCGGTTTTATTGATGGCTTGTCACAACAAACGAACATCATGGATAAAAAGTTCTATGTAGTTATTCCATATTTTCCAGTCACTGACATTCAGAAGGCTATTACGCAAAGTAAGAATTTCTTCAGCGGTCTGAAAGGAATATTCAACACGAAGGAGCAGCACGTAACTATCAACGAAGCTGACCTGGCTAAAGCAAAGGACGAACTTCGTAATCGTATACAAGCCGTCTTAGGTGGTCTACAGCAATGCGGAATACCGGGCTTGCCGCTTGATACACAGGAATTGATCGAGCTTTATTACGACAGCTACAATCCAGACACCGCTACCAGGCAGCAGTTAAAGAACTTCGATGATTTGTCAGTGCCGATTGTCCAAAAAGGTGAAGGCAATGCCGAGCAGCCCAACTTAAACAGGGAACTCCAACTATGATAATGCACGAGGGAAGCAATGGCTAAAAAGAATCAGCCGGTTGATCCAATTGCCTTAGCACAGGCACAACGCGCCCGTGAGGAGCAGGAAGTCCAAGCTGCCTTTCAAAAAGGCATTACAGCGCTGCGTGACTTTATTGCCCCGAGTTCTATAGAGTTTTTTGGCACTCACTTTCAACTTGGTACCAGGATTGCCCGGACCTATTACGTCTATGGTTATCCGCGCCAGGTCTTTACTGGATGGCTATCAAGTATGGTCAATCTCGATGAGGTGATGGATATGTCGCTTTATATTTACCCGGTGGAAAGCCAGGTCGTATTAGAAAACTTGCGTAAAAAAGTCTCCCAACTTGAGGCCGGCATCCAGATAGAGGCAGAAAAGGGCCGCGTCAGGGATCCGGGTAAGCAAGCTGCCATTCTCGATGCCGAAGAAATGCGTGACAAACTTCAGGTCGGCGAGGAGCGCTTTTTCCGCTTTGGTTTTTACTTTACGCTCTACGCTGAAAGCAAAGATGAGCTTGAGTTTATTACCCACAAGGTTGAGTCAATGCTTGGCCAGCAATCAATCTTTTCAAAACCCGCTACCTCGCAGCAGGAGCAAGGACTTAACAGCACCATTCCGCATTTTGTTGATCAGCTGCAAATCCGGCGCAACTTCAGCACCGGCGCGCTATCGACCAGCTTTCCGTTTACTTCAGCCGAGCTCAGTCAGGAAAATGGAATTTTATACGGCATTAATATGCACAATTCAGGATTGGTAATTTTTGACCGTTTCTCCTTAGAAAATGGTAATTCGGTTGTTTTTGCCAAGTCCGGTGCAGGTAAATCATTCACTGTTAAGCTTGAAGCCTTGCGCAGTATGATGTTCGGTACGGAAGTCTTCATCATCGACCCTGAAAATGAGTATCAACGTATGGCCGAGGCAGTCGGTGGCGCATACGTACGACTAAGTCTTAACTCGGCCACCCGCATCAATCCGTTTGACATACCAAAAGTCGTTGACACCGAAGAAGCCGATAACGCTCTTAGAAGTAACCTTATAACCCTACACGGACTTTTACGACTAATGATGGGTGGTGCGCAGGCGCAGATGGCCGCCGCTGGAGGCAACGGTGTGGTTGCACCAACTCTTGCACCTTCAGAAGAGGCTGACCTGGATGCGGCACTAATTGAAACTTATGCCAAAGCAGGCATCACCAACGATCCCTTGACTCATAACTCGCCGCCGCCGACAATTAATGACCTTTATGACACGTTGCTGCATATGGGAGGCAACGGGCCGCAACTTGCCCAGCGATTGCGTAAATATACTACCGGTACGTTTGCCGGCATCTTTTCCCAGCAAAGCAATATCGACATTAATAATCCTTTAGTGGTGTTTAACATCCGCGACCTCGAAGATGAACTAAGGCCGGTAGCGATGTATATTGTGCTTAATTACATATGGAACAAGACAAAGACCGATCAAAAGAAACGAATACTGGTAGTTGACGAGGCTTGGCAGCTGATGAAGTATGAAGATTCGGCTAATTTCCTATTTAGCCTGGCGAAACGAGCAAGAAAATATAACCTTGGTATTACAACTATTACGCAGGATGTGGAAGACTTTATGGGTAGCCGCATGGGCCGAGCAATCGTAGCCAACGCGTCGATGCAAATACTCTTAAAACAGTCTCCGAGTGCGGTTGATGTGTTGTCTGAGGTGTTCAAACTAACCGCCGAAGAAAAGAAGCGTCTAAGTCAATTTCCGGTTGGCCAAGGATTATTCTTTGCCGGTCAAAACCACGTCCACATTCAGATTGTAGCCAGTCCAACAGAAACCGGGCTCATTACCACTAATCCTCAGCAGGTTCAACAAATTGAACAGCAAGGCGAATTTAACCAGCCTCAAGGAACGATTGACCTGGAAAACCGTTTGTACCCTGGGGTATAATGACCCTTGAACACCGAAGTGGAGTAACCCTTTGTGTCTTTAGACCAAGATGAACGAACAGCAAAAGAAGAAATAACACCGGAGTTTCTGCGCGAAACGACCGGCATCAACGCAGCCGAAGAAAAGGCGATGGAAGATCGTGCGAGCGAAGGTGCTACACCGTCAAGCTCCGAATCGAAAAAAATACTCTCAGGTGATGAAATTGCCGCTGCAGAAAGTAACGCGAATAAAGACACCAGCGAGCCACTCACAAGCAAAGCAGAGAAAGAATCTGCAAACATACCCCCTTCTAACTGGAAGGCTAACCTTAAAGCACGACAAAACTCTTATTTAAAGTCAAAAGGATTACTTATAGGTGTTAGCCTAGGACTTACCCTAATTGGTGGTTTAATGATGCTAATCTCTTTCTTGTTGCCCTTCAAAGTTACTGCAATTATTGAGCAGATTGAACAACGGGTAGGGCAAGTACCGGAGTATGCTATCGAACGCAGGCTTGAGTACTACATGAACCGTTATTTAATTATTAGGTCACTTGAGAGCAGTGGTGTTCTTGATTTCAATAATGAGAGTGATAGATTTACGTACTTAGGGAATGGTGTATTTAGTACCCTCTATACGAACTGGAGAGGGGCAAACCTAGAATCGAAGTTGATTCAAGAATATAACGTTCGGTTAGTTCCAAAAATCCCTCAAGGAGAAATACTTGGCAGACAACATACTCGTCCGACCAACTGGCAACTAGAAGACTTAGGGGTAGACTCGAGCTCAGACAGAAGATATAGAGATCTCGATTCTCGTGAAGCTAGAAAGTTTATTAACGAATTCACAAGATCAGAAACAAAGTCGCGACAAATTATTAGGCGACATCATATGCGCAGCATACTCAAGAAGTACTATGGTGTAAATAGATGGAAACCATTTGAGAAAACTAGAAATAACACAAGAGAAAAATATATAGAGAAAAAGACCGCCTTCAAGCAATATGCAGTTAGACAAACCGTTGGTCGAGTATCTGAAAGGTATGGCTTATATCTTGATTGCTTGCTCGAGGGAGGGGAAAAGTGTGATGACATCAGGAAAGGTGCCACCGATAATGATCGCGTAACGCGAACAAATGAAGACGGAGAAACCGTAGATGCCGAAGGAGTAGAGGCAGCAGATAATGCAGACCGTAATTCTGTTTCTAGCTCAGTAGATGAAGCTGTTGAGGCAATTGACGGTGATGGGGTTGGAGATAACTTGGCAGCTAGAATAAAGAATATTGGTTTACGTAAAGTCTTGGCTTCATTCGCGGCAGGAATAGGCCTTGTAGATGCCATAGCCCAGATACAAGGTGCGGTTGATAGTGGTGCGCTAAGCATAGTTGTATATGATAGCCTTGCGCATCAATATGCTGGCTTCGGCACCACGATACTAAGTGCAGCAGATCAACAACGTGCTGGAGAAGACATGGACCCTGAGGATGCTAGAGTACTTGCTGAAACATTTGATAATTTTGAAGAGAGTCCAGTATATCAAGCAGCATATTGGGAGCCTGGCAGTGTGTCTGCATTAGCACAAATTAGCCGAGATTGTGATGATAACCCAAATACGCCTCCCGAGATTCTAGAACCTGGTGAATTGGTATGCCCTAACAAGAAGCTATTGCAGGACAGGGCTGGATTCACTAGCGCACCATGGTGGAGTGCGATTGACCGTATAGGCGACCTGTATAGAGGAACTATTGGTGGTATTGTTGGTGCTATTAATGATGCTGTATCAGCAATTACAAGCGCGCTAGGTATCGACGAGGTAATTCAGCAACTACTTGAAGTAACGGGGCTTGATGATGTTATCGCAAGCGCTGTGGAAACAGCGCTCGACTGGTTTTTGGGTTTCAGTATTACAGGCGCTGAAGAAGGTGGCGATGCCTATGAAGCACTCTACGCTGGCATTGCTGTGAAGAACTCTTCCCTAGGTGGGTCAGTAGGCGGTGATAGATCGGATACGATTGGTGGTCAATACTTATCAGATGCTGAAGTCGCCTCAATTCAGGCAGAAATGTATAACAACTACAAATACGAGCTTAAGAATAGAAGTTTCTTTGCTCGTTACTTCTCACCTAGCGTAAAGGAGAGTATCGTTGGCAACTTTGCAATGCATATGCCGGTTACTGCGGTTAATATGACTCAAAATATGGCCAGCTTCTTTAATCCATCAACATTTCTATCTTCTTTTTCTTCAATTGCAGGAATATTCACATCCCACAGTCAAGCACTTCCACCTGCTACGCTCAGCAACCCATACGGTGTAATCAATAGTGGGTATCCCACAGATCATGAAATATTTACCGCTAATAACGGAACGGGTATGACCGAGGAAGAAGTAAATGAAAAGTACATGTGTGACGAATCATACGATAGACGACTCGAAGCCAACCCGGAAGGGGTATTTGATGTGGGTCGTCCTGATGATATGCCGTTTGATGTAAACATAAACGCTGATCCGTGTTTACTTGAAGAGGCCGTTGAAGAAGCGGGCAGTATGCATTTTACTGGTGAGTATGACGAGGGCATTGATACCTCCACATCAACACCGACGTCTATAGAGAGTGGTACAGATACCTCCGATTTGAGTTGTCCTGATGATCCAGAAATATCTGACGGCGGTATTGCTCAAAAATATGGTCCAGGTAAAGTACTCCTTTATGAGATTCGCCTCTGTATTATTCGTGGGAATGTATCTTTTGATGTTAATGTTTCGATTGCTCAAAATGTCATTAACTTATTGCGAGCAGCTGAAGATGACGGGGTTAATTTAACCGCCGGAGCGTATCGATCCTACGACGAACAAAAGGCATTGCGTATTGCTCACGGCTGCCCTAATGACAACACGCCCTCAAGGGCATGTAGCCCACCTACAGCTCGTCCTGGAACCTCAAATCATGAAAATGGAGAAGCGCTTGATTTCAGAAACTGTTCAAGTGGAAGTACTTGCTTTAATTGGTTGAGTGCAAATGCGGCAAATTATGGATTGTATAATTTGCCGAGTGAATCATGGCATTGGTCGGTGAATGGACGATGATAAAGATTAAAAAATACTTACTATACATATTAGTACTAACATACTGTTTTGGGTTTGTAGTAAATACCCCAATCGCTGCTTTATCGGAAGGAGATGAAATCTACTACCCATACTATAGTTCAGCAACGGGTTGTAGCCCGTCAGGATCAGTAAGTGCCAGTGGAGAAATTAATAACGCCGATTACGCCGGACGAGAAATTCTTAACGATGCCCAGTTAGAGCAAATCGACGATAACCGCCCTTTTTATGAAGAGGCAGCTCAAGAACATGATGTACCGTGGGCCTTACTCGCCGTTATTCACCTACTCGAGACCGGACTTGCACGTCGAAATCCAGGTAACGGCCAGGGCATTTACCAGTTTTACAACGGGGATGGTGGTCCATATCCCGAAGGAGAGGTAACAGACGAAGAATTCAGACGTCAAACTTTATTTATGGCTGAGAGGGTGAAGACGGACTTTTCTCAACGTACTCCTATAGAAGAAAATAGAGAGATAAGCACAAGTAATTCACAACCGGATGCAATCAAAGATCTTTTCTTTAGCTATAACGGTCGAGCGTCTGTATATATAAACCAAGCAGTGCAACTAGGGTTTGACCGAGACACCCAGGGCTTTGAAGGTTCTCCTTATGTTATGAATATTGCTGATCGAGAAAGGGACCCTGCCTTTAACCCAACTTCTTGGGGACAGATAAAAACTGATGGAGGTTCACTTTCGTACCCTGCAAATAGTCAGCATGGAGCTTTTGTGGTTTACTCCGCTCTAGCAGGTCTTCAGGGAGGTATTTCTTGCTCAAACGGGATAACCGGGGCACTAGGAGAGCGTATAGTACAAATTGCCCGTAGAGAACTTGATGCTGGAGCTAACGAAGCCGACGGTAGCTATCTTAAGTACACAGATAATAATCATCTGGCGTGGTGCGCATATTTTGTAAGTTGGGTGTTGCGTGAAGCAGGTAGACCATTTGAAGAAGGGCCGATACCGGCTGTAGCGAGTATGTTGGCTTACGCTAGAGATAATGGCTTCTTCCACGAACCAACAGAGCAGGGTTTTGAACCAAGACCAGGTGATATTGCGATTTATAAAGAAGGTGTAGGGCCATATCCCTCCCATGTAAATATTGTGGTAAGTTATGATGCTAGTACAGAAACATATGTATCGATTGGCGGTAATGAGAGCAATACCATCAAGGAGGCCACCCAAAGTATGAATTCGCCGGCGTTAACTGGATTTATGAGGATAGAATAGAAATATGAACCAAAAGCAATCATCTATTCGACAACAGCGATTACTGATAGTAATTGGTGGTTTTCTCATAATTATATTGTTAATTGGATATATTATTTCTACTTCTAAGTTTAGGGTAGTAGCCATAACTCCTGGTGATCGCGGTAAAATAGCTACCAGTAGTACTACAATTAAGATGGTTTTTAATAAACAGCTTAAGGAAGATATTAATTATCTTGAGCGACTTAACGACCCTGAAGAATTAGTTTCATATTTTAAGATTGAAGGTTCGACACTATATCTGTACTTAGATGAATTATTTGCCGGCCGACAATATGCTTTTTCAGTTAATTCAATTGAAGCAGTAAATGGTGAAATTATTAATGAACACTCATTTAATTTTGAAGCGAAGTATATCCCTTACCACCAATTACCATCTGATCAAAAAATACTCCAACTTGAAGAAACCGACAAAGACAATACCGAAGATCCTATCGCCAAACACCTTCCTGAAAGCAGCCTTCACTATACTATTACCGGTGCATATGAGGCATCTGAAGACGGAAACGCTATTTATGTTTTAAACATAAAAATTATCCTTAATAATGCAGATCTTGGACCCCATAAAGATACTACGATTGAACAGTATAAAAGTGATGCATTAACACATATCAGATCGCTTGGTTTTAATCCAGATAACTACTTAATACGCTATCGTATAACTGAGCCGATATAAAAATCAGCTTAGAGGGATTATGTTGCAGGCGTCCATGAAATGCTGGACCACTACATCGGCGTCAGTGGTGGTGATAAATGTTTGGTAACCTTGAATAACCTCTGTTAATGCCTTGCGGCGGGCACCATCGAGCTCGCTAAAAACATCGTCAAGCAGTAGCAGTGGGCGTTTATCCCGATTTTCTTCCAAAAGCTCCAGTTCCTTGGTTTTTAATGCCAGTAGTAGTGTTCTGATTTCGCCTCGCGACGCGGTTTCCTGAGCAAGATGTCCACGAAGTCGGATTTCTATATCGTCACGGTGCGGCCCGCAGCCAGTGAAGCCTCTCTGCAGATCTTTAGTTTGAGACTTTTCAAGCAATTGAAGCAGTTTGGTGCCATATTGTTCTCCGGCGCATACGCTCGCATAAACAATCTCAACAGTATCATCGGTGTGAGCAAGCGAATTATAAATTTCACTAATAGTTTGTCCGATTTTTGTAACCAATGATTGGCGGTGCAGGGCAATCTGTCCGCCAAGCTCACTTAGACGCAAGTTCCACACGAAAAGCTGGTCCTGTGACGGGTTTCCAAGCTTTAGGAGCGCATTTCGTTGCGATAATGCCCGTTTATAGTTTCGCCTTAAATTATCAAATCCCGGCACGATCTGAGACAGCAGCTCATCTATGTATTCACGTCTTAGGTCAGGCGATCCATGCAGTAGTAATAAATGGTTTGGCTCAAATAACACCACCGGAATACTGTACTGCAGACTCAAGCGCTTAAATGTCTTGTTATCGATAATAAACTCTTTCTGTACGACTCCATTTTGCTGTGGTATTAACTTTACGCTGCGTTTTTGAGTATCGGTTGACACGTCCAGGCGTGTCCACGGAGCATCATGCTGAATAACTTCGATGTCGCGTGCCCGGTAGGAAGATCCGGTTGCGATCATTAAAAGAGCCTCTAATAAATTGGTTTTTCCGCTGGCATTCGGACCGACAATGATGTTTACCCCCGGCGTAAACTCAAAAGACTCATTCGTATATGAGCGGAACGCCTGTAAGCGAATATCATGAAACATAGGAGTTAAAAGTTTTTAAAGTTATAAAATATAAAGTCATAAGCTTTTTATTAATCCTGATAACATTCTCGATACTTCAGTGGATAGGGTAATTAGTTCTTCGCTAGTTTTACGGTCCATTACTCCTAAACTTTCTCCCAGTCTCACCATTGACCTAACTTCTCCGCATGAACCTTTTGCAATATATAAAAATTTTCTAAATTCTTTATTACTCTGCCTTTCAAAACCTTCAGCGATATTATTCATTACCGAAACGCTTGCTCGCTGAATCTGATTATTAAATCCGTAATCGTTACTTGAATTCGTCAATTTATAAACCGCAATTGTGAGTACTTTTGCTTTTTGCCAAGCTACAATATCTTCGAAAGAGGTAATTCTCATAATTGTAACTTTACACTTTTTGCTTTTTACTTGCGACTCGCTGAAGTCTATGACTTCAGTGGCATAATCACATGGATGTAATCGGTGCTATCACCGTCTTTTATAACCGACGCTTCAAGTTTTCCATTAAATGAAAAGGTAACTGTTTCGCCGTTCAGCGCATTGAGCGCATCCAGAACATAACGGGAATTAAGAGTTATATCACCGCTGCCGGTTACTTCGGCATCAGCTGCAGCTGTGTTTTCGCCGATTTGTGATGCGATTGAGCGAATACTTACTTGCTTCTGCTCATCGTCAATACTTAAAGTAATACTGCCGGCGCTTTCTCTTGCAAACAGACTGGATACTTTTGTGATGTTAACAAATTCGCTGCGTTTTAGGGTCGCGGCAGTAGCAAACTTTTCCGGAATAAGCTTTCGATAATCAGGGTATTTACCTTCAATTAAGCGAGTTACCAATTCAGCATCTTCAACCTTAAACTGCACCTGTTGATCATCGTGGGTCACGCTTACCTCACCGGAATGATCACCAAGAATACGAAGCAAATCCTGTAAGGCGCTTGCCGGGATTAGCAAATCGATATCTTCCGGTGCCTTACCGAGCTGCTTTTCCGCCAAACGATAGCTGTCGGTCGCCACCATATAGAGTTTTCCTTCATGACTATGAAGATAAACACCGGTCAGTACTGGTCGAGCCTCATCGTTTGACGCTGCGATTACGACCTGCTGTAAGCCTTTCTTAAGCGTTTCACTATCGATTTTCCAGGTATTACCGTCTTCAATATCAGGCATCACCGGGTAATCTTCGGCGCTGATACCGTTAATGACTGATTTATATTTATCCGTACTAATATGAAGCTTGTTGTCATCCAGTTTTAAATCTATTACTCCGCCGGGCAGACTGGCAACGAAGTCCTGCATCAGCCGGGCAGGGACTGTTATGGCACCTTCTTCACTGACTTTGGCACCAACATAGTGGGTAATAGCAATATCAAGATTGGTCGCTGCAATACTAAGCCTATTGCCGACAATCTTAAGTAAAACGTTGGATAGGATTGGTAGGGTGCCGCGTGTATTTGCCACCCGCGATACATGCCCAAGTGCGCGAGATAGATTTTCCTGAGTGACCTGCAGTTTCATAGAAGCTCCTTAGTTATATATGTATATACTTAGTAGTAGTTTTAATAGGCCCTGTGTAAATCGTGTATAAGTGCCGATTAACAGATTGAATTGATGTGTAAAAATTTACCCTAAGCTGGGTACTAAAATTGTACAAACTGCTTATAAACCTGTGGGTTTTTGACAGCCTGTGAGTGACGTTCGTCGGCTTGAGTATAAGTCGGGTTTTTGTGCTCAACCTAAACCACAAGTTATTCGCTTGTTGTCCACACGTATTAGCAAATAACAAGTAATAAATAACAAGCAGCAGGTAACTAGTGAACCCAGACACTGGCGCTAACTCACCCTTTGCTATCTTATGCATACAGCCGTTCCTTTATTTCTTCGATAGCGTTTTTAATATCAAGATCGAAGCTGGCTTCTTTTTCGATTTTTTCTACGGAGTGTATGGCAGTAGTGTGATCTTTGCGCCCTAGTTCACGAGCTATTTTAGGGAAACTCAAATGTAGCTCACTTCTTAACATATACATAGCAACCTGGCGGGGAACAACAATATCTTTGTCTCGCTTTGGGCCAAGTATATCTTCCAGCGGTATATGGAAGTGTTTGGCGGTACGTTCAATGATTTGTTTAGCGCTAATATGCTTTGGACGAGCTTTAGTATTACCGAGTAAATTGGTAGCAATCATGACATCCGGTTCTAGCCCGCGCATTTCACAAAACGCCAATAGTTGATTGAGCGCCCCTTCAAGCTCACGAATATTGGATTGCACAAGGTTAGCCAGATATTCTACAACCGGAACAGGAAGGGTAACGCTATGGGTCGCGGCCTTTGTCTGGATGATGGCACAACGAGTCTCAAAGTCCGGGTTTTGCATATCGATTGACATGCCCCAGGCAAATCGAGACCGCAGACGATCTTCAAGCGTCGGAATTTCACTAGGCGGTTTATCGCTACTAATAATGATTTGTTTGTTTGCCTGATGGAGGGCATTAAAGGTATGGAAAAATTCCTCCTGAGTTTTTTCTTTGCCAGCTATAAACTGTACGTCGTCGATAATCAGCACGTCAGCACTCCTGTAGTAGCCGGCAAAATCAGTATTTTTCTTATAGCGGATGGCGTCTAAAAACTCTT
The DNA here is from genome assembly GCA_964537935.1 of uncultured Candidatus Saccharibacteria bacterium. GTDB lineage: Bacteria > Patescibacteriota > Saccharimonadia > Saccharimonadales > CAZICT01 > CAZICT01. Next base: position 85,981 of record CAZICT010000002.1, on the reverse strand, counting down.
GGACGAATTGCTCGGTAGAAACATAAACAATATGTGCATCCCGGTTATTGGCTAAAACCGCATTACCAACTGCTTGAATAAGGTGTGTTTTGCCAATACCCACGCCACCGTACAAAAAAAGCGGGTTGTATTTAAGCCCTGGCGAAGCCGCAACCGCCTGACAGGCGGCATAAGCAAGTTCATTGCCGGATCCGACTATGAAGTTTTCAAAAGTATAGCGTTCGTTAAGGCCCTGCCGATAGGTGTGAGTCAGCGTAGAAGACACCGGTTTAGTAGTGTGAGTGGATGTTTTGGCGGGCGGAGTAGTCAGTATTACAGGTTCATCGTTATTGCGACGAGGAACGGATAAGGTATGGATTTTGTATTCTATTTTATCTGGCTTAACTCCGTTTTTTGACAGCATATCGGCAATTAGCTGGTTATATTTGCGTTCCAGCTGCTGCTTTATAAAGACATTAGGTACACCGACCACCAAAGTATTGTCCTTATAACGGAGCATATGGGTATTTTTAAACCAGGTAACAAAGCTTGCCCGTGAAACAGTTAGTTCTATCTCGCCAAGTACTGCTTGCCACAAGCTGTCTTGCATACCCTCTCCTGAATTATTAGCTACTTAGTTCCATACTATATCAAAGACTAACGACTTTTCCACATGTTTTTACGACCATAAAAGCTATTTGCAAAAAATTCAGCTTAACAGGGTAAAATTTATACACATTATATATTCTCCTCTGTTAATCTGTGGAAAAAACTTGGTAAAAAGTGGAAAACTTGCTAGGATTAGTGGGTAAATATTGTTAATTTAACGTGACGTAGAAATTGCACCATTCGCAGTGGTGTACAATACATAACTTATGGTTGTTATGAGCTGCGATGCGCTCGCCTGAGTGCTCCAAGACTCATTATGAATAAAGTCACAAAGGGAAGATACGATGCCAAAAAGAACCTATCAGCCAAAGACGCGTAAGCGTGCCCGACAGCACGGTTTTATGAAGCGCATGACTAGTAAGGCTGGTCGCTCAATCCTGAAGCGCCGACGACTAAAAGGCCGTACCAAACTGTCCGCGTAACATATACTAAAGGATATGATTTCCAAAAAGAACCGGTTCCATGGACATGGAAGTCTGCGTTATGTTTATCAACACGGTAAAACAGTGCGCGGACCACTTTGTTCGCTTAAGTATGTAGCCAACAAGCGCCGGGATACCTACCGGTTAGCTGTAGTGGTGAGCAAAAAGGTCAGCAAAAGTGCGGTTGTGCGTAACCGAATTCGACGACGGCTCTACGAAGCGGTTCGGCTCCAGGCCCCGAAATTTAATGCACCGTATGACATTGTCATAACCGTATTTCATGAATCGCTCGCTACCTTGCCGGCCGATGAAGTTACAAAAATGGTCTATACCCAGCTGAAACAAGCCGGCATCATCTCGTCGCAAAAATAACTAAAAAAAGACTGTCCAAACACTACAAAGTGACTATTTTAAGGTGTCATGCCGACCCTACAATCTGGTATGATGGAATTAAGCAAGGAGTATAAATGTTTGAAGCCCTGATTGTAAAACCGATTTTTAACCTGCTCGTTTTTATTTACGCACTGATTCCCGGTCATAATTTTGGACTGGCAATAATTGTATTTACCGTTGTTATTCGTTTGTTGATGTGGCCGCTGGTTAAAAAACAGCTTCACCACGCCAAAGCAATGCGGGCATTACAACCGGAGCTCAAGCGCATCAAAAAAGAAGCAAAAGGCGACCGGCAAAAAGAATCTATGATGGTGATGCAGCTTTATAAAGAGCGTGAAATCAGTCCTTTTGGCAGCATCGGAATTCTAATAATCCAGCTGATTATACTTATTGGCCTATATCAGGGCTTGCAGCGAGTGGTGGCCGATCCGCAGGCGCTACTAACATATTCCTATGACTGGATTAATAATCTCGGCTGGATGCGGGAGCTGGCCGGAAATATCGACCTTTTCGATAAAACACTGTTTGGGGTGGTGGATCTGACCAGGGCTGCGATCGGCCCGTTCTATGTCCCGGCGTTCCTGTTAGTCCTTGGTAGTGCCGGAATTCAGTATCTGCAGAGTCAGCAGCTGATGCCAAAGTCAGAAGACGGTCGCAAGCTCCGTACGATTCTAAGAGAAGCCAGCGAAGGTAAGCAATCAGACCAACAGGAAGTTAATGCCGCTGTTGGCCGGGCTACGCGGTTCTTTATCCCGATAATGATCTTCTTCTTTACCATCGGTTTGGCTTCGGCCTTAAGTCTGTATTGGTTCGTCGGTGGTGTCGTAGCTTATATCCAGCAAAGCCGGGTTCTTAAGGAAGACGAAACAGAGCTGGAGGCTATCGCTAACGCCCCCTCAGGCACCAAGAAAGTTATCGAAGGAGAAGTTGTCACCAAACCTACAAAGAAAAAATCTTCCAAACCCAAAAAGTCCTCCAAAAAATCCAGCACTAAAAAAAGGAGGAAGTGATGGAAGAATCGATTCAGTACGCCAAAAAATATCTTGAAGATATATTGTCTTTCTTTGGCCTTAACACAGATGTTTATGCCACGACTGAAGACGATGAAGTAATTGAACTCAACGTACCAAGTACCCATCTCAACGGTTTCCTGATTGGCCAGCGCGGCGATACTATGCGGGCACTACAGTTTATGGTTAGTAATGCTCTTAAAAGTAACGGCTATGAATATACTCGCGTGAACGTCGATATTGCCGATTATAAAAAATCACGCGCCGACCGCTTGGCGGCCAAAGCCCAAGCCTGGATTGATAAAGTCAAAGAAACCCAGGAGCCACTACACCTTAAGCCGATGAACCCAACCGACAGGCGCACGGTTCATAAGTTAGCTGATCAACACGGCTTAGTGACCGAATCCGAAGGCGAAGGCCGCGATCGCCACGTGGTACTTAAGCCAAGCCCATTAGCTGAACAGAACACTGACGACTCAGAAGAAGAGTAAGGTTATCTCTAGGGTTCACGCGTTTCGTGCTGCTTGATAGTATCGGCAATAGTTTTTTGCAGCTGCTTTAGTTCGTTAAGATTGTGCAGCCGCACGCCAGCCACCACATCTGCATCAATCGTGTCTTGCTGCTGTTTACGGATTTGAAAAAACAATAATGTAACAGGACCTTCGTTGGATATAGATACCGTGTTGCCGTCAGACGCTACGATTGGTTCCTTGTAGTTAAGGTTAAGGTTAGCCATAACTCCTCCAGTGCGTTAGATGATACTCTAAGAATAACAGAGAAAACTAAGCGTGACTGCTAAAAAGGGTACACTTCCTATCTTACTATATTATAACAAATTTATGCAAGTTTGTCAATAAATTGGATAGGGGAGTAGGGGAGCGTGTTTACTCCAAAGTTAACGATGCTTGACTCTCACGGCGGCAAAGGTTCCGCCCAACAAAGAAACGGCAATAATGGAAATTATAAAAATCAGCCAGCTATTATTGCTCTTAGTCGATTGCCACGCTTTTGTCTTTGGTGTTGATGAGTCTCCGGCTGCAAACAGTGATGCGGCTTCACTGCCGAGTACGTTCATGCGTTGTTCGTTATTTGTTCGTATTGAAACAGGGGGATTGTTTGTAACTGGGCTTCCATTAAATATTGCCCGTGTTGTCGGTCCGGTAGTTGCAGCTACAAATCCAGGTAATTCCTCTGCTTCTCCGGATTCTTCATAACTTGTTATTAATGGTTCCGGCTCGCCGATATATCCGTCACACGCATCATCTATTTCATCCTTATCATAATCAAAGCCACTAGGTTCGCCATATTTACACACCTCATCGGTGTTAAGAACTCCATCGCCATCCCAATCATCAACGGTTTCGGCCACAAAGAGCAGGCGTTGTACGTCAATATTTTCACCAGCCATGTTTATGCCATATATATGCAGCATGTGATAACCGGCAGGAACGTTACCTGGTATATCAAGCGTGAACTCCGCTTCGCCGTTATCGTCAAGCTCAATAGTGCCGAGGTCTATAGGGTCAGAATATAGCTTGAGGAACACGCGGCTATTGGGCTTAAAATTGTGACCCTGGTTGATTTTTTGTCTCTGCTCTGCACCTTTATTTACTTTGTATATGACATTATTTTCAGTATCGGAATCGAAGTTGGCTAAGTTAAGGTCGCGCCCGCTTTTATGTACATTCAGGATGACTAAATCATCTTTTGCTGGCGGATATTCGGTAGTATCCGGTTCCGGCATTTCAGCCGTGAAGTCATTGGTCTTTTGCCGAATAGTTTTTGCATAGTGGCGATGTCCCAGTTCGTTCGGATGAAAGCTTTCGCGGCCCAATGGTCCGTCAAACTCAAAAAACAGAATCTTCGTCGGCTCATCACCGGCGGTTATACCATTTACCGCAGTGTTGACATCCTGCGTTTCGCATAGCCGGTGACCGTTCAGCGCATCTTCAATATCTACGTAATACACTCCCGCCCACTTGGCTGCTCGTTCAACCGCATTATTTAGATAGATAGTTAAGTGGTCGGCAAACAAAAGTTCAGTCTGGCTTAGTCGTACGTTTAAGCCACAGTTGCCGCCGGGCTTAACTATGCTTGGATAACCCAAAACATATATTTTGGATTTGGGGTGAGCGGCCTTCTTTAGTTGTTTAAATGTATCGATGAGTCGCCAAGACAGCCGATCGACTTCGTAGAGTACTTCTACTCTATCTTCATACGTCGGGTAGCAGTCGCCTGACTCTACGCAGTATTTTATTTTTTTGGCAAATCCTATGTCATTGCCACCAACGGAAACTGTTATGACACTTGGTTTGTAGTCTTGAAGAAATTTGAGCTGAGCACGATAACCAGGTAAAAATTGTTTTAATATTTCTTGTGTATATCTACTCTCACTCTTACCCTTTGCTTGGGAACGGTCATTATAGCTTACAGACGTGTCTGCAATATCCTGTATTTTCGCTCCAGAACAGGCTACCGATTCACTCAAACCCAAACCCAACTGCTCCATCAGCAAATAAGGGTACGACACTAACGATAGATGACATTTATTATCACGAACATCGGTAAAAGCTTTGTATTTATACGCTCCCTCTCCTGAAGCAAAAGAGTCACCAAGCGCAAGGTAGCCAAAAGACGGCGAATCCTGTCCAAACACAACACTATTTGGTGCTGTTAATGTATATCTTTCACGTTTTAGCCAATCATCGCCTTCTCGCTGCCAGGTTATGTAAAGGTCTAGATTGTTATTATCCAAAAATCTTATGTATGAGGAGGATGAGTATTTGGGTATTTGAGTTTTGAGAAAGGGGTAAAGCTCTTTGTATTGGCACGATTCGATTGTGTCGTACCAATCAAGCCCCTCTTGGCAGGTGGCAAGGTCATATATACGCATATAAGCAGGTAGACCTGAAGAAGTCACAGCGTACCGGCCATTATTTGTAATAGCAGTATGAATAAAAGATTTAGAATTTTGCTGGTATGTTTGTCGTGTCTTAAACGGCAATACATCACCTGTTACTGTGTTATAGCGGACAGTACCCATATGAGTGTCAACAACCATCCATTCACCACTATAAGAATAAGATGAGGTAGAGTATTCAACAGCAAGCGGTGCGCCGCTAAATGAGGTAACAAGCTTTCCAGTTGTACCCGACTTGGGGTAATAGATTACTTCACCCGCAGAGGTGTTAGAAGAGGCAAGCTTGCTTCTAAAGTCTTCAATAAGCTCAAGACGAGTCCTACCATTTACAATGTCGTACCGGAAAATGTTTGCTGACCGCGGGATAGCACGGAAATAAGTCCGTGGATTATTTTTTGCCAAAGTAAGTTCACCGGCAACTTCTGTACCTTCAAGATGAAGATAGTCGTTTCCGAGCGCTCCGAATTGGGTGTCTATTGCGCAAACATCCAGAGTTTTCTCATCTTGTTTAAAGGGCCATACGATAATAGTTTTTTTCGGTCTTATAGTGAAGGTTCTGTCAGTACACACCAGTGGCTCAACATAATCTGTTATTGGCCCGCCGGGCGGCAGTGTTTCTGTGAGCGTAAGTGTCGGATCTGATTCGCTTAGCCAGGTAGAAGGTTGTTCTTCTGCTAAACTTAAATGCGGCTTAGAAATAAATAATGTGGCTGCACCGAACAAGATAGCAGAAATGATAAATATTACCGTTGGTCGCCTGGCCACAAAAAGTTCCACCAATGTTAATATACTTCACAGTATAAAGCTTATTTAACTGAAGTAAAGCTTTAGTTCTTCAAAGGAAAATGCTCTGTCATAGCTGGCCCGCTACAAGCAAAGTTTAATTCTAAAATAAGCCCCTTTAGGAATGAGGCATAGCACCTTAGATTTTGATCACTTTTTTCAAATACGATATTTTCTCTTTCCTCATACAACGAATAGCTACTAAAATCAGAATTTTCTGAAATTATCTTCTTAATCAAGCTTGATGAAAGCTTGTCTGACAAGTTAGCTTTGTATGAAACAGTACAAGTTAAACGTCCTTTAGAAAATTTATCACTTGAATATGAACAATAGTCTACTTCATTAACAGACAGTTTCGATAGCTCTACGCCTAAACCACTAACCGATGTATGTAGCTCAGACTTAGCAGATAGGAAGCGGTTTTTTTCGGCACGGATCTGTATAGGTTTAACGACAAAATAATAGCCACCAACCAATATAATTACACCTACAACTAACAAAAATATAACCTGGCTTCGGGTTAGTTTAGGTTTGGCAGATTTTGCGACACGCTTTTTTGCGGTTCGTTTCATTACCTGAAATTGTAGCAGGTATTTTTCATAAAAGCTTAATCGCTAGTGCTTGAGCAGTAGTTCGATTAAAATCTAAAGTAGTTATGAAATATCGGCTCGGCAAAAAAAGATCCAAGAAAACTATCGCTATCGGGCTTATAGCTGTGGTGTTGGTTGCGGCAGCTGTGGGCGCTGTAATTCTGTTACAAAAAGGCAAGCAGCCACAAACGCCGGAAGAAACTACAGAAGTGCAGGAGCAGGAAACACGAATTTATTTATCAGTTACAGAATGGGAGGTCATGGTGCCGCTATCTGAGCTGACAAAAACGGCCAGCTACAAGATTAGTGGCAATACGGCCCAGATTAAAATAACCAACAAAGATGAAGAAAACTGTTCTGTCCCGGCACTGCTTAACAAAGTTACACCAGATATGATTGACACTAAAACAGAGGACGGACTCCAGCTCAGTATGAGCTTTCTTGAAGAATCGGCTTCCAAGGTAGGCGATAACTATTACTACATCACAGGCAATAAAAATGATTGTGCCAAGAGCGAGTCAAAGTCCGATCTCTTAAAGCAAACAACCAAGATAGAGCCACTCAGGATTCACTAGCCATTGTTTTGTTATAAACAGCCAAAGTTTCTTTAGCCATTTGATCCCAGGTGAATTTTTTTGTTTGGGCATGGCCTTTTTTGCGCATCGCTTCACGTAGCTTTTCGTCGTTTATAACAGAAGATACTTTATCTGCGATATCAGTCTCGCTATCGGGGTCAAAATAAACTGGTGCTTCTCCGTAAACTTCCCTAAGTACTGGGATGTCGCTGCAAACAACCGGTGCGCCCTGCTCCATGGCTTCCAGTCCCGGCAGGCCAAAGCCCTCATCTTTTGTGGGGTGCACAAAGGCCAAACAGTGCTGGAACATCCACTTTGACTCCGGGTCCGGCACAAAACCGTTTACGTGAATGTTGCTCCTTGAAGGTTGTTTGGCAATATATCTTTGCAGTTCTTCGTAATACTGCTCTATCTTTCCGTTAAAGTGCAGATGCAGGTCGGGGTTTGACTGATGAAGGATATTAAAGGCGTCCACCAGCTTTTTGACGTTTTTATGAGGAAAAGGCGTGCCCTGGTAAAGGATGAATTTTTTCTGGATATTTTTAGGCTTTTTGGCAGTAACATTTTGCTGCGAAGCGCCGGATTCGTAGGTCCTTGTTATTTTGTTGGCAGCAAAAGGATGGTGGCTTGAAAGGTCTTGTTTGACCCAGTCGCTCGGCACAATTATTTGATTTGCTTTACGGTGGGATTGCCACATCAGAAATCTGTACATAATTTTCTTGAGCCAAAAGACGATCGGATGCGTCTTTTTCGGGCGATGGGTTTTTAGCATACCGAGGTCGTGGGTTGTTACTACGATGCGCCTATGAAAAAACAGCAAAGGAAATTGCGTCATTGTAAAGTGAACGGTATCGGCTTTGAGCCTGTAGAGTTGGCGTGCAAAATTAATCTGCTCCAGAGGATTAAATGAAAACTGGGCGTACGGTGCGGTCGCGGTTGTAAAGTTAGGGCTGGTCATCTCCCAAGGATCATCTGCCTCCACCAGAATGGTATAACGGTTTTTAAGGTCAATTTTCTGAAGTTTCTCAACCAGTTCGTGCGTATAGCGCCCGGTGCTGCTACGCCGGATACGCGCATCAATCACGATATGCTTACTCATGCATTCAGTTTACAATACAAAACAGTAATGACCGACAAGCTCCAAAAGACCGCGCTTTATATTTTTTATGGACTGCTGGCCTATATGCCGTTGCATATATTGCTCTCCACCTGGATAGGTACAAGCTTTGGCGTGCTTGAATTTATGAAGGTAGCCAAAGACATGTTTCTGATAGCAGGCTTCCTGGCGGCATTGACGGTAAGTGTGCGCCAGCCATGGTTCACTAAGGCGCTGAAAGATAGATTGGTGTGGCTCATTATCACCTATGGTCTGCTGACATTGCTACTAGCGCTTGTAAAACCTACTGAACCGGATGCTGAGTGGTTGGGGGTGGTTTATAACACTCGTTTTCTGCTGTTCTTTTTGTATGGCGTACTGCTTACAAGGCTATTTGATGCAAAGCGGCTTTTAGAAGTCTCAACAAAAATTGTCTTGGGCGTAGGTGTGATAGTGGTAATATTTGGCGTTGTTCAATATTTAATTTTGCCGGACGATGCGCTCAGACATCTGGGATATTCCCGCGAAAACGGTGTATTACCGGCATTTTTTATAGATGATAAGCCGGACCTGGAGCGGGTGATGTCAACCGTGCGCGATCCGAATTCGCTTGGGTCATACCTGATTGTTATTGGTACGCTGATTCCGTCAGCAATGTTTTGGTTAAAGAAAAGAAAGCCATCTCGCACACCGCCCATTAACGCTCAGTTATTAATTCCTGGTTATTACCTATTAACTGTCTTATGCCTTTGGTTTACTTTTTCGCGCAGCGCTTGGCTAGGCTTTGTGTTAGCTATGGTCGTGTTGGGGGTCGTCAGTGACAATCCTTTTAAACATTTTGTTTTAAGACATAAAAAGAAAGTAATGGTAGCCGCGGCAGTAACACTGGTCGTTGGTAGTTTAGGGCTTGCCGGAGTGCGTGACAGCTATTTTGTGCAAAATGTCATCTTTCACGCTGATGAAAGCACCGTTTTGGAAGACCCTAACCAGCTGAGAACACGTTTTTTCCAGGAGTCGGTTGAAATAATAGTCGATAATCCGGAGGGTAGTGGTCCGGGCACGGCCGGGCTGGCGTCAATCCGTAACCAAACCCAGGGTACGATTCTAAATGAAAATTATTATCTCCAAATTGCTACCGAAGTGGGAATTATTGGTTTGGTTTTGTTTTTGAGTATCGTAGGGGTTGTTGCTTATCGATTGTGGCATAGCCAGCAAATGTTAGCGGCCGCGTTACTGGCAAGCCTGGTTGGGCTTTTGTTTACCAATCTACTGGTCCACATTTGGTCCAACGAAGCCGTGGCTTACACCTGGTGGGGTCTCGCCGGTATTTCGATAGTGAGCCTGAATAAAAGAAATAACCTTAAGAAATCCTGACCTTAAAAGTGTCAACCTTGAGCTTAATATGGCTGAGTATTGCATGAATTATGACAATAACACCGAGCATCTCGAGTCCTTCTTCGAATGCTACGTTAAGGCCTTGGTAGGCAAATTCCCCAGAAACGAGTACTAATCCAAGCGTTTCATAAACAATGGCTCCAAATACATAAAGTGCCAGGCCGGATGTAAGTATCAAAGCAGTTTTACGAGGCAAGCTCCTCAAGAGTTTAATAAATGGAACCGAAAGAATTATTAGTAAAATAGCTACCGGAATCAACCAGGTGTGTTGGCCGATACCGGTGGTTTCTGGACTTACGGTCCATTCCCTAAACTTAGTAATGAATGCTTCGTGCAGCATTGCGCCTTCATCAACCGAAAGAAATATAAACAGACACCCCAACAACGCCCAATAAAAACGTGAATTATCAGTATTATTACGGACTGTAGCGTATAGCAGGAAGCTCAAAGCCGCAGGTACCAGAAGGAGCACCTGCGAAAACCAGGTTGGAATACTTATTTCATTATCTACGTCAAATCGTCCGCGTATTGTAGAGAGGATTTCTATGCCATGAATATGATAAGCGTACTGCAAAACAATATGTATCAGCAGCAAGGTTATTACGGATGCTATCAAAAATTTGATTAACTTAGTAGAGTCTAACTTTAATTCACTCATCCGCATCTCCGTTTTTATGTAATATACCCTAGATTAAATCTTTTACGTAAACCAAGCTCTGACTTTTCGTAATTTTGTTGCGTTGGGGGGCAAGTCACTAACTAATATAGACTCAATATATCCTACAGATACCTTACGGTTTTTTTGAATGCGTCGGCGCTCCAGGAGCTTTTTAGGCAGTAAAAATAGTGACACGATCAAGCCTTTGAAGGCTGGCCAGCTTCGTCCCTTAAATACTGAGCTAACTAAAATAGATAGATACGCAAAGGTAAAGCGGGGAAGAATTTTTGCCATAAGTTTACCTGGAATATTTTTCCAGAAAAGCAAGGGAAAGTTCTTGAATGTTTGATATGTGGTGAAACCCTTGATTTTATTACTCGATACACCTTGCTGATGGTAGGCTTCAGCTTTTGGTTCATAAAACACTTTCCAGCCGGCCAGTTGGGCTCGAAAACTTATATCGACGTCTTCGTAGTAAGCAAAAAAATCTTTATCAAATAATCCAATTTCACGAAGCATGCTTGTACGATAAATACTGGCGCCGCCAGAAGCGCCGAACACTTCGCCTGCTTTGTTTTGGGCAGATTCGGCGGAAACGTTTCGATCCCTTGGGTATGGCAAGCCCCATGTGGTATAGAAGTCGCCAGTACTGTCTACACGGGATTTATCAGCGTTTAGTAGTTTACAGGTAGCTATACCTACTTTTGGGTGCTCATCAAGTACGGCAGCCAAATGTTTCAGCCAATCTTTATCAGCCACCGCATCGTTGTTTAATAGTGCGATGTATTCCGCTCCGCTGTCTAGTGCTCTTTGGATACCAGAGTTTACTCCACCAGCAAAACCTAAGTTCTTTTGATTAACTACGAGTTCAATTTGTGGGTAGTTTTTCTGTAAAAACTCCAGGGATCCATCAGTAGAGCCATTCTCTACAACTATAATGTGCGGCTCAAGGCTTTGAGTAAGTAAAGAGTCTATACACTTACCAATCTCATCTTTTCCGTTCCAGTTGGGAATTACAACAGAAATATTCATCTTCTTACGATTATAACTGTATAATGTGTTCTAAGCTTATTTATGTTCAAACACGTATTTTCTAAGAAGAATAGAGCACTGCTGTCCGAGCTTGTTCGCACTGATTTCAAATTACGATATCAGGGTTCGGTTTTAGGATATGCCTGGTCACTACTCCGGCCATTGCTGCTGTTTGTTATTCTGTATATAGTTTTTGTAAAGTTTCTTCGTATTGGTGGGGATGTTCCTCATTTTCCGATTTACTTATTGCTTGGGATCGTTCTCTGGAATTTCTTTGCTGACATGACAAGTCAAAGTCTCAGCTCCATAGTTGCCAGAGGAGATCTTATTCGCAAAATACGCATTCCCCGGTGGATGATTGTATTTTCAAGCAGTATTTCGGCTCTCATCAACCTTGGCTTTAATTTAATAGTAGTTACAATTTTTCTATTTATTAATGGAGTTGATGTAACAGGCTATGTAGTTCTATTTCCTCTCATTCTCATAGAGATATATATATTTGCCCTCGGGATTTCGCTCTTTTTGGCGGCTGCTTTTGTCAAATATAGAGATGTAAGTTATATCTGGGAAGTAGTTTTGCAGGCAGGATTTTATGGAACACCTATTTTGTATCCTTTAACAGTCATCGCAAACGAGACGGCCCAAAAAGCACTTTTGCTAAATCCAATGGCACAAGCGGTTCAAGATGCTAGATATATGGTTGTAACTAACCAGACACTGACAATATCACGACTCTTCGAAACTGGAGCTATACGATTCGGCGTTTATTGTATTGTGTTAGGAGTGTTTGTAACAGGACTCTTATATTTCAGAAAAGAATCTACCAGTTTTGCGGAGAACTTATAAGATATGGAAGAAGACATTGCTATTAAGGTCGAAAATGTAAGTAAAGAGTTTAAGCTTCCTCACGAAAAACAAACCTCTATTAAAAGTCTTTTTGTAAATATGTTTCGTGGCAATAGGACGTATGAGCGTCAGAAAGTCTTAAACGATGTGTCGCTCGAGATAAATAAAGGAGACTTTTTTGGTATTGTTGGGCGTAATGGGAGTGGCAAAAGCACACTACTAAAGCTGCTTGCGGGCATTTATGAGCCTAATGAGGGCAAAATAGCAATTAATGGAACGCTAACACCTTTCATCGAACTTGGTGTCGGTTTTAATCCAGAACTTACAGGTCGTGAAAATGTATTTTTGAACGGCGCACTACTTGGTTTTAGCCGCAAGGAGGTGGAAGGCTTGTATGACAGTATTGTAGAGTTTGCTGAACTAGGCCAGTTTATGGATCAAAAGCTTAAAAATTATTCTTCAGGTATGCAGGTTCGTTTGGCATTCTCTATAGCTATTCAATCGAAAAGTGACATACTCCTTCTTGATGAGGTATTGGCTGTCGGCGATCAAGCGTTTCAAAAAAAGTGTATAAGCGTTTTTGACGAATATAAGGCAAATAAGCAAACTATAATTTTGGTCACTCACGACATGTCGGTCGTAGAAAAGTATTGCACTAAAGCCATTCTAATTGATAGGGGTAAAATTCAGACCTCAGGAAGTCCTAGGCAGGTTGCCAGACAGTATGCGCGCCTTAACGAAGATAAATACCTGGCATATCAACAGGACAATGATGCTAAGTTGGAGAAGCATCAAAAAATTAAAGAATGGCAATTCAAGTATAGAGTTGCAGATTCTAGGGGAAAGCTTAAAAACTCATTTATGCATGGAGAGCAAGTAAGTGTTGAAGTCAGCTGGGGCGAGTCCTCTATTAAGAACATAGGGATAGCTTTGCTAAAAAGTACGGGCGAATATGTGTATGGAACCAATACTATTATTGATAAATTTCATATTAAGAATCAAAAAGTAAAATACCAACTCAAGCTTAATCTAGGAGAAGGGGAGTATAATCTGGTTTTTGGACTTTTTGGCGATACGGAAGACGAAGCTTTCGAATTTATAGATAAAGGCCCAAGATTAATTATAAGGTCTACCAAGGATGACAAATGGGGAGGAATTACAAAACTAGAGCATCAATGGAGTGAATAGTCGACATTGGTAATTATTTCATCCCAAGCTCTTTTTTGTATCGTTCGGGCAATTGATCAACATTCCAAGAAGTTATTTCGTTGTTAACATGCGCCCTGTAGAATAGTTCTTCTGATGATATATTACTGCTGTCTGCGTACCAAGGTAGGTGACGCGCAACATATGGTTCCCCTGTTCTTATACTAGGATGAAGAGTGTACTTATGAGTAAAGGATGGCTTATACAGTGCGAAAGTAGTATCAATACCAGCCTCATAGATACCCCTCTCAATCTCTTTTTGCCAGAATTGTGATTCCCACTGCTTCACAGATTCTTTCAGTGAATAGTGCTCTGGTATGTCGTCAATTTTTAAGCCGAATCCAACCTTTTGGTACATAGGCTGACGATTATGAATCTTGAGGAAATGCATAATGACATCTTCTGGACAGTATTCAACAGGTATAACATCCGGGTCACTTACAATATAATAACTGTCTGGACATAACGCTCGAATTATACCGGAAGCCCAAGGTGATGTGTGTCCAACATTCTTTCTAGTAAAAATAACTTGGTAAGGGGTTTTTTTATAATATTTAAGTAAAGGAGGGTACAAAGAATCGTTATCAATAAAAATAATTCTTTTAAATCCTAAGCCTTCTAGCCACTCAACAAGCTTGAGTAGCGGATCCAATCGGTCTCTGCATATTATAAAAACGGGTATATTAACCCAATTATTCAAAGCATCTTCTGTTGATTTCTCAATCTCTTGTTTGAAGCGGCTTGGGTCTATCCACTGGATTCGGGATTTTAAAAATTCATTTTTAATATGTTGAAGCTCTAAAGCCAAGGCCTTTCTGTTAAAGGTAACAGAAAATAATACGAGATTTTTTGTTCGGGCTAATTTAAGTCGTAGCGTAACCTTTGGCGTTAAAAGCCACCTAAAAAGATTTCGTATTTGATACAGCCTGTAGTGTCTTTCAAGTAATTTTTGCCATAGTGTAATTTTTTTATTGATTTCTGAATCCTTTATTAAATCCTTCTTAATCGATGTAAGCTGTTTATCGGTAGCTAGCTTAGTGGGATTTAATTTCTTATTGCTTCCATAATGCATGCGAAGCGACACCTTAGAGCTATCCCATAGCCATGCATAAAGAATTAATTGATAAATTGATTCGGAGTTATCGTTAGCATTAAGCTTTAAGCCACCTGAGTATGTCAATAATCTGCGATCAAAAATTATTGTTGATAAAAATTCCGAATCTTTTAATGCATCCGTAACTACCGCTGGTTGCCTAGAGTGTACCCAGTAGTTGTTTAATCTCATTTGGATAACGTCGTCGAGAATTTGATCTAAATCAGAAATATCTTCTGTGGGTCCTTTGAATATAACGTATTCTCTGTTTGATGAAAGCCATCCAAGATTCAATGATTTTTTAGAAAAATAATTATTGTCTTTAACCACAAAAATATTTGAAATATTTTTCGACAACAAATCTTTTGCCTCTTTTGAACACACAGCAATGAGTTCATATCTAGGGTCATTGCCCGTAAGTTTATGCCATTCAGTAAAGTAATTTTTGATATCACTGGAAGTGCTTGAAGTAAAGTCAATCACCAAACTCACCTCAGTTTGTTCTCGCAGAATCTGACGATTATAATTACTAGCGCCAAGCTGTCTTTTAAGTTGCCTCCTTGAATTAAATGCTAGAGGCCAAGCTAACATGTTATACCAGAAAGCATTACTAAAAGCTCTGTGTAGCGTTTGATGCTCATTCCTTTTTATTCTATAGATCGTGCTCTTTATGCCGGTCTTTGCATATGAGAGCAAAAAAGATGGAATTACTCTATTCTCAAAGTTTCGTATTGCAAATAAAAATCTGTTTTTATATAGCTGATAGAACCTAAAATAAGAAGAAGAGCTGGATCCATCTTTATGCCAAATGGCAAGCTCTGGGTTATACAGAATTTTATAGCCCGCTCTTTTCATCCGCGCAAACAAATCAGTCTCTTCATAATATGCGAAAAACGGCTCATATAAATAACCTATATTGTCAATAACGGAACGACGTATAACTACTCCAGAGCCTGATACATTATTTACTTCCTGTACTACTCCCTTATCTTTTCTTTCAAAAATACCCTCTCCAGTTAAATAGTTTATATTCTGATATGCATAATATGGGTTTTTTTCAGACAAAACAGGAAAATTATTATTCCAAAAATAGGCTCGTCCACCTATCGCTGCCACCTCTGTATCTTCAAAACACTCTAATGCCTTTTCAATGTAGTCAGGCTTTATCGCGGCGTCATTATTAAGCAGGAGAATATACTCGCCATTTGAGTGCTCAATGCCATCAATGTGTCCACCCGTAAAGCCCCGATTTTCAGAATTATCAACGAATTTTATGTTCTTTAAGCTTCTGAGTCTCTGCTTTGATCCATCTGTAGACCCGTTGTCAACGACTACTATTTCTTTATTGGGGTAAGTAAGGTTTTCAACATGCTTTAAACATTCAAAAGTGTCATCTATACGGTTCCAGTTCAAGATTATTACACTCACAAGAGGTGTGTTCTTCTTGTTTTTCATCCACTTCCTTTTTAGTAATTGGCCACAAGTTCTATTCTAACATGTAAACAGGGGTCCAGTACGTTTCGGAACTGAGCTAGTGGGGGTGCTGATCCACTCAGATTTCTTGAAGTTTAGCCTATCAGCGAAACACTCCCAAGGGCCTAAGGGGCGTTTCATAATTCCACTTTCATCATAGTCTATTACGTATATATTGCCCGATGAATGAAGCAGGGTGCCCTCTCGGAAATTAAGTGAATCGCCTTTAGGGAGTTTTCTGTCAAGTGGGGTGGCCGGTTTTACGTTGCTCCACGCAAAATTATACGATTCAAATGCCAGTGGCGTAAGAATATGACGCATTTTTCTTTTTTCAATCAAGTAAACCTTATCTCCACTAACGACAAGGGAACCAGAGGGGTGTTCAGTTTTTGTGAGTAGGCTAGGGTGTGTTTTCGAAGGAGCATATTTTGCAGATATATTAAGCACATCGCTCCATTTATAGCCCAAGCTTGTGAACGCTTGATAGGAAACATGCCGCTTAACAATCTCATTATTATGAAACTCCATAACATATACAGGGGAGTTATGGGTTGTAAATAATGTTCCAGGCGCCAGATACTTAATAGAAGATCCTGTAGGAAGCTCCCAGTCACCTATAGTAGCCTTTTTAACCTGATTCCATTTGTAGCCGTAACTCTCAAAGGCATCCGGGGTAACTATATGTCGTCTTTTACCATTTTCTATGAGATAGACTTTATTATCCAGAGTAATCAGAGTACCGTCAGGGTGTGCTTGTGTAGTGTCATTTGAGTACACCGAACCGAACCAGTCTCTGAATGTACGCCAGAAATTGCGATTACCATATGAACTGCAGGCATCTCCGGTGCCATAAAGACCATTCGGTCCACTATTAGGGAAGAGAGCTGCATTATTTGGTCTGTAGGGCGTATAAATATACAAGCTTGCAGTTGCTTGATTTTGTATGTAAACATTGGAGGTTCCACAAGAAGTATTCGGGTGCCACAGGATGGTGTTGTTTCTTCCTGCTCTGTAGTTATACCAGCCTGGGTTTGCCTCATAACGCCTAAACGCTTTAGCTGCCTGGTATACTTGATTAAAGAATCCATAGTATTCAGCATCACAAGGTGCGGTGTCAGGACAGCCGTAGCCGGTAGCGATTTCATATTGTCTTGGCCATGGCCAGTCGTCTGTGACCAAGCTTTGCTCTTTTTGGAGCAGTACAATTAGCACCTGAGGATTAATGCCACAAGCTTTACCGACGTCATAAATGATTTGGGCAGCAGATTTATTGCCTCCCGAAATACTTGACTTACAAAGGTCGCTGCCTCCGTTAGTAATTGCGGGAACAGATTGTTTGTAATTTTTAAGGCAGGTATACGGTGGAAGTGGTCGTCCGTTAGCTGCTGCCCATTGAGCGCGTGTTTGTGAGCCGTTATACATTTTAGTGCCATGAGTATCACATTTCGGTACTTTTGCTTTTAGAAAAGACTGAATTTGACTGACGCTCATTGAGTTTGAGTTATAAAACACTAGATCATCTATAATTCTTCCAGGATTAAACTCCGCTCCGCTCAATGCATTTGTCTTTTGCGGAGCTGGGGATATCGAAAACAGCAAACCTAAGACAAATACTAATATAATCGCAATCTTTAGCTGTAGTTTTGGCTTATATTTTAAAAATACGGTTCTTTGCATAACTTACTCTATATTTATAGTGCGTGATTCAGATTTACCTTGAGCATCTCGGGAAGTAAAGCTTACCACAACGGTCCATTCACCGCTAGCGGGAAATTCATCACGATTTATCGCAGGATTGGTACAAATTGTTGTAGTGGCATCAGGATGGGCGGGAGCGTTTTTGCGTAAACTATGCTCACCTTTAGTGAAGGTTATAACACACTCTCCTTCTTGCAAGATATCAGGGGTAAAAGCACGTACCTCAATATCATTTCCGTACTGTGATGCATCTGTTATGACTACATCTACAGATTGTTTTTGATTTTCTGGTCGGGGACTTTGATTTTGTGATTGTGTAGGGGTATCAACTTCTTCCTTAACCATATTGCCTGACTGTTGTTCTTCTTCGGTAGGAGGATCAAAGTTTATGTTGCTAGAAGTTTCTTGAGAAACATCAGTATTTTGGTTATTTGAAGATTTGTTTTGTTTATAAATAGTAAAACCCGCAACAAATACCGCAGAAATAAACAAAATCACTATAAGAGTAATAAATAATTTCTTTTTTGATGATTTCTTTACTGGATAGCTCATATGGTTTTTGTTTGGGTCATTAACACCTTAATTATAACACAGTAAATATGACCATCAATCTAGTAAAACCCGCTTGATAAAATTCTTAATCTTTTGGGGAACAAGCTTCTTAAGTTTCTTTTTAAAGCCCAAGCGAGTTTTTGTTACTGGTAAAGAACTGGGTGTTTGGCTATGGTCAATATTGGAAATAAATTCTTTTAACGGTCGAACTGTATTTTCCCAAGTATAGGTAGGCTGGTGCTCAAACAGGCTTTTTCGTATTTCTTTGTAGCGAACAGGTTCTTTTAAAGAAAGAATTGCAGTGCTTAGTTTTTCGGAATCCATTGGTGGCACGATAATCCCCATATTTTTATGTGCCAGCTCTTCCCCTAAAAAGTCTCCAGCTGTCGCAATCGTAGGAAGGCCTGTGAGAATGTGGTCAAGGACTCTTGTGCGATGAGAGTAGCGAGCTTCAATAGAGGGCTTGTGTGCATAAAGCGCTACATTGGCAGAAAGCAAATAGTCTATTCTGTCTGCGTAAGGTATCCACCCCTCCAGGAAAAACACTTGTTTGTGTAAGACGCCCAGTTTATTAGCTAAATCGTACGCTATCTTTGTTTCGCTCATAGCAGGAACATCCTCGTTTGGGTGTTTGGTACCCAAAAAAACCAACTTTATATCGGTGTGGCCTTCCTTAACCAAGTTATTAATTGCCTTAATAGGAGTTACGCCATCAAACCAATCCCATATTCCTCCTGTCCACACAATGACAAAGTCATTTTTGCGTATCTCCTTGATGCGTTTAGATAAAATGCTGGTATCGCTTTTAGTTTTTAGTTCGGCAAGATCTATGCCCATGGGAACTTCCCCAAATTTATCGTATAGCGGTTGACCTGAGTATTCGCTTGGTTTTGCGGCATTTGCAGAAAAGGCATAACCGACCCAAAAATCTTTTTGATTAGAATTAGAGCAGGTAAAGTAATCGCCGTCTCTTAGGAATTTTCTATAATTCTCTAATGAAACTCCATAATCGTAGTCGTCTTGAGCGGTAGTCCTGCCCGAGAACACTCGTGCGATCAAGTCTTCAACAGGTACGGGGGCATACAAGTCGAACACTAACTTAATGCCTCGACTTTTAGCGAAAGCTATCATTTCTTCGCTCAACCAAAGTGCGTAAATAACGTCATATTTAGCAAACTCGTTTTCAAAATCAAAAACTTTAATATCCGTATATCGGTACTTAGTATTTTTCAGGCCATCAAGATAGCTTGGATTAAATGTAGCCAGCGTTACTTCGAAATACTTAGATAGCTCAGTAGCTATATGGTGATACCTAATGCCTGGACCTGCCATGCTTGGCCCAACTTTGTCATGAGAAATTATTAATACTTTCATAGTTGATTCAAGCAATACTTTAACAGGTTTGAGGTTGGTGCACCACGGCTTGTCTTGGCATATTATTGCTATAATAAAGCTTGAATGCTAAGAGATAAACTCAATAGCTTTACCAAGACTATTCTTAAGGTGCTATCGTCACGCCGGCTTTTTTGGCTGATAGTAGGCCTTCTTGTATTTCAGGCTTTATGGATAGCTGCATCATTCCAGTATCCTTTGCTTTATGACGAAGAATACCACTATGGTTTAATACGTGTTTTTACTGAAAACTCCTGGCCTATTATTAATGAACAGCCAGAACATTATGACGTTTTCCGTCATATCGCGCGTGAAGGATCATATCTTTACCATTATTTATTAAGTTACCCAACGCAGCTCATTCAATCAGTCACCGATAGCTTTATGGTTCAAATAATTTTTCTAAGAGCCATAAATATAGGGCTATTTGCCTGGGGCCTAGTGCTATTCTGGAGACTTTTATTAAAAATTGGACTTAGACAACTATATATCAATGTCGCTACACTATTTTTTGTTCTATTGCCTATAGTGCCGCTTGTAGCAGCAACTATAAATTATGATAACTTGATCTTTCCTTTGACGGCACTGTACTTAATTCTTTGTGTGCAGCTTCTAAATAAAAAAGAACTAGGGTGGCTCGACTTTTCTAAAGTGATAATCGTAGGATTATTAGCTTTACTGGTAAAAATCACCTTTTTGCTTGTAGTTGTAGCAAGCGTAGCTTTTGTATCAATTTACTTAGTACGAAAGTATGGTGGTAAGAGAATCCTGAGAGATATTAAAGCCACTTTTCATGACGCTAGTTTGCTGACGAAACTAAGTGTAATCGTTCCTATGGTACTGCTTAGCGTTTGGCTCGGTTCTATACATGGATATAACTTTGTTCGTTACGGTAACTATCGACCTTCTTGCGAGAGGACACTTTCAGAACAACGATGCATGGCCAGCCCCATAGCAAAACGAAATATGGAGTTACGTCAAACCAAAGATGAGCGCCCACGGCTTTCGCCAACTGATTTCTCTATAGAGTGGTTTAGGAGGATGCTCTTTTATACTAACTGGTCGGCTAGGCGAACAATAGAAGGGGAGGTTATAGAAGTAAAAGAGCCGTTACCTGTAATACATTTCGTTGTATTCTCGCTCGTGATTAGTGGAACCCTAAGCTTAGCTTACGCGTGGAGAGCCATGCCTAAAAACATATTCTTTTACTTTTTACTTGCTATTACAGTATTTTCGCTGGCGGTTATTTTTGTTCAGAATGCATCAACCTATTATCGATATAATCAACCTTTAGCTATTCAACCGCGCTACCTTCTAAATATATTACTACCGGTTATGACTATCATGGTACTAGGAATAAACCATGCGGTCCGTGCTGTCCATCCATTTTTGAAAATCGTAGCACTACTGATAGTATTTGTTATGTACTTGAGTGGTGCTGGACTAGTTTCGCATTTGGTCTCAGGTGAGCCAACATGGTATTGGTCAAACACTTTTGTGATAAATATCAATAAGAATTTACACGACTTTCTTAGGAAAATTGTAATTAACTAACTATTAATAATTAAATAAATGAAAATAGCACCAAAAAAATTAAACTTAAGTAAATTTCGTAGGTTATATCCTTTGTTTTTTTACGCAGCTATAGCTGTTTCAGCCTTATTAATATTTGCTTCTGCATATCAGACTCGCTACATAATAAGTAATATAGACGGTATCTCTTATCTGTCTATTGCTCGTCAATATGCAGAAGGAAACTTCGCAACAGCAATTAATGCCTATTGGTCTCCCATGGTGAGTTGGCTCATGGCGCCTCTAATAGTGTTGGGCTTAGATGGACAACTGGCGTTTATGGCAATAAACTTCTTGACTGCCTTTCTTATAGTTATACTAGGATGTTGGTTTCTTTGGAAAAGAGCAGGTAAAAATTATTTAATTTTGTTCATATTCTTGGGTTCTATTGTTCCTTTTCTTATGGTTGCGGTTCGGGAGAACACACCAGATCTATTGGTTGTTGTATGGGTACTTCTCTTTACGGTGGTTATTATTGAAGCCGATGAATTACTAAACAAACTCAAAAAGATTAGCCAAAAAATACTCCTAGGTTTTTTAATAGGTGCTATTGGGGCACTGGGTTATTTCACTAAGCTATTTCTAATACCTGTATTTTTCACAGTTATTATATGTTGGGTTTTATTGAGATATGTAGTTTATAAAGAATCTCCGAAGCAAGTCATAGGATTCCTAGGAGTAATATTAGCTGGCTTCTTATTGGTATCCTTACCTTGGATAGCTATGCTTACTAATAAGTATGGTAATGTTACGATGGGATCATCTTTTACGGTCAACATTGAAGGAAGATTTGACCCTTCATTAAAAAAATCCCAGGAACTATTACCTAGCCCCCCGAATGAGCATGCCGTATCGTATAACGAGGATCGTACCCCTAGCAACAAAGATGCAGGCGAAGATAAAACAATATTCACTTTATCAAATTTAAAGCATTATACAATCGAGAGAGTAAAGGCATTTCCTTTTTATGTAAATCGAATATTTTCTGTGTCTCCGTTTGCGCTACCTGTAATGTTTATGACATGTTTGGCTATGATTTTGGGGATAATAAAGTTTGATAACTACAAAAATGTGTATCTTACATCGACTGTTTTTTTTGTATATTTCTTGGGCTATGCAGCTATAACCTCTTCAACCTCTGGAGGAGGTAACACCAGGTATTATTGGCCATTGCTTCCAGTTTCACTATTTGTTTTTCTCTTATTATTACCTCATGTTTGGAAGAAATACTTGATAACAGGAGGGCTAATAAAACGAGTTATTTTCATATCTATGGTGTTATTCATTCCTTTTTCATTTTATTTAAGTTATATACAAGGGATAAAATATCCTTATAGTATTCCTATAGGTAATCCATTAAGCATAAGTGCACCCAACCGAAAGACACCACTAAGCCCATTCATAAGACTGCCTCTTCCAGCTGTAAATAGGCTAGCAAATGAGATAAAAGCAGAGAGGGCTATACCAAAAGGAAGTAGAATAGTATCAAATAACTACAGGACAACTGTTGGCCTTGCATATTTACTCGAGTCACAAGTATTTGGAATTTCAGGTAGGGGATATAACTACACTGATAGCAGCTTCATTGAACTCTACAAAAAGAATAATATTGAGTATTTCTTCGAGTATACTCCAACTGATCAACATAAAACTAGGATAGAAAACCCCAATATTATTGGAGTCTATGAAGCAGAGCTACCTTGTGAAGATTTTCGTGGAGCCCCCGATATGCCTTGTACACTCCGGATTATAAAATTATAGAGCGTTAGCACCGGGTTAATCTCTTGATTTGAAGTGATACAAAATACGACTAGAGTCTTTCCGAATTCCATAATTATAATTCAATCAGACCATGGTACGCTCTCCAGCTCTGAAGGTAAGAAGGGCTTACATGATGTAAGGCCAGAAGTGATCAAGGAAAGAACCAGGAACTACTCAGCAATATATCTACCGGAGTATTGTGATAGAACCCAGCTTTATGACTCTATGACGCCTGTTAATACCTTCAGGGTAATATTTAACAGCTGTTTCGACACGGAGTATGGGTTGCTTGAAGATATAGTCTATTATGACAGGTCAGGGCCAGCAGGATATCAAAATTTCAAAGATGTAAGCGATATTGTGTTAGAAAAATAAGTGTAGGCTAGGGGCGGCTTTTCTTATTATGGTTATTGTTCAATTGATAGGCAGTTTGAGATACTAGGTAAAACAAGATATCTACTATTGCTGACCAAAGACGGCTAAATACGGTTAACGCTAAAGCAATTTCACGGGGAAATACTACACTAAGTAAAAGTAGCTGTGCTCCATCCCTCACACCTAAACCACTTGGTACAAAAGGTGTGGCCATACCAATAACACCTGCGAGGTTGTATGCCCCCGCTAAATAGAAGAATAGGTTCCAAGAGGTTGAACCATATATAGCCTGAGTCATAAAGAAATAAGCTGTGCCTGATAAGAATGACCCAAGTGCATAAAGAAGGAATGAGCGTAAGACTGTTTTATTATTGGACTGTAACTCTTCATAAGCATTTTTGCGTCTAATTAATCTAAATACCAGTCGAACCATGCGGTTAAATATTGGAGCGTAAAGAGAAATGAGTAGCATAGCTGCACCTAATACAAGCAGTAGCTTAAATTCGGTGGCTATTACGCTAGTGCGAGAATCAAATCCAACCAGAAAAAATGAAACCACGGTAATTGCAACAATTTGTACTACTGCTTCTAGTATCGAAGCGATTGCTAGGCGGCTTTTGGATATGCCAATAGAGCTTGCTAGGTAGATCTTGCCGGCAATCCAGGTAATGCTTCCAGGAATATATCGTCCCATCCAAGCTTTCGCGTAGACTTTACTCAGTAGGTTGAAGCTAGGAAGCGATTTACTACCTAAGTCTTGCAATATAGTTCTCCAGATGAATACACCCCAGAAGCGGAAGGCAAGTGAAAGAATAGTAGACCACAGGAGTAAAGGCCAATTGATAATAAGTGTCTCAAATTGTGCGTAATCAATATCTCGGAGATATAATACAAAGAAGACTAGAACCAGAAAGATGAAAATGATACCGATCATGCGTTTCTTTATTGTGCTCATAGCCATGTTATTAAATGATTCTATCTAAAGAAGAGCTGAAAGGAAAACCCCATCCGAATTTACTACTTGATTTAGCACGAGAACAAATAATACAGAGCGTGATACAAAATTGGCATGTCTATTCTTTCTTTTCTAGCACGACGCATTGGAAGTCAGTATAGATGTGTTTTTTCATACGGATAAGATTACTGCTAAGCTCTTTTTTTACGACACTTCCTTCACTGATTAGCTGATTAATCTCGCTTTTAATGCTTTCTAGATTATCTTTCTCTAACAAATCTTCGATGGGCTGACTGAAGCGTTGCATTTTCAATTGTTCGAAAAATAAACGCCCTTTGTCGACATAATAAAAAACGAGTGCTGGCACATTGGCTGCGGCAGCTAATATGGATGAATGCAGCCGCACACCCATAAACAACCTACATTTGCCGATGACATTGAGATAAGCTTGTGGAGACAGTATGTCTTTATCAATAATTCTTGTTCGATTAGCATGTTTCATGCGTGCAACTATTTCTTTGGAAAAGGCAATGTCGTTTTCCGAATGAAGCATGTGCATAGGAAAAAATACCAGATTTAGGTTATGAGTTTCTATTGTCCAGTCGCACAGGCTGGCGAAATTCTGAATGTATGCTTCAATTTTTGGATTATTTTCGCGTTTTCGCTTTTCCCAGAAGCGAAACTTAAAAGGAATGAGGCCACTTTTCTTGTAGTGAAACCACTTACGCACACCGATACCCATGCTGTTACGCAAAAAGTTGGTATCTATATCAAAACTTGACTTAAGTAATATTGTGGTTTCTTCATCGATATTCTGGTTCTGACATATAACAGCAGGGTCGTAAGAGCTAATGACTGGCACCTTAGCACCCCATGACTCTAGCTTGTCCTTTGACCCTTTATCACGGACTAGGAATGTTTTGGTGCGATTAACTAAAAACCGAATGAGCTTTTTACTAGAATGAGCTTTAGTGGGTCCAATACCCTGAAACATTCCATAAATGTTTTTATTCACAAGCCATACAGGTGTAATTTTAAATACCCAATACAGTATGCCTATCTTATTCGTGTAGTCTTTTAGCAGCTCTCCGCCACCCCAGAATATGTAGTCGCATTTTTTACTGAAACGTACTAGTTTCAGTAAGTCGAAAGGATTGAGCGAATATGTGGACATAGGTAAAAAATCAATCCCATACCATTCCTGATCGCGTTCTGCATATTCAGATAAAGCCCACACTTTAGCGGTGGGCCAAGTATCTTTAATTAACTTAATGTTACCGGCTAGAATTGCACGATCACCACGGTTATTTGGCGAGTCACTATTAATGATGAGTATTTTCATAAGCGGCTTTCTTTAAAATGATGTAATGTTTTAAGTCGATTTTATCCCAATCAAATTGGGTTGCTAGTTTTGTTGATCCTTGTTGTATTACGGCTTTTTCTGTCTTCGTAAGGGTAATAGCGTCCTTTAGAATTTTCGTTAGTGAATTGACTGACTTCTGTGTAAAAATAAATCCATCTTTTCGATGTGTCAGTATAGCTTCACCGCCTGTTGCATCGCTAGCCAATACTATTTTGCCCGCAGCTAACCCCTCCATAAGTACCACCGGAAACCCTTCGCTATCTCCAGAGCTGTCAATTATAGAGGGTAGACACAAGAAATCTGCTAGCGCAAAAAGACCGTCTTTTTCTTTTCCATATATATATCCGGCAAAAACAACATTGTTTAGATTGAGCTCTTTGGCTTCTTTTTCCAAAACTTGCCTTAACTGGCCGTCTCCGGCTATAACTAGCTGATGGTTAGAGCGAAGTTTTTCAGGCAAAGTCGCCCAAGCATTAAGAAGATACGTCACACCCTTCTTCTCGGCCAGTCTGCCAAGGAATAATACTATTGGACGTTCATCTAATGAGTATTTTTTTCTTACATCTTTTAATTCTTGCTTGCTCAGTTTGGGTAGACTAATATCTACGCCCATTGGGATAATTGAAAGTTTTTTCGAGTATTCTTTCCATTCTTCTGTCGTAAAAAAACCTCTCAGCTTGTTGGCTGTTCGTTCAGACACTGCCGTATAAGCTCGAGCCCGTTTGCACACCCACCGCACAAGCCTTGATGCAAAAGGAAGTTTTTTAAGTACGGAAACATCCGATGCGTGGGTAGTGAACACAAAGGGAATGCCAGTCAACTTGGATACTAAGGCAGTGTTTATTGCCTGGGGGGTGAACCAATGTGCATACAAAAGCTCCGGCTTCTCTTTGCGTGTTAAGTTCCACAGTGAAAAAAATTGAAAAATGAAAAGAAACGGGATTTGGATATAAAGAAATTTATTGGCTTTGAGAGCAGGCATGATGCCTCTTCCTGCTAGTAGCTCCAGCCTGTAGGGCCAAAAGTAATGAAATCTCACCTCTTTGTAAGGCTTATGTTTGCTTTTGAGGGTATGAGTTTGGCTATAGTGATTATGTGGTGCGTGAATTATTATTTTAGTATTGGGATGCCGCTTAATCATATGGATCGCTTGATCTTTGACGAATGCGGGCACTTTATCTTCGTCAGTAGCTGGAAGTGTCGATGTGGCTATTAGGACCTTCATTACTTTTCATCTAATTGGGACTTCTTAATTCGGTATAGCAAGTCCTCATTTATTATGCGGTTGGTTCGAATGAGGTCAGCGAGTATACCGAGTACCAAGAATAGAAAACCCGTAATAAACAACACTGTACCAGCTATCAGGGATTGGATGTGAGATCCAGCGTTGCGCTCCACATAGCTCAGAATTAAATAACGCACAAATGGTACAAGAGCAAGCGTACACAGTACGACTGCAGGTGTGAAAAACATTTTAATAGGCTGATACATAAAGTAACTCTTTAGAATCACGCGCGCACTTAAGTACATGTGGTGCCACATGTTCTTAAATAAACGTGACTTGCGGGTCGGTGGGTTTGTTGTGATAGGCACGGATGTTATAGCAATTTTCTTTCTTCCTGCGTGGATAATAGTTTCAGTACAGTAGCTGAAGGAATTTATAACAACCATTTGTAGAGCTGCTTCTTTTGAATAAGCCCGGAAGCCACTGACTGCATCAGGAATATCTGTGCCAGCAGCCATGTTTACTATTTTGCTACCAAATTTTTGGAAGTATTTTTTTAGAGGTGAAAAATGTTCAATAGTGGCTGTTTGGCGGTCCGCTACAACGATGTCGGCTTTTTCGTCTAGAATTGGCTGCACTAGCTTGCCTATGTCTTTCTGAGGATACTGATTATCACCATCGGTGTTGACTATAATGTCTGCACCTAACTTAAGCGCTTTATCAAGCCCGTCCTTGAAGCTCTTTGCTAACCCCTGATTGCGTTTGTGGATTACAAAATGTTTAACGCCGTGTTTTTTAGCAACTTCAAGTGTCCTATCCTTAGAGCCGTCGTCTATAACAAGAATCTCTATAGAATCTATTCCTTCTATTTTTTTAGGAATAGTTTCAAGCACATCTGGTAATGTCTGCTCTTCGTTATAGCAGGGAATTTGAACTATGAGTTTCATAAGCTAAGTACTATTTTATCAGGTAATTAAAATAAAAAGAGAGTCTAAAATATCAGTTTCTATACTATACCATATTCATTATAAAATTTCTATAATATAGCTTACTTAGGAAATCAGCCTTCCAGTAAGTCTAAAAGATATTTACCGTAACCAGATTTTTTGAGCGGTTCTGCAAGCTTCTGGAGCTGTTCGGCGGTAATATATCCTTCACGGTAAGCTATTTCTTCAGGGCAGCCGATCTTAAGTCCGGTGCGCTTTTCTATGACTTTGATGTACTCGCTGGCGTCATTCATAGATTCGAATGTGCCGGTATCAAGCCAAGCAGATCCACGATCCATGGTTTCTACCTTTAGTTTGCCGCGCTTCAGGTACTCTTCATTGACGGTCGTGATTTCTAGCTCCCCACGTTCACTTGGCTGAATATTCTTGGCAATCTCTACTACGCTGTTGTCATAAAAATAGAGCCCTACAACCGCATAATCAGACTTGGGTTGCTGAGGCTTTTCTTCTATAGAAACTGCTTTCATGTTTTCATCGAACTCCACTACACCGTAGCGCTCCGGGTCTGATACTTGATAAGCAAATATAATTCCACCGTCCGGATCAGTGCATGCCCGGAGACTTGCACCGAATCCGTGTCCATAGAAAATGTTATCACCCAAAATGAGCGCTACTTTGTCATTACCGATAAAATCTTCACCAATAATAAAGGCTTGAGCAAGCCCCTCTGGCTTAGGCTGCACCGCATAGCTAAGCGATATACCCCATTCTGATCCATCACCTAAAAGCCGTTTAAACTGCCCTTGGTCGTGCGGGGTTGTAATAATCAATATATCTTTGATACCCGCCATCATAAGAGTGCTCAATGGGTAGTAAATCATCGGCTTGTCATAAATCGGCATCAGCTGCTTAGAAATGCCTTTTGTGATTGGGTACAAGCGCGTTCCGCTTCCACCCGCTAAAATGACTCCCTTCATAACTGGTACATAATACCTTAGTTTAAGCAATTGATTAAACTATCCATGGTTTTTAGGACGCTGCCTACGGTCCTGATATCTTGGGTGATTACTGGCCAGCCTCTCTGTATTTGGCTTCGGTCTCTGCCTTTTGCGGCTGCCACCAGGACTTGTTTTGTTTGTACCAATCGATAGTCGCCTCTAGGCCGTCACGGAAACTGGTATATTTAGGCTTCCAGCCAAGTTCGGTCCGTAGTTTAGTCGCGTCGATTGCGTAACGCAAATCATGGCCAAGGCGGTCGTTGACATGCTCATAGTCGGTTACGTCTTTACCCATGAGCTTTAAGATTAACTCTACGACTTCTTTATTGCTTTTTTCGCCGTCCGCTCCAATGAGGTACGTCTCACCGATTTGACCGGACTCGATAATTCTTATTACTGCGGCATTGTGGTCATCGACATGTATCCAGTCACGGACATTTTCACCGTTACCATACAGCTTTGGGCGTCGACCTTCGATAATTTCGGTTATCTGGCGCGGAATGAATTTTTCAACGTGTTGATAAGGGCCGTAGTTGTTTGAACAGTTGCTGATTGTTGCTTGAACGTCAAAGCTACGCACCCAGGCACGAACAAGCATGTCGGAGCTTGCCTTTGAACTGGAATACGGGCTTGACGGGTTGTAAGGAGTTTCTGGGTTAAACTTAGCAGGATCATCTAGTGCTAAGTCTCCATAAACCTCATCAGTTGAGATATGGTGTAGGCGCTTGCCGTGCATGCGTACCGACTCCAAGATACGATAAGTACCGATAATATTTGTTTCGATAAAAGGCCAGGGATTTTGTAATGAGTTATCGTTATGTGATTCAGCCGCAAAATGCACGACCACATCTGCCTCTTCAACCAGAGGATCCAACACTTCGATATTACAGATATCGCCGGAAACAAAATGAATTTTGCCGAGGACCGACTCGAGATTGTCCGGGTTGCCGGCGTAGGTCAGCTTATCTATTACGCTGACTTGATACTGAGGATGGTTTTGCAGCACATGATGGATAAAATTTGCCCCGATAATTCCTGCGCCGCCGGTGACTAGCATCTTTACCATGTCACTATTGTATAACCGGGAGGCAAATTGGCGCGTTGTAGTTTATGGCTAAGTATATTCTGAATAACTAATACAACAATTTATAACTGAAACTTTGGTTAAAATTTTAGACACCTATCGGAGTCAATGCCTTAGCTTAGCCTTAAATTCCATAGGCCTATGTTTGCTACAATGGCGATATGAAAAAACTTATCGCCTTTGATTTGGACGGAACGTTAGCGCCCAGTAAGTCTCATTTTGACCCCAGGATGGTGGCGCTTTTTAATCGCTTATTAGAGAAATTTGATGTGTGCGTTATATCGGGTGCAAAATTTGAGCTGTTTGAGCGACAGTTTCTAACTCAGATAACCGGCGAAGAACACTTACTCTCGCGATTGCATCTGATGCCTACAAGCGGTACTCGTTACTATAAGTACAAGAATAAAAAATGGCAGATGATGTATGCCGAAGATTTTACTGCTGAGGAAAAGAAAAAGATAATCAAAGCTCTCAAGGAAGGTTTGGATAAATCCGGATATAAAGAGGATAAAATATACGGGGAAACGATAGAAGATCGTGACAGTCAAATTACGCTTTCAGTATTAGGCCAGGATATTGTGGCCGAGCTGGGGGAAGAAGGGGTACGCATTAAAGAGGCATGGGATCCAGACAGTAAAAAGAAGTTCAAAATACGCGATATAGTTGCAGAAAAAATACCAGAGTTCAGCGTGCGGGCGGCAGGTGCAACTTCGATTGACGTAACCCGCCCTGGCATTGATAAGGCCTATGGGATGCAGAAGTTAATTGACGAAACTTCGTTTACTAAAGAAGACATATTATTTATGGGTGACAAGATTATGCCAGGTGGCAACGACTACCCGGTTGAAGAGATGGGAATTGACTACATTGCTGTTAGGAGTTGGCATGATACTTCGTATGCAATCGAAGGCATAATAAGCGTTTTACAGTAAAGGAGTACGAAATGAAGGTAGTGATTGTGAGCGGTTACTTTAATCCATTGCACGGTGGTCATTTAGACATGATTGAAGCAGCGGCTGCAATGGGCGATAAGCTGGTGGTTATAGTTAATAATGACAAACAACAGATAATGAAGAAAGGTAAGATCATACTCGACGAAGATAATCGTATGCGGCTTATGCGGTCTTTGCGACTTGTAGACGAAGTAATGCTTTGTGCCGATGAAGACGCGAGCCAAGCAGTTACGCTTCATAAAATACGTGAAAAATATCCTGACGATGAGCTTATCTTTGCCAATGGCGGTGATCGTGACCCAAACAAACACGCTTTGCCAGAAAATGAAACTCAAGCATGCATTGAGTGCAACATAGAAATGGTGTTTGGTGTGGGCAGTCACAAAGTGGAAAAGCGAGACTCTTCTACCCGTATAAACCAAGCCCTAGGCCACAGGAAGTAGGAATTAGTAGTTAGAAGGTAGTAGATAATGAATGGGTAAGGGTGTTGAGGAATTGGTGATTGGGAGTTAGTGGTAGCGTCTAGGTAGGGAGGATGAGCTCAAGGCCCATTACGTGCTTGAAACCACTGTCAAATGATAAAAGAGGGAAGCCGTGTTCTTTAGCTAGGGCGGCAATCCAGATATCGTTTTGCTGTATTGGCGTGCCGGATTTTCTTAGTTCGGCGGCAATTTCTCCGTAGATTTTGGCAGTTTGCTTTGAAGTATCTAAGTCCGCAACGCGGGGGGATGCCAACAATGTCTGAAGGTTGCGTAAATTATCTGCTTGTCTGACGCCATTAAAAATTCCAAAGTAAATCTCTCCTAAAACTATCCGCGGAATATACAGCCGCAGGGTTTGTGTGAAGTAGGCTTTGACGCCCATAGAGCCATTCAAAAAATGTGTGTATGCACTTGTGTCGATAATTAAATCAGTAGGCACGGCTAATCCTCCATGAGTGGGTTAGGTAGTGCTTCTTGCCAATTCTGAGCATCATCAAAAGCATCACAGTCTGCAATTCCAGCTCCAAAAATAGAGTCAAGCTCAGTATAGGTGACAGGTTTGCCGGAAACACCGGCACCAGCTTTTAATGCTTCGACAGCGACTTCATTGAGGCTTTTGCCGGTACGCTTGGCGTGCTCACGAAGTTTACTATCAACCGTTGGCGGAATTGAGCGGATGGTATATTGTATGCGTTTCATGCATGCATTGTATACAATTTATGTATGTATGTCAAGAATTATTCGACTGTGACGGATTTGGCGAGGTTACGCGGGCGGTCGACATCCAAACCCTTCTCGGATGCAACGTAGTATGCGAACAACTGTAATACGATCGCGATAAGTAGCGGCTGTAACTGTTCGACAACCTCAGGAATATACAAGATGTCTTTAGTTAGCTTCTTAACCTTAGTATCGCCCTCGGTTGCGATTGCAACTATCGGTCCTTTTCTGGCTTTGATTTCTTCAATATTTGACAGCGTTTTATCTAGTAAAGCTGATTTGGTGGCAATGGCAAAAGTGGGAAAGTTTTTGTCTATCATGGCTAATGGGCCATGTTTCATCTCGCCCGCAGCATAGCCTTCGGCATGGATATATGAAATTTCTTTAAGTTTTAGAGCACCCTCAAGGGCACAGGGAAAGCCATAATTTCTACCCAAGTAAAGAAAATCCCGATAGTGTGCATACTTCTTGGCCAACCGCTGAATCTGTTTAGCAGACTTAAGAACCGCTTTAGCTTTTTCGGGTAAGGCTGTAAGTTCGGTCAATAAGGGTCTATAAAGACTGGTTTTACCTTGAGCTAGAAACAGGGCAATCTCACTAAGCACAGTCACCTGGGCGATAAAGGCTTTGGTGCTAGCGACTGATTGCTCCGGTCCGGCGTGACAGTAAACGCCAGCATCAGTGATACGAGCAATGGTTGAACCCACGGCGTTTACTATGCCTAGTCTTAATACGCCGTAGCCTTCGACCTTTTTGATAGCGGCAATAGTGTCAGCAGTCTCGCCTGACTGAGAGATTGCGAGCAGAGCGGTACTGCGTGAGAACGGTTCATTGCGGTATTTAAATTCTGAAGCCAGCTGAACCTCGACCGGAATACCGGCCAGTTCTTCTATAAGATACTCTCCGACAAGCCCCGCATAATATGAAGTTCCGCAAGCAACTATGACAATACGGTCAATAAATCGCAGCTGTTCCCGCACGCTTTCCAGTCCCCCAAGCTTTATCGTGCCAGTATCGGCCCGTACCCGACCACGTGTGGCAGTTTGGATTGTTTGCGGTGCTTCGTGGATTTCTTTAAGCATGAAGTTAGGAAAGTCGCCTAAAGCAGATTTTTCGTAATCGTAATCAAGCTGCTCAGCAGCCCGCTGCACCGTAACTGCCTTTTTAAAATTGTGTATATTTACACTCTCTGGTGTTATGGTCGCGAGCTCATAATCCTCCAGGTAGATAACTTCTTTAGTGTGCTCCATGATAGCAGTTGCATCAGAGGCTAAAAAATATTCATTTTTCCCGACGCCTACAATCAAAGGACTCGACAACTTGGCTGCAAACAGCTTATTGGGTGTTTTTGTATGAAGGGCGGCAATTGCGTAAGCACCAACCAGGTCAGTCAGGGCTTTTTTAAATGCGCTCGTGAAAGATTTTTCCTGCTTAAGATAATAATCAATAAGGTGTGGGATAACTTCGGTATCGGTATCTGAATCAAACGTATAGCCAGCTTTTTGAAGCATATGCTTAAGGTCCTGGTAGTTTTCGATAATACCGTTATGAACTACGAAGATTGTTTTGTCCTGATTGGTGTGCGGATGGGCGTTAGCGGTAGTGGGGGCGCCGTGGGTGGCCCAGCGCGTGTGCCCAACCGCCACCTCGACTGCTGCGCCAGCTGGCCTGCTTGCAGTTGCTGACTGTAACAATGCTTCTGACAACTCGGCTTCGAGCGCTTCAACGCGGCCGACTTGCTTAACGTTAAGTG
This sequence comes from uncultured Candidatus Saccharibacteria bacterium, assembly GCA_964537935.1. Taxonomy (GTDB): domain Bacteria; phylum Patescibacteriota; class Saccharimonadia; order Saccharimonadales; family CAZICT01; genus CAZICT01. Next base: position 52,011 of record CAZICT010000002.1, on the reverse strand, counting down.
CGCCCTCTTCCGTTAAAAGTGCTATGCCGGCTGAGTCATAGCCACGATATTCAAGCGCCTTTAGGCCATTTATGATTGGGTGGGCTGCTTGTTTTTGTCCGATATATCCAACGATTCCGCACATAGAAACATTTCCTAATTTATCAATTACCGACTGAGCTCGCTGATCAATTATCAAACATGCTTGTAGCAGTGGTTATTGTAGTACGGAGATTATCGTTTGGCGCAAGTTTTTACGGAAGTTTTCGCTTGAGAATTTTTCTGCAGCCTTTTTTATATCATCAGATGAATATTTTTGTGGATCAAATGCTGTAAGTGCTGTTATGAGTGACTCGGCAGTTTGTTCTTCAAAGAACATTCCAGTCTTGCCAGCCTGAATATAATCAAGGGCCCCACCGGCTTTGTAGGCGATTACCGGTGTACCGGCTGCCATGGCTTCAACCGGCGTGATGCCAAAATCTTCAAAACTGGCAAATAAGAATGCCTTGGCTCGGGCCATGTATTCAACGACTGCCTGGTCGCTTGCTACTGTGTCAAAGACTACGGAAGGACCAGCCAGTTTTTTGAGCCGTGGCAAGTCCGGTCCGCGGCCGACTACGGTTAGCGGCAGATTTAGTCGTGAACAGGCCTGCACAATAACATCAACGCGCTTATTCGGCACGAGTCTGCCGACGGTTACAAAACCTTCGCGTTTGGTAAACGCCACTTTTTTGAACCGGTCAATGTCGACCGGCGGGTGAACTACGGCCGCGTCACGACCATAGTACCTCTTAATATCGTCTTTTATGTGGTTTGAATTAGCGATGAAATAATCAACTTTTTGGGCAGCCTTGTAATCAGCTTTGCGGAGCGGCCTGACAAGCAGTCTAAGCCCAAGACGTGCCAACGGATTAAATATCCCAAATCCAGGCTGTTTCAGGTAGTAATCGTAATGCCGCCAATAGAAGTGAACGGGTGTGTGCGTGTAACAGACATGAACCGGCAACTGCCGGTCCAATTGAGCATTTATCATTTGTCGTTTATCATTTCGGACTGCTTTAGAAGTTGGCTTATTGGCGGTATCACCTTCCGTCTTCCACCTTCCACCTTCCAGTTTGATGTGCTTGGCTTCGCCGTTGCCGCTTGAACTGATAACCAAGTCGTAATCAGACAAGTCAAGACTACGGAACCACCAGATGCGCAACAATGGTAAGAATTTTCGGAGCTGGTTGAACGGCCAGCGGTTTAAATACCCGGTAACAACTTTGTTGTCCAGCTTTTGACGCCATTCTTCAGTACAGTAAGAGGTGTAGATCGGTGCTTCAGGGTAAAGCGTGTGAAGTTCCTGGACTACCCGCTCGGCACCGCCGCCGTAAAGCCAGTCGTGGACAATAGCGACGCGCAGTGTGGGCGTATTTTCCATTTTGCTTTTTCCATTAGCTAAATTATTTTCCATTTACTAATTATCAGGCTTTCCGTTTTTTATAGTCGTAACTATTTTTTGAAATATTAATGTAAGTTCGAGTGCTTCTTGCTGTAGATCAGAAAAATCTTCGCTGGGAAGTATTTCTGTGAGAACACGTAACCAGTAGCGGGTTTCGGCAGCTTCCTTTTTAGCAATGTAAATTTTATTCTTAAAGTCGGCTTTTGAGCTGGCGTTATTCGCTTCGGCATAATTTGCACCTATACTGGTTGCCGATCTAATAACTTGGGAAATAAGGGATTGCAGTGTAGGGTTTTTTGAGTATTTGCCGCACTTATTAACTACTGAAACACTGAAAGAAACAGTACGTTGTTCTAGATCTTGCAGCTTGTTTTGATAAATGGTCATTTATAAACAATTGTGAATTGAAAAATGATAAATGTAAATTCCTACTTGGCGCCGCTTCCGGTTATGACCACGCGCAGCGTACGAAGCAGGATAGACACATCGAGCCAGAAGCTCCAATTCTGAACATAGTAAAGGTCCAGCTTGCGCCGCTCCTCGAAGCTGATATCACGACGGCCGGAAATTTGGGCCAGACCGGTAAGCCCTGATTTAACTGCCAGGATAGTATGTTTCTTTTCATAAGCGTTGAGTTCTTGGGGAATAAGCGCACGTGGCCCGACCAGGCTTAAATCTCCTTTAATAACATTGAATAACTGAGGCAACTCGTCCAAGCTACTGAGTCTAAGGAATTTACCAAACGGCGTAATGCGCGGATCATCCGGCAGAAAATCACCATTAGCCCGATACAATCCGGCTAATTCCGGTTTACCCATCTTGCTGAAAGCTTCTTCCGGTGTAGTGCCATCGTACTTACTGTATTGCGTACGGAACTTGAAAACACTGAATTCCTTATTGAAGCGCGTGAGACGCACTTGGCGGAAAAAAATAGAACCTGACGGATCGAACAGCTTGGACAATACGGCAATAATTAAGAACACAGGAGAAAGAATGATAAGCAATAAGAAGGTCAAGATTAAATCGAAGATACGTTTAACAATACGACCCCAACCGACAAGCGCGGTTTGGTGGACAGCTATCATTGGCAGGTCGGCAAATAATTCGACATCGATGTTGCCGACAAATAGGTCGCTATTCCCCGGAACGAAGCGGTAAGAAACATGATTAACTCGGCAATGCTGCAGGATGTCATTATTTTTTAACTGATCCTTATAAAGTTCGGTTTGAATGACACCGTGAAGGGGCAGGTTGAGTTTTTCGACGGCTTCGTTGAACGTTTTAAACGAAGTAAAAGAAGTATTTTGACTGCGCCCGACAATGCCTAGCACCATGGTACCGGTATTTTTTGTATCACCTATCGTGCGGGCAATGGAATCGCTTACCGGCGTATCACCGATAATTAGGATATTACTTACACCAAAACCGTAGCGAAACAAGGCTCGGCGCAGTATGCGTGCGACTGACCTGAAGAGCAATAGTAAGCTAAAGCCTAAAAGTAATCCATAAACCGGGACAAGACGTGCCGGGAAAATACTGCCTTCAACCACAAAGTCATAGCCGATAACTATGAGAATTCCAATGAATGAGCCGACCATCAAACGGCCCATCTCTGAAAAGCGCTTTTCGTAGACGTTCTGATTGTAGAGTCCGATGAAAGCATGGACGAGAATCCATAGTGGCAATACCGCCAAAAAGGCCACTAAGTATTCTGATGCCGGAATTTGTTCAATCAGTGGCCGCGGATCAACCTTTACCCGGAGGATATAGGCAATAGTGAAAGCTGCGAGCAGGGCTAGGAAATCACCGATAACCAGAAAGATTGCATAGACGAAAGTCGCGTTATTGCGCATTAGACAATGATCCTATTCCGCATACTTTCAGTGCAGAGTTGGCTTGGTTTGTGTCTATCCGGCATAAGAACGCCCATGCAGTTAGGTATGTATGCTCTCATCATGACTAATACTGTCTATTGTAGCACCAAGATACGTTTGTTGGCGTGTCAGCGGGCAGGTTGTATTACTTGAGCCACCTAGGTGTTATACTGAACAAAAGGCGAAATAAAGACATAAAAATGAAGTTCAGACTAAGGAAAAAACAAAAGCGTGAAGTCAAACGGATTACCGAATATCTGATAAGCGGTGGTGCGTTCTTCTGGTCCGGCTATGTGACATTCTTTATTCTCGATCAAATAATCGGTACATCTTTCTTTTGGGCAAAAACTCTGGCGACGATTGTCGGTTGGACCATCAATTATTTACTGCAGCGCTTCTGGGTATTTAAAAATCCGAAACTCGCCAAACATCAGATTGAAACCGGTAGCCGTTATCTGATTATCAGTTTTGTAAATCTTGTAATCGACTATCTGTTGGTACTTTGGCTAAAGAACATTGGTATTACTCCGTATATCGGACAGTTTGTGTCTTCAGGATTCTTTACGGTCTGGAATTACCTATGGTATAAGTTTTGGGTTTTTCCTGAAAAATTCCCCAGAAAGAGACGCACAAAAAAGAGATATGTATGAGCAATGTTATCCGCCCCACCAAAAAACAGCGTGAATTACTTACTTATATAGAACGTTTCATCGGTGAGCACGGCTATAGTCCGAGCTACCGCGAAATAATGCGGGCTTGCAATTACAACTCTGTTGCCACCGTGGCTCTTCATGTTAACAGTCTGATTGCCCGAGGACATTTGCGTAAACGTGATCGTTCGGCGCGTTCACTTGAAGTTGTTTCGGTAGAGCCGGCCAAAATTAAATCCAATGAAGTGACACCCGGACAGGAAAAGTGGCTGGTTGAAAAAATCGAATACTTTTTTGAGGATGCTGAAAATGACGGACACTTGACGGACGATAAGCTTGATAAGCTTTTTGTGCTGGTGGGAGCTTTGCGGGTACTTGGGCTTGAGGGAGCTGCACAAAGCTTTATTGCGCGCTTAAGTGACCTAAAAAGAAAGATCTCTTAAGACTAGCTTAACGGGTTTATACAACAGCAATATCGCGTCTGCGGAAAGCAGTTAATCCGCCTAAAGCCAGAACTACAGCAATCACTGCCAGGCTGATAACCGGCGTCAATCGGAAGGCTTGTGCCGGCATAATCGGTAGATGCCCAAACGGTGAAAAGTTCATTACCCATTGCGGTAGTCTAAGGAGCACACCAAGCTGCATAACCAACAGACAGATGCTAAAAGCGCTCCACGCGAGCGGCACCACAAAACGAGGAAGCAGGCCGAACAGGGCAATAACGAAACCGGCAAAGGCAAAAACGGCGAGCGACTGGACTAACGTAGCTTGAGCTATGGTCCACAACCAGCTCCAGGATTCACCGGCGACCAAAACATAAGTTATTCCCATGCTAAGTGCCGTCAGAAGGGATAAAGCGGCTACTCCCAGAATGACATAACCCACATGACTTAACAGCCAGTGTTGTCGACTTACACTTGTTCCAAGTATCGACTCTAATTGGCCACCGGCCTCTTCGCTGCGCATACGTAAGAGTGCCTGGACGCTGTAGCCGGCGATAATAATAGCCATGAAGCTAACCATGTAACCTATAAAGGATTCGGTATGGTTACCGCCGAGCTGAGCAAAAGCTTCGGCTAATTCTGCGTTTTCGGTGATTATTTTTTCGAACTCTTCGATGACCGCGCCGTAGGTTATGCCGAGCACGACTACGGCAATCGCCCAGCCACGCAATACCCCTCGTTGCAGACGGTGCGCCAGGCCGAATGCGCTTAGGAGATTACGTTTGGCGTGCGCCCGTCCGGGACGAGTTGATATCATACCGAGTCCGACATCACGCTTAGACATAAATATCACCGCCAAGCCGATTAGGACCGCAAAAAATACTCCGTAAAGAATGAATACCCACCAACTGCTTTGCGAATATGGATGTAACTGCTGGCCCCAGCCAAAGGGAGATAGCCAGGAAGGCAGAGCACTTTTAACGGCTAAACCATCTTCACTTAGTCGGCCAAGCGCATCTCCGATTGCGCGAAGTAAAAATGCAACGCCAATAACCAATGCCGCCATACTGTTTGCTCCACGAGCGCTGTCGGCTAATTGTGAGGTTACCGCGGCTACACCCGCAAATATAACTCCAACCGAAGCCAGTGCCAATCCGAACGCAACTGATCCACCAACGGGCAGATCCAGGGCGATGAGTGACATCACGGCGATTAGTCCGAAAACAAGGCTGGCACCAATGGCCACAATAAGCGCTGCGATTAAGCTGGCATGGCGACTGACCACACCGGAACCTATCAGTTCGGATCTTCCATATTCTTCATTTTGCCTGGTATGGCGTACGACGGTCAGGGAACTCATAAAAGCTACGGCCAATGCAGTAAACAGAAAAGTTTCGTTCTGGACAATGGCCCCTAAGTGCGGTCCGTCAATCGGTCCGCCAAACACGCGAGAAACAATGCTTGGTGCTGTTGTTGAAGCATAAATAAGCCGTTGTGCGGGATCCTTATACAGTTCGACAGTTGCGCCCGCAGACGAAGCAAACAATACGGCAAGTGCAGTTAGGATTATAGGTAGCTTGACGCGGTCTCGCCGTAGAGCTAAGCGCAGAAGTTTTCCAGTGCCAGTTAGCGCGTGCATTATTTACTTGCTCCAGGTTTAGTGTCATTACTGTAGTGCAGCAGGAAAAGTTCTTCTAGAGTTGGCGGATGACTGGTAAGTGCGCTGACGTTGAGCTTTGTAAGATGTTCTAATGCGGTATCAAGATTTTGGCTGTCAACTTCAAATTCAGCACTATGCCCGTCTTTGTTTATCTTGAGTCCATGAATGCCCTTCAATTTTTTAATTGAAGCTATCGGCTTATCGGTTGTGACTTTTATCTTTGTACGGTGTAAATGACGCATATCATCGAGCGTGCCGGTCTGGACAGTTTTACCTTCGCGGATAATCGTTACCCGATCACAAAGCGCCTCGACTTCTGCCAGAATATGGCTAGATAGCAACACGGTTTTACCGGCAGTCCTTAGCTCTTTAATACAGTCTTGGAATACTGATTCCATTAGCGGGTCAAGCCCGCTTGTCGGTTCGTCCAAAATATAAAGCTCGACATCGGATGCCAGTGCGGCTACCAGAGCTACTTTTTGGCGATTGCCTTTAGAGTAGGTTCTGAACTTTTTGCGCGGGTCGAGCTGAAAACGCTCTAGTAATTCATCACGGCGGGTTTTATTTAGACCACCGCGCAAGCTGCCTAAAAGGTCTATCGATTCGCCACCGGATAAATTAGGCCATAAATTTACATCACCAGGAACATAGGCCAGTCTGCTGTGTAAACGCACGGCATCCTGCTTTGGATCGCCGTCAAGTAATCTGACCTCGCCGGCTGTTTTATCGAGCAACCCCAAAAGGATTCTGATGGTGGTTGATTTGCCTGAACCGTTCGGTCCCAGCAAGCCGTGCACCTCACCCTTCGATACGGATAAATCCAGACCGTCAAGCGCCTTGAAACTGCCAAACTTTTTTACCAATTTTTTTACTTCAATTACATTTTGTTCATTCATAGTATCTATGTTCTCAAAAAACATAAGAACCGACAAACCGCTTAGCAGTTAGCTGGCCAGGTATTATACTTAACGTTTGTGAATATAATTGAAGCGATTATTTTAGGTGTTATACAAGGATTGACGGAGTTTATCCCGGTTTCGAGCTCCGGGCATTTGGTGTTATTTCATGAAGCGTTTGGCAGTGGTATCCAAAATACACTTGCTTTCGATGTCGCACTGCACTCAGGTACATTATTGGCGCTGATGGTGTTCTTTCGCCGTGAGTTGCTGGAGTTATTACTTGGCTTGCTGGGAAAAAATGATAAGCAGCGCTTGGCCTGGTTGATTGCCGCAGCAACGGTTCCGGCAGCTTTAGCGGGTATGATGCTGAGCGATTTGGCCGAAGATACTTTTCGTACACCAGCCTTAGTGGCCGTAAACCTGGTAGTAATCGGTGTGTTAATGATTGTAGCTGAAAATGTAATGACTAAACGCCGTAAACACACCGGACTGGAAAAGATTTCCAACTCCCAGGCACTGACCATGGGTCTGGCCCAGGCTTTGGCGTTAATACCAGGCGTGTCACGCTCCGGCAGTACCATTACGGCAGGTTTGTTTATGGGGCTCGACAGAGTTGCCGCTACTCGCTTTTCGTTCCTTTTGGCGGTGCCGATTATTTCCGGGGCTGTTGCCAAAATAGTTATTGACGGCGGTCTTCAAGGATCAAGTGATGAATTAGGAATCTTCGTAACCGGTATAGCCGCGGCTTTCATAAGCGGTTTGTTTGCAATTAGGTTTTTGCTGCGGTTTTTAGCTAAGCACAGCCTTCATGTATTCGCTTATTACCGTTTTGGCTTGGCGGCTATTGTACTGCTGGCATTGCTTTTCCGTTGACGTGTTTTATACTTAAGCGGTATATTACTGGAAAGTTATGGCAAAAGATTACCGCGCTAGTAAATCAAGAAAAGCAATATTTGTAGTGCTGTACGCGTTACCGCTTATTGGACTGGCGATTTTCGGGGGCTACTACTTTAAACAGTATCAGGATTTAAAAAACAATCCTTTACCGGCCGAACAGGCAGCACAGGCAGAAGTTGACCGCTATGTACGCGAGGTCGGCGAGCTTTATTCGTTGCCGGCGGACGAAGAGCCCAGCGTAGCAACCGTTAAAGACAAAGATCAACTGGCCGGACAGGAATTTTTTGCACAGGCCGAGAATGGTGACGTGACACTTATTTATACTGATGCAAGCCTCGCTATTTTATATCGTCCCAGTACAAAAAAGCTTATTAATGTAAGCACCGTTTCAATCCAAAGCGCACGCGTTACCGTGATTGGCCCCGGTGGCAAAAGAGGTGAAGCCGTTGCCAAACTGGCTAATGTCCAAATCAGCGCAACCGAAGGCGGGATGGCGAAATCAGATCTCAGTGAAATTCGCGTGGTAGATGTAAGCGGCGAAAACCAAGAGCAGGCAGAGGCAGTAGCAAAAGCAGTTGACGGAGAAATAGGCGACTTGCCGGAAGGCGAGACCGTTCCTGAAAACACCGATATATTAGTCATTGTCAACTAGAATTTTAAAAAAACTGCTTGACTTTAACGTAAACGCGTTATAATGCGAGTGTGGCGTGGTGTCATAAAAAAAGAGCGCGCATGATACCATGATCAAACACAAACAATCACTAAAATTACGCTCATTGGAGGTTACATATGAGCTCCTCCACCTACAAATACGGCTACAAGATTTCCCGAAAGCGTCGGCCGCGCAAGGCGCTGTTAGTGATTGTGCTGTCTACTTTTATTCTTGGAATTATAGGCGGAGTTATTTATATAGATATAAAGCGGCGGGTTTCACCAACGGTGGAGGGTGATGCACGAGTCGTATCTCAGGTATTAAGCGAAGCGGTATTACATTATACGATTGATGAACCGTTGTATACATTTGAGTTGCCTGGTGACTGGGAAGAGGTTGAACGACGTAATACGCGGAATGAAAACAGTATTACCTGGCAAGCCACCAGAGAAGGTCACGACAATAGAATGCTTACACTTTACGTCGATACGATACCGTCTGATAAACCACTTAACCGATTATTGCCTATAAAGGCTCAAGGTAATGGTATTAATTACGCTAATGTGTCAGATAACTGTGCGACGTTTACCGATGGCGGAACGCTTAATACTCGTGAGGCGGTTAAGAAGCGGCCTTCGCCAGCCAAGTGGCAAGAAGTTAATTTTATATGTAACCTTGAGAATGTTGTCGACAATGTTGTTGGAACCGGTACGGTAGGCAGTCCGGTGAATACTACTTCTATACGCGGTGTTTCAGGCGGCGAGCATACTTATTTCTTCGTATACATTGATCGCAACATCCAGCCAAACTACAGTATTTTATACGAGGCGCTGGCAAGCTTCCGTGCCAAGTAGGGTTTTTACTGCGAATCTACAATACAAAAATACTACATATAGCGTGAGCAATTTGCGCTATACTACTAATTAGGCAACCATTTAACAAATAAAAAGCTGGAAGTGGGTGAAACTCCCACACTGTGCCGCAACGGTTAAAGTCCGATACAGCAACAAGTAAGTCTCCCGAGCAGGAGCGGAGTTACATTTTTGTAATTAAACCCTCGCTCGGAAAGTGAGGGTTTTTATTTTGCAAGCGTCACCGGAACGTTTACGAATAGAGGAAGATGCGTTTGATTATGAGAAACGCCGCTACTTTGACACTGTCACCTGGCTGGCAGAAGTTTTGCCAGGCAGCATGCGAACACCGTTTGAATATAGCTTTGATGGCCAGGAACTTTATGCCGTCGATGGCGGCAAGTTAGCCGAAATATTCGATACGGCTGTTCGTGAAGCTGAAGAAATGCCTGAGGATTTGGCGTTTGAGCTACGTCGTCGTAAAGCCGAAAAACAAGAATATAACGAAATGGTGGACATGATGCGGGGTAGCTTACCAAATACTATGGTTGTTGTGTCTGATTTTCCGTCTGAACTTATGACGGCGACAAAAGATGTCGGCGGCTACAACGTAACTCGGAAGCAGACTATGCTGCGCGTCTTAGCCAAGACCCCTGGAGGTACGCTAAAGATGTATTCCCAGTCACTTGATGGCAGCGATCGCCAGGCGCTTGAGGCGCTGTATCGGCACCTTGGGCACGATGCACAGCCCGGCGAGCTATTGGGTCAACGTATGCATATCGAGCTGGATGAGACAGAGCAGGAGTTTTTGATAGACGAATTAACCGGAGTTTATGATCGTCAACTTGCTGTACGATACGGTGGTCAGTGGCATGCTGGCCAGCTTAACGGTGAGCGACGGAATACCTATGATTTTGCCAGAAGTCAAACTGATTTACTAAACGCTTATTTGGCCACGACAAACGGTTTTACCGGAAATAAGAAGGACTATAATTTGGCGGCAGCTATGGAAGCGCGTTTCCGTAATCACCTATCACGGCCGTATTCTTTGAAGCATGATGATTATGACATAGGGATAGTGGCCCATGTTATGGCTATGGATGAAATGACAAGAGCCGGCGAAAAAGCTCGCGCCACAGGCAAATCATACAGCGGTTGCGGTATTACTGCCGGTGCCCCTGGAGAAGGGTTTGATGCAGCCTCACAACTTGAAGAGGCAGGTTACGGAAATCAATCGACTGAGGCCGGTGAGGACCAGTACGGATCTTTGACTTTCGAGTGTCCTAAGGGACATCAAAATCAACGGCCTCGCAATAAACTAATTCCACGATGCAAAGTTTGCGGCATTAGCGTAAAGTGCTAAAGATATGAATCAGGATTTAACCAAAGAGCAGTATGAACACCAAAAAGCCGACTGTGACGGTCTGTGCGACATCGATCACAATCGAATAGCGGCTGATAATCCGAACCTCATGCCGTGCGTGACTTGCCCTTTTTGCAAAGAGATAGTTGACGCTATCCTCACGCCTTCGACCATAAGTTGTCCTAAGTGTAAAATAACCGTAAATAGAACTTGACTCCGGCCTCTACCCATACTGGCAAAGTGTGTTTGCCAAAACAATCTTGGCTTAACAGGCTAGGGATTTGAAGCAAGTTCCGGGTAAAATAGGTCTATGACAGACGAAGAGCGAACTGCATACCAAGAAACACTCAAGGATAAACCTATAGAATTTTTCTGCGACCACTGCGGCCATTATCCGATTGAGCCGGTTCATGGTCACTTCGTGTGCCCAGCCTGCAAAATGCCCACAAAATGCTGTGAAGGAATTCCCCAAGACATTTAAATGATAAAGCATGATTACACACGAATTTTAAACGGATTACTGCTGGCTGTTGGGCTGCTCATCATATTTCATATTTCAATGCAGGCAGTAGCACGTATGGTTGGCCCGCAAAATTTGTTTGTTAATGATGTTGCGGCAAGGTTCGGTCTCGATAACGAACTAAGCATACCTACATGGTTTGCATCAATGCTGGCTCTTGCTTCGGCTGCCATAGCTTGGCTGGCAGCTCATCGAGAATCTTCGCCACAAATTACTAAAGGTTGGCAGCTGCTGGCATTTATCGGTTTGATGATTTCCCTGGATGAGATGGCGGCGCTTCACGAGTTAGCGCTTCAGGGTCTGCACATATTAGCTCAATTCGGCGAAGAGCAAACCTTCACTCAAAATGCCTGGCTGTTAGTACTGCCGTTTATAGTAATTGGTTTGGTGGCGGCCGGCTTGTATGTGCGGCGACTGTTCCCGTCCGGGTTTCGAAAACGGTTACTTATAGCTACGGCAGTTTATTTATCCGGAGCTTTAGTTGTGGAGTACGCAGCCATTCAGGTGGATAAAGCGAGTATTTTATATAACTTTGGGTTGGTAGTGGTCGAAGAAGGGCTTGAACTCGTGGGCCTATGGCTGTTTTTGCGGGCAGTATTATTGCAGCTACAGACTCATAAAACTCAAGCCAGCCAGACGCTTCCTAAGCGCACGTCATGAATCGAATTGGTATTTATGCCGGATCGTTCAACCCGATTCATAAAGGGCATTTGGAATTTGCAAAAGCCGCATACGAGCAATGTAAGCTGAAAAAGGTTTTCTTTATGGTCGAGCCTAGACCGCGACTCAAGCAAGGGGTCAAGGCGCTAGAGCACCGACAGGAGATGGTTCGATTGGCTACCGAGCAGATTCCCCCATTCGGTACCATCGTGATTGACCAAACAAACTATACCGTTTCGGAAACATTACCGTACTTGATGGAACGTTTTAAAGGGGCGGAATTATACTTACTGTTTGGTGACGATGTGTTATCACGTTTGGTGTCGTGGCCGAATGTCAGCCAACTAATAACGGCTTGCAAGTTTGTTATCGGCAGGCGCAAAAAATCTGAAACGGCGATTAAAGAAGTAATATCAATCATTGAGAATGCCAAGAATGAGCGACTAAGCTATAGCATAATCAAAGCGCCGCAGGCTTCATTATCCTCATCGGCCATTCGCCGCAGCATCAGGCAAACCGGTCAGGCTTCGGGAGTCGAATTATCAGTAATCGATTATATTATGAAAAACGGGCTATATAAGCCTTTGTAGCCCTAAGTATTAGCTGGTCCAGCCTGCCATTTCGATATCAAAATGGCCACGGATATAATTAAGATGTTTTTCACGATATTTTTTGAATTCGGTTTTCTTAAGGCCGCTTCGTAGAATAAACGAACTGATTTTTTCACTGCCGATGTAGTGCGGCATCATCACATAGCTGGCTCCAAGTCCATAAAGCTCGGCAGCGCCTTCATAATTATCAGCCGAACAAATAAACACGACGTTAGGATTTATCTTTTCAAGATAAGTTAGCAAAGAGATGTTTGTGTGTAGGTCAGTGGCAACCGAAACGACTAATTGGCTTTTATCAAGGTTTAGTTCGTCTAATAGTTCCACATCAGTAGCGTCTCCGTAAATATAGTTGTGTTCCTCACGCTCTAAGAGTTCGATAACCTCCGGATCATAATCAACGACTACAAACCGCTTCTTAAGGCGCTTGAAGGTTTTTATAAACTCACGTCCACCTTTCCTGTAACCGAACATTACTACCGGGTATTGCTGCAAGGTTTCGCGTTGTTCCAGTTTCGTAACCCGACGTTCAAAAAGTCTGAGTCTTTTCTCCAGGCGCTTGTACAGCCAGTCATCATATTTAATCAGATACGCAGACACAATGAATGTAATCAAAGCGGTAAGAGTTAGGGTAAATACGACACGCTCACTTGCCAGGTGCGTATGAAGCGCCGAAACTGCAAATACCAACGAAAACTCACTGACCTGACTTAGTGATATTGCCGACTTGAAGCTTGTGCGTTTGGTGTAACCCATCAGCCCTAGGCTTGTCATGGTGATAATCGGTTTAACCAGCAAAACTATACCACTGAGTATAATGGCCGGACCGAGCACTTGCCGAGCGTTGGCCGCAGTCAAAGATTGACCTAAAGTTATAAAGAATATTATCAGAAAGAAATCTCTGAGTGGCTTTAAACGAGCCGCCATCTCGCGGCTGTATGGTAAGCTGGCAAGACTAACACCGGCAAATAAAGCACCGATTTCTATTGAAAATCCAGTTCGTTCAAAGAGGGTAGCTATGCCAAGCCCCCAGCCAAGGGCGAAAAGCAGAAGAAGCTCCTTGGAGCTCTCGATAGAGCGTGTCAAACGGGGAATTATATGGCGGCTGGCTATATACAACAAAAGCGTCACACCGATTCCTCGGCCCAACAAAATTAATATCTCAGCCAAACTGTCACCTTCACTGCGGGCAGCCAGACCGATCTTGCCGGCGGTAGCGACAACATCCTGCAGTAGTAGCACACCAATGGTTATCTGGGCATACAAACGTGTAATTTCGCGCTTGTCGTTAAGTAGTTTTACGATAATTACGGTACTGCTGAGTGCCAAGCCAAGCCCCAATATGGCCGATTCCATCCTGCCAAAATCAAGCAGCCGCGAAGTAAAAAATCCAAGACCGGATATACCGACAACCTGCATTGCGGTAGAAATAAAGATACTATGCCGAAGCCGTGAAAAGACCCTAAGGCTTACATCAAGTCCAATAATGAACAGCAGCAGGGCGATCCCTAAGTTGCTAAGAGTAGAGTAGGCGGATTCTTCCTGAATTATATTGAATACCGCCGGACCAACGACAACGCCGGTGAGAATATGCCCTACTATCAGCGGCTGCCTAAGAACGTGCATAAGCAAGGCGATTCCTGCGCCTATGGCTATGACAATACTGAGCTCAGGAAAAATATTATGCATATTTATTTTCAACTACCTATCTATTTGATCATTTTACAGCATCTAATTATCAATAACGAACTCATCTATATTTAAGTTGACGGTGTGACTTGAGCATACGACCGACAAGCTTATGTATTTCACTGACAGCTAGAACTGCCGCAGTTCCGATAATACCGGTAGTTACAACGTCCATACCACTAACCGGCACAACATGTAGAGTGTTTCGTAGCGGCCCGAACATGGCGAGCATCTGGACAGTAACGGCTATGGCGAGACCGACGTAGAACTTACTATTCATAACCCTTAAGCGTGTAAAGACCGAATCCACTTCACTCCTTGCATTAAAGGCGTTTGCCCACTGCATCACTACGAGTATGCTGAAGGCAATTGAGCGCGCGTATTCGATGGAAGAAAAACTGCGGAAGTAATTGAATACTATCAAGGTGGTTATGGCCATAGTTAAAGCAATCAATAACATTCTGGATATGATAAACGGATCGAGAATCGGTTGTTCGGGGCGTCGCGGCTTACGTTTCATTATATGTTTTTCACCAGGCTCTAGGCCTAAGGGTATAACCATAATTGTGTCTGTGACTAGGTTAATCCATAAGATCTGAACGGCTACAATCGGCAGCGGCAATCCAATGATTAGAGCTCCTAGCATTGTAAGTACCTCGCCTGAACTTGTAGCCAGCAGATAAAACAGCATTCGACGGATATTATTAAAGATAATCCGGCCTTCACGAATTGCCGTTACGATGCTCTTAAAGTCATTATCAAGCAAAATTATGTCACCGGCTTCCTTGGCAATTTGCGTACCGGCGCCCATGGCAATACCGATATGAGCATTCGTGAGAGCGGGCACGTCGTTGACGCCATCACCGGTCATAGCCGTAACGTCATGCTTTTTTAACAGAGACAAAATCCGGTGTTTGTGTTCAGGGATAACGCGCGCAAAAACCCGGACATCTTTGATAATTCGTGACAACTCCTTGTCAGATAATTCTGCCAATTTGCGGCTATCAAACACCTGATTGCGATGCTCTACCATGCCAAGCTGTTTTCCAATGGCAAAGGCGGTTTCGAAGTGATCACCGGTAATCATCCGCACAGTTACGCCGGCGGCCTGGGCGGCAGCCACAGCCGACTTTGAGGTCCTTCGGAGTTCGTCGGCGACAGCGATAAAACCATCAAAAACCAAATTTTTCTTCGGTAGTTCACTCAAATTTTTTATTGCTCCTGAAAGTTCAGCATGCGCAACAGCAATAACCCGAAATCCCTGGCCGGTCAATGAGTACAACATATGATGGGCTTCCTCCAGAGACTTTTTATTTAATTTTGATCGGGCTAATACATGCTCAGGAGCGCCCTTTATCACCGCCAAATGGCCGGATTTTGTAGACCAGACATTTCCGCTCATTGCAAAGCTGTGATCGAAAGGCATATTGGCTACCTGGGTAAAGTCCCGGGGAAGAGTGGCCTTATGTTTGCTGGCAAAGGCCTGCATCGCCGTATCAAGCGGATCATGTGATTTGTTGTTATTGTGATTTGTCGCTAACAGGATATGGCGGGCAAATGATGCCTCATCGACTTTTTTATCCAATTGCCAGGTTCGTTGGACGGTAAGAAGGTTTTTGGTTAAGGTACCGGTTTTATCAGTAGCGATAGTAGTGATGACCCCGGTATTTTCAATCGCTTGCATGCTCCTTACCAGTGCTTTATGCTTGGCCATCCGGCGCATGCCAAGCACTAGGATTACAGATATCGCAACCGGTAGACCCTCTGGCACCGCAGATACTGCCAGGGCTAATACAAACCGGACAGCTTCGGCAATCTCCATGCCCCGATACAATGCCAATCCAAAGGCCAAAAGCGAAACCAGAAAAATAGCGATAACAATCTTACTTATCAGCTTATCGATCTTTTTTTGTACCGGACTGCTGGTGTTTGGCTCTCCGGATAAAACTGCCAGCCGCCCAAACTGCGTGTTATTTCCGGTTGCAGTGACTACCGCCCTAGCTTCACCGGAGACTACAAATGATCCCTGAAAGACCATATTGCTTTGCTCATAGACTTCGCTAGTTTTTTTTAGCGGTTGCACCTGTTTGCTGATTGGCAATGATTCGCCGGTTAAAAGAGATTCGTCACAGCGCAGGCCATCGACATGAATTAGTCGCGCATCAGCTGGTAATTTTTCGCCTTCGTGGAGGACCAATATATCGCCAGGCACTATCTTTTCAGAGGATATTTCAACTGATTTGCCGTCTCTTATTACCTCAACAGCTTGACGTTCCCGTCGCTGCAATGCCCTTAAAATACGTTCGGTCGAGAATCTTTGCACATAATATATAAGCGCGCTAACACTTATGATGACAAAAATAATCGTAGCGTCTAATGGCTCTTTTTTGGCCAGACTGATAAATGCCGCCACAAACAGAACAGCCATGAAGACGTTGACGAACGGTTCGATAATTTTTCGCCAAAGCGGTTCGGACTTGACTTTAATAGTGTTAGGTCCAAAGCGTTTTAGGTTGGCTTTTACTTGTTGGTTTGTGAGCCCGTGCTCCGTTGTATTGAGGTTAATGAGCACTTCCTCAATACGCTGCTGATAATAAAGCATAACTGTAATTGTAACGGCGGCATCATCATATGACAAACCTCTTAATAAAGTCAGTAAATCTGTTGACAAGCACGAGCGCGTTGTGCGAATATAACATTACTTCCAAACGTAGCGATGGCTGCTGGAACACAAAAACAATAAAAAGAAACAAGTGTATGTGGAGTTGAGGCTTCATGTGCCCATAGGAGGTCAGCCAGTCATGGCAATAAAAATAAAAATAATTTCTACAAGGGGAGCTAAAGTGGAAGTTAAAATCCGTCGGCCAAAATGGCAGCAATACATTAATTATTAGGCTTTACTGCAAAATAAAACTACCGTCTTTTTATGACGGTAGTTTTATTGTACGACTAGGCAGGTATTAGTTATTCTTGGCTGTCTTCCGCATTGCCTTCAGTTTCAGCTAGTGCGGCGTCAATGAGTTCGGAAAAGCCCTCAACATCACGAGGATTATTCTGTACAAACTCTCCGTTTATCAGAAAACTAGGCGTGGAGCTGACGTTCATATCCTTACCGGCTGCCAAATCGGCTTGTATGATGGCGTTGGTCTCGGCGCTAGCTACATCTTGCCTGTACTGATCCATATCAAGTTCAAGTTCTTCGGCGTAACGTTCGAATACTCCGCTTACGCTCGTGCTATTTGACCATTCAGCTTGGCGCTCATACAGCAAATCATGCATGTCAAAGAACTTACCTTGTTTACCGGCGGCTTCGGCGGCACGATGGGCGGCCATAGCGTTAGGGTGAATGGCGATAAGCGGGAAGTGCCGGAATTGAAAGTTCAGCTGATCGCCGTATTTATCCTTTACTTCTTTTAGGATTGAGTAATAACCACCACATGCCGGACATTGAAAATCACCGTACTCGGTTAACGTAACTGCCGCATCTTCATTGCCGAGTACGTGATTAGTTGTGGTGACCGATTCGTCTACCGGTGCGTCAGCACTGTCTTTGGTAAAGAATAACAACCCAGCGAATACTACGATACAAGCCAGGATTACTAGTAAGAAACGATTGCTCATATTTTTTATTGCTCCCTCAATTTGCTCCTGTATTGTACCATTAAGTCATGGAACTTTTTATCGGGTTATTGCTGGGTGGATGCATGCTTCTGGCTATCAGCTTGCAGAGAACATATTATAATGTGCCAGCCAAAGAGTTGAAACGCCGTGCTCGCGCCGGTGATTCGTTGGCTCGCGGTTTATACAAAGCCGCGGCTTATGGAACGAGTTTGCGGGCGCTTCTTTGGGCTATGGTTTCAATCATTGCAGCGTTGTTCTTTGTTTATGTTGCCCGTTCGACGGCCACCTGGTTCGCTGTCATGGCCGTAGCTTTTGTGCTGTGGCTGGGATTCCTTTGGCTACCAGCCCAAAACGCAACCAAAGTCGGACAATGGCTGGCTACAAGTGCAGCACCGGTTTTTGCCTGGATATTGCAATACATTCATCCGCTAATTGACCGGATTAATCGCTTTATCCGCAAACATCGGCCAATCCGGGTTCATACCGGACTATACGAAAAGGAAGATTTGATTGGACTACTTGAGCGTCAAGAAGTGCAGGCTGATAACCGAATAACGAGAGGTGAG
This sequence comes from uncultured Candidatus Saccharibacteria bacterium, assembly GCA_964537935.1. GTDB lineage: Bacteria > Patescibacteriota > Saccharimonadia > Saccharimonadales > CAZICT01 > CAZICT01. The sequence continues at coordinate 33,635 of CAZICT010000002.1, read as the reverse complement.
CTTGATATAGCCCGACATGCGCTCACATTTGGCGAAAAGCAGGTTAGTCAGATAATGACGCCAAGGCGGGTAGTGAAGATGGTTTCGGTTGACGATACTATCGGACCTGTATTGATGAGCGAATTGCACGATAGCGGTTTTTCGAGATTTCTGGTATTCGAATCCAAGCAGGACAATATAGTCGGCGTGACGCTACTGCGCGATCTGGTCACCGGTAAGACTGGCGGCACTGTGGCTAAGTTCGTCAACAAGAAGGTAGCCTATGTACATCAGGATCAAGATCTTTACAGCGCACTGGCGGCAATTATCAAGACGCACCAACATATGTTTATTGTCGTTAACAGCTTCGAAGAGTTCGTAGGTGTAGTGACAATGGAAGATATTTTAGAAGAGATTGTTGGCCGGCAAATTATCGATGAGTTTGATCAGTATGATGATATGCGCGCAGTGGCTGCACGTGAGGCTAGTAAGGAGCGCGACGACCATAACCACCCTTCAGTAGATAATCCAGAGGTAGAAGTGGTAGAATAGCTTCGATGAACAGAGTGAGCGTTACTAATAGAAATTTACGGACCGGCACTTGGTAGAAGCAAACCAAGCGCTTAGGGTCCCGTTTAGCTTGCGTGCAACACTAAATACTTCGGAGAGACATTATGCGAACATTGAGTAAAGAAACTACCGGACGATCCGGTGAGACGGTTACAGTCCAAGGCTGGGTACATTCCCGGCGCGACCACGGGGGGCTGATCTTCATAGACCTTCGCGACCACACCGGCATAGTACAGTTGACTATTCGGCCGGAAGCCAGTGAGGCGTTTAAAACTGCCGGCGAGCTTCGTGATGAATTCGTTATAGAAGCCACCGGCAAAGTAGAAAAGCGTGAAGAGGATTTAAGGAACCCTAACATTGAGACCGGAAACATTGAGGTTGTTGTAACGGAGCTTACCATTCTTAACAGATCAGAACCGCTCCCGATTTTAGTCAACACCAACCAGAATATTAGTGAAGACAACCGTTTACGTTACCGTTACCTGGATTTGCGCCGCCCAAAGATGCAGGAAACCCTAAAGCGTCGCGCTGAATACTATCGGATAATCCGTAACTATATGGACGATAAGGACTTTACTGAGGTAGCGACGCCGATTTTGGCAAACTCCAGTCCGGAAGGTGCTCGAGATTTCTTGGTACCGTCACGCGTTCATCCCGGTCAATTCTACGCCTTACCGCAAGCTCCTCAGCAGTTCAAGCAGCTGCTGATGGTAGGGGGAGTGCCGCGTTATTATCAGATAGCAACTTGTTTCCGCGACGAGGATCCCAGGGCGGACCGTTTATACGGTGATTTTTATCAGTTGGATCTTGAGATGTCGTTTGTCAGTGATGGCGAAGTAGTGCGGAGTGAGATGGATCCTTTAGTAGTCAAGTTGGTCAAAGAGTTTGCCGGCAAGACGTTGTTAAACGATGAGATACCACGCATTCCATATATTGAAGCAATGGAGCGCTTCGGTACCGACAAGCCGGATTTACGGTTTGGCATGGAGCTTGTAGATTTGACTGAAGGGCTTAAGGACTGTGGTTTTGGAGTGTTTACAAACGCCATTAATGCCGGTGGTGCCGTTAAGGCGATCGCGGTAAGCAAGCAATTTAGTCGCTCTGAAATTGATAAACTAACAGATTTCGCTAAAAGTGAAGGCGCCGGCGGGTTGCCGTACATGATCGTTGAGAATGGAAAAGCAACATCATCAATAACCAAATTCTTTAGTGAAAATGAGCTGGAAACAATCGTTGAAAAGACTGGCGCTAAGGATGGTGATACCATTTTGTTCGGTTCCGATAATAGATCAAAGGTCAATAAAATACTCGGTAGCTTGCGCAGCCGTCTGGGTGACAATCTTGGATTAAAAGATCCTGATGTTATAGCTCTAGCCTGGATTGTCGACTTTCCATTTTACGAACCGGATGAGAAAACCGGCCAGATCGATTTCGGACATAACCCGTTTTCGATGCCGAAGGGTGGTCTAGAAGCGCTTGAATCTGATGATAAGTTGAGCATCGTAGCCGATCAATACGACATGGTTATGAACGGTTATGAAGTCTGTTCTGGGGCGGTTCGTAACCACAACCCGGACGTCATGTACCGGGTTTTCGACATACTCGGCTACGACAAGCAGTACGTTGAGAATAAATTCGGTGCAATGCTGAACGCCTTTAAGTATGGCGCACCGCCGCACGCCGGTTGTGCTTTTGGTCTGGATCGTATGTTCATGGTATTAATCGGTGAAGAAAACATCCGGGAAGTTGTGGCTTTTCCGAAGAACGGTTCTGGTGTTGATGTAATGATGAGCTCGCCAAGCCAGGTCGACCAAACATTACTCAACGAACTCAGCATTGAGATCAAAGATATAGAACGCTAAACATTTGTGACAATCATAGTAAAATAGTGTTCCTATGAATAGACCGTTAAAATTAGAGTTTGCCTCAGGACAGAAGCTGATGCCCGGCAGGGGTCAAGACAGGCTGCTTATAGTGAGCGAGTTTGGCTTATTTGGCGTGTTTGACGGAGTTACCACACAAGCTGGTGAACAAGCGGCAACTATCGCACGTGACTGTTTGGTGCGGAGCGTTGGGCGACATATGTTACTTGGTAAGTCGCTATTCGATGTTCAAAATAAACTGTATGATATGCACCGAAAGGGAAAGGTTGAGAAACGTGCTGCTACCACAGCGACAGTGGTACAAATTGATACCCATGACCATACCTTAACCTATGCTCATATAGGTGACACTTTTTTACGGCAAGTGAAAGAAGACTTCGTTGAAGACTTAGTAAAGGCTGAAGGGGTGGGTGATTGGATCTGGAACGCAATCGACGCCAGTCCGCCGGAGATGTTTAGCTTAGAACAGAATGCTACCATACCGATAAAGCCTGGCGACAGATTTATACTTGGCAGCGACGGGATAGACGGCAGCGGCGCTCGGCAGATAGCCCTATATGAGGATTTTAATGCTATAGCCCGTTTGCCTAAAGCCAAAGACGTGGCAAAAGGCCTTATTTCTCTTTGTGCTCAAGAACCCCCTGAAGGACCGGAAGATTACTACAGGTTATATGACGACAAATCAGTCATTGTCATAGACGTTCATTAATTACTTATTTTCTAAACAACGCCAAAGATACCAGCTGGCGACCGATTGATAAGGGTGCCAGCGGTTTTTTAGTGCGATAGCGTGCATATCAGCGGGCTTAGGTAATTCAGATAAACTGTATTCTTGCATCATAGCTTTTCGTACCCCGAGATCACCAGTCGGTAAGACGTCCAGCCGCCCTAGGCTGAAGATCATGAACATATGGGCTGACCATTCACCAATGCCTTTGACGGCAATCAATTGCCGGATTACATCTTCATTTGGCAGGGTTGCGATATGTTCGAGGTCAAGCCGTCCATCGACGATATGCTGCGCCAAGTCCTTAATGTAGGCCGCTTTTTGATAACTGCATCCGACGCTTCGCATGGCTTCAGTATCGGTGGCCAGAATCTGTTCCGGTGTCGGCAGAGAATCACCGTACAGAGCCAAGAAACGCTTAAGAATTGTCGCAGCGGCTTTGACTGACAGCTGTTGGCTGATAATGGAGTCCACCAACTCAGCGTAATAGTTAGTGTGGGGCGTAAGTGTACAGTCACCATATTTTTTAATTAGCTTTGCTATAACAGGGTCGTTTCTGGCTAGATGTTTTTGGGCGTCTGTCAGCTTTGCTTTCATATATTTAAGTGTACTAAACCTCTTGGCTCATAGCGCTAAAGTTGAAATCAAGCACGTAAAAAGACATACTAATAACAGCAATCATGACACACAACTTCGCACAAATAACAAATCCGGGTGCAAGCAATGCCGAAGATTTCCAGCCACCAACCGGTAATCCGCAGAATAATTCGGCAAGTCCACTGCAACAACAGGGAAATCTGCAAGGTAGCGTAAATACGCAAGAAGCGCTGCAAGAACAACGAAACGCTGAAATAATCGTGCCATCCACTCAGAACGATTTGGCCGGGATTGAGGGGCGACTTGAAGCCACCACTGCCTCACCAAGCGGCGGGCTCAGCCTGCTGCTTGCATTAATGGCGGCTGTAGTTATTCTGTCGTTTGCGCATTTTATCCGAAGGCGCGGTAAAGTCAGGATACTGCCTGACATGGAAGAACTAGAAGATACGCCAGTGTCTGTAAAAGAAGCTGCTGTTAAATCTAAATCTACAAAAGCCAAAAAGCCAACCAAAACCAAACCAAAGAAAACAGTCAAAAAGAAAAAGCATCGCAAGCATCGCTGATATCTGGAATAAGTCTGTAAATCTGCTACACTTAACGGTAACGCTTATTTGTTATGAAAAAGAAGAAAAACGACGAAGAACGAAAACCAGATATTGTTGCTGGTGAAAATCAGGAAGAACTGGAAAAACGCGTCCATGAAATGCTTGAACCGGACCGCCCTGCGAAGAGGTCTGTCTCAAAGAAAACTACCAAACAAACTGATGAAGAAGAGGCGTCAAGCGCACCGATATTGCCCTCCCAGAGAAAAAGCATCAAAATTATTCACCACACCGATCTAGAAGATAAATCTGACCAAGACGATAAATCAAAAGATGAAGCCGAAACAGAGCCTAATGAGGAAGAAACGGTTGCAACTCCTCCAGAAAAAGTTACGGTTGAAGTGATGTCTGATGAAGATGAGGAAGCTGAAGACATTGATACTGAATCCGAGGCAGTATCAGAAGAAGAGGCAGATACTGATGAAGATGAGGAATTGACTGAAGCGTCCGATGATCTGACGGCGGATGAGCCGGTTGAGACAGAAGAGACAGAAGAGTCTGAAGAACAGGCGGAAGAATCACCTGAAGAGCCGGACGATAATCTTGACGAAACAATCAAAGAACTAAACAAACAATTGCTTAATGAAACCAAAGGAGTAACAGAGGAAGAGGAAGCTCCTGAAGAAACCGAAGCCACAACTGAGGATGAGCAGCCCGAAGATGATACCGAGCCGGAAGTCGAACATACCAAAACAGAGGAGATTATAAAAGATCCAAAGACAGAAAAAGCAGTTGAGGATATTGTCGAAAAGGAAAGCGACGAACTACTCGCTGCCGAAGACGAGAAATTAGCTGCCGCTTTTCAGCCGGCCCAGAAGCGTTCATTGAGATCCAAGCTAGGCAATTTCTTCCGTAAAAAATCAGTGCGGATAGGGCTGCTGGCTTTACTTTTTGTAGGTCTGGCGGGTGCAGCTACGGTCCCAGCAAGCAGATATTTTGTTTTAAATAATGTGGGTGTGCGAAGTTCTGCTTCTCTGAGGGTAATTGATAAAAGCTCCCAACAGCCTTTAAAAAACGTGAAAGTCAGTTTGGCTGGAGTTGAATCAGTTACTAATCAGGATGGGATTGTAAAGCTTGATCATCTTCGCCTTGGAAGCTCAGAGTTAAAAATCCATAGACGGGCATTTGCACCGGTCATTAGCAAGATAACGATTGGGTGGGGCAGTAATCCGCTCGGTGACTACGAACTTGTGCCGACAGGCAGCCAGTACACCTTTGTATTAACTGATTATCTTTCAGGAAATCCGGTGGCTGAAGCAGAAGCGGAAAGCGACGAATTCAGCGCCGTTGCCGATGAGAAAGGAAAGATAATTCTGACGATTGACGAATCTTATGAACAGACCGCAGAGGTAGTTATAACCGCCGAGGGCTACCGGAAGGAGAGTTTTACGATTAATCTTGATGACCAATCTGAACGTCAGCTAAAGATGGTGGCCGGGCGTAAACATGTTTTTGTCTCAAAACGCTCCGGTACATTTGATCTGTATAAGATAGACATTGACGGCAAAAACGAAGCCTTGGTATTACCGGGAACAGGCAGTGAGCGCGAAGATATAACCATTAATCCTCACCCGACTGAAGAATATGTGGCTTTTGTTTCAACCAGAGATAATAGGCGCAATGAAGACGGTTTTTTGCTTAGCGCTCTCACCGTGATTGATCTGAGTGACAACAGCAATAAGGTCATAAGTCGCTCAGAAAGGGTTCAGGTAATTGGCTGGATTGAAAATAAACTTATTTATGTACAGGTTGTTGATGGGGCCAGCGCGGTCAACCCAAAGCGTCATCGTTTAATGAGCTACGACGTATCAAATGAAGCCGTAGTCGAGCTAGCAGCTAGCAATCACTTTAACGATGTGACAGTGGCGGATAACAAAGTTATATACGCGCCCGCCGCGGCCTATACGCCTAAAGAAGAGGTTGGATTATTCAGAGTCAATGCTGACGGAAGTGATCGACGCACAATTATGAAGAAAGAAGTGTGGAATATGTTTCGCTTAAGTTACGACAAGCTCACCCTGGCATTGCAACAGGAATGGTATGAATATCGACTCGATGATTCGAGTGCGCCGGGAAAAATCAACAAGCCGGGTTCTCTTGTATCAAAAACTTATGCCATGAATCCCAGAGGTAATAAGGGTCTTTGGGTGGATAATCGGGACGGCAAGGGCGTGTTACTGGCTTATGACATAGAGTCTAAAGAAGACCAGGTAATACGAACCGACAGTGGCTTAAAATCACCGGTTCGGTGGCTTAACAACACCACGGTTGTTTATAGAGTACTTACCGGAGAAGAAACGGCTGATTATGCTATGAGCACTGACGGTGGTGACCCGGTAAAGATAGTTGATGTTACAGATACCAATAGCGTTGAGAATTGGTACTACTACTAACATTTCGGCTATTTGCTATTTAAAGGGTAAGTAGCAAGGAGCAAGCGCTTACCGGCGATGTAATCATTAGAACAAATTAAGCTAACCGAGTCGACCGTGAATGAGTCGCCTTCATACAGTCGACCGGTAGGTTGATGTGTGACATGAGGATTCCAGCCGGCTCGTGTCCATTGAGGATTGGTGTGCCGAACATGATGTTTCTTTAATGCATCTAGGAGCGTTTCATGGAGATGCATAATCGAGTTATTGCGATTAACGCGATTAACTCTAATATCCTTAGAAAGGCCAAAAAGTGCCTCAGGCCCGATCTGTACGGTAACGGGAGCTTTTGTTTCTATAGATGACGCTACTGCCTTTTGAAGTTGAGTTTGTGGGATGTTGGTTTCAAACCAGTGAACTAAGGTCATATGCAAAGGAAGTGGTGGCGCTTTTTCGTCTGCAGTCATTGGCGTAATCATATGAGCAACAAGATAGAACATAATACTAGTATATATTCTCTGGCGTTCGAAGGTTTCGCGACCGCCAGTGCCGGGCGGCATAAAGCGCAATAAAGCCAAACGTTGACAGCTTACTGACCGATGACATGAAAGCCAACGTTTCTATGGGAGCTTGTGCGACATCACTCGATAGCACAGCTTGAGTATTAATTTCTTCTACATTACCCATCAAATCTTCTATAGATTGCATTAAGTACTCAGCGCCAATGGCGACCGTAGTTGATATGGCAGCACCTCCAAGCGCCATACGGTATACCAGTCTCTGCTGCAAGTTCGCCCTTTCATTTTCAGTTGCTTCACGAGGCATTTCCGGCAGATTGTAACATATTACCCAGTTGCATTGACTGAATACGATACACTACTGTTATGTGGGAAGAGAAGGATAATCACCTAACCAAAGAATATGTTTTTCCGGATTTTGCTTTGGCGCTTGAGTTTGTTAACAAAGTAGGCCAAAAGGCTGAAGCGGCCAACCATCATCCTGATATAACTTTATCGTGGGGAAGGGTTGTAGTCAGCCTTACCACTCATAGCGAGGGCGGAATTACTCTAAAAGATCACGAACTGGCCGCTGAGATAGACGCGATTGCTTCTAAGGGTTAGGTTAATGCCTAAAACTTTGACAGAGTTTAATTAAGTTGCGTTTGCGACTAAAACCCTTGTGGTAAAATAAACCTTAAGGAGTATTCCATGATTTACCGTGCCAAAAGAATATTATCGATTGCCGTAGTGGCGGTTGTAGTATTGGTTGGTGGCCCGGTGCTTGCCCAGAGTCTTCCGCCAGATAATGATTCAACCCAATTAGAACAAACCACTGAGCGGATAGATGAGAGCACTGAAGAGACAGTCAAAAGCAGGGAAGAATCGGTTGAAGCCAATCGTCAAAAGCGCAACGAACGGATAGATGAGCGTAAGTCCTTACTCCAAACCAGATTATCAAATGCTGAAGAGGCGCGTATTCGTGCGCGTTGCAGTACGGCGCAGGCCAGCCTCAGTTCTATAAGCGGTCGTCTAGCCGGTATTGAGATGAGCCGCTCACAGATGTACGAGGCTATTATTAACCGGTTGACCAATGCTAAGGAGGGTCTAAGTATTTCTGGAATAGACACTCAGCAGCTTGACGATATAATTAACGAGCTTAAAAGTAAGTTGGACAATTTTAATTCCGTGCTCGGCGACTACAAGCAGGCAATAGCAGATTTGGTAGGCATGGATTGCGCGACTGATCCTAGCGGCTTTAAAGCGACCCTACTGACCGCTCGACAAAGCCGTCAAAGCGCATCGCAGTCTGCACAAGAAATTCGTGAATATCTTACTGGCACAGTCAAGCAAACATTAATTGATATTAAAAATAATTTATAGGTTCACTATAAACGGAAGGAAACAACCATGAACCCAAATGAAGAAAACACTGACACACAGGCCCAAGGTCCTACCACTCAGCCAGTAGCAGGGGGCAATCAACAGCCGGCTACTGAGGTCCAGCCATCCGTGAAAGATGAACAACCAGTTGAAGCGCCTGCTCAATCTACGCCGGAGGTTCCTGTAGACCCCGCCCCACCTGCGAGCCCGCAAGCTGATGTTCCGGCTGCAACCGAAGAGCAAAATCCCGAAGGGACACAGGCGGGTGAACCGGTTGACGCTCTGGCTGATCAAGTAATGCCGGAACAAGTTCCAACAGAAGCCAATGTAGCCGATGAGACGCCTGCACCTACTCAAACCGAAGACACTCCCGAACAAACACCGGATAGCGGCGAAGTTAAAGCCGCCACAGATACTACTGAGACTGAAGTTTCGGCTGCTGAAGTTGAGACCGAAACGGTACCAGAAGGCAGTGAGCAGACTGATGAAAAAGCACCTGAAGCAGCGGCTGCACCAGCTGCGGCACCGATAACAACGTCAAAGCCTAAAAAGAACACCCCTGTGGTTGCGATTGTCGCTGCCGTTATAGTGGCGCTTGTACTTGCCGGAATTACAGTGTTTGCTTATATGGCAGCTACGAATGGCAATGAAGATACTTCTAAAACCGAGACAAAACAGCAAGATCAACATGTAAATCCGGCGGTAGCAATTGACGAAGCGGTAAATGAAATAGACAAAAGCCTAAATGAATTAAATGATGTCTCTGACTTCTCTGAGGATGAGCTTACAGATCAACACTTAGGTCTATAATTTTAACTTATTTGTTTTTTTCTGTATCTGGCGATCGATGTATCACCAGTTGAGGGTAAGGAATTTCAATTCCTGATTTTTCAAAGGCTTTCTTAAGACGTTTGCGGAGCTCACCTGTCACTCCCCATTGCTGCAACGGCTTTGTCTTGCCGACAATTTTAGCAATAACGGCGGTTTCTCCAAGATCGTCTACCCTAAGGAAAGCCGGCGGTTCGACAATCAGGTCTGACCACTCTGGATCGGCCGCTAATTCAACTCCGACTTTGTTGATGACCTCTATTAATGTGTCAATGTCTGTACCGTAACTTACTCTTACGTCCAGATTGACGTTGGCATGTTCAAAGGTCATGTTAGTCGCAATGGTGATACTGCCGTTTGGTACGTGATGGACATTGCCATCTAGGTCGCGCAACACCGTCTCGCGGATGCTGATTCTCTCTACTAGGCCAGCTGTGCCATCAAGGCTTACGACGTCACCGACGCGGTATTGATTTTCGATGATAATAAACAAGCCGGCGACAAAATCTTTTATCAGACTCTGGGCGCCAAAACCGAGTGCAACACCGACGACACTGGCACTGGCAAGTAAGGGTCCGATCTCAAAGCCGAGTGTCGAGAGAATGGTCATACCACCGACAACCCACAATAAAATCCTGAAGAAAACCGTGCTGATACCGATAATCGTATCTTCTCGTTGTTTTTCTTCCTGTTTGCTTACATGACGCTGTGACTTTATGGTGCGACGAACGGCTCGGGTGATTATCATGTTGCCGAACTTTCGTCCTATATAAATAACCAGCACGATGATCAGCACTTTCCAGCCGCTGACACCGAACCACTTTACAATCTCGTCTTGAAACGCACTAAATTGGGCAAATAACATTAATTCTCCTTAAAAAGTGTTACTAATTAGTGTGGCAAAGACATTCCATTAAGTCAAAGCGGACAAAAAAGCCATGTGTTCTGCCAGGTTTCCGCCCCGGTACTATTTATCACGAGATGATTTTCATGTTTGTGGTGCAAATTCCTTACGGAGCCATTCGTCTAGTGAATCGCCTCCACCGCCAGCCATAGCCACAACCAGGTCACCGTCGGCGAGGTGTTTTTGCAAAGTTTTCTTTAATTCATGGTCGCGTTCCTTTACTTCGGCTATCGACGGATCGTCAAGGTGGGATATGAGTTCTTCAGGAGAAATGATGCGCTGATTAGGGTCTTCGCGAGCCAAGTAACTTGGCAGCCAATAAACTTTTTTAGCACCGTCAAAACAGTCTTTGTAATCATCGATCATATAGTGCTGACGTCTATTGGTAAGCGGCTCGTAAACGACTACCACGTTTTGGTTATTATCTTCGGCTATTTCAAGCGCCACGCTAAGTCCGCCACGAACTTTTTCCGGTGTATGGGCATAATCAGTGTATAAATTAGGTGCCACTTCTTCCATGCGACGTTGTAGGCCCGGAAAGCCGTTCATTTGCTTTATCAAATCTTGAAGAGGGGCTTTGGTTGCACGGTGGACTGCTACAACCGCTAGCCAGGCATCAAGGCGGTTGTATAAGCCTTTCAGCTCTATTTCATGAGCTCGGGCAGGATCAAGTACTTCGATTCCCGGTGCGCTATCAATCTGTAAATAATCAGCATCATTACGCCAAAGATAAGTATGGCGGGACTGCGAGATAAAATCCTTAAAAGCATCCTGGTAATCTTCACGCGTCGGGAATATTTCATGATGATCCCAACTGACCCCGGTAATTGTACTGATATGGGGCTCAAATGCTAAGAAATTACGGTCAAACTCATCACACTCGTAAACAAAGTAGTCACTGTTTTCCTGGTACTGTCCCATATCACCAAAACTTATTTTGGCGCCGACAGAATAGCTTATCGGCAAATCAAGCGACTTAAACAGCCATATCAGCATAGCAGTGGTTGTTGTTTTGCCATGAGTCCCGGCAACCGCTATAAGTTTTAACTTTTTCTCTTGTAGAATCAGATTAATAAGCTCATCCCGCTTGCTTGTCTTGATGTTTTGTTCACGGCAGAACATTAACTCCGGGGCATTGGGGTCTTCAATGGTTACTGCCGAAGAATAAACAAACCAATCTATCGGCACGGCATTATGTACCTTGGCAATTTGGTCGCTGCTTTGACCTATATGTATATCTGTGATGCCTTTTTTTCTAAGGTAGTCTATGTATTGCGAATTTTGTTTGTCAGAACCGGAAACTGTAAATCCGGCCTGCTTGGCTATGAGCGCCAAAGGGCCGATTGCAGTACCGCCGATGCCGCTAAAGAAAATATGCATAACTCCAGTATAAGGTTAAAGTGCAAAAGTCTAAAACGGCATAAACAATATATCAAAACCAACATAACTTTTTGTCTGTGATACACTTTAAGTAAGGCAAAAAACAAATATGCTTAAAAAAATACTCTCTCGGCTATGGTATAGGCGCTATCCCTGGCGAGCTATGGATTTTGACCAGGTAAGCGAGCTTTATGTCAGCATGATGCTAAGACGCCTCGGCCTTAGTCTGGTCGGTATTTTTATTCCGGTGTATCTGTATCAGCTGGGTTATAGCCTGTCGGCGGTTTTTTTGTTTCTGGCTTTATTTAATCTTTTCCGCGTTGTGATGGATTTTGTGGCTGCCTTTTTAGTAGCCCGCTATGGCCCAAAACATATCATGGCTCTTAGTTATGTAGTGCAGATAGTATCACTGGCGATGTTGATGACGTTGCCGAGCCTGCGATGGCCGATTCCGGTACTGTCGTTAACTTCAGGGGCAGCATCGAGCCTTTTCTTTATTGCTTATCACGTTGACTTCTCCAAGGTTAAACACCGCACATTAAGCGGCAGACAGCTTGGCGTAATGGAAATTATGGAGCGGATAGGCGCAGCACTTGGCCCACTTGTCGGCGGGATAGTAGCTGTTTTATTTGATGTGCGCTATACGTTTTTTATTGCGGTAGTGTTCTTTGCCATAGCTCTAGTGCCGCTGTTTATTTCCAGCGAGCCGATCAGAACAGGCCAGCGACTAAACTTCAGAACTTTTAAACTTAATCGCTATTCACGCGATCTGGTCGCCGTTGCCGGCTTTGCGGTTGACGGCAATATTACCATCCTAGGGTGGCCGTTGTTTGTTGCGATATTTATAGCCGGCAGCGACCCGTATGCGGAAGTCGGCCTGATAACCTCGCTGGCCATCGCTGTATCGATGTTCAGCGCACGGCTGATAGGAGACCATACCGACAAACAACAAGGCCGTGCATTGCTCAGGTTCAGCGCATTTGGAAACACTGTTGTCAGCGGAGCAAGGCTGCTAGCGTCAAGTATGCCGTTCGCAGCGTTTATCAGTATGGCCAACGAGCTGTTTGCAGCCGGTTATAGAATTCCTTTCCATAAAGGGATGTATGACCGGGCGGACAGTATCGAAGGAAGAAGAATTGTCTATATTACTTGCGTTGAGGCTTTTGGTGACTCTATACGTTCACTCGTGTGGTTTTTGCTGGCGATATTAAGTACCGGCATCAGCGGTTGGGCGACATTCGCGGCTGCATTTATAATTAATGCTTTTGCCAACATGCTTATCACGGCCGAGCGTTTTCCGGCGCTTTCACCAAAGGGTACAATATGGAATAGAAATGCATAAACGCAAGCTTTATTACATCAAGACGCGTATCAGAGCCTTTAAGCCTTATTATTTCTTAGTAGCTGCAGTGGTGTTTGCGGTAATCGGCGTCGTAGGATTACGTCAAAACAATCTTAAAACTATAGAGCTTCGTGATGAACTTTTAAGGGTTGACGAAGCTAACGGAGACGTAGAGACAGCTCTTCGAAATCTTAGGGAACATATTTACTCCCACATGAATAGCGAACTTGGCGGCGGTGATGCGTCAATCCAGCATCCAGTCCAGCTTACTCATACCTACGATAGGTTGGTTAAAGCAGAAGAGAATCGCGTATCGGCACACAATGAAAAAATGTATACCGAAGCCCAGACTACTTGTGAGCGTCAGTTTCCCCGGGGTTTAAGCGGTAGCAATCGACTTAAATGTATCGAAGAATATGTCGAAGCTCATGGCGTGCAGCCGCAACCTATTCCGGAAGCACTTTATAAATTTGATTTTGTCAGTCCGGCCTGGTCGCCTGATACAGCCGGAATAAGCTTGTTGCTCGCAGTCATATTCGGCATATTGTTTGTAATCAGCTTTTTGCTCGATAAATGGTTAATTTATAAACTGCGCAGTCATGCATAAAAATACCCCTCGCTTTAGGAGGGGTATTTAGCTTACTGCTACGGTTTTTGTTACGGAGTATCGTTTTGCTGCTCAGTGCCTTCCGGTTGGGTACCGGCTGCATTGCCACCATTATTGTTACCACCGGAGTTATTGTTGGTGCCGGTACTTTGTTGCTGGCTACAATCTTGACCGTTCGGGTTCTGTCGCACGTATTCCTGAACGGCTTGGGCAACTTGACCATCTGCTTTTAAGTTTTCCCAGAAGACAACCTGTTCCCGATTGATGAGCATTTCATCTTCAGGTCCGTGCAGCTCACAACCAAGCTTCACTAGCGAAATATCATTTTGGGCTGCTTGATTGTTGCCCTGTTGCTCAGGCTGTACCTGCTGGTTAACACGCAGATAATAAATATCGCTTAGCCGCATGTAGTTAGAGTTAAGGTCTTGGATATTTCCGAAGTATACCTGTCCACCATTCAAGAAGACAGCTTGCATTTGATCTGTATTAACAAACTTTGCCTCTCTCTTACTAGCTACTTTACCGCCACCTATTACAAGGTAAGCAATTAATAGAATAATTAGTATAGCCGCAGACACCAGCAGAACAAGCGACGTAATTTTGTTGCCATCAAGTTTTGATTTCTTACCGTTGTTTGATACTGGGCCTCCAGCGCCATGGGCAGCCGGCTGATTTACGGGTTGATTTGGGCGATTACCACGATTCATCAAGTCCATTTATTTAATCCACCTTTTAATTAATTCGTTACGTACGTGTAGTGTAATGCATAAGCGCATTACTACGCAACACTTATGCACGTAACACCTGTTATACCTGAGGAAAACTGGTCGCTAAGCTGCCACTAGAGACAGCTTTCTTTGATAATTAAGGTTGACAAGTGTAAATGTTCAGGGGTATGTTAGTGATACCATAACTAATCCAAGAGGGAGAGATTGTAGAGATGGCTTACAAGCACACAAACTCTAAAGGGGTAACATACTACCTAAATTCAAAAGACGTGACACTTCGTGGCGGCAAGAAGCAGACCATTTACTACTTCAGCAAAGACCAACGTCCAGAAGCTGTTGACTCACTGCCAGCTGGCATGGAAGTTAACGAAAACCCACGAAACGGCTTCCTTACCGTAAAGCGTAAGTAACGTAACAAATAGACAGAAAATATTGCACCCCGGTACCTCCGGGGTGTTTTTTTATTGTCCAGACATAGGCTATGCTGATAAACTTATTTTCATGGCAAAAAATATACTTGAGGTGAATGAGCTCACCAAGATCTATGACAAGAAAAAGGTTGTGGACGGTATTAGCTTTGAGGTCAAAGAAGGAGAGATTTTCGGAATCTTGGGGCCAAATGGCGCCGGAAAGACCACTACACTTGAAATGCTTGAGGCGCTTCGACCGATAGATGGCGGCAGCGCAAAGCTCAATGGAATCGATGTGGCGTCTAATCCGGATAAGATCAAGTCACTAATCGGAGTCCAGCCGCAAACGCCGTCGTTTGAAGAAAAAACCAAACTCACGGAACTGATTGAGTTTTTTGCAGCTGCTTACGGTGAAAAAGTAGATGCCAGGAAGTTTCTAAAAGATGTACAGCTTGAAGAAAAAGCCAATAGCTACCCGGAGCAGCTTTCCGGCGGCCAACGCCAAAGGTTCAGTATTGCCGCGGCGCTAGTCCATGGTCCGAAGGTGTTTTTCTTGGATGAACCGACTACCGGCCTGGATCCACAGGCCCGACGAAACCTGTGGGATCTTGTTAAAGAAGTACGTAGCCGTGGCGTGACAGTTGTTATGACAACGCATTATATGGATGAAGCCGAATTACTTTGTAATAGGGTTGCGGTAATGGACAACGGCAAAATTATTGCGTTAGATACGCCAAAGAAACTTATCAAAGCACTGCTCCAGAAAGGTTTTAAGAAAGAGCAGCATGTTGAGCAGGCTAATCTCGAGGATGTATTTATTGATTTAACCGGTAAGGCCCTTAGGGAGTAATTATGCTTGATAAACTTCGAACCCAATTATTGCCAGTCACCACATTTGCACGGATTGATATCAAGAGGTTATTTCGTGACAAGGTAGCTATTTTCTTTACCTTTGTTTTTCCGCTTATATTCCTGCTGATTTTCGGAACGATTTTTAGTGGTGACAACGGTGTTTCTTTCCGCGTAGGACTGCTAAATGAATCCGATACTGAGTTTTCCCAGCAATTTACTGAGCGCCTAAATGAAAATGAGATATTTGAAGTTGACGAAGATGTGACTAATCTTGATCAAGCCCGCGAAAAGATGAACCGCGGACAGCTGGAGGCAACGATAATACTGCCCGAAGGCTTTGGAGAGGCTTCTGAAGAAGGGTATCCAAGCGGTGAAGCCAAGGTCCTGTATGACCAAAGTAATGAGCAGGCCGGACGAACCCTCACCTCGATAATGGAAAGTATATTCGTTGAAATAAACGAAGAAATCGTCCCAAGCGTAGAGCCGTTCACCGTAGCAGCCGAATCGACCGCCACCAAAGGTTTGACTCAATTCGACTATACGTTTTCCGGACTTTTAGGATTTGTTTTGTTAAGCCTCGGTATCTTCGGGCCGACCAATGTATTCCCTAGACTTAAACAGCGCGGCGTACTGAGGCGCTACAGAACCACTACCTTAAAGGTTTGGCAATATTTTACCGGTAATGTCATATCCAACATGGTGGTCGGTATTTTAGCTGTCGCAGCAATGTTTGTAGTGGCCTTTACTATGTTTAATCTGAATATGCGCGGAAGCTATCTTCATCTCGGTGTAATCGTGCTACTGGGAACCGCTCTGATGTTTGGCGTAGGGCTAGCAATTGGTGGTTGGGCAAAGAACGAAAACCAGGCCGCACCACTCGCACAGCTTGTAGTTTTGCCGATGATGTTTCTAAGCGGTGTGTTCTTTCCCACTTTTCTGATGCCTGAATTTTTGCAAAACATCACTAAATTTATTCCGCTAACCCCGATTATCGATTCGGTTAGATTAGTGATAACCGAAGGTGTAACATTATTTGATCTAGGGCCGCAGATGGCTGTCATAATCGCCTGGACGATAGGTATTTACATCCTGGCGTTCAGAGTATTCCGTTGGGAATAAAGGATTGATAACGAAATCCGTAGCCGTTCTAATACCGCTTAAGATAATTCGGTTGTATTAAATACGCGCTTTTTGATAAAGGTGATAGGATGAATATATGCGAGCGATATTTCTAGACAGAGATGGGACATTAGTTGTCGAGCCATACGACGGTCTGATTACCAACCCAGATAACGTATGGTTGCAGCAAGATGTACCGGAAGGTTTAAAGCAGCTTGGTCAACTGGACTTTACTATCTTTCTGCTCACGGCTCAGCCGGGGATAGGTCAAAAGCGATTAACAATGGATCAATACACGGCGGTTAACGAGCGCGTGGTTTCTTTGATTACTCAACATGGTGTTACTGTCGAAAAGACTTATGTCTGTCCACACGCTCCTTTTGAGGGGTGCGAATGTAAAAAGCCGAAGCCTGGACTTTTAAGGCAGGCTGAGGCCGATTATCCTGACATAGATTTTACTAGTTCTTATGTAATCGGCGATCGGCTCGAAGATGTCGGACTCGGCAAAGCTGTCGGCGCACAAACCATCCTGCTTGACCGTGAAGGAAAGTATGCTGAAGGCACGGCTGATTTTCTGGCAAGTTCGTTAGGCGAGGTGGCTCAGATTGTCCAGAATCCGTTTTAGGCGCCAATAAACCCCGCGCCATTTTCGGAAATTTTTACACCGAAAATACCGGGTTTGATTGATACAATTAATCCATATGTCAGCATTCCATATAAAAGTTTCGCGCCCTTCGCGCTGGGGTAACACCCTTGGGCCGTTTGTAATTGGCATTATTGCTTCGACCGATCTTACTATTTACCTTTGGCTGGCGTTAATCGTATTTGGATTTTATTTCATATATCCGGGCAACCTGCTACTGCATGGCTTGAGCGTATTATCCGATATCGAAGACGGCAAACAGCAACCGCAAAATGATGTATACCAGGTATTGTCACAACCAAAAAAACGACAAACCTTACTAAGGGCTATATTTTTGTGGAATGTGCCATTTATGCTGGTATGGTTTGTTGATGATCTGCCTGGCATGATGAAAATCGGTCTGGCAGGATTTATTTTCTTGAGCTTTTTTTATTCTTTGCGTCCGGTAAAGGCAAAAAGACGCCCGTTTCTTGATGTACTTTTTAGTACTATCTATATTTTTCCGGCTATCTTCTCTTACGGATTGCTTGAGTATAAGCTGCCGCCAACTTTGCTACTGATAGCGGCTGCTCTTTGGTGTATGTCAACTTACGCGTATTCAGCTATCCAAAATATTGAAACCGATAAAAAATTAGGATTTAAAACGACAGCAACCGTACTCGGTAGGCGCTGGACACTATTCTTTTGCCTCATAGGCTATGGTTTAGCGGCTTGGTTATCACGCGGATGGTTAGGAAGTTTTAGTGCTTTCGCTGCCGGATTTTACTTCCTATTGGTATTTGTATCATTTATAAAAGACTCAAATTGGCTACCGAAAGCCATGCCCTACGTTTCCGTGACAAGCATGATTACCCTGTTCATATACATAGCTTTGGTTGTAAAATAATCATAACCATGATATAATACTATATATGGCCAGATCACACGCTCCCGGTAATCAAGAAAGAATGCTCGACTACATCCACGAATCGGGCACTTTTCAGGTGCGTGACTTTGACCAACCTCTGCCGCCTGAGCCAGGCGCGAGCCAGGATTTAGCCGAACGTAATGAAAGACTGCAATCAGCCCTAAAAAATATTGGCTTAGCAAACCAAAGAGCTGGTTTTGTACATGCTTCAGAAACAGGACAACTTCAAGATATAAACAGGGATAGGTACGGAGAAGCTGCGCCGCAGGTTGTTTCCGGAGCCAGTCGTAACAAAGAGTACTACCTTGATGAAGCAAAGCGTGATTTCTGGGCCGCAGGAGGATACCTGGCATTGGTTGGGAGCGGTATGCTTAATATCGAGGACGCCAAAGACATAGCCAGGCGCGACTTTTATGACTTTACTTTAAAATATGCTTCTCCAGACAATCGTCACGCCAGGGATCAATATCGGAAGAAACTGGCTCGTAATAGCAAAAATTTGTAGTTCTTATATAATGCCTTGGCTTAGAGTAAGAAGCCTATAGTAAAACTTATATGAGTATTTATACGCAATTACCACGACCTTTTTTTGTGTTGGCACCGATGGAGGATGTTACCGATGTCGTATTCCGTACGATAGTTGCCGAATGCGCTCCGCCGGATTTATTCTTTACCGAGTTTGCTAATGTAGACGGTCTGCAGTCACCCGGGCGTGAGAGCGTAGCCAAACGGCTTAAAAAAGGCGACAAAGACACTCCTTTAGTCGCTCAAATCTGGGGCAAACAACCGGAAAATTATTTTAAAACCGCCAAAGAACTTGTAGAAATGGGTTTTGCGGGCATTGATATAAATATGGGCTGCCCTGATAAATCGGTAGTAAAAAACAATTGTTGCGTGGCACTTGCTAAACCTGAAAACCGCAGCTTAGCGGCCGAAATCATTCAAGCTACCAAAGAGGGAGCCGGCAGTTTGCCGGTAAGCGTTAAGACCCGGCTTGGTTTTTCGGAAGTAGATTTCAGTTGGCCGGAGTTTTTGTTAGCACACGACCTGGCCGCTCTGACAATGCACGGCCGCACCAGATCGCAGATGTCCAAAGTGCCAGCCGATTGGGCGGCGATAGGATGGGTAAGGCAAATCCGCGATGCAGTAGCGCCTAAAACGTTAATTATCGGTAATGGCGATGTTATGAGCAGGCAAGAGGGTGAAGCTTTAGCTAAGCGCTACAAACTCGACGGAATTATGATCGGCCGCGGTGTCTTTAATGATCCGTTTGTTTTTTCAGAAAAATCACCGTGGGAATCTCTCCAAAAAGAACAAAGAATTAATATATTCAAACGGCATATCGAACTGTTCGCCCAAACCTGGGCAGGTTCGGACAGAAAAGTTTATACGCTAAATAAGTTCTGTAAAATCTATATCAATAACTTTGATGGCGCCAAAGAACAGCGCGAACAACTAATGAGTGCTCGTTCCACCGACGAACTGCTTACTACTCTGGCGCAATACTCTCAATAACCATAAATCTCTAAATAATATGAAGTTCTTGTGAGAAATATTATAGTTGCTTACGCCATTCCTTCATATTATGAACCTGACAAAAAAAGCGAATATAAATTAAGCTAATTATTTTTGGAGGGTGTATGGTGATGAATATTCGTCGCGCTAATAAAAACACGAAACCCTCTTCTCTATTGTCAAAAAAGCGAATGGCCATAACGGCGGCAAGCGTACTGGTATTGGCCGGTATACCTATAGCCACGATTGTTGGTGATTCGAGCGACACTAATGTACGTGAAGAAACTAAATCAGTCTCTGATGTACAGGAAAAAGCCGAAGTAAATATAACTCCTGAAAACTTTGATGAACTTTCCGTTAGTAAAAATAATCCGCAGGTTGATACAGAAACGTCTGTAGATGTGCGTGTGCGCCCTCAGAGCTCAGCGCATCCGCAGCCACAAACGACAGTTCGCATCAACGGGCAGGAAGTTACCGTGCCGGAAGCCGCCGAGCCGCCTAACTCCCCTCAAGGATCAGCTGAAGCCGGCAATTCAGAAACAACTTCGAATACGAATGTCGATATTCAGATAAAGACCGGACCGCCAGACACTACTGCCGAGGAGGATGACCGCAACGGATCTTCGCGGATAAGGATCCGTAACGATAGCGATATACGTATCCGCACCCGAAACAACTAATCTTAGGCCGCAAAAGGCGGCTGGCTGGTCACCCAGCTTGGTGAGGTCTTAGATTTTCTCAATATGAGAGGCCTCACGAAGTCGGGTGAGCACCCGAGTATAAATTAATTAAACATAATAGAAGGAGGGTAACTTATGAAAAAGTTACTACGCTTAATCGCTGCAGCGATACTGGGTCTTGGTGTAGCTACCACTGGTATTGTAGCAGCTGATACGGCTGATGTGGATACTACCGGAACAGACTCGTCAGTCACAATCGACTTTTTAGGCGATTATGACGCGACGGTAGACAATCTGGCATCAGTAAGCTTGGGATTTGATAACACCCAGGCTGCTGTATCAGGCGCTGCAGCTTCATCACTTAATACAGGCGGCGGTGGTGCCACAAGTGGCGACACTATGCTAGAGAGCAGCAACACCGTTGACGGTGAAATCGACAACTCAGGCGCTAACGAAATACTTGCTGCCTTCGGAGCAGGCTCCGGTGAAAACGACGCATCTGTAAGTAATACAGGTCCGCTATCTACCGTTGACGTAAACTTCGACAGCGACACCACTGTAACGCTTACAAACAATACGGATTTGGTTGTTACAAACACTAATACCCAAACTGCTACTTCAGGAACAGCAACCGTATCAAGCAACACTGAAGGCGGTGACGCTGAGAGCGGTAGTGCTTCAGCAAGTAGCACCAACAACTTCAGCTTTACTGTTCGTAACTAGTTAGCAGCTACCTAAATCTAAGTTACCCGTAAAGCAAAAGGGCACATGCCGCGAGGAAATGAGCGGGCCAGGAGTCTGCTGGCCCCTCTGCCTCGCAGTCAATATAAAGGAAAGGAATACATATGTACGTAAATACAATCAGGAGACTCAGTACAAAAGTTATAGTTTGGATGATTGTACTTGCGCAGATAGCATTCTTTCCCCTACCATTAAGCGCTCAGTCGGACGGCGGGAATGGCGCTCGGTGGCCGACCGGAGCAGCGGCCCATACTTTTGTTTATAATCAGGAAACCGGCCTTTATGAGAATCAGTACTACACCTATAATCCGTATACGGCAACTTACACGCCACGTTATGACGATTCTTATAAATATAATGATGCAACCGGACTGCTTGAGGCGGATTATTGGTATTATTCTCCCGCTAAAGGAGCATACGTCCACACGCTAAATACAAAAGTACCGCCCGAACCGGTTGCACAACCCGTTCAACAGACCGATCCGCAAGCCCAAGCTACAGCCGCAACCTCTGACACCGGCCCAGGCAGCAATGCCAGCACCAGCGGTGGTAGCGGTACAGATGCCAATATAAGCAACACCGGAGCCAATTCTGACAACACCATAACTTCAGATAATGATAACCTTGATGCCAATATTGATAACACCGGCCCTGACAGCAGCAATTCTATAAACAGCAGTAATGATTCGTCAGCCACAGTCAACAATGATTTTGACGCTACGCTTACGCACAATATCGATTCTAATGCCACTTCCGGAAATGCATCAGTATTACAAAACACCAACGCCGGCAATGCTTTAACTGGTGATGCTACATCAATGGCTACGATTATAAATCTGTTGCAATCAAGTTATGGGATGAGCCAGAGCGAAATTGCAACCTTCATCGCTAATATTGACGGCGATGTCTATGGTGACTTGATGGTAGATCCCGGACAATTGCCAAAAAGGAATCTCTCGACTGGTGTGGCGCCGGCCTACGATAACCTAACGATTAACTCATCGCTGGATGGACAAATCAATAACAATGTTAATCTTGATGCCACCAGCGGCGATGCAACCGTTTCCCGAAACACCAACGCCGGCAATGCCACCAGCGGCGATGCGACAGCGATTGCCAATATTATCAACATGATGAACTCGGCAATTGCGGCTGGCCAATCATTTGTCGGAACTATCAACATCAACGGCAACCTAGAGGGTGACATATTACTACCTGATTGGATGCGTAACCAACTGCTCGCGACCGGATTAGTTGGCGGTAGTGGCCAGAATTCGGCCAATGTCACAAATACCGGCCCAGGTTCAACCAATACAGTTGATATAAATGATGATTCTTCATATGTAGGAAACTTTGACGATAATATCGCCATTAACAACAATATTTCTTCTAATGCGAACTCCGGAGCTGCGACCGTTTCCCAAAACACCAACGCCGGCAATGCCACCAG
>CAZICT010000002.1:0-10819 GCA_964537935.1 uncultured Candidatus Saccharibacteria bacterium | reverse complement strand
ACCGTTTCCCAAAACACCAACGCCGGCAATGCCACCAGCGGCGATGCCCGTACCGGCGTAAACATTGCCAACATAGCTAATAGTCAAATGTCATTCAGCGATTGGTTCGGAGTGCTGTTTATAAATGTCTTTGGTGCCTGGACCGGAAGCTTTGGAGTTGATACTGAAGCTGGCGGGTTAGCTTCGGGTGGATCTGGCGCTGGCGGGCCGGCTCCTCCGGTTGCAAATAGCACTGGTGGCACACAAAATACCGCAACCACGGGCGGTAGCCAACAATTAGGGCAGGTATTCAGTTTCATACCGCGCGCTATTAATTCAAGCGACTCAGGAAGCAGCCAGGATAACCAAGTAGCGGCCGCCGCATCAACACAAACAGGTAACACTCCAACGAGCGGCCAAGCACAAGCTACCGAAGCCGAGGCTACGGCAAGCCAAGTAAATACAAGTACTGCTGCCAGTGCCAATAGGACCGCCCCGGTCTGGCTGACACCACTAATCGTTACAACGCTGGTAGGTGCTGCGATAGTTATTGCCGATCGGCGTTGGAGGTTTATACCAAGCTAAAAATATAAAACCCTAACAAAATGTTAGATATTTCATTCAGTATCTAAAGTTGTTAGCACATACTTATAAATATTAACTAATAAATGAGGGTAAAGGATATGAAAAGACTTATTCAAGCGCTAGCTACGGCAGCTATTTGTGCCGTGTTTGTTCCTGGATTCGTGGCCGCCCAGGTGAACGTAAATAATACCGGCCCGGGATCGACGGTTACTATAACCGATGATAGTGACTGTAGCATTGACGTTAACAATACTACCGGTATTGCAGTCAATAACAATAATAATCAGAACTCCAGCAGTGGCGGTGCTACTAATTCCGGCAACACAAGCGGCGGAAATGCCTCAAGCGGTAATTCCGGTGCAAGCAACTCTGTAAATATTGACTTCAGCATCAATAACGGTACTCCGGGAACTACGAGCTCCGGTGATCCGTGTGTCTTCGCTGCAGCTCCATCAAATCCTGATAATCCCGGTAACGGTGGTGGTCCTACTCCGACCAATCCACCTGCATCAGGCGGTGGTGGCGGAGGAGTCGTTGAAGGTACAAGCACAGAAGTTGCAGCCTTACCGGCAACCGGTGTCGATGAAGTTCTGCCAACAGTAGGCTTCGGAGCATTATTTATAGGTGGGATGGCAGCCGTTACTCAACTCGCAATTAAGGGTTTCCAGTTCATTAAATTGCGGCAATAAGGAAAAGTATGCAAACGGCGTTACGGCGTATTCGGTTTGCAGGCAGCGTGATTGTGTTTAACGCACTCACGCTGCTTTTGGGTGTCTATGCATTTTGGCCGGGATTACTATCACCACAGACGGTGTCTGCCAATCAGAGTAATGTAAGGATTGAATCCCAAAGGCCGCCAGAACTTGCTCCGGTTGTTTCGATAACTTCCGGAAAGCCTGTCCGTATAGTTGTGCCTAGCCTTGATATAGATCTTCCGGTTGATGACGGTGTGTACAATCCAAAAACCCAAACCTGGAATATCAGCGGCCGGCGGGCACATTTTGCACTACTTTCTGTCAGAGCCAACGACCTAAGCGGCAACACATTCATATACGGACACAATAATAATCATGTATTTGGTCCGTTGGATAACATTAAGGCCGACGCTAAGGTATATATTTATACCAACAATAATCTAAAATTTACCTATCGATTTGCATCAGCCGAAAACCTGAACCCGGAAGACACGACAATTTTCAGCTATCAAGGTGAACCTACGCTGACCGTTCAAACTTGTACCGGTAACTGGAATGAACTGCGCAGAATGTTTCATTTTACATTTGAGGGAGTAGATAATGTATAGCTTTGAACAGCTTATTGCATACGGATTTTTGTCATCGGTGCTGGTTACGTTAGTTATTGGCATGATAGAGCGCTCAAAGGAGGCGATACAGAAGGTTAAAGACATTAAAGAACAACACAGATTTAAGAAAAGTCGTAACAAACCTTTAGTGACGGTCGTTGTTCCGACCCATAACAGTCAGTCTTACATAGCCACTTGTCTCGATTTGCTTGCCAAGACCAACTATAAAAAATTTGAAGTTATCATCGTCGACAACCTTTCAACTGACGACACCAGGAAAATTGTTAAACGGTATACGCGCCGCCGTAACTGGAAGCTGTTTGCCAGGCGCAAGCATACGAGCAGACGGAGTGCTGTTGCGGCGGCTATTGCTCGCTATGCCCGCGGGGAAGTTATCGTCATACTGGAGCCGACTGCTCAAATATCAGCTGATTTTATTGAACGACTGGCTCGTCACTTTGCTTATAACAAGCGGCTGCAAACACTCGCGCCCGTCAAACGCACTCTTGCTTCCACTACCATATCCGGAGTGTTACAGGAGTTTGAGGATGTTAGCGCTGAACGATTCCGTGCTTATCTGAACCTGTCTCAAAAGGAGCCGATAGCCGGAGCATTTGCCGTCCGAAGGTCGGTAGTTAGCGGCCGCAGTCAAAGCGCAATCGAATCAAAGCTTAAGACTCTTACTCACGGCCCAATACCTAAAGCACGGGATACGGCAGTGCACATAAAACCCAAAACACTGCGTCAATTGCTGTTTAACGAAGAAGGAGCACCACTTGCATACAGAGAGTACATTCGGCCTAAAAAAATATCTCAGCGCCTGGTGTCAGGTTGGAATTTGCTAATCAGATGGCTGGAACCTCTGCTTACGGTATACTTTGTTTTCATTGCCATAGCTTATCGGCAGCCATTACTCCTTATTATCAGTGCTTTGCTTTTATACATAACGCTTCTTTATGCGGTTTGGACTGACGATCATACCGGCTCAGGAAAGCGCCTGCGGCTTACGGCATTTATCCCGATGATGTTCGTTGTATATGTTCTTGTCGGTTTGCTACAACTGCTCATTATCAGCGTACGTTTTATGCGCAGGGTGATAAAGCGCTCCAAACGGTCTTTTGCGGCCTTTAGCGATTCAGCAAAACTACACCGATCAGCCAGTTCTTAGTTCTAAGGACTTAGTAACAGTCTAAGCATTGGAGAAATATGAAACATAAAGACCTTCCTAAATTGTCTGTTGAGCCTCATTTATCAAAAGATGCCGCTACGCTTCGTAAAAAAGCGCCGGATCTTATTGCTTCGGTTATTGAAAAAACTCATGCCTTGCCGCAGATTGATTCGATTGAAGATCTTCGCTCCGAACAAGTCAGCGTGCTTGGCGGAGGAGTCAACGCCGCCGTATATCTGGTACGTTCAAGCAATAAACAGGTGATTATCAAGCTTCATTATGACGGACTTGAAGCGGAGGCCGAAGCGCTCAAAGCCTGGAAGGCTCGCCATGTCCGCGTACCGAGCGTGCTAGACAGCGGCATTGTACTAAAAACCAAGAACAGTAAACGTCCGATAAAATACCTTATTCAAAGCGCAATGCTGGATAAGCATGGCCGAATAGTCGAAACCTGTGCTAGCTACCTTGTGGACAAACCGGATAAGGCCCGGGCAATCGGACGCCTGTTAGGAAAAGAGCTTAATAAGTTGCATAGTGCAATTGCAAACCGCAGCTTTGGTGAATTCTCTGATAGTCCCGGAAATACAGCCGCTTATGCGTCCTGGAACGCTTACATGCTCGGCTATCTTGATGCACAAACAGAATATCTCAAAAGTATTGGTGTATCAGAAAAGCAACTAGCTGGTGTGCAAAAATATATCGAAGACTGCAAATTCATAAAAACCGGACGCTATCTGCACGGCGATTTTAGCATTCGCAACGCAGCGATTAAATCACATGAGCCGTTAGCGGTAGCTTTGTTTGATCCTAATCCTCTGATTGGCGACCCCACATGGGATGTTGCCGTGTTATTTAACAATTACGAATACCAAAAGCGACGCATGGAATATGATGATCGACACCGCGAGTTATACATTCGCGATCAACAGCTGCTCGCCGGATTTAAGCAGGGATACGATCGCACTATCAGGAAAAAGCGTCTCAAGGTAGCGCAACTTATGCAGGCAGCGCTACAGGCAAAATACAAATCAGATAAGGTGAGGGCCAACAAAAGTGAACCGCTTGAGTTAAGAGTACGCAATGAATTCTTGTCTGATATAATCGGGGAAATTTCAGGGAGTGTGAAATGAGCGAAAGCATCAAAGAAATAGTTATTGTGCCGGCATGGTCAAACTGCTACTAACCGTGAAAGCATTTACCAGGCGGGTGACCAATTTGAGGTTGACCCTATCGATGAGCACGGTGACTGGCAGAGCAGACAATTGGCCCGGAGGTTCCAGAGGTATGGTTATCAGCCCGAAGCAATTATTACAAGCTCATATCTACGGGCTGCTCAAACAGCCAGGATAATCAACCGAATAACGAGAACGACAATCGTGGTACCGGTGGTCATCGACGATGAGGTAGTGGATAAATCAATTGATGATCCGGCTTTGCATGAGGGCAAATCCCTGTTCAGAGAGTTAGATTTGCCTTCAGAACTGCAGGGACGGCGCTACGACGATGAAGTAGCAAAAGAAATAAAGAACAAAATCAAATCCCATAGGTTTGATGTGAAGTGGCACTATTCTGACGAAGAAAACTTGTTTGATGAATGGCAGCGCGCCGGTATGTGTCTGGATTATCTTGCCGAGCGTCCGGAAAAGAGGTTGGCGGTAGTTGCACATGGCGGCATCATTAAGTCCTGCTTAAGCCGCCTGTTGTTTGGCGATAGAGATTGGCCGATCTCGCAAAAATTAGAAGCTCACCAGGCCTTTGCGGATAAAACCTGGTTTGATAATACCGGTGTAGTGACGTTGAGGCATATTGACGGCAATCGTTGGCAGTGGCCGATTTCGTACAACGAACATCTTGGCGGTGCATTCGGCCTGGTACCAGGCAGAGAGCAGCAGCCGCCAGAAAAAGACATTTCCGCCGAAGAACTCCGCGCCGATCAATAACTATTGACTACTGTAATGCGCCAAATAAGCTGCCGGATGGCTTTTGGTCATAATAAGTTTGCTAGGAATTGAACCTACGACCAACGAGAAAAGAGTCTTTGGTGGGGGTGGTAGGAATTGAACCTACGACCAATCGGTTATGAGCCGACTGCTCTAACCACTGAGCTACACCCCCCTCAAAGAACCTTTTCGATTGTTTTGGTGCGAGGTAACAGAGAAGAGTATACCATTTATTGTATAATAAAGGCGTAATGTTTGAAAAAATAAAAAGCCAAAAGGTTAATAACCTTATAAAACAACTACGTGATATCCGGGTAGTCGGCCTTTTGGTATTCGGTGTAATCGTACTGCTAGTAACGTTCAGCGGAATCGGAGCTATCCAGGAGAATTATGAGCTACTAAAACAGATTGCCCAATTAGAGCAGGAAAATGAGATTGTCAGATTGGAAAATGCCAATCAAGCGCTCAAAAACCAATACTACAATACCGATCAGTATCTGGAACTTGAGGCAAGGCGCCAGTTTGGCTTGGCAGCACCTGGTGAGACAGTGTATATTGTGCCTGCCTCAGAGGCTTTTGAAAGGATAGCTGAACTACCGAGTGAAGAGCAATCTACTCCGCCGCCGCGAATAGAGAAGCCGTTTTATCAGGAAAACTTTGAAGCCTGGATGGATTTTTTCTTAAATCGCCGCGATAGTGAACGTTGACAACAATACCTCTGTTTGCTAAGATACAACTTGCTCTAAAAATTTATCCTGAAGTTAGGTAAAAAGAGCAGCACCTTACCAAACTTGTGAGAGGATTCACGAATCTGTGATGAGATAGATTGGTAGTTTCTCTAAACTAGTTTTCCAAACCAAGGAGCCGGCTTGGCCGACTCGACTGTTTGGAAAACTGAGAGGAAGAAGCGACTAAAGGTTGGAAGAAAAGTAGCAAAGGTACTTTTTCGGAAGCCGACCGTCAATTCTGACGATAACGCGGGGTAGAGCAGCGGCAGCTCGTTTGGCTCATAACCAAAAGGTCGCCGGTTCGAGTCCGGCCCCCGCTACCAAGAAAAGCGACTTGTCATTTTGACAGGTCGTTTTTCTTTGTCGGAGGCAGGACGAGAACCGATACGGCGCAGCCGAGGTTCGGTGAAGCGCAGCGTAGAGAAGAAAGCACGCTAGTATTTTCTTTTCAAGCAAGCGGAAAAGGACGAAGTCCGCTGTCCGGCCCCCGCTACCAGATTGGACACTCAACAGAGGTAGACCGGTTCCCATGACCGGTCTTCTTTATTTACTCCTTGGTTTGCTAACTCTGTTGCTTGGTTCGAGCCTATTCCCTATACTGCTTGATTCTGGTTCGAACCGGCTTAAAGACTATTAAATCAAGTTTAACTTCTTAGTCTGGTTCCGAAAGTGTCCGATCCTCTACATAGGGACTGGGCAACTCTCAACCAGACCGGGTTCCTAGTCCGATACTACTACAAGGATTTTTAAGACGCTCTATCCATTAACTCGTCCTGATTTTCAGGATCCCGACCGGCGTCAGCTAACATCTCTCGTTTTTTATCTGTCTGAATCCAATCCGGAACATCAACTACGCCCGAATCCTCGAGTAGTAGTCCTTCAATGATTTCCTTGGCCTTTAAAGCTTCACTTTTATTAAGCCCTCGGATCTTTAAGTCGTGCGCTGTATTTTTACCTAATACTTCTACACCCGCAAATACCGGAGTATCTACATATACCACTCGACCTATGTCTCGCACAGGAATAGTTTCAACGTATGAGACCATGAACTCCCTACGAATTACAGAAATGGTTTTTTCTTGGATAACTAGTTCATCGGGAAAGAAGTCGGCAATCCTCGAAGCCTTCACGCGGTAAAGTTCACGGTTATGGTTCTTGGTTGAAGGCAAACTGCGAGACTCAACCCTGCCGGTCTGTATCTGTGCAGGGTACGGCATATTGCGGCCAGTTTGAGTTGTTCTGCTCGCCATAACAACCTCCCATACTTATTTACCTTTTGATGCTTTGTTTAGTTTTGAAGATTTAGCAGGACGTAATGTCACACCTTCTTTGCTGTCGTGTGCAAAGGTAACGGAAGAACCTTCGGCAACCTTGCCGCTTAGTATTTCAGTAGCCAGCTTGTTCTCCACATCGGTCTTTATGCGCCGTTTCAGCTCACGAGCGCCGTATTCAGGCTGGTAGCCGACGTCTGCCAGATAATCAACCAACGACGCATCAAAGGTCAGTTCAATGCCTTGTCCGCGGGCAGTTCTTTTAACCCGTTCAAGCTGCAATTCAACTATCAGCTTAATTTGTTCCTTGGTCAGTGAGTGGAAGACAATCACTTCGTCAATGCGGTTTAAGAACTCTGGCTTGAAATGACCACGCAGTACACCCATTAGGTCTTCTCTTAACTTGTCGTATGATTTAATGTTTTTGCCGTCTTTCAAGTTGCTCTGTATCAAGTCAGAGCCCAAGTTAGATGTGGCAATAATGAGCGTATTAGTGAAGTCTACGACACGGCCTTTTCCGTCAGTTAAGCGACCGTCATCAAATACTTGTAACAGCACGTTGTATACATCAGGGTGCGCTTTTTCAATTTCGTCCAATAGCAGTACGCTATACGGACGGCGACGGACCCGTTCTGTTAGTTGTCCGCCTTCGTCATATCCAACATAGCCAGGCGGCGAACCAATCAGGCGGGCAACGCTATGACGTTCCATATACTCGCTCATATCAATACGCGTTACTGCGTCTTCGTCACCAAAGACTACCCATGCGAGAGCTTTGGCCAATTCGGTCTTACCGACGCCAGTTGGACCCAGGAACAGGAACGTAGCAATCGGCTTGCTGCCTTCAGATAAACCTGCACGGTTAAGCCGTACTGCATTAGAGACGGCGGTGATAGCTTCCTCCTGACCGATAACACGCTCGTGCAGCCGCTCTTCCATCTTCAGCAACTTTTCTTTTTCTTCCTGAGTTAGTTCGCTGACAGGGATACCAGTTATATTTGCCACGATCTGAGCAACGTGTTCAGCCAACACCTCACGCGAGGTAACGCCTTTCTTCTTCCGCCAATCCCGGGTCAGCTTGTCTTTTTCAGACGACTTGTCTTTGATTTGTTGCTCTAGTGTCTTGGCTTCCTCAAATTGCTTGTGAGTAGTTGCATATTCTTGCTCGCGCTTCAATTTGGCAATCTCAGCCTCTTTTTCCTTAATATCCTGTGAGAACGTATCTGCTCCTATACGGACGCGCGAAGCAGCCTGGTCAATTAGGTCAATCGCTTTATCGGGCAAGAACCTGTTGCTTACATAACGGTCGGACAGTTCGCTAGCTGCCACAATCGCTTCGTCACTGATTTTGATTTTGTGGTGAGCCTCATATTTGTCACGTAGACCGCGTAATATCTCAATGGTTTGTTCTACTGTTGGCTCAGGCACAAAGACAGGTTGGAAGCGCCGCTCCAGCGCTGCATCTTTCTCAATATACTTCTGGTACTCATTCAAAGTAGTGGCACCGATAAGATGCAGTTCACCCCGCGCCAGAGCAGGTTTTAAGACGTTACTAACATCTAAGCCGCCTTCGCCCCCACCCTGGCCAGCGCCAACAATGGTATGCAACTCGTCTACAAAGACAATCAGCTCGTCTTTATGCTCCACAATCTCATCAACCACGGCTTTGATACGCTCCTCAAATTCACCTCGGTATTTACTGCCTGCCACCATAGCATTGAGATTTACTTCAACGACACGCTTGTCTTTCAGCACCTCAGGCACTTTGCCGTTATGGATACGCTGAGCCAAACCTTCGACAATGGCGGTTTTACCAACGCCAGGTTCACCAATCAAAACTGGGTTATTTTTAGTACGACGAGCCAGTATCTCTATGGTCGTTTCTATTTCTTTGGCTCGGCCAATCACAGGGTCCAGCTTGCCGCTCCGAGCTAGTTCGCTTAAATCACGAGAGTATTTATCCAGTTGCGGGGTAGTGGATTTGCTCTCCACACGGCCTTCTTTTGCACCTTTGCCAACTACCTTAACGGTCTTTTGTCGCAACGCTTGGCTCGTCAAACCGTATTTACGCAATACGTCACCAGCCATACCTTCATCTTCTTCGGCAAGAGCAATCAATAAATGTTCGGGTCCTATGTAGCCGTGACCTAATTCACGGGCAGTC
Organism: uncultured Candidatus Saccharibacteria bacterium; assembly: GCA_964537935.1. Taxonomy (GTDB): domain Bacteria; phylum Patescibacteriota; class Saccharimonadia; order Saccharimonadales; family CAZICT01; genus CAZICT01. Next base: position 1,681 of record CAZICT010000002.1, on the reverse strand, counting down.
TGAAAGGCATTTTCTAGTACCGACTTAATACGTGGGCTAACAGTAACTTCCACTTGCCCCTCATCAGGCTCTTTCTCGGTTCCTTTTGGTGCATTAGCTTCAATGTAGCCTTTCAAATCCTCTTTGGTTAGTTTGAATTGCTTTAGCACTTCGGCAGTAACGTCACTATCGGCTAGGGCATACAGCAAGTGTTCTGTGTCTACTTCACGACGGCCAAACTTAACTGTAGTCTCGGCAGCTTGTTGGATAATCTCCTTAGTGTGGTCACTTAGTAAGTCTTCTAAGTTAGTAGCTTCCCGATCACGAGGCAATGGGTAGCCCATATCAGAGCTAAAGTTCCCAAAGTCACTAGGGAGATCATCAAACATATTGAAGAGATTGCCGCCAAATAACGAGTCAAAGGGAGAGGAAGCCCCCTGGCTACGAACGCGGGCATAATCCTGACTGCATAGCTCCACTACCTCTCTTCGGCCATTACGCGTAGTCGTAACAGTATGAGAGGCTTGGCGCTGGTTGCATATGTCGCAAATGCCGTTAGCCATAGCTTCCCTCCTTTCTTAATCGTTAATTTATGCGCGTTTATGAGAAACCTTGAGTCGCTTCGTGCTCAATACGTTTGTCTGTGCTACCAGTTCTAATAATAGATAGGCAACTAAAGCGTAGACCAGCATAGCGAACAAGGCCGTAAACTCAATTACAAAGCCTCCTTCAAGGGCCGGTGCTGGAAAAGCACCCTTAAATGGTGCGAGCAGTGGTGCTGTTACGCCGTATACCCAATGTACAAACGGCGCAGCAGCGTTAGCACCAAACAGTTTAAGAATTACTCTTAATCCAAGTAACCCTTCAATGAGGCCAAACAAGAAGTTGATAAAGCCTGAAATAGCTACCATCAATCTCATCATTTACCTCCTTTGACCCCACCTCAACAAGTTACCAGGTCTCGGCACCAGCCCTATGGCCAGTGCCGAGTTGCCAGAAACCTACTTAGTTTCCGACTTAGTCTGGGTAAGAGAGGCCAGTTTGGCCTTCCGCTTACTTTTAGGTGCCGCAATTTCAATCCGCTTGGCCTCAGGCCGCTCCACGGGAATTGTGACCTTAAGTACACCGTGGTCCAGTTCAGCAGCAATCTTTTCGCTGTCGGCGCCATCGGGCAGCACAAATCGGCGAGCAAAGCTGGCACTGGTCTCACGGACCATATAGCTGCGGCTTTTGTCTTTGTGCTCCTCTTTTTCGGTCTTCGTACCGCTGACTTCAAGCACACCGTTATTGATACTCATCTGAATATCCTTACGGTCATAGCCAGGTACTTCCATGTCTATATGTAATGCTTTGCCATCATCGGAATAGGAAATGTCGGTAGAAGGCTGGCTTACAATAGCGCTTGGTACACGGAAGCTGTCAAAGAGGTCATCAAAGAAACTATCAAACAATGAATTGCTTGTAAGTCCTAACAATGGACGTCGCAGTATCATGCTGTTCATAGCTAACCTCCTTTCTCCGTCGCTTCCGCTCGGGTACATGAAAGGTGCTACAAACCAGGAGTGACGCAGCCATAGGGATTCGGCTATATAGGCGTCTCCTAACTCCTAAGTGGCATACCCTCAAGTACCACGCGGAGCAGCGATTATTGATTAATTGTTAAGACATTAGTACCGCAAATGTGCGGAGTGATTGTTGGCCC
>CAZICT010000001.1:0-352644 GCA_964537935.1 uncultured Candidatus Saccharibacteria bacterium | reverse complement strand
CCCCCTAACCCCCAACTCCCCTCTCAATCCAGCACCCATACTTGTAAATAAGTTTGGCGAGGTCGAACCTCGCCAAAATAGCTAAAACTATGTATAGTACTTAATATGCCGAGTAGAAATGTCGTTAAACAGTTTGCCGAAAACCAGTACTATCACATCTATAACAGGGGTGTTGAAAAACGAAAAATATTTATAGACGATAAAGATTATCGAGTATTTCTGAGTTACTTAAAAGTTGCATTAAGCGCTGAGCTGCAGGAAGAAGCAAAAGAAGAGGCATTATCTGAGATAGAGGAAGCTCGTCTCAGGCGACTGCGATTAGCCAGCGATATTGATTTGTTGTCTTATTGTTTGATGCCTAACCATTTTCATCTGTTGCTTTTTCAAAAAGGAAACCCGCGTGCTATTACACAACTTATGAGGTCAACTATGAACGGATATGTGCGGTACTTCAATAAACGGCATAAACGAGTAGGAAGTTTATTCCAGGGCAGTTACAAAGCCTCGCTTATAGATAACGACAGTTATCTATGGCACATCAGTAGGTATATACATCTAAACCCTCGGCAGTGGGAAGATTACCCGTATTCTAGTTATAGCTACTATAGAGGGAAATACCAGGCTACATGGATAAAACCAGAGCGTATACTTGAGCTACATAATAGTGACTCCAAAGAGTATGAAATATTTCTAAAAGACTATGAGAGTTACCGAAAGTCACTAACTGAAATTAGCGATCAGCTCGCAGGATAGAACCCCAAAATTAACTAGCAATCAATAAGCATACTGGCGAGGTTCGACCTCGCCAAATAGCTAGCAATCAATAAGCATACTGGCGAGGTTCGACCTCGCCAAATAATCTTGCTAAACATATTAAACATATTGGATCAGTTGTTTGTTTGCGGCGAGCAAACAAGCGTCTGTTGTTTTGTTGCCACCTAAGTCGTTGTATGATTGTAGTGCTATTAACAACTAAAAATATAAATATTTATACGATTTTGGGATATTTTTATTAAACCTTTGTAGCTAAATTATCAACAGTTTAAGGTGTTAAACTAACTAAATTTTAAAGTTGAACATAATTTTACCTCAATCTGTGGATAAATCGCTGATTAAAACTTGCTCTTACCAACTGATAGGAGCATACTGTTTTTAGGTCATAAAAACAAAAAGGCCAAAAACAAAATAAAATAAAACAAAAAGATGCAGGCAATATTGCCCACTCACCGCAGAACCGTTCGCCGTAGCCTTGAATTGCTTAGGTTACCTCTGTTATTGCTGTCAATTTTTGCCTTAATTTTCCTGACACTTATACACACCCAACCCACCACCCACGCCGCCCCATCCAACACCCTCAACTTCCAGGCCCGTCTGTTAAACTCTTCCGGCTCCATAGTCCCTGATGGTAACTACAGTATTACCTTCAACCTCTACGAAAATAGCGCTGGCGGATCATCTCTCTGGAACGAAACCCATGCCAGTCTTTCCGTCAAAGCCGGTTACCTCAGTGTCTACCTAGGCTCTAATACTCCTTTCCCAGCCCTGGACTGGTCAGACGACAAGTTCCTGACTATGAACGTCAACGGTGACGGTGAAATGTCCCCCAGACTCAAACTGACAGCCGTACCTTACGCCCTAAGCGCCAACCATGCCAATACCGCTTCCAGCCTTAGTACTACCCAAGGCAGTTACACTGGCACCTTAAGCTTTGACACCCTGACAGATAACCAATCCATCACTTTGCCCGATGACACAGGTGAGATCTGTCTATCCACCGGCAACTGTACCGGCTCCGGTGGCAGTGGTAGCTACGGTGACATCCTGCAAGGCGGTAACTCCTTCTCCGGCCAAGACATGGTCATCGGTACCAACAATGCCCAAAGCCTGCAGCTGGAGACTAACAATGTGACTAGGCTAACCATCAACACTTCTGGCCAACTCAACCTAGCCAACTACAACTGTTCGACCTTCAATAACGGTGGTACCTTAACCACTGACTCCAGCGGCAACGTCATTTGTGCCAATGATGACGGCGGCGTAGGTGGCGGTCAAGCCGTCACCAGCCTCAATGGCCTCCAGGACGACCTTATCCTTCAAGGCACTTCCGGCGAGATCATCGTCACTGATGACGATGGTGACACCATTACCTTAGCTCTGCATGCTGACGTGTCCTTACTGGGCAATACTATCGGCCTGGCAGAACTGGAAAACAACAGTGTCAATAGCGATAAGATAGTCAATGGCAGTATCCAGGCCATTGACCTGGAATCTACCAATGCCGCTGGTGGTGGTACCGACAACTACGTCCTGACCTATGACCATGCTACCGGTGGTTTTACCTACGTCAGTCAGGAAAGCGTAGCCGGTAGCGCCGGAGTCACCAGCCTCAACAGTCTGTCCGGCAGCCTGACTCTGTCAGCCAACGGCCCGATCACTGTAACCGACAACGGTAGCAGTACCATCACCGTTGGCCTCAACGACACCGCCGTTACTCCAGATACCTACGGTACAGCCAGCAGCACTGGAAGCTTTACGGTAGATCAAAAGGGCAGGATTACCAGCGCCAGCAGCATCTCCATTGCTATTGATGCCAGTCAGGTGACGAGTGGTACGCTAAGTGCCAGCCGTGGTGGTACTGGCAGCGGCTTCACGGCCTTCACCGGCCCGACTGGTTCAACCAAGACCTTTACTCTGCCTAACAGCAGCGCCACCATCCTGACTACCAATACCGCAGTAACCGTCGGGCAGGGTGGTACCGGAGCTACAACCTTAACTCTCAACGGCATCCTCTATGGTAATGGCACCGGTACCGTACAAGCTACAACAGCCGCCGCCAATTCCATCCTTACCACCAACGCTTCTAACGTACCAAGCCTGACCCAGACCCTACCAACCGCCGTTCAAGGCAACATAACTAGTTTAGGCACCATTACTTCCGGTGTCTGGAACGGCACGGCTCTAACCGATACCTATGTATCCGATACCTTAACCATTGGCAGCAGCAGCAGTGTCCATTGGACAGCTCTAAATAACTACCCAACCGCCTGTTCTGCCGGCCAGGCTGTCACTGCCGTTGGTGATACCTTAACTTGTGCCAGCTTTGCAGCTGGCAGTGGTTCCGGTAACTACATTCAGAACACAACTAGCAACCAAGACAGTGCCAACTTTAATATTCGCAGCGTCGGCACTACCAACGTCACGGCTAAATTCCGGGTCAACACCAGCCAAACTGCAGACATCATCCAAGTCCGTAACAGTACTGACACAGCCACGGTCTTCTCTGTAAATCCATCTGGCGCTGTCACCGCCACCAGCTTCTCCGGTGATGGTGCCAACCTGACCGATCTCAATGCCACTAACTTAACCACCGGTACTGTACCCAGTGCTCGTATATCCGGTTCCTACACCGGTATAACCGGAGTAGGCACCATCACCGCCGGCACCTGGAACGGTACTTCCATTAGTGACGCTTATGTAGATAACAACATTACCGTTAACTGGACCGGTCTACAAAATTACCCAACCGCCTGTTCTGCCGGCCAAGCTGTCACCGCCGTTGGTGATACCTTAACTTGTGCAACCTTTGCAACTACAGACACCAATACTACCTACAGTGCCAACAACGGTATTACATTATCCGGTACTACCTTTGGCTTGACCGGCCAAGCCCTGGCTCTTCATAATCTAAACACCAACGGCATCATGGTTCGTACCGGCTCCGGCACGGTAGCCGCCCGATCAATTGAAGCCGGCACTGGCCTAAGCGTTACTAACGGTGATGGCATCAGCGGCAACCCGTCGATCGGTTTCGACTACAGTGCTACTCTAGCTGGCAACCCTGGTCTGACTGCCAACCAAGTCATCTTTGGTTCCACCGGCCTTATCTTTGAGGGATCTACTGCCAATAACTTTGAAACCCTACTGACAGTAGCCAATCCCACAGCCGATAGAACCATAACTTTGCCTAACGCTAGTGGTACGGTAGCTGTCAGTGCCAGCGGTAACATTGCCTTAAGCGCCAGCGGCGACATTAGCTTTACAGGTACTTTGCCAGTAGGCAATGGTGGTACTGGCCAAACCACTGCCCAAAGTGCTATTAACAGCCTCTCCGGCCTTACAACCAACGGTGATCTGCTTTACCACAACGGCACCAACGTAACCAGACTAGCTCGTGGCTCTAACGGCCAATGTTTGACCAGCAACAGCACTACTCTTGTATGGGGTACCTGTGGCGATGGTGACACCACCTACGACGGCACAGACTTCATTATCAACGGTACATCTCTCCAAACAGGGAACTTTAACATTCAGAGCGCGGCGGCGGGGAGCGTGGGGGCGATTGTGCGAGGACATGCTAGCCAAACAGCACATATTTTCGTTGCTGAGACAGCAGCCGGAGAAGGCTTATGGGTAACAGATTCTGGAGACGTAGAGATAAGTCAGACCTTACTAGTAGATCATAATGCAGATTTTAACGGTTTATTAAGTGCCTATGGTGGAAGCTTTTTCCAAGAGACATCCGGCACTAGCCCTGTCATAATATCGAGACAAGCTGGCTCAGCAACTAATGACCTCTTCCAAGCCCAGAACAACGCTGGTACTGCGCTATTCACTATTTCTAGCACCGGCACCATTACCGCCGGCACCTGGAACGGTACTTCCATTAGTGACGCTTATGTAGATAACAACATTACCGTTAACTGGACCGGTCTACAAAATTACCCAACCGCCTGTTCTGCCGGCCAAGCTGTCACCGCCGTTGGTGATACCTTAACTTGTGCAACCTTTGCAACTACAGACACCAATACTACCTACAGTGCCAACAACGGTATTACATTATCCGGTACTACCTTTGGCTTGACCGGCCAAGCCCTGGCTCTTCATAATCTAAACACCAACGGCATCATGGTTCGTACCGGCTCCGGCACGGTAGCCGCCCGATCAATTGAAGCCGGCACTGGCCTAAGCGTTACTAACGGTGATGGCATCAGCGGCAACCCGTCGATCGGTTTCGACTACAGTGCTACTCTAGCTGGCAACCCTGGTCTGACTGCCAACCAAGTCATCTTTGGTTCCACCGGCCTTATCTTTGAGGGATCTACTGCCAATAACTTTGAAACCCTACTGACAGTAGCCAATCCCACAGCCGATAGAACCATAACTTTGCCTAACGCTAGTGGTACGGTAGCTGTCAGTGCCAGCGGTAACATTGCCTTAAGCGCCAGCGGCGACATTAGCTTTACAGGTACTTTGCCAGTAGGCAATGGTGGTACTGGCCAAACCACTGCCCAAAGTGCTATTAACAGCCTCTCCGGCCTTACAACCAACGGTGATCTGCTTTACCACAACGGCACCAACGTAACCAGACTAGCTCGTGGCTCTAACGGCCAATGTTTGACCAGCAACAGCACTACTCTTGTATGGGGAGTTTGTGGTGCTGATGCCACTGACTACATCGCTAATGGCACCACTCTTCAGACCAGCGCTAACTTCAACATCCAAAGCGCAGCAGTAGGTTCTGTCACTGGTACTATCCGCAAAGTCACCAACCAAACGGCCGACTTGTTCAATATTGTTGATACCAACGGAACAACCAAACTGTTTACAATAAACGCAAGCGGAAATGTGGGTATTGGTACTGACACTGTAGGGGCAAAATTACACGTAGTAGGTAGTGGTAATACCAACAGCACTCTTGCACAGTTGATAGAGAACTCAGATGGCATCGACCTATTCACTATTTACGACAATGGACAAATTGACATCGGTGTGCCTGGCGGCCAATTAAACATCACCAACAACATTTTGACCCACGGCTCTAGCATCTTTGAGAATGACGGAGCTTCAGCTTTTGTTGTGCAGGATACCAGTGAGGTTCGATCCTTAACGGTAGATACCACCAACAGAAGAGTTGGTATAGGTACGGGCATTAACCCAACTCATACACTTCATGTTGGCGGTGATGCAAGAATAGACGGATCTATATCTGCAAACGGTAACATTGATACCGGCGGCGGTGATGTTATAGAGAAAATGACTAGCTTTACGCCTACAGCTCCTGGCTGGTATCGAATAGTCAGCGGAAACCATAGTGTTGGTGGCAGGCTGGTTATTATGGGCGACTACAATAATAAATACACAAACATAGAACTGACTATGGATCAGAACGGTTATGGCCAAGCAGTGTTCAGCCGTACCGCTGTATTGAGTCAGACTCGTCACTCAGTGTTAAACGGCGGACTAATATCCCAAGCGCGAATCAGCAGCAATGGCTCAGGTACTGCTTATCTTGATATCTACATAAGTGATACTACGAGTGCAAGTACTATCGCAGTACTTGCCTATGGCCCTAATATTGGTCAGGGAGACCTAGTATCAAGTCCTGTAGTTGGCGCTACTGCAGGCAGTGATGACGTCCGAGTCCTTACTCTTGGGCCTGGCTTCCGCTCAACCCAGCGCATGGTTGTTGATCTAAATACGATTAACGCTGGTACCGGTGAAACAGAATGGGCGGGTATAGCCCTTAACCAGACTCGTGCCGACACCAAGATTGCGAATATATTATTCCAGCAACAAGGTACCAATACCTGGAGCATAGGAGTTGATTCTGGCATTACTAACGATTCTAACTTCTGTATTTACGACGAGCTTGCTAGTGGAGGCACGGGCTGTAGACTTACGCTGCACGACAACGGCAATGTCTATATGGGAAACGAATTCTTCTATGATGAAGTTGCCGGCGGATTATTGGCAATTGGGGCAAGCACCGGCCCTCAAGCAAGACTGCACGTTGGCACCGGCGGCGGTGGTGTAATTGGGCAGATAATACAAGGGGTTGCTGGCCAGTCGGCCGATCTATTGCAGGTTAAGAACAGCGGCGGTACCGTACTGGCGTCAGTAACATCTGATGGAATCATGAAAGTTGGAACCACCGGATCACCTACGCTTTCTGGAGCAAAACTGCTTGTAACTAGTGCTGAAGTCACAACTACCTTAAGGATCGGCAATGGCACCAACGGTGTAGAATTCAGCTCTAGCGGTGCTCCTATATACAGTGGCAGTGCACGACCGACTAAGCGGATAATGCTGACTGCTGAATATATAGGTGCAGTGCTTGATGCAGGCAGCGGTAGCAATAATGAGGGAACTATGACTAGCGGTGTGAATGTCTCTGACCGTATGAACTACTATAAATGGACTACTTCTGAAGCGACCAACCAAAGCTATGATGTAGTTGTACAGGTGCCTATCCCTACAGACTTTGATGGTTGGACAACTACAAGTCCTATAAATATATCTACCTACACATCAAATACTACAAACGGTACTATTACATTCGAACTACGCGACAGTACCAATACTGTACGTCGAAACTTTGTATCTGTTACTCCTAACGCTAATAACACTTGGCAGGTACGAGACCCCGGAACGTTTACCGGAACTTACACACCTGGTGACTACATGACATTCCGCATACGGATGCAGTCTCCACAGAATGGTGACGTAAGAATTGGTAATATATACATGGATTACTACAGTAAGTTCTAAATAAAATGAATAAAAGAAACACAAACGGTAACATAAGGACTACACGAGACTACCTCAATAGTTTGCCTGCTCATAGTGTAAGGGGTGGAATACCGTCAACCGTTTCAAATCATAAGCACAGCAGCGAAGGAGTGAGCGCTAAAGCAAAAGCCGAAGACGTCAAGCGGGCTGGAATCAAGGTAGCGGTACAGCGCTTCCGGCGGTTTATTGTTTATTGTTTATCGATTGTTAAGTCGAGTATAACCAAACTTAGTACCAGGCAAGCGTTTGCAGGTTTTGGTGTTCTGATTATCCTGACCAGTGTAATTGGTGGCTTGCCCCTAGCAAGATGGCTTACGGCTAAAAATTACCAGCTAAACCAAGAAACGCTTGATGTAATTGGCAGAGCAAGCCCTGTGCTTGCAAAAAAGTTAGTTTACAACTCCGAAGAGAAGATGTATCAATTTAATCCCGAAAATAAAAAGCCGGAATTATCCAGTAATAATCCTGCTGAAGTTGCCGCCCAGTTACAAAAAACTGCCGTGGTAGGCGAAGATACTAATAAAGGTTTATATTCGCTCGATATATCTGAGGATCCAAAAAAAGGAACCACTATTTATGACAATAATGTTGGATTATCGTTCACTATGGTGCCGCTATTTGAGCTTATGCCGGGCCGCAAGCAACAAGACAGGTTAATTTATCCAGCCAAAGATGGCGTTAAGGCAATCTACACTGTAAAGAGTAACGGGCTGAAAGAAGATATTGTATTTCAAACATCACCAAAAAGTGGTGAAGCCAGCTTTGATTATGAACTGAAGCTTCCTGATAGCCTTGAGGCCCGACTCTTAGATGACGGTTCGCTTGGTATTTATTCTGCCGACCCGGTACTGTTTGGCAATATGACATTTGGCAGCGATGAAGATCAAGAAAAAGTTATGAGCGCAAGACAGAATGCAGAAAAAAACAATTTAGTGTTCAGTTTGCCTCGGCCAGTTATTGTCGCTGCTAATGGAGATACGGGCGATTCATATGCCTGGTTTTCGCTCAAAGGTAGTGTGCTCACTATTCAAGCTAAAGAGTTAGACACCATAGAAGGTAGCTTTAGCATTGACCCAACAGTTGTAATAACTTCAACAAGTGATTTTGCCACTGGTAATAACGAATACGGAGTAGACTTTGAAGCTAATGAAATCCGCCGCGATACTATAAGCGGCGGCAGTGTAGGCAACTGGACGGGTACGAGCTCCTTCAATACGCCACGCTATAGTCATTCGTCTGTTGCGTATAATCAATTCATATATGTAATCGGTGGCGCTAGAGGGGGTTATCTTAACTCTGTGCAATATGCTTCTGTAAATTCAAACGGTACAGTTGGTACTTGGTCGGCAGCTACAAATCTTACATATGGTACTCGTGATCATGCCTCTGTAGTTTATAATGGACGCCTCTATGTTATAGGAGGATTAATTGATAACGGAGGGCCTACATATTCTAATTATGTTGAGTACGCTCAGATTAATTCCGATGGGTCGCTAGGTACTTGGACTGCTACCACGAGCTTCCCTAATGCGAGATATAACCATACATCCGTAGCATATAACGGATATCTGTACATTTTAGGAGGTACTAATGACAGTACACGATACGATAGTGTATACTTTGCGTCGATTAATACCAACGGTTCAATAGGCTCTTGGACTGCTACCACGAGCTTACCCATAGGTAAAACTGGACATAGCTCAGTTGTATATAATGACTATCTTTACATAATTGCTGGCATGTCTAACTCAGGCTCTACTAAAACGGTTGAATATGCGTATATTAAAAGTGACGGCACTCTTGGTAGTTGGCAAAGTACAACATCCCTAAGTAATAATAAAGATGAGAGCGTAGGAATAGCTTCTAATGGTTATCTGTACGTTATTGGCGGGGAAGGTGCTTCCGGTATTGTTGAATTTGCGCCTTTATATTCCAACGGTAAAGTAGGTGAGTGGAGTTATGCTACTAGCTATTCTCCAGGAAGATATCAACTTGCTTCGGTAGCTTCAAATGGCTATATCTATGTTTTGGGCGGACTTGGTGGCGGAGGGAACCCCATATCAGATAGTCTTAATGATGTTCAGTATTCTAAGATCAGCTCACCAGGCATACTGTCCGAATTCGAGGCCGAATCGTCGTTGACATCAGAAAGATATGATCATGCCTCTATAGCCTACAACGGATATCTTTACTTGCTAGGGGGGGCGTCTTGGGGTTCTCCTGGCGCTAATGTACAGTATGCAGCCATAAATGCAGATGGAACACTTGGGTCGTGGGTAGGAACGAATGGCTTCAATATAGCCCGAACAGCTCACCGCGCGGCTGTTTACAACGGATATATTTATGTAAGCGGGGGCAACAGCAGCGGTGGTTATCAAAACACGGTTGAGTACGCTAAGATAAACAGTAATGGGTCTTTAGGCACTTGGACACTTTCAGGATCAACATATCCAAATGGGCGCACTGCTCATGGAACAGTGGCCTACAACGGATATCTTTATGTGCTTGGTGGATATGACGGGGGAGGTGTAGGAAGTGTGTATTATGCCCCTATAAACAGTAGTAATGGATCTATAGGCTCATGGAGTGCTACTACCGGACTCACTTATGCTCAGAACTGGCATGGTACGGTAGTTTATGGCGGACGGATTTATATACTTGGCGGTTATGGTAGCTCCGGACATGATGTAGTCATGTATAACACGATAAACAGCAATGGTACCTTGGGAGCAAGCTGGACTGAAACCACTCCTTTACCGACTGGTCTCACTTGGCACAGTGCTACAGTGGTTAACGGATACATATTTGTACTCGGTGGTGATCCTGGTAGCGGAGTCATATCAGATATTTATTCTGCTCAAATTAATTCTGATAGTTCAGTTGGAGACTGGAGCTTGGTAGGGAATCTTTTCTCTGATCGTGGTGGACATACAGCTGTTGGTTATAATGGGCACATCTATGTGCTGGGCGGATATGATGGGAGCGGTAACGTTAACACTGCTGAGTTTGCGAAAGTTAAAGCCGGTGGTAGTGGTACGTTGGGCTCTTGGGCGACTACTAACAACACTTCATTTATAGACAGAGCTGAACATACAACAGTCGTCTATAACGGCTATATTTATGTGATTGGGGGTGATGGAGGCGGATTTTTGAGTAGCGTTCAATATGCACAAATTAATGATGATGGCACATTAAGTAATTGGAGTTCTACCACTAGCTTTAACTCCAATAGAATTGGTCATTCTACAGTAGCATATAACGGATATATGTATATACTTGCAGGAGATGCCGGATCATACTTTAGTGACGTTCAGTATGCTCCCATAAACTCCAATGGCACACTTGGATCATGGCAATATACGCAAAATCTACCTATAAATATGTCTTGGCATTCATCTATCGCTTACAACGGGTATATATATACAATTGGCGGGCGCAATAATTACACTTCCTATATATCGACTGTTTACTATGCGCACATTAATTCGAACGGAACTATTGGCTCTTGGTCTACTACCACGAGTCTTCCGTTTGCTCGCTCTAATCATGACACAGTCGTATATAACGGATATGTTTATGCTTTGGGAGGCGAAACGCAAACACAAGAATATAATGCAGTAACTTTTGCAGCAATCAACCCTAATGGAACACTAGGCGGATGGACATACACAACCAACCTCAACTTATTTATGAGTAATATTGAGGCAGTAGCATATAACGGATTTATGTATGTTCTAGGTGGTTATACTGGTGTAGGGAATCTAGATGTAGTTCACTATTCGCCGATTAGTGCAAACGGCACATTGGGCGACTGGCAGGCAACAACTGAGCTTAGTTTTAGTAGATGGGGCCACACTGCAGAAGTTCATAACGGATATATTTATACGCTCGGGGGAAATAGTGGCAGTGGACCACTTGATACTGTCGAATATGCGCCACTAAACATAATATCGCGTTCAGGGAGATACTCTAAGTTAATTGATTTCGGTAGCGAGGTCGATGTATCTAATTTTGATTTCAGCGGTGATTTAGCGGCGGCCGGAGATGAGTTTGAACTGCGTGCTGCTGGTAATGACGGTATATTAGGTACGCCATTTACACCTAACATACTTGGTGGAACTTGTCAGACAAGCGTGGTTGGCAGGTATGTGTTAATAACCGTTAATATGGACGATAGTCTACGTGCCACCCAGCCTGATGCATCAAGCAACAGTTCTTCTATCCAAGACTTAACCATAAGCGCAATACTCGGAAGTCCTCCGCCGGAATTACGCCTGCGTGGCGGTAAATTCTTCTTAGGAAATATACTGCAACCGCTAGACACTAGGAAGGTGGCAGTATGCGCCTAAGTATTGAATTACGGTAAAAATTAATAAGAGTGGTTAGGAAATGCCAAGCAAACTTATTTAATTAAATATTAAATAAGGCGTGTTTCGTAGCCAGAACTATAGTTGAGGCTGGATGAATGCCTCTGTCACTCGTATAAAAGTAAGTTTAATCATAAATTAAAGCTACGTAAGAAAAATAAAAGGCAGTCTAAGAACCGTAGTTAGCCAAGAGGAGACTTAGGTCAAAAATATCGACCTCGCCACTACCGTCAAGATCTGAATCAGGGTCAGAAGTACCATAGTCCGCAAGCAGGCGACTTAAGTCGAATATATCGACGTCACCATCATTATCAATATCTCCAGGGATAGGTGGGGGCAAGTTCAGAATGCTGATGTCAATACTATCTTCAGCAAAGTTATCCTGAGCGTCATATGCCCTTGCTCTAAGCGTGTAACTGCTGTTCATGTACTGATTCGTATCTATAGTTGTTGTAAAAGGAGCTTCGCTATCAGTAGCAAGGAGGTCATCGTCAATATAAAATTCTACTCTGTCTACATCTACGTTATCAGAGGCGGTCACATCAAAATTTATGGTACCGCTTACAACAGAATCCGCGGCGGGTGATGTAATTGTAACTGTGGGGTCGGTAGTGTCAATCGGACCATAAGTAGAAAGCTGGAAGGCAACAGCTCCAGGCGGCAGTGAGAGTTCTACATCCGGATCATAGCCGTGATTTTGGCCGTTAACATCAAATCCTAGAGCTTGCCATTCATCAAAAGTGTTGAATGCTTCATCAGGGTAGGGCCACCCAGTACTACTTAACCAGTTATCCCAGTTATTTACTGCATAGTAGGTGTTGTTATCTATAGTGGCTTTGCTGCTTGGGTCCATGCGTATATGATGCACCCAACGGTCACTTGCTTCAGCCCTTATTATATTATCGTGAACGTTATAACTTACTATATCGATTTCTCTATCATCCTCATGTGCGAATATACCCCAGCGGTTATCTACTAACAGGTTTTCGTATACTTCGGTATGGGCAGCACTGCTTATCTCGATACCGCCCCCAAAATCCGTTGGTCCAATGTCCTGGCCGTTATAACGGCTAATATTCCAATAAATTTCGGCTGGGCCGTAAGATAATTCGTAAAATATACCAGACAGTTCATTGTACTCAGAAAGGTTTGAGCGAATTGTAGTATCGGTATTATCTACATCAAACCATATACCGAATCCTTGATTGTGATGTACCCAGTTATTTTCAAAAAGCGTTGATCCTTGAGCAATTTTCAGTGCACCACCCTCCCAACCTGCGTTAAAGTCGAGCTCTAAATTATGGTGAATATTATTATTGCGTACTATTACTGTTTCTTCTCCCTCGACACTGGCGGATGGACCACATAATCCTATTTGTCCGTTATGATGAATATCATTGTTCTCGTAAACAGAGCCTTGCATGATGCGGAGACCACAGCCATGGTTATAGCGTATCTCGGTATGCCTGACTTCCCACCCATTACTGGCATTAACTGCATGTGCTTGATGTCCTATTGCACCGAATTGGGCTGGAGTCGCATATTTTTCTATAACCAGGTTTTCTATTACAACATTGTCAGGGTATTCACTAGGATCTGTATACTCCCACCAGAATGGTGCTATAGCAGCCTCATAGACACTGGTTTCCACTGTTTCAAAAGTTGCTGGATCATCAAACAGGTAAATTGTGTCGGCATCGTAATCGAAATACCATTCTCCGGAAGCGTCTAGTTCAGCGTAGCTTCCAACATGCTCAAATCTTGTTGTGTCATTTACAAATAATTCTTCAGGATGTAAGTCCCGTGTGTTACCTCCAGTCACAATATCTCCATGCTGAAAGCCTTCTTGTATTTGTCCTGTCCAATAGTAACGACCATTGCCGTCAATTTGGGCGTCTGCGGGTTCAAGAAGTCGGGCACCGGATAGTATGGCACCAAGTTCACCTATAAAGCGTTGTCCGTTTTTTGGTTTAGCATTACCTGTACGGTGCAGTCCGGTTTTAATACAAAAAGTAGTATTCTCTGGATGGGCTTGAGTTAGCGCTGCAAGGTCGTCACCAGGAAATACATCCACGCCTGTACAGGTTGCCGCGGAAATTTCCGGAACCACCATGGTATTGATAAACGATGAAATGAGCAGAACAAAGCTCATCAAAAACACTATCGGCAAGAATATTAGATTGCGTTTATGTGGCATGGCTGGCACTTGTCCTTACGGATCTAGAGGTATATTTACTGTCCCTAGGCGTATACGAGGGTTTTTCGGGTGTTTTTACCGCACTCTCGATATCAGCGAGGGTTTTATCTTTGAACAACTTTATTAGAGCTTTTTGGTTTTCATTAAGTTCGGTAGGTTTGTAGAGCTTACCAGTCTCATGAGGTTTAATATTTTCTTTGGTATTCGAAAGATTTCCCAGAGTCTTGTTAGCTGCCCTAGGTCTAGGTAACTTAGGAAGCTTAATGTGTGGCAGGTGGAGCAGGTCTTTGCGTATAAGGAAGCTTATTAATATAGCGAGAATAACTATGCCGATTAGCGGCAAGATAAGTAAAAGCACATTTAATGAGCTATTGAACTCCATGATAATCTCGTGAGCCACATCCTGAGAATTTAACGCTATTTGTGATTCTTGATATTGACCGTTGTAAGAAACAGATATTGTGTAGTCTCCAGGGCGCAAGTCTCCAAATAAAGCCTGTCCATTTTCATCAGTATTTTGAGCCGACTGTCCAATATTTATTCGGGCGCCTTCAATATTGTTTCCATCAGGGTCTTTAACAGTGACCGTCAGTTGGAATCCCGGAATAGTAAAAGTTCCTTCTTTTGTTGTTGTGTTGCCGTTTTTATCGGTGGCCTTAAGAACGTAGGTGTATACCTGGCCCGGTACTAACAGGGAGCTATCAAGAGTAAATTTGTGGCTTTTGTTCTTAGCTGATTTTTTTAGAGTTATAGAGTTGTTTCCCAAGAGACCATACTTAAGCTCCATCGAAGAAGCTTCATTAGAGCTAAACTCAACTATAAGCTTGTCTTTTTCGCGCTTAACGGAAGGTTCCTGCACCTCCGGAGGTGTCTTATCGACTTCTGGCTGCTTATCCGGTGTTGTTTCGTCGTCAGGGTCATTAGTCGGTGTTTCGGGTGTCTGAGTAGGCGTAGAAGGGTTGGTTGGGTTGTTTGGTTGTGGGTTAGTCGGTCCAGGGTCGGGTGACGGATTGGGTTCTGGGTCTGGATCAGGTTGGGTTACAGGAGGGGCCGTTAAAGTATAACTACCGCCCGACATAGAGTTCAGAATATCTACCTGATCTGTAGAACGGACTAAAACACTATCTGCGGTGTAGGTTAAATTACTGTTTACTCCAGAACGTAATGCCGTTAGTCTGAGTCTCGATACCTGCACAGTTCCCGTTACCGGCGACAGAGAGCCTCGCTCAATCTTGACCGAGCCGCCGCCGACGGTATTAACCGCCTGGATGTCAAAGGCGCTGCCGGAATTATCGATTGTGACCGAAAAATCACTAGGATTATAAGTAAGCCATGCTTTTACGGCATTCACAGGACTACCGTTGGTGCTGGCGCGCAAAGTTACTGTTAATGTTTTTCCGACTTCGATTGATCCGGAGGCAGGCGATACTGATAAGCTCCCTGGTGAAGCATGAACCCTAACAGGGAGGATGCTAAATAACATCAACAGGCTAGCATTTATCGCCAACAGGCTTTTTATCTTTTTATTCATGATTTTTGTTTTTTAGTTTGTAGTTTCCAGTATATGGGGTAGAGAGGAGTAGTGTCAAATAAATTAAATGACCAATATACATGCAAATTCTTAAAATGGCTGTGGAAAACTATTGATGTAAAATTTAGAGCATACATATATTGTTGATAATTTTGCTACAGTATACAATACATTTTTATAGCTGTTTAAACTGTAGTTTTAGAAATTCTCTTAAGTAATTTCAAATTCATTATAAATGTTACAACACTATATTGAGCGAAATTGAACGGAAAAATTTATAAAAAACAGGAATAGTTTTTTGTTCTTTTGTGATTGTAGTCACACGACAAGGTCTTCAGAATAGAGGTTAAGGTTTTGTCAAAACGAAAAAAGCAAATCGCTAACACAAATCAAACACCGACAAAGCCAAAACAAACTTAAAAATCAAATGTCCAAAACAAGAAAACATAACATCATTAAGTTTGCTGGCGCACTGAGATTGTTCCGTGTAGCCAGTTTTGTATTTTCAGCGGTCTTGCTTGCTGTTATCGGGTTTAATACATATACGCGCTCGACGGATAGGGCTTTTGCTGCTCCATCTGACACTCTCAACTTTCAGGCTCGTCTGCTAAGCGCCTCCGGTTCTATCGTCCCTGATGGGAACTACAGTATCACCTTCAACATCTACGAAGACTTGGTTGGAGGCAGCAGTCTTTGGACCGAAACCTGGAACAGCGGGACGGCTCAAGTTTCGGTCAAGGCGGGTTATCTGAGCGTTTACCTTGGCACGCACACATCTTTCCCTGATTTAGACTGGTCCGATGACAAGTTCCTAACCATGAACGTTAACGGCGACGGTGAAATGTCACCGCGCCTCAAGCTTACGGCGGTACCATTTGCGTTCAGCGCTGAGCAACTTGGAAGTCGTACGGAAGATGAGTTTGTGCAGCTAAACCCTGGGGCTACACCTCAAGTTGTGAATACCACTAACAGTGCAATTGCTGTTAACCAGGCTGGTAGCGGCAATGTATTGCAACTACAAAGCGGCGGCAGCGATGTGTTGGTTATTAATAACTCGGGCGACGCCACTTTCAGCGGTGATGTATCGGCCGTAAACGGAGACTTTAGTGGGACCTTGACGGTTGACGATTTGGCAACCTTTAGTGGCGGCGCAACAATTGCTAGCGGCCAACAGTTCACAAATGCCGGCAGCAGTTTGTTTACAGCGATTGCAATTTCTAATATTTCTGGAGGCGGTGTGATCGGCACGGCTGAAGCCACGGTTGACGTAGCATCAACTTTCAATATCAACCAAACTACTGCTGGACAGACATTAACGCTTCCGACACCAACCGATACAACAGCTGGCCGCGTTGTCTATATAAATAATGTAGGATCTGAAGCATTTGCTATGTACGGAGTTACGATAAGTAGTGCCCGGTCACAGGCATATATATGGAATGGCAGTAATTGGGTTGGAACCAATATAGATGGCGCAGGTAGCGGAGTAACCGGAGTAGGGTCACTTGACGGAGCAGCTAAGAACGCAAGCGGGGCAACGGTAGCTGCAAATCTTATTTATCTACAAACTGCAGATGATACCTATGCCGGACTGGTCAGCACAGCAGCACAAACCTTTGCCGGCGCTAAAACATTTAATGGACAAATTATTGCCAGCGCTGGAATTGATCTGGGTACAGAAATTCTTCAAGGCACCTCAGCTACCATTAATTTTGATAATTTCGACGTTGACGCGGATGGCGATGTTACCTTGGCTGGCGACCTGGCAGTAAACGGTGGTAACATTACCTCCACCGGAGCTCTGAACATCACGTCAGGCGGAGCATTGGTCGTCGGTGCAACCGGCCAAACCACTACTGTGCGAGGTAGTGTTACTACAATTACTTCAAATGGTGCAGGCAATAGCATCATACTTAACTCTGCCGATACGATTGAGCTGCAGGATGACACTAATATTACTGGAGATTTAAGTATCTCTGGCACGTTAGGTGTAACCGGACTGGCAACATTCAACGGAGGTCTTAGCGTCGCAACCGGTCAGCAATTTACCAACGCAGGAAGCACTCTCTTTAGTGCAATCGCTATTACTAACCGTGCAGCTGGTGGAAACATAGGCACTGCTGCAGCGACAGTTGATGTGGCTACTACCTTTAATGTAAGTCAAACAACTGCTGGACAGACGCTTACGCTGCCTGCGCCCACGGATGCTACGGCCGGCCGCGTTGCATTTGTAAACAATACCGGAAGTGTCAGCTTTACTATGTATGACAGTGTCATAGCTGCAGGGCAGAGCAATACCTTTATATGGAATGGCAGTAATTGGGTTACGACCGTATCGCTTAGTGGCAGCGTAGTCGGTGCGATTGGTACCATAGATTCTCAAACAAAGAGCGCAGACGGTGCAGTCATAACTGGTGGCGCATTATTTATGCAAACTGCCGACGGCACACATCCTGGGCTTGTAAGTACTGGTGCACAAACATTCGCCGGCGCTAAAACGTTTAATGGACAAATCGTTGCCGGTGCCGGCATTGATTTAGGAGCACAAACCCTGCAAGGCACGACTGCTGTTATTAATTTCAATAACTTTGATGTAGACGCCAGCGGTAACGTCACACTTGCTGGCGATCTAGGTGCAGTTAACGGTACATTTTCAGGAGACATCGGTGCAGTAAACGCTACCTTTAGCGGTGATATTAGCGCAGTTGATGCCACTCTTTCTGGTGACCTGGCAGTAAACGGTGGCGACATTACCAGTACAGGCACGCTCAGGCTCACAACCTCCAACCCTAACTCTATAGAGTTCTATACTAATAGCTTAGGTAGATGGTCAATACTAAGTGGAGGTGAGTTCCAGGGCAATGGCGCTTCCACTATAAGAACAAATACCGGAAATCTTACCTTAACTTCAATGGGGGGTAATGGTAGTGTCATTCTTACGCCAAATGGTGCGGGTACAGTATCACTTGATGGAAACACAGCAGTAAGTGGCTCCAATACATTTACAGTAGGAACTGGTCTTACGACGTTGAGTGGCGGCCTAACTGCAACTGGCACCACCTCGATAAACACCTCCGGCACAGCCAACACCGCCATCGGTAATGCTACTGGTACACTTACTCTAACTTCCTCGGGCCTGAACGTAACAAGCGCAGGTGCAGTGAGTGGAGTAACAACCCTTTCTACTTCTGGCATTATTACGGTAGGTGCACTTGGTACGGCAGATACCGACACCGTTCTTTGCCGTAATGCAGCCGGTCAATTTGCGAGCTGTAGTTCAACTTTTGCGACCACCGATGACCTTCAAGGCTATGTACAATTAGCTCCTTCTACAGTTCAAGCAGATTCATCAGCCAATCCATCTATACATATAAATGATACTGGCGGTGGCAACCTGATTCACTTGCTTAGTGGTGGGAATGATAGATTTGTTTTACAGGCAGACGGCGACGTGGCCATTAATGGCTATTCAGGAAGCGCCGGATTCGGTATCCATAATAAAGAAGTAGAGATTGTAGTGAGCGGTAGTAGCGCTTTCCGTGTGGGCGAATTTGCTGGCCAACCAACATTCGGTGTTGATACAAGCAACGGAGAAGCTTACTTAACAAGCCGCGGTGCGGATAATGGAACTAATACACGCAATTCGCCTGTGTTTAAGATGCAAGGTTCTTACTATGACGGTTCTACCAAGTGGAATAACTTTACGTTACAGACTCTAATTACTGGCACTACTGCAAACGATTATCACCTGAGATTGTCTAATACTTTGGGCACAGAAGTAATGAGGATTATGGGTAATGGAAATGTGGGCATAGGCACATCAGGAACCCCATCCCAGCTTCTCAGTGTAGGTGGCGCTACTGGCAACTTCACTGTAACAAGTGCCGGTGCTGTAACTGCAGTTGGTGTAAACGCTGGAGCCGGATTGCTTCAGGGTACCGGAGGCCTGACTATAACAGGCACTATTTCCATAAACACCACTGGCACAGCAAACACTTCTATAGGTAATACTACTGGAACGTTGTCCATAACTTCAGCAGGCTTAAACGTTTCCAGCGCTGGTGCTGTCAGTGGTGTAACTACTCTGGAAACCACAGGTATAGTAACCGTAGGTACCCTAGGGACAGCCAATACTGATGCAGTTCTTTGCCGTAATAGCTCTAACCAATTAGCTGCATGTAGCTCTACTTTCTTAACTTCTGCTAACTCTTTCATGCAGGGTGGCAATGACTTTAATGCCACGGCAGTATTAGGCACTACAGATGCTGATGATTTAGAAATTATAACTAATAATCAGGTACGTCTGACCGTCCAAGCTAATGGCGATGTCGCCTTCGATACCGACACGCTGTTCGTAGATGCAACAAACAACAGAGTAGGTATTGGTACAAGCACTCCTGGATATGGCCTGGAAGTAGCTGCTGGTGACGTAAAGACTAGTGGAATATTTGTAGAACATGTGACTGATTTCACACCAACAGCAGGGAATACAGGTTGGTACCGGATAATATCTACAGGTAGTGCATTCAGTTCTGGCATAATCCGTATCGTAGCGAATTATGACAATAAGCCAACTGAGTTAGAGTTCCAATACCACGTTAGTGGTTACGGCATGCCAGCTACTATTACGCAGACCCGCCAGTCTGCATACAATGGCAGCATAGTTACTCAGGTAAGGGCAAGCAATGACGGCAGCAATAATGCTTACCTCGATATATATGTAGATTCTGCTACAGCTCCGGATAGCATAATAGTATACGGCTATGGCCCTCAGCTTGTTGGCTTCCAGCATACTCCTGCATATAACCCTACCGTAGGATCGCATGGAGTGAAGACCCTAACCCTTGGTCAGGGCGTGCGCTCGACCGACCAGGTGAATGTCCAGGGTGGCATATACTCTCAGGCAGATGTGGGCTCTGACTACGTCAGTAAACTCATAAATACCGGAACGGGTGACGGTCTATCGATCGAGACATATAACGGCGCAGCAAATGTAGACGTACTAAAAGTAGTAGGTGATGCTGACGGAACTCCGCGCACAGGTTTGCTTGTAAATGGCGCAGGACGCGTATTCGTGGGCGGCGGAGCACCTAATTTGTCCGAAGACTTTAATATAAGTAGAGACGGTATAAATTACTTACAATTTTCTAGCTGTGATGATTGTGGCGGCAGTTTCATAAATCATAATGGATCCGGTCAGCTATTCCTAAACTCCGACGCAGGAATTCGGTTGGTCAGCCAGGGAACTCAGGTGCTAAATGTTACAGATAGCGTATATGGACACAGCGTTGGAATTGGCACGTTCGAACCAGGCTCGAAGCTTGTAGTAAAAGGCAACGGAAACACCAATGCTACATCTGCGCTTAACATTCTTAACTCAGATGACGACTCTCTGTTCTTTGTCCGCAACGATGGCAATGTGGGTATAGGTACCGCTACCCCAACAAGTGCCAAACTGGAAGTAGTCGGCAGTACATGGTTTGAAGGGGATTCAACAATATCCCACTCCTCTAGTACCGCACTTTCCGTTAAAGACAGTAATGGTGACCCAGTGTTGATCGTTAACACATTAGACATGCAAGTTGGAATCAGGACCGCACCTACTAACTTTACGCTACAAGTTCAGGGAGATGTTGGCCCCGATGCAAATAATACTTATGATATCGGCTCGAGTGCCATTAGGTGGAAAGACATATATTTGCAAGGTGGACTGCGTATGGGTACAGATGGTGATGACGGAACCGTGAGCTACGACGCGCACAACGATGAATTCTTGTTTAATCAAGGAGCATGGTTTGAAGGAAATATTAAGATCAGGGGTGAGGGAGCTGATTATAAGCTAATCCTTACCTCGGATGATGCTAGTGGCAGTAATGATACGGAGTTATTTACAGATGATAATGTGGGCTTTACTATAAAGACTTTGACGGTTTCTAATGATTTATTGCGGTTATTGAATAGCGTTGACGATCCTCTCTTTGTAGTAAAGGCTAGTGGCCGTGTAGGGATTGGTACTGAAAATGCAACTGCTGATCTATCGTTTGGTGGTGATAGCGCACGAACGATTAAGCTGGAAACCCGCACCACCAACGCAGCTGGCAATAACTTAACCGTAAGTGCCGGGAACGCCGGGGCCGGCGGAAGCGCATTTACTGGCGGCAACCTTGTTTTGCAAGGCGGCAGCGCAGCTGGTACCGGTAATGCTAACGGCGGTAACGTATTGCTGAGCGGTGGTGCGGGTGTAGGAACCGGAGTAAAAGGCTTGGTAGTAATAGACACTCCAACATTTGCTACTGCAACCCAGCAAAACTGTGCGACTAACTGTGTAGTTACTCAAGCAAACGTTGATAACAACGCTGCGGTAATTGTGAATACGACCAACCCAGGCCTTGATGTATCACTTCCTGACCCGACAAATCTCACTGCCGGCCGGGTCGTGTACGTAACTGCTGCCAACGGATCCAATGACTTCACTCTAGTAGTGAACGGCGGCGGTGGCGGTAACGAAATTGCTATGCGAGCCAATACCACTGCAACAATGATATGGAACGGCAGTGACTGGACAGCCGCCGGCGCATCCAGCTCTACCACGCTGCAGGCTGCTTACACCAACACGCTTACCAGTGCCGGTGGCGCTGAAATCGTATTGAATGGCCCTGGTGGCAACGCTGACGGTTTGACTATCCGTAACAACCCGGATAATCCGATAGTTGGCGGTATACTTGAGGTTCAGTCATCTATCGGTACCAACCTGTTTAGTGTCAACAACCTGGGTACTGAGTTAGCTGCCAACGGGGGTGCCGAAACATCAAGTAGCTTTAGTACTAACTGGTCAGCTGCACCGGCTGGCGGTACGGTAACCCGAACTACTACAAATGGCCAATATGTAACAGGTCAAGCCGGTGTGCAGGTAGTGACTGGTTCAGGTGCTAACAGGGGTGTACGTAACAACCTAAGTGGCAATCCGGCAACCAACACCACTTACCAAGTTTCGTTTACCGGTAAGCTGTCTTCCGGAACGTTTACTACTCTGCAGGTTGTCTATTCCAGGAATGGCGGCACCAATACGGTAGCTTGTACTAACTACTCTACGCAGACTCTGATAACTACCGGCTGGACGAAAGTAACATGTACAATTACTACTGATGGTACAGCCGCCACAAATCCGGACCTCATTATTCGGCAAACCGATTCGACTTCACGAACTTTCTGGATAGATAACTTGAGCTTCCAGCGCAATGACGCCACGACAGAACCATCGCATGTACAAATCGGCGGCGGACTTAACGGCGGACCTATCACGTTGTTTACTCTCGACCGCTCATCAGCACCGCCGGTAGAAGATGGCAACGAAGCTTACTTAGGCTCTATGTACTACGACACTACCAGTGGTCGCATCCAATGCTACGAAGCGGACGGTTGGGGAGCTTGTGGTTCAGCGCCTAACAACTTCGTGAACTTGACCCCTGAATATGCAGGAGCTGTATTGAACGGAACAGGCGTCGGTACACTTACCGCTGACTTCTGTGCTAACGAGGCATCCGTACTCGAAGTAAATACAGCTATCTGTGATGGAACAGGCAACCCGGGCGTCGTTGCCGGTAACTACTACCGCTGGACTTCACCGCAGGCAACTCAGCAAACCTACAGCATATATGTAACTTACCAGCTGCCGGCAGAATTCGGACAATTCTCGGATAACGACACGGTAAGACTAACTGCTCGGACCGACCATGTTTCTAACGGCATTGTGACCTATGAAATGTTCAGAAGTGAAGGCGGTAATTTGTATGCTTGCGGTTCGGAGACTACGGTCACTACCTCAGCTAACACATGGCAGACAGTTTCGATAAACGGTGATGAAGCGACCGGTTGTGGATTTAGTGCGGCTTCTGCCGACAACAATGTGATCTTCAAGATTAACGTCAAGGCAAATAGCAATGCCAATGTATACGTAGGTAACTTAAGCTTTACGACACTGGGTCAATAATATGAAAAACGATAGACGCAATTACACCAGTCAAGGCAGAAGCGAACCAACATACAAGACGTTGCATACTGACGTACTTGTAGTACCTGAAGTCGTGGAGCGAAACAAAGCCCAGCTTTCAAAGAGGCCAAAACGAAAACGCCGTATAAATTACGAAAAGAAAATCATGAACGATTCATTTATCTTCACGGTGTAGCAATATATAAGAGTTAAAAAAACCTAATTAACCGCTATTAATCCAGGCCAAGAATAATGAATTGTTTGACGGTATTGATTAAAGACTCGGAGTCAAATCGGAGTCGACTCCGAGTCTGTTTAAATTGACAGTGGATTTGTCAGTTGGTAAGCACTAAAAGCGGAGTGGTATAAACTGATCTTCAGCAGGGTATTATTTTTTGCTGATATTTTCCTATGAATAGTAGCAATAAAAAGCCGGTGCTATCTTTGATGCTAAGCGAGCTTTAGAGTATAATCATTAAGCATAAGTGAGTTAAAGTTCGACAAGAGGGCTCATCCCTTAAATGGATGGAATAAAATCAACAGCCAGGAGAAAAACACCCATAAAGCATGCTAAGGGCACGCTTAAATATAAGTCTGCCCGTCGCGTTTCAGCTGCTGGCGCAAAAAAGACTCTGTCACGTGCTCATCTTTTAGTATCTAACATCGGTAATGCGGCAATTAAAAACACCAAGCAACTTCATAAGCAGCCGCTGTTTATTAGAATTTATTCTCTATGTATGGTGGCCTTGATTGTTACCTCTGTGCTAGGCGTCTCAATGATGCCGTTTATAGAGACAAAGCCGTACAATCTAAATGAGCAAATAAGAGCAGTATTACCAGAACCGAACAGCAGGCTGGCTTCTTATTTTACTGAAGATGCCGATACCGGCGGTTATGCTTATAACAAGAGCTTTGTGCCGGCTAACGGCGAAGGATTGAGTGGTAACGGCTCCGGAACGCCGCGTATAAAGGCGTCTGTTGACTCTAGTAAATCGGCGGCACTTACCATAGTCGACCCTTACAACGAAGTTAGCATTAAATTAACTCCAAAATTTAAGGCCATACAAGGAAGGAAAGATGTAAATCAAATAGTGCACCGGCTCGCAGATTACCCTGGCTACCTGGTTTACACAGGGCAGATTACCGGAGTCAAAGAAGATATCGTAATCGAAAGGACTGTTGATGTTGATTCGCTGGTTTTTGAATATGAGCTTGAAAAGCCCGACAATATAGAGGCCAGGCTTGAATCGAACGGCTCAATTGGGTTTTATGGAAGCTCATTACCGATAAACGGCAAAAATATCAGCACTGGCTCTGAGGAAGATGCTGAGCTGCTCGAAAAAGCACGTAAAAATGCCAAAAAGGATAAACTCCTGTTCGCCGTTCCGCCGCCCGTAGCGGTAGAATCAGGTAAAGATGTATCCGAGCTCGACCTCAGTTATGAAATAGCTGCTAGTACTATAAGGCTAGTTGTAAATGGTCTAAACCAAGCGTCTTATCCATTAAGTATTGACCCGAGTATTTATGTGGATACCGCCCAAAAGCTGATGCGCGGAAATAATGAGACAAATGTGGACTTTGACATTGAAAATGAATTAATCCAAAAAGGTCATACCACTGGCGCACGTTTTGATGAATGGAATAGCACAATGGGTCTGAATGTAGCTAGGTGGGGGCATGGTACCGCAGTAGCAGGGGGATACATTTATACGGTAGGAGGTGTTGAAGCCGGAGGCGGGAGCTCGGCATCTGTAACCGGTGGTACGATTACAGATATCAACGTCGGCGGTGTTGATTATAGGGTGCATACTTTTACTAACTCGGGGTCATTGAACATAAGTGGAGGATCAGTAAATATTGAGTATCTGATCGTCGGCGGTGGTGGCGGTGGCGCCGGAGCAACCGGCAATGCGGGCCGGGGCGGTGGCGGAGCAGGCGGGATGCTAGAAGGTGTTGCGTCGCTATCAGCCGGTTCATATAGTGTTACTGTTGGCGCGGGCGGTAATGGTGGAAATGCCGGGGATGGAAGCGATGGTGGTAATTCATCTATTTCTAGCGTGGCCACAGCCATTGGCGGCGGCGGTGGCGGAAATTTGAATAGTAACGGTAGGAATGGAGGCTCCGGCGGTGGCGGCGGTGTTGGTGGTTCATCAGGCAACGGCACGCCAGGGCAAGGTAATAATGGCGGAACACCCGGACCGCTTGCTGTTGGCGCTGGCGGCGCTGGAGGCGGCGGAGCCGGATCAGTCGGAGGCAACGGTAATAGCAGCACCGGCGGTGCAGGTGGAGCCGGTCTCTCTTCTTCAATAACGGGATCATCAGTTACTTATGCCGGTGGTGGTGGTGCTTCCGGTGATAATGGCGGCGCTGGCGGTGCCGGTGGCGGTGGCGCCGGAGGTGGTAATACGGACGGGCAAGACGGTCAACCAAACACTGGCGGTGGCGGTGGTGGTACGCAAGGCGCCGGCTCAAGCGGTCGAGGTGGCGATGGTGGCTCCGGCATAGTGGTGGTTCGCTATGTGCTCCAGGCGGCTTCAGGAAATGAGCAAGAGGTTGTCTTTGACTCTTCTGACACCTGGACGGTGCCTGAAGGTGTAACAGAGGTGACAGTTCATGCCTGGGGTGCTGGCGGCGGTGGCGCAACAAGTACTAGTTCTTTTACCGGTTCTGGCGGCGGTGGCGGCGGAGCTTATGTGCGTCGTACTGTTTCTGTTACTCCTAGTGCTAACTATAACGTAGTTGTTGGACAAGGCGGTTCAGCAGGACAAACGGGTGGGAGCTCGTATTTCATTAATACATCTACAGCAATGGCTCTAGGTGGTTCTGGCGGTTCTGGTACGTCTGGGGGGTCAGGTGGTCAAGCAGGCTCTTCGGTCGGTGACGTTAAGTATTCCGGCGGTAATGGAGCAAATGGAGGCACTTTTAGTAATGGCGGTGGCGGCGGTGGCGGCGCTGGCACAACACAAGGTGGTGGCAATGCCTCCGGTACCTCAGGAGGAGCTGGAGGTTCAGAAGGTGGTGGTAATGGTGGAAATGCTACTAGTGGAGCTGGAAATGCACTTGGTGGAGGAGGAGCTGGAGGCCGCAACACAACCGGTGGATCTGGGGCGAACGGAAGAGTAATCATTACCTATGAGCCGCCTGATGAAGACCCCGGAGAGGGTAATGGTGAAAACGCAGTCTATTGGGCAAAATTTAACCCAACTACCCATGCCATAGAAAGCCCTAACCCCGGCGCGGGCGTTTGTGATGATTGGTGCACTGAACCCGATTATGATCTACCCGTAACCCGGGTCGGCCTGTCTTTGGTGGCATATAACGGGTATCTTTACGCGATTGGCGGGGTAAACGAGAACGGTACCAGATCAAATCATATATATATAGCAAAAATTGGAGTTAACGGTGAACCAAGCTTGTGGCATCCGACCGATAATAATCCTGACAACTGGGTATATTGGTACCGCGGTTCGGAAACTAACTTATCCAGTGAGCGTAGTTATTTGGCGGCAGCTGCTTATAATAACCGGTTGTATATAATGGGCGGGCAGACCAATGCTAATCCCGGTGGAGTTAGTACAATGGAATACGCCAACTTAAATCCTACGGGTACTTTTAGCGCGTGGTCAACGACCGGGATGACCAGTTTACCGTCTGTGCGCTATGGTCATTCTACGCAGGTTTATAACGACAGACTTTATCTGATTGGTGGACGGAGCGGTAGCTCCATGCAGGATACGGTGCATTATACGGTTTTGAACAACGACGGCACTATGAACAACTGGGTTCAAACCAATAGTTTTGATGAAGGACGTATGACCTGGGGCGGAAGCTTTACGGCAATATGGGGCGGATATATATATCTGGCGGGCGGATGTTCTTCAGTCAACGGCAGTGGATATTGTTTGGATATTGAAACGGATGTTCAGCTGGCTAGTATTAATGCTGATGGCAGTCTTGCCGAATGGAATACCGTGCAAGGAGTTTCTAATCAGCTCATTGGGTTTGGATTAGTATCCTGGCGGAATACTTTATACAGAGTGGGGGGATGTTCTGCCCAAAGTACGGTAAATGGCAGCTGTGTAGGGGCAACAAACAGCGTTGAATACGGGATTATTAACCAGGACGGCGACGCAAGTACAGTAAGTACAACCGTTCCAAGCGGTAACAGTCCTTGTTCTGGGTCTGACCCTTACAACTGTCACCTGCCTGGTACAGCGACAATAGGGAACATGCTTAATGTAACAGCCATAGTTAACGGGTATCTTTATATTATAGGAGGTTGTACAAATAATGGCTGCACATCTACGACTGGAAACACTATTTATTCAGCCATTGGTTCCAATGGAAGACTAACTAGGCCGGTATCATGTCCTGGCGGTACGGTGAGTGCATCTTATTGCGTGGATACTTCAAATCCAGTGCCGGGGGGAGTAGCGGCCGCTGGTGTCGCAGTATTTAATAGCAGAATTTATATTATCGGTGGGCAAAGCGGGTCGGGGCTTAAGGGGAATATTTATCATATTGCCGTAAACAGTGACGGTAGTTTAGATGGAGCCTGGACTTCACAAAGCTTCTCGGCTATCGCGGCTACATCGGTATCTTATACTTTTGCCTATGCCCGTGCTAACCCCTATTCAGCAGGAACATATCCGGGGAATCTATTTATATTTGGTGGCTGCAGCGGAAGCACAAGTGGCGCCGGCTGTCCGTCTGGTTCTAACTCCCAGGAAGTCTATAAATGCAATATAAGGACAGACGGAATGATAGAAGAGGACAATGCAAATGATTGTACCACTTCTGGTCAGTTACAAATCGGTACTATTAGAGAAGCTAATGCTCCAGGTCTGGCGTTACACGCAGGTACGGTTTATGCAAACTATATATATTTAGTCGGTGGAGTAGCACCTGGAGATAATGCACTGGACCTCTCATCAATCCGCTATGCAAAATTTGATAATAACAATAATGTAGTGGCAGTAAGCGGTAATAGCTGGATTGAACCAACTGATTCAAACGGCGATCCTATAGTGATGTCTATTGGACGTAGACGAGGCACAAGTTTTGGATATAACGGCTACTTATACGCAGTCGGTGGTTATGATGCTGCACAAGGAGGTGTGCTGTCTGATATCCAGTACGCCAAGATCAATGTTAGCAATGGAAATCTGGAGCCTTTCGATGTTTCATCTGTTGTCATAAATCAGCGGTGGGGACTTAACGTACCGGTATCTAATTCTTATGCTTTCGTCATAGGCGGCTGTACAGATGGTGTTAGTCCGGGGGGATGTAACACCAGGACCGACATGGTTCAGACTTTCCAGCTATATAATAACGACAGCGGTGCGCCGGCAGAGTATAAAACATCTTCTAACTTATTTGCGACCGACAGAATTGGAGTAAGTGCAACGGTACTTGACGGATATATATATATTGCCGGTGGTTGTGTAGGCAGCACAGAGTGTGAAGGTATGGTTAATGATGTCCAGTATGCTCAGCTTAATCCGGATGGTACGGTCGGTACCTGGTCTACGGCAAGCGGAAATCTTCCGGAAAACCGAGCATATGGACAGCTGGAAACAGCCGGAGGGTCGCTCTATTATCTTGGTGGTAGAGGTGCGACAGAATGTACGGCTGATGGAACGGCCCTATTCGAGAGATACGACGGAATAGGCGGCACATCTATAAATGACCTGTATAGCAGCCCTAACTTCCCGGATAACCCGAGCTCTACGCAGATTCTTACCGGATCTACGCTCACATCACCTGCAAATATCGCAGATAATTTTGGCGGAAGAGTATCTGCACTGATTTGTGTGCCGATAACCGGTAATTACACCTTCTGGGTGGCTGGTGACGATGGAACGGAGCTTAGATTAAGTACTGATACCACTCGAGCGAACGCAACCACTATAGCTTCGGTCCCCGGATATTCCGGTATTACAGAGTGGACTAAATATCCTCAGCAGCAGTCATCACCAATATCCTTGGTGGCCGGTAAGCAATATTATTTAGAGGCTAACTATAAGGAGGGTGGCGGTGGAGACCATGTAAGTGTTGGCTGGACACTCCCAGGCGGTACCCTTAATCGCCCGATGTCCAATACTTATTACTCTTCACCAGATCCTGGTTCATGCTCAGCTGATGGCACTGCTCGCTTTGAAAGGTATAACAGCATAGGCGGCGGAACAAGCATCAATGATCTCTACAGTAGCGGCATTTATCCTGACAACCCGAGTTCAACTCAGACGATTAATGGAGCAAGTTT
Source organism: uncultured Candidatus Saccharibacteria bacterium (assembly GCA_964537935.1). Lineage (GTDB taxonomy): Bacteria > Patescibacteriota > Saccharimonadia > Saccharimonadales > CAZICT01 > CAZICT01. The sequence goes on along the minus strand of CAZICT010000001.1, from coordinate 322,725 downwards.
ATCAACTCCCGTTGATATTGCGGATCAATTTGGCGGCAGGCTCTCAGCTGTAATTTGTGCCCCGCAGACCGGCAATTACAGATTCTGGGTAGCCGCTGACGATGCGGCAGAGCTTAGATTAAGCACAGATGAGCGTCCCAGTGGCGCTACGACCATTGCAAGTGTTCCTAATGGCAGCTGGACCAATGTTAACGAATGGACTAAGTACGGAGAGCAACAGTCTGCGCTGATACCGCTAGTAGCCGGCCACAGGTATTACATAGAAGTAAACTATAAAGAAGGCGGTGGCGGCGACCACGCGGAGATAGGGTGGCAACTACCCGATTCTACGCTTAACCGTCCAATGTCTAATACTTACTATTCGTATCCGCATCCGGTGTATTCTTCCGGAAGCCCTGTTTCTACAGTGTATTATGCTACGCCGGGCAGCGGCGGAAACATAACCTCATGGTCTACTGCTTCAAACGGATTACCATCCGCACGTGCCGACTTTGGTGCGGCAGAATGGAATGATCGGCTATTTGTAGTTGGCGGTGAAGACGATAACGGCAATGTTACTAATACAGTATATGTCAGCCCGCCTCTCACCAGCGGCGGAAACATAACATCTGGCTGGTCCACGAGTACTCCAATAAACGTAGCACGAAGCGGCCTTACTGCCATAGCATACGCCAATAACCTATATACGCTTGGAGGCTATGATGGTTCAAACTACCTGAATGACGTTCAGTACAACCAAATTAACACTAATGGAACGCTTGATAGTTGGAGTTTTACGACCAGTCTGCCAACGGCTATACGTCAAGGAGACGGCTTTGCGGCTAACGGCTATATGTATCTGGTAGGTGGCAGAAAAAATGATAGTAGCTGTGACTCAAATACGTTAATTGCCCCTATAAGCGCCAACACCACTATAGCGAGCGGCAACAATCCGACAGGTATAGGGGAATGGTATGAAACAAGTTCAAGATATAGCGGTGACAGGTTTGGGTCAGCAGCGGTTTATGACCAAGGGAAGGTTTATGTTCTTGGCGGAGGCTGCACCGCACCTCTAACAGTTCAGCAAGACGATTTTGATCCGAGTATAGATGGTTCTCAATGGTCGAGTACGGTCGGGATGTCCGCAGCAACGTTCTGTACATCAGTCAGCGGAAACGCGCTTCATTCATCTGGGGGTACTGACAGGGCAGATACGGTAGATGTAGATGTTTCAAGCGGCGGTACAATCTTCTTTGATTTATATATACCTACAGTTAACAGCGGATCATGTAATGCTCCCGAGGCGGGTGAGGATGTAATCTTACAGTATTCGACTAATAGCGGCTCCAACTGGACTACTATAGCAACATATGACGAGACAAACTTCCCAACGATGACCACAGTTGAAGTAAGTGTACCGGCCGGTGCGCAAACATCCAGTACCCGTTTTCGATGGACACAAGTAACAAATAGTGGTGAGGGAAATGACCACTGGGTAATTGATAATGTCAGGATAGTCAAAGCCGGTGCGAGTGGAGTTGAATATACAGGATTGAACAGAGTGGTATATTCATCGTTAATGTCGCAGCCGCAGGTAGCGCGTTATACGCGTTTAATTGATACGGATACAGACGTTTTCCCGACCAAGTGGTTGCTGAACGGGCTTGATAACTCAATTGGTGCCCGCTGGGCCTTAAGCTACAGGTCATCAACTGCCGCCACAATCGCCTGGGGGCAGGAAACGGTTTTTGGAGAAGTCACGCTTGGCCAACCGGAAGATTATATACCGGTGGATGCGAACGGTGATCCGACTCATTTCTCCAGATATCACCACATTAACCTGACTATCGACAGTTCTAGAACCTACGGTTACCCGGACGACGTGACGCGCGGTCCTACAATCCATGACTTAACACTGTTCTTTACGAGTGACCCGAGCAAGCGGTTACGCCATGGCAAGACTTTCACCGGCGGTGAACAACAGCCGCTCGATACACCATTCCCTTAAGCGTTAAAATTTATGATAAGCTACGTTCAACATGAGTGGTAAAGGTAACAAATCAAACGGCTTTTGGTTGGATGACGACCCGGAATGGGAGGCGCTTCGTCAAAGGATAGACAATCATAAGGTAAAGAAAAACAAGCCGCAAAAGAGCGCAAAGATTTCGCGCGATCGTATTCGTTACGCTGCCAAGAAACAGCCTGATAAGCCTGTTTATAAAAAAGCCGAACTACAGCCTCCGAAGCTACCTAAATCACAGCCGGCCAAAGAAAAGATTGAAGAGAAAAAAGAGGTAAACGTATCATTAAAGCTCACTCTTCCCAAAATTACATTACCTAAAGCGAATATAAAGCGCAGACACCTGATGTATTCCGGTATCGTCGTAGCAATTCTGGTGGTAGGCGTAGGCGGATTCCAAGCTGTTAAGAAGTTTCGGTCAAACGATGCTGATCCTAGCGGAGTGCTGGCTGAGACCTCAGAACCTGAGTTCAGCACCGTGCTTCCTGACGGCAAAACGGAAGAAACCACCAGCAAGCACATCAGTTACGATTCAAAAAAGAGAGTCGCAAGCTTTACTGACTTGATAGCTAACGTACAGGTCACCATAAGCCAACAGCCATTACCTGAAGAATTCAAAGATGATCCTGATAGCAAAGTAGCGGCACTTGCTAGAGATTTCTATGCGACCGAAGTTATTGAAACAGCTAACCCCACCGCTTACCTGGGAACTTCTGAGAAAGGCCCCCAAACAGTGATTTTCCATAAAAAAGACCTCCTAGTATTCATACAATCGGTTCGTCCAATTGATAAACCCGATTGGGCGGAATATATAACCAAACTTAACTAGTCCTAGAATACTAGTATTAAAAGGCTAGTTTAACTCTCTTTAAGATAAATAACTTATCCACATTAACAGACTATAAACACCTTGAAAGTGCATATGGAAAAGTACTACACTGGTAATGATCTGTAAAAACAAAAAGATCAACCCTGTAGTAGACTTGCGTGAGGCCTTCCAAAGAAAGGCCGAGCTTTTAATCCATAAAAGCACACGAAAGCTCACTACCGGGACAAAACAAAAACAAAACAAAAAATAGGAAGTTTGGTGAAGCTGGCAAAAAAGCAGTTAACCATTTTGCGACGTAGGACAAGCGTCGATAGAAGGCTCTATACCCTTGGTAAGAGGGTAGTGGGGCTGTTTTTGTTTTGTTTTGTGTTAATCGGTTTATATACATATACGCGCGTGAGTGTAAACACAGCTAGCGCAGCACCAAGCTCAACGCTTAACTTCCAGGCAAGGCTGTCACGAGTGAGCGGTGATATTGTTGAGGACGACAGTTACAGCATTGAGTTTAAGCTTTATTCTCAAGAAGCGGGTGGTACGGAGATATGGTCAGAGGTACATCCGGCAGTAAGTTCCAAGGGTGGATATATCAGCACACGACTGGGAGATGTAACGCCGTTTACAAGTTCTATCGATTGGTCGCAGGAGTTATGGCTAACCATGAATGTCAATAGCGATGGAGAAATGTCTCCGAGACTCAAGCTCACTGCTGTTCCGCACGCATTCACCGCAAGCCAAGCTGGTGCGCTTCGATACGGCACAGGAACAGTAACCGCGGATGATTTACTTCATAAAGCGCCACTGAGCGTACAATCAATTAACAGCAGTGCGGCTGGTCTGCGCCTTAATCAAACCGGAAGCGGCGGCTTGATCCAAATGCAGGGTAATGGCAATAATGTTTTTGTCGTCGATAAAAGCGGTAATACAAGTATTGCCGGCAATGTTTCTCTTGGGGGAGGTCTCCGCTTCTTCGAAGACAATGCTACCCTCACAGCCCCTATGAGCCTGATAAATGTCGACAATACCAGTATTACTCTAAATTCCGCTAATGGCGGCATTAACGCTTTTTGGTTTGCTCCGACAGTTGAGTTTGCTCAAAACAGTAATATATTCGGTGCCGGCCTGCTGTTTAACAATGCCGCTACCATCAAGAACACATCTGGCTCTGACAGGATGATTTCTTCCTTCTACACTCTTACTGCCCAGCCAACTCTCGTGGCCGACAACGGGGTTGTTACTCAACCGTTCCAATATGACATCTTCAGCCAGCCAACCTTCAGCACTACTAACGGCGGTACTTGGAACACCACGACCTGGCAACAAATTACTGCTGGTGGCACCGTGAACGCCGGGGCCAGCATCGGCACTCGCTATGGTTTGCGAGTGACTGATCCGGGTGGTACCGGCACCATTGGCGTTAACTATGGTCTAACTCTGGATAATTTGGCGCGTGGCTCAACCCGCAATATAAATCTGCTAATCGGTACTCCTCCAGGGACTGCCAGTAACTACTCCATCTATAACGCATCGACTTATGATAACTATTTTGGGGGCTTGATGGTGCTGGCCGGGGGGGCCGAAGTTGAAGGTGGGCTAACAGCTGTAGGCGCCACCACTATAAACTCTTCTGGAACCGCAAATACGATTATCGGCAACTCTACAGGAACCTTATCGCTTGCATCAAGTGCATTTAACCTATCTTCTGCCGGTGCTGTCAGCGGTGTTACTACGCTTAGCACCTCAGGTATTGTAACTGTAGGTTCACTCGGATCAGCCGATAATGATGCACTTATCTGCCGAAACACTGCTGGTCAATTGGCGGGCTGTAGCTCTACTTTCACTACGACAGAAACGGCTTTTATAAATAACGGTAATTCATTTAACGGCTTAGCTACTCTTGGTACCAACGATGCCTTTGGTCTGGTTTTGAAAACCGATGATACGGAAAGATTCAGGATAGATGCCGACGGTAAAGTCGGAATTGGGACTGCCAGCATAACACATGATTCTCAGCTCCATATCGTAACCAGCGCCGGTACTATCGGCCAGATAGTGCAAGCGGCCAATGGTCAAACAGCTCACTTAAATGACTGGCGTGACGGTAGCGGTAATAGTTTGCTAAGCCTAACATCCAATGGAACATTTACGTTCTTCGAAGATGATCATACATCAACTGTCACCCAGGACATAATTAGGGTGGCTAACACCACCATAACAATAAATGCTGCTAACGGCGGCATAAATGCATTGTGGTTTGCCCCGACAGTTGAATTTGCCCAGAACAGCAACCTGTTTGGCGCCGGGACACTGTTTAATAATGCTTCAACTATCAAAAATACTGCAGGAGATGATCGTTTGATTTCTTCCTTCTACACCTTGGCTGCCCAACCAAACTTCCAGGCTGACGGAGCAATTGTTACACAACCTATGCAATATGACATCTTCAGCCAGCCAACCTTCGGTTCGGTTAACGGTGGCACCTGGAACACCACAGCCTGGCAACAATTTACAGCTGGCGGCACGGTAAATACCGGTGCTACAGTCGGTAGCCGTACAGGGTTAAGAATAACTGATCCCGGGGGAACCGGCACAATTACCAACAACTACGGAATTGTTATTGATAGCCTAAGTCGTGGCAGTAATAATAACGTAGGACTGCTTATAGGCACTGCGCCGACCAGCGGTAATTATTCGATTTATAATGCCTCTGCTCAGGATAGTTATTTCGGTGGTCTAGCAGTATTGGCTGGTGGAGCCGAGATTACGGATAACGTTATCATTAATGACAGCGGAACAGAAACTTCTATACTTGTAAACAAAACAAGTGGAACCGGTAATCTCTTAACCCTACAAAGAGACGGCAATAATAGATTTACTATTTTTAATAGCGGCGCTTTACAGATAAATTCTGACGCTACTGCTGCGCTTGAGGTACGTAATGCAGCCGGAGGTATGTCATACTTTAGCGTTAACTCTACGGGAGGAGTTGTCCAGGTTGGCTCTTCTACATCTGATGCCACGGCTGTATTAATGGTGTTAGATTCATTTAATGCAGCCACTGATCCTACGGGCACGCTTGGTGCTATGTACTTTAATACCGCAACTAACACCTTCCGTTGCTATAGCGGCTCCTGGCAAGATTGCGCTCCATCACGTATCCGTAAAACTGCAGACCAATCCACTACGTCTACAACAGTTAGTAATGTGAGCGGCATGGCGTTTAGTCTGCGAGCCAATACCGAGTATAAATATGAATGCGATGTAGTATTCCGGACGGCAGCAACTACTACTGGCATAGGTCTTGGCTTTTCAGTGCCATCGGGCTTCAGTATGCTGTCGTATACTGCCAATATTCCAGTCGCAGCTGATGGTACCGGAGGTATTATGTCAGGGTGGGGAACCGCAAATAACGATATGATTATAGGCACCGGAGTTCAGGCGGCGAATACCGATTACTCGGCTAGGGTATACGGAACAGTGCGTACAGGTGGTACGGCCGGCAATTTACAGCTTCGTTTCCGCTCAGAAATAGGTTCAAGCTCTGTAACTGTCAGGACCGGGAGTTCCTGTCAAATTACTCAAATTGGACCTTAGAATTTATTAACTTAACATAAGACTTCATTTACTCTTTAATATAAGGATGATAGGCTTATGGTTAGAGAGTAAAGACTAAGAGACAAACATGAGCAATACTATAGCAATATTGAACCAAAAGGGCGGGGTAGGTAAAACCACGACCGCCATAAGCTTGGGCGCTTACTTGGCTAAAGCGGGTAAATCGGTGCTTATTGTTGATTTTGATCCTCAAGGCAATGCAACCAGCGGTGTTGGGCTAGACAAGCAGCAGCTTGATAAAGCAATGTACGACGTGCTGTTTTCGCCGCAATTAGCAGACAAGGCTATTTATGAGACGGCTATTAATAACTTATATATTATGCCAACCAACGCCGAGCTTGCGAATGCGGAGATCAACCTGGCAGGCCAAGAGAAAAGAGAATTGTTTTTAAAACAGGTGTTAGCTCCGGTGACTTACGACTACATACTAATTGACTGTCCACCTGCGCTTGGACTACTTACTGTTAATGCGCTGACCGCAGCCGACTGGTTGCTGGTCCCAGTACAGGCGGAATACTACGCGCTTGAAGGTTTGTCGCAACTGCTCAGTACTATGCAATACGTAAAACAGAACCTTAATCCGCAGCTGGAATTGCTTGGTGTTTTGATAACTATGTTTGATTCACGTACCTCGCTTTCCGGACAAGTGGCTAGTGAACTTAAAAAATATTTTGGCGACAAGCTTTTGAACACACGAATACCACGTAACATTAAACTAGCCGAAGCCCCAAGTCATGGAGTCCCGGTTAGTGAGCATGATAAATGGTCAAAGGGTGCAAGGGCGTATAAACAATTAGCGAAGGAGATTGTACGGTATGTCAGCTAGGAAGCCGGGACTTGGTAAGAGCTTTGACGCTTTAATGCCTAAGGATTTTGATACCTCTCTTATTATGGAGGCAGGTGAGCGAGTAAAAAAAGTATTCATTAAGGATATCGAACCTAATAGTGAGCAGCCAAGGACTCATTTTGACAAGCAGGCACTTAATGAATTGGCGGCTTCTATAAAGCAATACGGAGTGCTGCAACCTATCGTTCTTTCACCACTCACAAGCACATCGGATAAAAAATTTATAATAGTTGCAGGTGAACGACGCTGGCGGGCAGCCCAAATAGCCGGCCTTGAACAAATACCTGCGATTGTGAGGGATCGAAAAGAACTAGAGCAGTTGGAAATCGCACTCGTGGAGAACGTTCAGCGGGTGGATCTGTCACCGATTGAACAAGCGGTCTCAATCGAAAAACTGCACTCCCAATTTAATAAAAGCTATAGCGAAATAGCTAAACGGCTCGGCAAAGCAGAAACCACTATTAGTAATATTGTGCGACTCTTACAATTGCCGCCAGCAGCACGTGAAGCACTGCAATCTCAGGCGATTACGGAAGGTCACGCCCGGGCCATATTGTCCCTAAAGGAGGATGTCGCTCAACAGGCACAGTTGCTCGAGTTGATACTTACGAATAAATGGTCTGTCCGCCAAGCGGAACAATATGTAGCTGCAGTTAAATCTGGAGCTAACAGAACTCAAGACCGCATACGGCATTTATCCAACGAAACTCCAGCCACCAAAGTGCTTGCCAAGAGGCTTAATGTACCCGTCACAATCAGAAGGACCGCCAAGGGCGGCAAACTTGAGCTTCATTTTAAGAATGATGAGGCGCTTGAGCAGCTAATCAAACGTCTACAAAAAAGCTAAGTTAAAATGCGGTCGCTTTGTCCAGCGGCAGAATACGAAGTTTTAGCTCGCCGATAACATTGTCAGCATCGATTGTACCGAAAGATCGCGAATCATATGAGTTGGACCGGTTGTCTCCGGCTACAAACAGCTCTCCCTCGCCAACAACTATGTCAACATTGCCATTTGTTGATCGTATACTGTCTCCGTAATCCAGAGTCTGATCAGGCCGGAAGCCTTGCGGATTTTCATCATTATAGATCGTCAGCACACCGTCACGGACTACCACTCTGTCACCCGGCAGGCCGATAACGCGTTTAATGAGTTGTTTGTTCTGGCTGGTGCCGTATTCATATAATCCATGCTTCTCAAAGACTATTATGCTTCCACGGTCAGGTATATAACTTTCATTGGTTATCCTAGCCCAGGTGCGACCGAGCTTTTGAACAATTAAGCGATCGTTATTACTCAGTGTCGGCTCCATGCTTGGCCCGTCAACTACATATGTCTGAAACACGAAGGTTATCATTAGCCAGGCAAGCAAGATAGCAGCTATAAAAATCCCTGCTGTCGAGAGAAAACCACGAATTCTATTAAACAATGGAGTCTTCTTTTGTGAGTCTGAAGGTGATTTTTGTGATAATTGTGGTGGTGTTTCAACCGCAGGTTTGCTATCTTCTACGTGTGGTGTGTTGTCATTCTGCTGCATAGTAACTACAACACTATACCTCACATTGCAGCCATCCGCTACGATAATAAAGTGTTTACTCTCACTAGACATAAACGCTATACTTTAATGAGTTTCTTATGGACAAAAGACGCTTTAAGACTAAAACAAACACCTCTAGAAGAACCACTACTACAGATGGCTTTATAAGAGCAAACCCGGCTTCTTCGGCTTCCGGTATGGATAATACGCGAAGAAGAGGGGCAGGGCCTGATTTTAAGGCGGCTGATGGATTCCATCCGGTTCGTCCTACGGCTCCTTTAGAGCGTCCTGTCGCCCGACGAACGTCTACAGGCCGAAATCCACGCCGTAATACAGAAGGAAAGATTGACCTCTTGTTGCCTGATGCGGCGCCAAAAACCAGTTTTAAGAAATTGTCAGGCAAAAGCTGGCCAAGAGTTGCCATGAAGACATTTTCTACAATTCTGATTGCCGGAGTGTTGGTAACCGGATATATTGCTGGAAAGGGCTACCTTAAAGCCAGAGAGATATTTAAGGGTGGTACGGCCGGAGCTGCCGGCTTGCAGGAAAATGTCGATCCAACTGCTCTCAATGGTGAAGGTGATGGGCGCGTGAATATTCTGCTGCTTGGCAAAGGCGGTCCCGGGCATGATGCTCCGGACCTTACAGATACTATTCTAGTGGCCAGTATTGACCCGATTCAGTATGAGGCATCTCTGTTAAGTATTCCCAGGGACCTTTGGGTAAGCTCAGACCAGGGGAATACTAAAATAAATGCAGTCTATGCCAATGCTAAATACGCTGTCCTTAACGGTGCTCCTATTGAAAACCAGGAAGAAAAAGCTGAAGAAGCGGGCTTTAATGCCATAGAATCAGCAGTTGAACAATCCATGGGCATCCCGATCCACTACCATATGATGATTGATTTTAAGGGCTTTGAGCGAGCAGTGGATACGGTTGGTGGCGTCGAAATCGACGTAAGTGAGCCGCTGTATGAAGTAATGCATATAAATGGCCAGCAATACATCTTAAACGTTCAAACCGGCAGACAGTCTTTCGATGGCTTCAAAGCGCTGGCGTATTCACGCTCACGTATGACTTCCAGGCGTGGTGATTTTGATCGTACCGAGCGCCAGCGACAAATGCTCATCGGCTTAAAAGATAGAATATTCTCACTTGGAACATTGGCCAATCCAAAAACCGTTTCTGATCTTTTGTCTGACTTTGGAGATAATATGACCTCCAACCTTTCTCTTAACGAAGTAATGCGCCTATATGAAATAGGTAGCAAAATCGACGGTAGTAAGATTTCGTCTATTGGGTTGGCTGACCCGCCAAACGACTTCGTGCATACAGCTAATATAGGCGGTCAATCTGTGGTGGTGCCTAGAGCCGGTATCAGCGATTTCAGTGAAATACAAAGCTTTGTTAGGAACACTTTAAAGGACGCGTTTATTCGTGACGAAGACGCAACTATAGCCATCTATAACGGTACTAATATTGGCGGATTGGCCGGTACAAAAGCCACCGATCTTCGATCATATGGCTATAACGTTACTACGGTTGCCGATGCGCCAACCAAAGGTTATGTGAATACCATTCTTGTAGACCTTACCGGCGGAGAGAAAAAATACACCAAAGCCTATCTCGAGAAGCGTCTAAATACTTCAGCTGCCACAAGTATGTCCGACAACACTATCGCTACCGAAGGAATCGATTTTGTTATAATACTGGGGCAAAATGAGAGCAGTAATTTCTAAAAATGTTAGCTAAGCTTAAGCCGGCGAGCGGCTATTCACATATTTTCCATATTGGTCTTAATGTCTTTTTGCCATTTATTATTTTTGTACTTGTACGCATAGATTTTGCCTCTGTGGGCGCGGCACTAGTCATAATTAGCAAGTGGCGAATGTTCTCGGTAAGGCCTCGTCACTGGCTGGCCAGTATCCAGGCAAATGCCGTTGATATCATTGCCGGCCTGTCTTTTGTAGTGTACATGTCGCTTAGCGCACCGAATGCATCACATCAATTTATATGGGCTTTGCTCTATGTATTGTGGTTGGTGGTGGTCAAGCCTGGCACTACCATTGCCAAGACGTCGCTTCAGGCTTTGGTTGCTCAATCACTCGGTATTAACGCAGTTCTGTTGGCTTGGCCACAATCACCACTTATCTTTTTAATGCTGGGTGTTTGGGTGATATGCTTTTCGGCTGCAAGACACTTCTTTACCTCATTTGAAGAGCAGTACACCAGCCTATACGCCCATACTTGGGGATATTTCGGCGCTGCCCTGATGTGGTTGCTTGGCCACTGGTTGCTATTTTATGGTGTAGTTGCCCAAGCGGCTTTCTTGTTGAGTGTTTTAGGCTTTGGTATCGGTGCGGTGTACTATTTAGAGCACAACGACCGCTTGAGCAGGCTGCTCCGGTATGAATTTATAGGTATAATGATTCTTATCGTAACAATCGTATTGGTGTTTTCTGACTGGGGCGATAAAGCAATTTAGTTTAGGTAATTAGGGGGTGAAACGCAATGAAGAACGACGATCATTCAAAAACCGCGCGTGACTTGAATCAACCGAGCCCTTCAAAGGTTCGGGCACTAGGCCTAACTTTGCTGATATTAATCAGTACCTCGGCCGGCTTTTTGGGTGGCTGGGCCGGCTCGAACAGCCGGCAAAGCGGTATTCTAAGTGGCGAGACACCGGAATCCCGCCAGCAAATTATCCTAAATGAGAGCCAGCTTATAAGTGATCTTGCCGAACAGGTCGGTCCAAGTGTCGTGTCGGTCAATGTGGTCAGCGAATCGACGTCACGCGGATTCTTTAGTTTCGGCCAAAGGTTTCGCTCCGAAAGCGCCGGTACCGGCTTTATCATCCGTGAAGACGGAGTAGTGGTTACTAACAGGCATGTCATCCCGGCAAGCACTTCAAAAGTCAGCGTAACTTTATCTGACGGAACTGAACTGGAAGATGTCGAAGTTATTGGGCGAACTGCTGAGAATGATCCGTTGGATGTTGCCTTCCTTAAGATTAATGATGCAAAAGATAAAGACCTAAAACCAATTAAGCTGGGCGATTCCAGTGAGGTAAAAGTAGGTGATAAAGTCATTGCCATAGGTAATGCACTGGGTCAATTCCAAAACACCGTTACGTCCGGCATTATTTCCGGCTATGGCCGAAGTGTCGTGGCGGGTGATAGCTTTAGTAATGAAACCTTGCAAAACCTTTTCCAGACGGATGCGGCGATCAATCAGGGCAACTCTGGCGGACCGCTGGTAAATATTGAAGGAGAAGTAATTGGCATCAACACTGCTATCGCTGGTGGCGGAGCGGAGAATATCGGATTTGCTATACCTATCAATGATATAAAAGGTTTAATCAACAGCGTGTTAGAAAGGGGAGTGCTTGAGCGTCCGTATCTAGGCGTACGTTACATTCCTTTGACTGATGACTATGCGTTTCAGTTTGATTTGGAAACCAAGCGTGGGGCCTACATAGTGCCGAGCGAAGACAGTGAACCGTCAGTCTTACCGGACAGTCCAGCAGAAAAAGCCGGTCTGGAAGAGGGTGATGTTATCACCAAAGTTAACGGAGAAGAAATTGACGAGTCGAACAGCTTAACTTCGCTGATTGGTCGCCATGACGTAGGAGAATCGGTAGAATTAACAATCGTGCGCGATGGTCAGGAACAAACTATAAGCGTGACTCTGGAAGCCGCGCCCACCGACGATTAGTCAGCCGTAAATATCTGAATAAAATCCTGAGAATTAATTAGAGTGTAGCCGTTTGAGCGGGCAATTTGAGCAAGGTTATGATGCTGAAACGGCAATGATTCAGTAAGCACACACGACGGGCGGTGCGACAGTTTTGATATTTGTAAAAAGAGTTGCTTATATAAGTCGAGTCCGTCCGGACCGCCAAAAATGGCATGGCGCGGTTCAAACTGAGCAGATTCATTGATATGGTAGGCTTCGGGAATATACGGAAGATTAGCAAGAACGGCTGATCCGGAAGTTGGAAGCTGGAAGATTGAAGATGGCAATGGTTCCAATAAGTCACCTTGGTAAAAAGTAACATCAGAGCCAAGCCTCAGAGCATTCTCTTTAGCGGTTGCAATACACTTTTCGTCAATATCCGTTGCATGAACCGACGTGGTTGGCAGCTCCAATTTGATAGTAATGGCTATGCACCCGCTTCCTGTTCCTACATCAACGATGCTTAATTCTTTTAATCTTTCTTTTTTGACTTTATCAAGGAGCAGCTCGATCATAGTTTCGGTTTCCGGCCGAGGCTCCAGAGTGTGCGGATTAACTTTGAATTCCCGGCCATAAAACTCGGTTTTGCCGCGGATGTAGGCAAGAGGTTCGTGAGCTATTCTTCGGGCCAGCTTTTTATTAAGAGTCTTCACCTGGTTACCACTCAGCTCATGCTCCTGGTGCGCTAAAATCCACGATTTGTCTTTACCAAGCTCATCACTAAGTAAAACTAAACTATCCAACCGTGCCGTACTAATGTCTGACAGCTTAGTGATGGCCTGCTTAAGCCAATCTTCAATCTTCATTTTGTAGCAGCTCATGTTCGAAGGCATGCAGATTCTCGATAAGATCATCGATATTGCCGTCGAGTGCTCCGGGAATATTGCTGCGACTGTAGCCGATGCGGTGGTCGGTGATACGGTCCTGCGGAAAGTTGTAGGTGCGGATTTTCTCTGACCGGTCGCCGGAGCCGATGAGTTTGCGGCGGGCGTCAGAAAGCTGTTTTTGTTCTTCTTCGATCTTTTGCTGGAGCAAGCGGGAACGTAGAATACCCATAGCCTTCTCCTTATTCTTAATCTGCGACTTCTCGTCCTGATTAGTTACAACCATGCCGGTTGGCAAATGTGTTATACGCACGGCGGAGTCAGTAGTATTTACCGACTGGCCACCGTGTCCGCCAGAGCGAAAAACATCAATACGAAGATCGTTTTGATTGATTTCTATATCGGTTTCTTCGGCTTCCGGTAAAACAGAAACGGTTACGGTAGAGGTGTGGATGCGACCTTGACTCTCGGTTGCAGGCACACGCTGGACCCGGTGTACGCCGGCTTCAAACTTCATCATGCGATAAGGCTCCGGACCACGCATGGTGAACACAACTTCTTTAAAGCCGCCAACCTCATTCGGACTTTCACTAAGAAGTTCGGTTTTATAATCATGCGTTTCAGCCCAGCGTACGTACATACGATATAACTCACCGGCGAACAGGCTGGCTTCGTCACCGCCGGCGGCGGCTCTGATTTCAATTATGATATCGCGATCATCATTAGGATCTTTAGGGGTTAACGCTTCCTGGAGGGCTTGTTCGGTAGTAAGTTTTTGGGTGTTAAGTTCGTCCAGCTCAGCTTGGGCAAGTTCGGAAAGCTCGCCGCCGGCATCGACAAGCTCCAAGGCTTCCGATTCTTTTTTCGTAATAGCGGCTAGCTCATCAAAAAGAGCCAACGTCTCTTCAAGGTAGCTCATGCGTTTGGCAAGTTTCGGATATTCTTTAGTCGAGTAAATAGCCGGATCCTGCAAACGAGATTGCAGTTCCTGGTGTTCATTACGCAAAGCTTGCTCTTTTTGGTCCATAGTTCCTTCTTAATATAACAGCAAATGAAAAGCCGCCTCCCTGAAAAGTTAAGCGGCTCTTAATAAAATCCAAGTTATCTTTTGGTCTTTAGCGTACCGAGTTTTTGAGCGGTGTTCTGGGCTTCAGCCTCAGCCTTATCAACATTATCGGCATTCTTGGCGCTGGCTTTTTTGGCAGCCTTTTGAGCAGCTTGCTTCATAGCGCTTTGACGGGCTTTAGCTGCTTCTTGTCGGGCCTTAAATTTATCTACGCGACCCTCAATGTCGACCAGTTTTTCCTGACCGGTAAAGAACGGGTGAGAGGCGCTGCTGATATGTATTTTTACAAGCGGATATTCGGTACCGTTGAGTTTAATCGTCTCATCGGTTGCAACGGTTGACTTGGTTAAAAAAGTGGTGTCATTGTTGAGATCTTGAAAAACTACGGGGCGGTAGTTCTTGGGGTGAATATCTTTTTTCATCGATTTATCCTCAGTGCTCTTTAAAGTGATACCGGTTAGCAGCGAGCATCGGACTGCAGTCGGTCTTTAGCAACTTGGGCAGTCTACACCTCTGTTAAGCTCCTGTCAACCCCTTGGCGGAGTTTCGAGTTTTTAACAAAGTCGCTTCAGGATATTCGTTAGGCTTCCTTGTATCTCTTGTAACAAAGAGAAAAACCTGTTAAACTCATGCGGTAATTAACTAAATCAGTATCAAGGTATATATCCTCCTTAACTGAAGCCTGCTTAGGCCAGTTAGGGTCAGCCTGATACGAAGAGGAAGGATACAGAGATATGGCTACAGTAGAGGTAGACATTAAAAAGTTATTGGAATCGGGGGCGCACTTTGGCCACAAAACCAGTCGTTGGCACCCTAAGATGGCGCCTTTTATTCACAGCAAGCGTGGCGGCAATCACATTATTGATTTAACCAAGACCGTTTCACGGCTCGAAGAAGCATTGAAGTTCTTGGAAAATACGACGGCCGAAGGTAAGCAAGTACTGCTCGTAGGCACTAAGCGCCAAGCGCAAGACATAGTTAAAAAAGCCGCAGAACGAACCGGAATGCCGTACGTGGTAGAGCGTTGGCTTGGCGGAATGTTGACAAACCGTACGACTATCAATGGCCGAATCAAGCACCTGAAAGACCTGGAATCTAAGATGGAGAGCGGGCAATTGGCAAGCAAATATAACAAGCTTGAACTCCAGCGCTTCCAGGAAGAAATTGATGAACTTAACCATCTTTACGGGGGTGTCAAAAATCTAGCGGTTCGACCAGGCGTTATTTTTATCACTGATGTAATTCATGATATGAATGCCGTACGCGAAGCCCGTAAACTTAAAATACCGGTAATCGCCATGGTTGACACTAACGCTGATCCGAGCGATATCGACTATCCTATCCCAAGCAATGATGACGCTATCAAAGCTATTCAGCTGATTACTGATTATGCGGTCGCCGCTATTGAAGCAGGCCGCAGCAAGCATGCCAAAAAGGCAGAGCCAAAAACAGCAGACAAAAACGAAAAGTAACGTTTTTTGAATTTTAAGGAGGATAATATGGCAACAAATTTTGGAATTGAAGAAATTAAGAGACTACGCGAACTAACCGGCGTTGGGATAACCGACGCCAAGCAAGCGCTGGTTGAGGCCGATGGCGACTTCGACAAAGCGCTTGAAGCGATGCGCAAAAAAGGCTTAACAAAGGCTGAAAAGCGCGGTGAACGTGAAGCTCGTGCCGGGGTTATCGGTAATTATAATCATGACAATCGCATAGGTGTTCTAGTAGAAGTTAATTGCGAAACTGATTTTGTCGCCCGGAATGAAATCTTTACTAGTTTAGTCAAAGACATCGCTATGCATATCGCTGCTAGTGCGCCTGAGTATGTCCAGGCCGATGATGTGCCGGCTGACGTCCGTGATGCTAAGAAGGCTGAATTTGCCGATAAAGCAAAATCTGAAGGTAAGCCAGACAATATGATAGATCAAATTGTTGATGGCATGCTTAATAAGCATTTTGCTGAGAGATGTTTGCTAAACCAGCCTTTCGTTAAAAATCCTGACCAAACGGTCGGTGACTACGTCAAAGAAAATATTGCGAAACTCGGCGAAAACATTGTAGTCAGGCGGTTTGCACGAATGGCGCTCGGCGAAGTAGCTTAAGAAAAAGGTATATATGCTTTTAGATGACCAGCTTTTGAAAGCGATAAACCTGGTAGCCGATTTATTCCGGCACGAAACCAGAAAAGGTACGGGTTTGCCGTATGTGGTGCATCTGTTTTCAGTTTATACGATAATAACCAAGGTAACAGATGACAAAGAAGTACAGATAGCCGGATTGCTGCACGATGTACTCGAGGATATACCAGATGATAAGTATTCAGCGGAAGACATGCAACGAGACTTTGGTAGGCGAGTTCGTCAGCTGGTCGAAACAGTCAGTCATTATGAAGACAAATATGGCTATGAGCCATCAAGGCAGATGTACATTGAGCAAATTCAGGCAGGCCCTGAGGAAGCGTGCATAATAAGCGGTGCAGATTTGCTCCATAACAGCAAAGACATGTTAATTGCTTATGAAAAAAATCCGGACACGGCCCGAAAATACTTTGGCAAGAATGCAAAGCCGCGGGATTGGTTTTATCAAAAACGGCTGGAAGTTATCAAAGACCGGCTTGGAAGTGATAATATTTTAGTTAGGGAACTCGAACCCGTATTGGTGGGCGTCCATGACGTGCACCGGGCAATAATGAGCTAAAAATCAGGAGAATTGATGAATCCTAGCCAAGTAGTTACTGACACCAAGAGCAAGTTCAACGCAGCTGTCGCGCACCTCCAAGAGGAGCTAAAGAAGGTGCGGACTGGTCGGGCGCATCCGAGCATGCTGGACGGAGTAGTAGTTGAGGCTTATGGCACACCCATGCCATTAATTCAGGTGGCCAGCGTGTCCGCGCCAGAGCCGCAACAACTGCAAATTACACCGTTTGACCCAAACAATCTGCAAGCAATCGCCACAGCTATTCGCGAAAACAAAAGCCTTGGGTTAAATCCGATGGATGACGGTCGGGCAGTACGGGTGCCAATTCCGCCGCTTACTGAAGAACGTCGTCGCGAGTACGTTAAGGTAGTCGGTACCAAAGCCGAAGACAGTATGATTACTCTTCGCAACATCCGGCATGATGGCCTTGGCACGATTGACAGGGCAAAAAAAGATAAAACTATAAGTGAAGACGAAGCTAAACTTCTAACCGGACAAATAGAAGACGCTATGGCTGAGGCTAAAGCCGAAGTAGAAAAGTTAGCCAAAGCCAAAGAACAAGAAATCCTAACCATTTAATAGATTCGATAGGCTACGAAAGTTATAATACCTGCACATGTCTAATAACACACCGCCAACACATGTTGGAATTATTCTCGACGGGAACCGCCGTTGGGCAAAGCAAAGGGGACTTCCATCATTTGAAGGCCATAGAACAGGCTATCAAAGGCTAAAAGAATTAAGCACCCATGTCTTTAACGAATGTAAAATCCAGTATTTATCGGCGTTTATCTTTTCGACTGAAAATTGGAACCGCAGCAAAGAAGAGGTGAATTATTTGATGGATTTGGCGCTTTGGATAGCCAAAAAAGAAGTCAAAGAATTTCATAAAAAAGGTTTTAAGGCGCTGTTTTTAGGGTCCCGGGAGAGGCTTTCGGACAAATTACTCAAGGCTATCGAGGAAGCTGAAGCTTTAACGCGAGATAACACCGGTGGAACCCTGGCATTATGCTTTAACTATGGCGGACACGAAGAGATAGTAAACGCGAGCCGCAAACTAGTTGCCAGTGGAGTTTCGCCCAACGAAGTAACTGAAGAGGAGTTTTATAAAGCGCTGTACGCACCGGAAGTACCACCGATTGACTTACTTATACGCACAAGCGGCGAACAGCGTTTGAGCGGTTTTATGCTGTATAGGGCGGCTTATGCGGAGCTATATTTTTCTGATAAGTATTGGCCGGATTTTTCTAACGAATCATTTGATGCTGCCTTGGCTGAGTACACTGAGCGGGAAAGGAGATTCGGTAAATAATGTCAGCACTGCTTATTTTTCTGGGGTTCATAATGTTTGTCGGCTTGGTGGTTATTCATGAGCTGGGGCACTTTTGGTTGGCACGGCGCAACGGAGTAGAGGTTGAGGAATTTGGGATAGGATTTCCACCCAGAGCCAAGGTTCTAGCTAAAAAGAAAGGCACGGAGTATACGCTAAATTGGTTGCCGCTGGGTGGTTTTGTTAAGTTAAAAGGTGAACATGATGCCGATACCGAGCCGGGAACTTTTGGGGCTGCCAGTCTTTGGGCAAAAACGAAGATACTTTTAGCCGGGGTAGCGATGAACGTGGTAGCGGCTTTTCTGTTGTTTACCTTGCTGGCAGTGATTGGCATGCCAAAGATAATCGACAATCAGTATACGGTTGCCAGCGACACTCAAGTAACTAGACGTGATGTATTGGTTGGTTTTGTTGATCCAGAATCGCCTGCGGAGCATGCAGGATTAGAGGCTAGGGATAGGATTATTGAGATCGGTGAAGAGCCGATAGATAACATAGAAGAGTTGCAAGCGGTGACAAAACAGCATGCCGGGCAGTCGGTAGACATTATTATTTCACGATCCGGTGAAAGGATAGAGCTTTCGACCCCTGAATTACGCACAACCGAAGAGGTGGAGGCCAGCCAGGACACTGATGAACCGAAAGGCCACTTAGGTGTGGCGCCCACAGAATATGTAGTTCAGCGTTCAACGTGGTCTTCGCCGATTGTTGCACTGGGGCTAATGAAGCAAATTACATTCGAAACTTTCAAGGGGCTTGGTTCGGCACTGGCCGGTTTGATTCAGGGGGATACGGCAAAAGCTTCAAGTCAAGTATCAGGAGTAATAGGCGTTGGTTACCTGCTAACCGAGGGCAGTACGCTTGGATTTCAGTTTATATTGCTGGTTATTGCCATTATTTCACTGTCATTGGCGATTATGAATGTATTGCCGATACCAGCACTTGATGGCGGCAGACTGTTTGTCATGATGTTATTTAGGGCTATTAAAAAACCACTGACTCCCCGGCTCGAAGAGTGGATTCATGGTACTGGTTTCGTTGCTTTATTATTACTATTCGTGCTTATAAGCATCGTGGACGTTAACAGGTTTTTCTAGGCTGGAATTATGGATATTTCTATCTTTGCGCCTATCTTGTGGGCAGCGTTATTTATAGCAGTAACTCATGGGGTTTACAGTTATTTTTTAAGCTCATCGACAGACAAGCAACCAAAACCGTGGACAGCTATCGAAGCCATAACGATTACTGTGGCGGCATATATCATTACGCAGATAGCCGGCGGTATATTATTTGGCATCTATTTGGCGGCTACAGGGACTGGAATTGAGGAAGTTGAAAACTCAACAGCCCTGAACTTCTTGTTTAGTGCCACGGTTAATGCTCTATTGTTCGCGTCGGTTTACTGGTTTATCAAAAGGCGACAAATATCGCTTAAATCACTCGGTGTAACAGAGTTTAAATGGGAATACATACTTTACGCACTTAGTGGTTTTGCGATTTATATACCACTTAACATCGTAACAGTAGCCTTAGCGTCAGAACTTATTCCGGCACTTGATATCGAACAGCAGCAAGAATTAGGCTTTAGCGCTTCAGTAGACAGTGTCTCTTTAGTGGCGGTATTTATCAGCCTTGTGATAATTCCGCCCCTGGTTGAAGAATTTATTTGCCGGGGTTTTCTTTATTCGGGATTAAGAAAGAAATACTCATTTTGGCCGGCGGCTATAATCGTCAGCATACTGTTCGCGATCGCCCATCTGCAGCTTGGAAGCGGCAACCCGCCTTTATGGGTAGCGGCTATCGACACTTTCATATTGTCAATAATATTAGTAGGGCTGAGACAAAAAACCGGCAGCCTTTGGCCGTCAGTCGGACTGCATGCAATCAAGAACGGTCTGGCGTACTTTATGCTGTTTATAGTTCCCAAGTTGTCGCTCTTGGGATAGAATTATAGAGTATGCATTACTTGCAGTTTTCCGTACCGTTGTTTAATCTGCCGGCCAAGTCGGGCCGTATATAGTTACTTATTTACTTTATTCACGTTAATTACCCAAAATAGAGGAGGATCCTAAGACAATGCGACTTTCTAAATTATTTACGAAAACCCAGAAGAATGCTCCTGCCGATGAAACGTCAAAAAATGCACAATTACTGATCCAGGCCGGATTCGTGCACAAAGAGATGGCGGGGGTTTATAGCTATCTGCCTCTCGGACTTAAGGTTTTGAGAAGTATTGAACAGATTATACGCGAGGAAATGAATGCGATTGGCGGTCAGGAAACGCTTTTGCCCGCACTGCAAATAAAAGAGCGCTACGAAGCAACTAACCGTTGGAGTGATGAGGTTGTTGACAACTGGTTCAAGACAAAGCTGGCAAACGGAACTGAGCTAGGGCTAGGATTTTCACATGAGGAAAACTTTGTACCTATCGTTAAAAAATACATAAGCTCTTATAGGGATTTGCCTTTTTCTCCCTACCAGATACAAACAAAATTCAGAAACGAACTCCGGAGCAAAAGCGGACTTATGAGAGGACGCGAGTTCTTGATGAAAGACATGTACTCTTTTTCGCTTAACCAGCAACAGCATGACGAGTTTTACGAAAAGGCACAGGCGGCCTATAGACGTATTTACGACAGAATGGGCATCGGTGAAAAAACGTTTATGACCTTCGCCAGCGGCGGCAGTTTCAGTAAATATAGCCATGAATTCCAAACATTGTCTGATGCAGGTGAAGATACGATTTATCTCAGTCGCGAAAAGAATATTGCTATAAACAAAGAAGTATTCACTGATGAAGTTATCGCCGAGCTTGGGGTTTCCCGAGACGAGCTTGAAGAGGTAAAGGGCATTGAGACGGGTAATATATTCAGTCTTGGCACAAAGTTTTCTGCACCGTTTGATTTAGCTATTGAAGACGAAGAGGGTGTTCGCCAGACAATTATCATGGGGTGCTATGGAGTAGGGGTAAGCAGGGTAATGGGCACAGTCGCTGAACTCTGGAGTGACGACAAAGGTTTGGTATGGCCGGAAAATATTGCTCCAGCAAAGATTTACATTGCTAGACTCGGAAATATACCTTCTGTGGTGTCAGCAGCCGATGAATTATATGAACTCTTGACGGAATCCGGAACCTTGGTAATATATGATGACCGTGACTCGCGTCCCGGTGAAAAATTTGCAGACGCAGACTTGATGGGCATTCCATACCGAGTGGTGGTAAGTGAAAAGACGGTCCAGGCAGGAAAGCATGAACTAAAGCCTCGTAAGAGTAGTGAAACCAGAACATACACAACAGAAGAATTAATCAAAGTGATAGCGGCCTAAGGTTACGATTGGTATAATCGCCGTCGTAAGTTCGTGAGGCAGACAAGTATAGCAAAGTAGAGGAGTATGCACGTATGAAAAAACAGTACTATTTGACAAACGAAGGTGTGGAAGAGCTCAAAACAGAGCTTGCTGAACTTGTTGCACAACGAGGCCCGATTGCCGAGCGTATTCGTACTGCACGTGAATTCGGTGATTTGTCAGAGAATGCTGAGTATTCGTCAGCCCGCCAAGAGCAAGAGCGTGTGGAAAGTCGAATTGCAGAAATCGAACATATTTTACAGAACGTTGAGATCATTACTAAGCCAAAAGGTGACAGCAAAGTTCAGCTTGGCTCGACGGTTATCCTGGAAAACGGAACTACGAAAAAATTCCAGGTTGTAGGAACGGTCGAGGCCGACCCTATAAACGGAAAAATATCAGACGAATCGCCGATCGGCCAAGCCTTACTTGGCAAAAAAGAGGGTGATGAAGTCGAAATAAAGACACCTGCCGAAACCCAGGTCTACAAGATCGTCGACATTGCCTAAAAACCGGTAAATTACTAGAGAAAAAGCCAGGGCTCAGGTATACTGGCCCTAGTTACTAATTTCTAATTTTAGACACTAAACACATATGGCGACACTACAAGACTTTAGGGATGAACGGCTGCGTAAATTATCGGAGCTTAAGGCGCTTGGCGTAAATCCCTATCCTTCAACTGCTCAGCGAACACATAATCTAGACACCATCTCTAAAAAGTTCGAGTCCCTTGAAAATAAACAGGTAACCGTATCGGGCAGAATTAAATCCATACGTAAGTTTGGAAAAATAGCTTTTGTAGTTATACGCGACTGGACAGGAGAACTTCAGCTGTTCATGAGGGCGAATGGCAACACTTCAGATCCAGATCGCTCAGCTAGCGAACTTACAATGCCAAACGAAATTAATTTGCTAGATACAGGTGACTTCGTAGAAGCGTCAGGAACTGTTATCAAGACCCAAACCGGTGAAATATCGGTTGAGGTAAGTAGTTTACGGTTGCTTACAAAAGCGCTAAGGCCACTGCCGAATGAGCAAGAGGGGTTTACCAACAAAGAAGAGCGGATGCGCCGCCGCTATGTTGACTTGAACGTAAATCCAGAAGTCTATGACCGTTATTTACGGAGAAGCAGCTTCTGGAACGCAACGCGGGATTTTTTGCAACAAGAAGGTTTTGTAGAGATAAATATCCCGGTATTAGAATCGGTGGCTGGTGGTGCGGATGCAAATCCGTTCGTTACGCACATGGATGCGCTTGATCAGGATTTTTATCTAAGAATAAGTCACGAGTTACCGTTGAAGCGGCTGGTCGTTGGTGGGTACGAAAAAGTGTTTGATATAGGTCCGCGTTTTAGAAACGAAAATTACAGTGATGAACACTTGCCTGAGCATGTAGCAATGGAGTGGTACTGGGCTTATGCGGACTGGGAACAGGGCATGGAGCTTACACAACGGCTAGTTCGATATATTGCCGACAAGACATGGGGCAGGCGCACATTTACTCTCGCTAATGGCCAAGAGGTCAATCTGGGAGATGACAATACGGATTTTCCACGCATAAGTTTTGTTCAAGTAATTCGCGATCACTATGATTTGGATGTATTTGACTGCACGCTTGAGGAGGCGGTCACAAAACTAAAAGAAGCTAATGGCGAAGTGGAAAAGATCGATAACAAAGCCAGGGTTATTGATAAATTATGGAAAAAAATCAGAGTAACGCTTGCCGGGCCGGTGCTACTAGTTGATGTACCGGCGTTTCTGCAGCCGCTTGCCAAACTTCAGGCAGACGACAAACGGCTAACTGAACAGTTCAACCTTATTCTGGGCGGCTCTGAAGTGTGCAAAGCGTACAGTGAGCTTAATGATCCGATAGACCAATACAATCGCTTTTTAGAGCAACAGGCTCTACGTGATGCAGGCGATGATGAAGCGCAGATGATGGATATTGATTATGTAGAAGCGCTTGAATACGGAATGCCGCCTGCTTGTGGCTACGGCCATTCCGAGCGTCTGTTTTGGATGCTCGAAGGTGTGACGGCCCGAGAAGGCGTACCTTTCCCCCAGTTGCGTAATGAGATTGATGCAACAACCAAAGAGATTTACCCGGAAATTACATAAATATTAAATAAGGAGTGCATAATGAAAGCAATTTGGAACGAAAAAGTTATCGCTGAGTCGCCAAGAGAAGACTTAATATATATTGAAGGAAACTGGTATTTTCCGCCAACTTCAGTAAATAAGGAGTATTTACGTGAAAGTCCTACTCCTTACACTTGTCCGTGGAAAGGGGAATGCCAGTATTTTGATGTAGTGGTTGAAGGAGAAGAGAACAAAGATGCTGCCTTTAGCTATCCCGAACCCAAGCCTTCCGCAATTGAGCAAGTGAAGAAGGACTTCTCTAACTATGTTGCCTTTTGGCAGGGTGTTGAAGTCACAGAGTAAACCAGCTAAGCAGCGGTATTAACTAAGGTTTACCAGGAGAAGGCAGGTATTAAAATTTATGACTATGGAATCGGCTATATTTGCAGCAGGATGTTTCTGGGGAGTACAGTATTACTTTGACCAAATTCCTGGCGTCATAGATACGGTCGTCGGTTATACAGGTGGGAACACTGAGCACCCGACATATGAAGACGTATGTTACCGCAATACCGGTCATGCCGAAGCGGTAAAAGTAGAGTTTAATCCGGATAAGGTAAGTTACGAGACTTTGGTGAGGCACTTTTTTAGGCTTCACGATCCAACCCAGCTTAATCGACAGGGTCCTGATATAGGCGACCAGTATAGATCGGTAATTTTTTATGCTGATGAAACGCAAAGACAAATTGCCGGAAAAGTAAAACAAGAACTACAGCCAGGGTTTAAAAATCCGATTGTTACACAAATTGTGCCGCAAGAAGTATTTTATATTGCTGAACCATATCACCAAAAATATACAGAAAAAACCGGCCGGGGCATGTGTCATGTGCCTTACCAGCCACTATAAATTCATCACCAATGACCGGTGAGAGCAAAGTGAATGTAAAATTAAACAATAAAGTGTTACACTTTTCCTATGGCTACACAATCAAATAAATCCAAGGCAAAGACAAAAACCACCAAAAAAGCCGTTAAGTCGACTAAAGCTACCAAAGCCAAGTCATCTGCGGCGAAAGCCAGTGTTAAAACCACGGCTGAAAAAACACCGGTAACTAAAAAGACGACCGTCAAAGCAGCTTCAGCAACCACAAAAACAAGGAGAGGCAAAGCTGTAACTATGGCCCGCTTACGAGGGCTGCAATTGTTCAGCGCCGGTGTGTTCGGCTTGCTTGCAGTGTTTGCCGGCACAGTAATGACGACCGCGGCTTATACTCTTAGCGTCGGCTATCTTACGAAAGATGAACTGGCTAGTAGAACAAGCACGGTGTTCGCTCCAGGCAGTCAGGCAGTCTGGGATGTAGAGGTACGCTGGGCTTTAATAGTATCTCTTGGCATATTGGCGCTATTATCGCTTTTGTTTGCGGCTCGTCTACGCAACCGATACCAAGCTCAGGTTGAATCGGGAGTATCAACACTGCGTTGGCTATCTATCGGTGTAATGCTCGTACTGTTTACTGAAATAATAGCAGTCTTAAGCGGTATGCAGGATATTGTTCTCATAAAATTAACCGGTGGCTTGATGGCTCTCTATGCAGTTTTGGCGTGGTTAACAGAACGTCGCCATGCAGCCAAGCTTTCCTCAAAAGCTTCCTATATTGCAGCGGCGGTTTCTGGACTTTTGCCGCTGATCGCTATAGCTGTATACGCCGTTAATACTCATGTTTATGGAGAAGTTCGTTACGCCTGGTATGTATATGCACTTCAAGCTACATTAGCGCTAGGGCTTTTCAAATTTGCTAACAACCAACGACGCCAGATTACCCTTAAAAAGAATTGGGCTGAGAACTACATAGTTGAACGAAGCTATATAAGCGCACAGCTGCTGCTTGCAATCGTATTTGCCGGAGTCGTGCTTGTAGGCTTCCAGCAGTAAAAACTGAAGATATGCAAGAAGAAGTAGTCATAGAAAAGCTTGTTCATGGCGGGCAAGGTATGGCTACACTTCAGGACGGACGTAAGGTTTTTGTCTGGGGCGCTTTACCTGATGAGCGGGCTGTAATTAAGCTTACCAAGCGCAAAAAAGGATATGCAGAAGCTGTAGTTAATCATTTAATTAAGTCTTCGGTAGATCGGGTTGAACCTAAGGATGAAGCTTTTCTTAGCACAAGCCCCTGGCAAATGATGACCTATGAGGCTGAAAATCGCTATAAGCAGCAGATCTTAATTGAAACTTTTGAACGCGAAAAGGTTGTAATCCCGCCTGATGTTCCATTTATTTCGGACAATAATAGCTGGAATTATCGGAACAAGATGGAGTATAGTTTTTGGGCCGATGAACAAGGCTTGAGCCTAGCATTGTTCGAGAGGGGTTCGCGCCGCAAAGTTACGGTTAAGGGAAGCAGTATAGCCATGCCGTTAATTGATGAAGTCGCCCAACGAATACTGAAGATATTAAACATGCACAAGGTCCGCGGCTCACAACTAAAAACGATGGTTATACGAGCAAGTCAAGCAGGTGATGCCGTAGTAGGTCTGTTTGTAAAAGACGAAACCTTCCCAAAACTGGATGAATTCTCCAAAATCTGCAAAGGTTTAGCGGTGTATTATTCCGATCCACGGAGTCCGGCCAGCGTAATAACTAAAGAATTGTATAGCTACGATAATCTTACGCTTAACGATCTAATCCTCGGTTTCGATACCGTATATGACGTTAACAGTTTCTTTCAGGTAAATATTCCGATTTTTGAAACGGCTCTTAAAAGAATCAAAGACAATCTAGGCGATAAACAGGATCGGGTGGAGTTATACGCCGGAGTCGGTACTATGGTGCGTCCCTTGAGCGCTACAAAGATGGTGGAGATTGACGAACAAAACATAAAGATGGCACATAAGAACGTAGGACATGTAGCTGAAGTAATTCACGCTTCTGCCGAAGGCGCGCTGGAGCACATACCTGCTCAGGGAACTGTCATTGTGGATCCGCCGCGAACAGGTCTGCACCCAAAGGTAGTTGGCCGCATCCTTGGAGTGAAGCCAAAAAGAATCATTTATCTTAGCTGTAACCCAATCACTCAGGCGCGTGATCTTTTCCAACTACAGGACGCTTACACGATTGAGACGCTTGAAGGTTATAATTTTTTCCCACGCACTCCTCATATCGAGAGCCTTGCGATATTGATAGCGAAGTAGTGAGCCAATCAAAAAAAGTTTGCTATACTTCTGATAAATAACTAACCATAAGGATAATTCTATGGGGCCAAAACATACAGATGCGACCGGAAACCAACCGGCCGTCAGTTCGTCGCCTACTCAAAATTTAACAACCTCGACCCCGAATAATCCGTCGACTACGCCTCTTAATCCGACTGATTCTGGCGTAGCGCCGCAACCCACCGTAGAACCACCAGCGGTAAGCTCTTTTTCTCAACCACCAGTTTCGACTGCCAGTGGGTTTGTGGGTGGTAATTTTTCGGATTCTCTACCCAGTGAAGACTCAGAATCATTCGATCGATTCTCTGATGTGCCTATGCCGGTAATCAAAGTCTTAAGTGTCCGCGGTGTCGAATACGTCATGATGTCTGTAGCTCTTTGGTTTACTGCCGGTTCGCTCATTTTTATGATTTTGATGCTGATTAACGGAATGACAAGTTTTGATACTCTGGCATTTCCTTTGGCGTTGCTTTTAGTGAGTCTGCCAATTTTTGCGTTGTTCTTCTTACGACTTCGCAAAGCCGAGCTTCAAGATCCAAAGCTTCGCATGGAGCCGTCCAAGCGACGCCTTTCGCAAATTACACAGATACTCGCTTTTATAACATGTTTCTTTAATCTAATCGCGTTTGTCTATAGTGTTCTTGCCAAGTTTGGCGGAGCAGAAGGAGCATCAATCGTTAAGTCTTTCCTGGGCTTGTTGGTGGTGCTTGCAATCGCCGGCGGCGTATTAGTCTATTACTGGTTCGATGAACACCGTAACGCCGCATTACAGGGGTAAAAATGAAAAAATACTACATAGGAATATTGATAGTTGCACTTGTGAGCTTGGGCGTAAGCGGGCTGGTAATCAGCAAAGCTGTAGCCGGACGACAGGATAAAATCACTGAGCGCAAAGTCAGAGAAGTGGTTACCGCCTTTAACGAATATAAAGCTGACAATAACGGTAAAATCCCGAAGACATTAGACGATCTTAACGTTGATGACATCCCGTCAACTATTACTTATACCGAAAATTCCAATGGAACATACGAGTTTTGTGCTGAATTCAATGAAGCGACAAGTTTCTCATCATACGGCGATCCATCTTCAGTGATTTTTGGAAGTGCGCTGCAGTCTACGGGCCAAGGCAGCAGTTACTACGATGACTTTTACGATGATGATTACGAAACGTACTCACTCAGAAATTTTTACACTCACAAAGCGGGTAAAAACTGTCAAACCGTAAAAGAGCGTGTTCGTTCAAGCATTTTTGACGACTACGACTACAACAGCCTTCCTTCGGATTACCAGCTCTTCGACAGAAGCTTAACCAACTAATATGGAATATGCGTTTACACAGATTCTATATTAACTCCACCGAGCTAAAGCACAATTTTTGGTTACACGATAAGGCGATCATTCATCAGTGGTTTAAAGTTTTTCGTTATCGACCCGGGCAGCAAGTGGTGTTGTTTGATGGGTTAGTGCATGAACGGCTATATGAGATTACACAGCTTGACGCGAATGAAGCACGTCTTCAACATATTACGGATTTTGAACGCCAAATTCCAAGTAAAGAGCTGTATCTTTGTTGGTCTTTACTGAAAAAAGATAAAAACGATTGGGTGCTCCAGAAGGGAACAGAACTGGGCGTGCGCCACTTTATACCGATTTTGGCAGAAAAATCGGAGAAAACCGGGTTTAACATTGAGCGAGCCGAGAGAATAGTAATTGAAGCAAGCGAACAATGCGGACGTAGCGATATTCCTTCGCTGCGTGAACCGATACTGCTGACAACTATCATTGAGCAGCTCAAAGATTCGGCGATCTTATTTGTTTGCGAACAGGGGCAGGAAGGACCGGACACAACATTTGAAACGGCTGCCGTATTTATTGGGCCGGAAGGCGGATGGTCAGATTCCGAAAAAGAATATCTTGCCAGCCAAAACGTAAAAGGCATCGGACTTAGCGATTTTACATTACGTGCTGAAACCGCATGCGTTGCTGCAGCCACTCAATTGCTTGCACAATAAATCCGGCAGACCGGTTAAAAGCTAAGCGCAAGTAAGCTACAATATAAGACTATGGGAAACTATTGGAGGGAACGAAGTATACCGTATCGACCGGGGCAGTCGACGCCATTTAAGGTAAGTCGCAGCAAGATCGAGCTGTTTACCCAGTGCCCGCGTTGCTTTTGGCTTGACGTGCGACTCAAGATAAAGCGGCCAAGCTCACCGCCTTTTCAGATTAATAAAGCGATTGACGAACTATTTAAGAAAGAATTTGATGGTTATCGCAAAAAACGGCAGCCGCACCCTCTCATGGTAGAAAACAATATTAAAGCCGTTCCGTTTGATCATGCGGATATGGATAAATGGCGACATAACTTTACGGGTGTTGTGCATATCCATAAAGCCACTAACCTTCACTTATTCGGTGCGGTTGACGATCTTTGGATAGATGAAGACGGAAAAATAATAGTTGTGGACTACAAGGCAACCGCCAAAGACAAGGAAGTGAATCTAGATGCTGACTGGCAGGCGAGTTACAAACGACAGATGGAGATTTATCAGTGGCTACTTAGGCAGAATGACTTTGAGGTAAGCGACATTGGATACTTTGTGTATACAAACGGCCGGATGGATCTGGACGGATTTAATGATCGGGTAGAATTTGTAACCAAAGTCATTCCACACACCGGTTCTACTGACTGGGTGGAGCAAACAATTTATGAAATGAAGCAGTGTATGGAGGGCGACATGCCGCCGGTCGGCGTCAGCATTATGGGCGGGGAATGCGAACATTGCGCCTATGCTCGAGAGCGCACAAAGCTCACTATTGCCGCACTGCAGTCTCGCAAGTAAGTTAGAACTTATCTTTTGAATAACGTACAGTTTGTTCGACAAGCCAAGACTCGGAATCCAAGATATCCAGCTCTTTCTTAAAGCTTACGAATTTCTTTTCTTTTCTGAATGCGGCTTCGAATGTCATCCATTTGTTACGGCCTCCTTCAAACGACTCCAGTAAAGTACCGGTAAGGTTGGTGCCGCGCACCACAAAGAAGATTTTATCTTCTAGCATTTCTTCAGTCTCATCTTGGAGTACGTGCTCGTGATACACACCTTTTACCTCAAAATCCGCATTGAGACCTGTCTCTTCCAGCGATTCTCTTTAAGCGGTTTCAATTATTGTTTCGCCCCACCGTATCTTGCCACTCGGTAGGCCCCAAAATCCGAAGTACGGATTTTTAAGGCGTTCTTGGAACAAAAACTCTTTTTGTCCGTTTCGTTCACGTTCAAGTGCGAGTATTACCGCAGACTTTGGCTGGCGTTCGACAGTGTTGTTGTCGGTATCAAGCCTATTTGCATACTCCTTACCTCTTGGCGTTAAACTGTAACGTCCACGGCTTAACTTCTCGACGTGTCCCAGCTCGATAAGTCGATTAATATGGAAATTGAAGTGGTCGCTACTTAGGCCAGTTGGCTTTTGTAGTTCGGTGTAGCCTGCGTTTGGGTGAAACAGGAGTTCGCGCAGTATACTTGTTTGGGCGTGATGTATTGCTATCTCGTGACTCATATTTATCTCCTCGATCTTTCAATAATGTGTATAATCTGCCGGCATTGATAGAAATATAACAGCCTATTAACTAAAATCTAGTAAAGTAGACTTTAGTTTTTGTTTCATAGACGTAGTGTGACTATAATTTAAGTATGATTGATATACAGATTATTCGGGATAATCCTGAACTAGTAGCTAAAAAGTCTAAGCAAAAAGGCTATAACGTAGAAGTACGACAGATCTTAGAGCTGGATACCGAGCGACGTACACGTGTTACGCAGATTGAAGAGCTTCGGGCGCGGCGTAATACGCTCTCAGCAGAGTTAAAAAAGCGTAAACCTACAGAGGAAGAAATAGCTGAAGGGCGACAACTAAAAGAGGAAATTAATAACCTGGAAAACGATCTTCAGCGCATCGAAGAAAAATATGCCACGCTGCTTAAGCAAGTGCCGAACCTTCCCCTAGATGATGTGCCGGTTGGTACGAGTGAAAAGGAAAACGTCGTAGTCAAAACCTGGGGAGAAAAGTCACGGTTCGACTTTGAACCGAAGTCACACTGGGAGTTGGCTGAAGCCCGCGGATTGATCGATAAAGAGAGAGCCGCAAAAGTAACGGGCAGCCGTTTCGCGTATATAAAGGGCGACCTAGTGAAGTTACAATTAGCCATAATGCAGTTCGTCGTAAATGCTCTAACTGATGAAGAAACATTGAGTGCAATTATCCGCGACAATGAACTGTCTGTTCCGGCTACTGCTTTCGTCCCGATACTGCCGCCCTATATGATAAAAACCGATCTCTACGACGCGATGGATCGCCTTGAGCCTAGTGAAGACCGATATAAGATCGAAGGTGAAGACTTATGGCTACAGGGAAGCGCTGAACACGTATTGGGTTCAATGTATTCCGGTGAAATACTGGACGAGAATGACGGTGGTCCTGTTCGCCGGTTTTTGGGTTACGCCACCAGTTTCCGCCGCGAAGCCGGAACTTACGGCAAAGATACCGAAGGTATAATCCGGATGCATCAATTCGATAAACTGGAAATGGAGAGCTTCACGGTAGCTGACATAGGGCTGGAAGAACACCGTTTCTTCATTGCAATCCAAGAGTTTCTGGTGCAGCAGCTCAAATTACCATACGAACTACTAAATAAATGCACTGCAGACATCGGTAAGCCAAATGCCCGGGGTGTGGATATTAATATTTGGATGCCCGGTCAGAATAAATATCGAGAAACACATACTGCCGACTATATGACTGATTACCAAACACGGCGTCTGCAAACAAGGTTTCGCCGCAGTAGCGGTGAAGTCGAATTGGCTCACACTAATGATGCGACGGCTTTTGCCCTCGGACGCATAATTGTAGCGATAATTGAGAATTGTCAAACTGAGGATGGCGGTATAATGGTACCTGAAGTGCTGGTACCGTACATGGGCGGAATAACTAGGATCTAATCCGTAAATCCCGGTTCTTAAACAAACTTCAAGCGATAGGAGGTCTTATGATACAAAAGTTAGAAATCAGCGGTGTTCACATGGATGTCGGCGCAGATTTACAGAAATACGTACTTAGAAAAATTGGAAAACTTGATCGGTTCATGCCCCGACATGCACGTGAACCAGCTCATGTAGAAGTCTTTTTGAAAGAAAAGAAAATCAAGATGCGCAAAGAATGTACTTGTGAAGTTGTTATGCGGCTTCCACGGGATACTATTACGGTTTCTGAAACTACAATGAACATGTTTGCGGCGGTGGATATCGTAGAGACCAAGCTAAAAAATCGTCTTAAAAAATATAAGGAACTGCACTCCAGTCTTCGGATTCACCGCAAGGTTATTAACCGATTGCGCCGTCGTAGAGTTTCCTAAAAAAATACGTGGCAATTATCACCCCTGATGCGTTACAATGTCATGTATCACATTCTAAAGACCGCCATCTGATAAGTAGGGAGAGTAACTGTGAAAAAAGCACTTAAACGGGTCTTAGGCGACCCGCAGGTCAGAACTGTAAAAAGGTTACGTAAACGCGTTAAGGATATTAACGCTCTCGAAGACACGTATAAAAAAATGTCGGAAAAGAAGCTTCGGTCTCAAACTGAAGTGCTGAAAAAGCGCCTTAAGGATGAGTCGCTCGACAAAATCTTACCTGATGCTTTTGCACTTGTTCGCGAATCAGCCAGGCGGGTATTAGGCATGCGTCACTTCGACGTACAGCTTATCGGCGGCATGGCACTGCATGAAGGCAAGGTTGCTGAGATGAAAACCGGTGAGGGTAAAACATTGGTCGCTACATTGCCGATATATCTCAATGCGTTGACTGCCAAGGGTGCACACCTTGTGACCGTGAACGATTATCTGGCTCAACGCGATGCCGGATGGATGGGGCAGGTTTATAACTTTCTAGGCTTGTCGGTCGGAGTTATAATTGCCGATCACTCATATATATATGACGAATCTTTTACAAACGAGGAGCATGACGATCCACGCTTTCGGCACCTCAAGCCTTGTACCCGACAAGAGGCATACAAAGCTGACATTACCTATGGGACCAACAATGAGTTCGGGTTTGATTATCTACGCGATAATATGGTTCGTGAGGTCGACCAGTTGCGTCAACGTGATCTGCACTATGCGATCGTAGACGAAGTTGACTCGATTTTAATCGACGAAGCCAGAACACCTTTGATTATTTCCGCACCTTCGGTTACAAGCGGCGCTTCTTATGCCCAGTTCACAAAAGTTGTACGACAACTCAAAAAAGACGAACACTACGATGTAGACGAAAAGCGCCGGTCAGCAGTACTTACTGACGAGGGCGTGGATAAGGTTGAGAAAATCCTGGGTATTGATAATCTTTACGACGTTAACAATATTCGCACTATCTATCATCTTGAGCAGGCACTCAAAGCCCAAGCTCTCTTTAAGCGAGACAAGGACTATGTGGTCACGAGTGACGGCGAAGTAGTAATCGTCGATGAATTTACGGGTAGGTTATTAAAGGGCCGGCGTTATAACGAAGGGCTGCACCAAGCAATCGAAGCAAAAGAAGGCGTAGAGGTTCAAGAAGAATCTATGACGCTTGCGACAATTTCATTCCAGAACTACTTCAGGTTGTATGAAAAGTTAGCCGGTATGACCGGTACGGCAGCTACCGAGAGCGAGGAATTTCATCAAATCTATAAACTTGACGTTTTGGAAATACCGCCGAACAAGCCGATCGTCCGTGACGACAAAACGGACAGGATATACCGTACAGAAAAGGCCAAATTCAAAGCCATAATTAATGATGTCAAAGCTCTGCACACCAAGGGGCAACCGGTGCTTATAGGTACCAACTCTATCGAAAAGAATGAGCTGTTGAGTCAGGAGCTTGATAAAGCAAAAATACCGCACCAGGTGCTCAATGCTAAAAACAATGAACGAGAAGCTTCGATCGTGGCTAAAGCCGGACAAAAGGGATCGGTGACACTTGCCACCAACATTGCTGGTCGTGGTACTGACATTGTTTTAGGAGAGGGAGTAAAAGACCTCGGTGGATTGTTCGTGCTTGGCACAGAACGTAATGAATCACGGCGAGTCGATAATCAGCTTCGTGGACGGTCAGGGCGTCAGGGGGATCCGGGCGCGTCTCAGTTCTACGTCAGTACTGAGGATGACCTTATGCGTATTTTCGGCGGCGCCCGCGTCAGCGCTATTATGGACAGGCTTGGGGTCGACGATGATACACCTATTGAAAACCGCATGATAAGCAAAACACTTGAAGGTGCCCAGAAAAAAGTTGAAGGCTATAACTTCGACGCTCGAAAGACGGTAGTACAGTACGACGATGTCATGAATCGACATCGCCGTGCAACCTACACCATGCGCCGTGAAATACTTATGCAGGCTGAGATAAAAAAACGTATTCGGGTTTTTATCGAGTCCGAGGCTGAAGCACTAGCAAGCTCACCGCAACTTTACAGCGATCAGTTCCAATCAATAGTTACAGAGGTATTTCCGTTTGACGAAGAAACACTCGATAGACTGTTTGATACCTCTGCCGATAAATTTGGAGATGTTTTAAAAACTGAAGCTCTCGAGTTATACGAAGCACGTGAAGTTGCATTCACACCGGAAATTATGCGTAAAGTCGAACGTGATGTTTATCTGCAGGTTCTGGATACTCTGTGGATGCAGCACTTGGAGAATATGGAGCATCTGCGGCAGGGTATCGGTTGGCTGTCTGTAGGGCAGCGCGATCCGCTTGTTGAATACCGCCGTCAATCACAACGTATGTTTGAAGAAATGCAACTTACGCTACGGCATGACGTGTTGCGGACACTTTTCCACGCTCAACCGGTTGCCAATGAAGCTCTTGATCGTCCAATTGAGACTGAATTAACCAGGGCTGCCCGAGCTTCGGTTGATAACGCCGACCAAATCGTGGAGGGTGAAGAATTTGTAGAGACCGATTTCGTACCTGCCAAGCAAGAACGTGAAGCAAAGAAAACTCAGACTGCTAAACGTAAAAAAGCCCGCAAACAAGAACGACAGCGCAAACAAAAAGCTAAGAGTAAGAAACGTAAATAAGGAGACTTCATGAAACACACGGTACAGGAAGTATCGCTAGATAATGGCGCCCGCGGATTATTTATCCACGTACCGGATGCCACGGTAATGACGTTTGAATTTAACTTCCGTGCCGGTGAGTATTTGGTAGATAAGGAAAAATGGGAAGCACCACATCTGATGGAGCATTGCTTGCTGGGTGCCAACGAAAGAATTCCAAAGGCCAGAGCGTTTCAGGCGGAGTTTGAAAAAAACGGTGCTTATTGCAATGCCAGCACTGGCAGTTATGACATTATCTATGAGGCCGAATGCGCTGATTTTGAGTGGGACCGCATTGCCGATCTGTTGTTGACCGCCATCACTAAACCACTGTTTTTAGAAGAAGAATTTTTGGCCGAATTCGGCAACGTGCGCGAAGAGTTGACTGCGCGATCGAATAATCATTTCCGCCACCTCAGTCTTGCGCTGCGAGAAGCTTACGGATTTTATGTGCTGACTGATCAAGAGCGTCTACTGCTGATGGACAACGTCAACACTGAAGACATCAGAGCGCACTACAAAAACACCCACACTACTAACAATCTGCGTTTTGTTATCGCCGGTAATCTGAGGGCAAAACGTCAGAAATTATTGCAGGGGCTGATAGAAAACATCGAGCTACCGGAAGGCGACGCACGACTTGAACTGCCCCACGAACGACCGAAGCTGCTCAAGGCTCCGCTGTATATTCATAACGACACAGTAGAAAATCTGTATTTCTATCTGGATACCTTTATGCAGCGGCGGATGGACGAACCGGAATCGGATGCCCTTAGCCTGATAAATACTATGCTGACAGAAACCCTGTATTCCAGAATTCTTGGCACGGCTCGCGAGCGAGGTTTGGTATATGGTATGAGTTCAGGTTTTGGTCAAACCCGTGACGCTACCAACTGGTGGTTTGGCGCTCAAGTAATGCCTAAAAACGCGCCCGCACTCTTTGATATTATCCTGAATGAACTCAACGCCGTATTTAACGGTGATATAGCTGAAGCAGATATTGCTGCTGCTAAACAGTACGCGTTAGGTCGATACCAGCGAAGCGGTCAAACGGTTAATGGTACGGCCTCCGGTTACAGCGGTCGCTACTTCTTCGATGAGCATATTGATGACTATTACAAAATACCGGAGCGCATAGAGGCAGTTACGCGGCAGCGTATTATCGATATTTCGCGCGGTATGTTTGCTGACAATACCCGGGGCATGGGAGCACTGAGTAATTGTGGTATGGAGTTTGTTGATAAACTACATGACGAAGTATCACCGCTTTGGGAAATAGCCAAGGTATAATCAGCTCATGGATGAGCTAAGAAAACAAGCTGAAGAACTCCTAAGCGATATCAATGGTGCAGCCGAAAAGCTGTCGATTGATATCCTGGAATCGGAACTGCAAACGCTTCAGCATCAATCCCGTCAATCCGATTTCTGGGACGACAGTCAAGCCGCTCAAGAAACGATGAAGCGCATCAGCAAGCTGGAAAATCGAGTTAATCCATGGCGCACGCTTCAGTCCCAAGCGAGAGATATTGTTGAACTGGCGAAGACTGATGATAACGCTCTTCTTGATGAACTCTTAAAGCAACACGAACAGCTTAGCAAGACCTACGAAACCCTGAAAGAACAGCTCAAATTTTCAGGTGATTACGATGATTTTGACGCCATCCTAAGTATTTACGCGGGGGCCGGAGGGACCGATGCTCAGGATTGGGCGCAGATGCTGCTGAGAATGTATGTCCGCTGGTCAGAAACACACAGCTATCAAGTAAAAACCATTGATGAATCCGCCGGTGACGAAGCCGGTATTAAAAGCGTTACCATCGAGATTGCCGGAGATTTTGCATACGGCCACCTGAAAGGCGAACATGGTGTACACCGCCTCGTTCGTCTTAGTCCCTTCAATGCCGATAATCTAAGACAGACGAGCTTTGCCAAGGTTGAGGTATTGCCAAAAATTGATAAGCCTGACGCGGTGAAGATTGATGAAAAGGACCTCAAGATAGACGTTTATCGGGCGGGTGGTCATGGAGGTCAGTCCGTAAACACGACTGACTCGGCAGTCCGTATAACTCACGCACCGACGGGCATTGTCGTCGCCATCCAAAACGAACGTTCACAGCTGCAGAACAAAGAGACAGCAATGACAATACTGCGCTCCAGGCTCGCTCAGCTACAGCAAGAGCAACACTTAGAAAACATTGCTGAACTCAAGGGTCCGAATGAACAGGCGGCTTGGGGTAATCAAATTCGTAGCTATGTGCTGCACCCTTATAAACAAGTCAAAGATCTTCGTACTCGCTACGAAACCAGCGACCCGGACGCAGTGCTGGACGGTAAAATTGATGACTTTATCAACGCCTACCAGGAAGATACTATCGGGGAATAGATAGCCGCAAGTTACTTTTGAAAATAAGCATATCTGGTATACTGAATTAGCAAATGATTCTTCTGGATAGGGTAACAAAAGTATATAACCGCTCGAATACGGCACTTGATCGTGTATCTTTGCATGTTGAGTCGAAAGAGTTCGTGATTATTATCGGAACCAGTGGTGCCGGTAAATCAACTCTTTTAAAACTTCTTACCAAAGAAGAGAAACCAACCAGCGGCAAAATTGTGGTTGGTGGTTTGGACTACGACAAACTAAAAGACAGAGACATACCATTAGTACGCAGAAAAATAGGAGTGGTTTTTCAAGACTTTAAGCTACTGCCCAATAAAAACGTTTTTGAGAATGTGGCTTTTGCGCTGGAAATAGTCGGGTATGGTAGTAAAGAAATCAAGCATACCGTGCCTCGTGTGCTGGATATTGTCGGATTGAAAGGTAAAGAAAAGCGGATGCCCAGCGAACTTTCAGGCGGCGAGCGTCAGCGCGTGGCGATAGCTCGGGCAATTGTGCGTCAGCCGAAAATTCTAATCGCCGATGAGCCTACCGGAAACCTTGACCCAAAGCACGCATGGGAAGTTATCAAAGTGCTCGAAAAGATAAATCGCTACGGCACGACAGTACTGCTTACTACCCACAACACTGAAATCGTCAACAAGCTAAAGCGGCGGGTAGTAACGATTGAAGCCGGGCGGGTAGCAAGCGACCGAGCCAACGCAGAATACAACACTAATACAAGAGGGTTGCAGTAGTGGCTGCGCGTCCATCCAATCACAAACTGATAACGTTTGGCCGTATCATTAAAACCGGCTTTCAGAACTTTACGCGTAATCTTACACTAGCTATCGCAGCAATTGCCGTCATGGTTATAACCCTGACAATCATTCTGTTTTCGGTAGTCGCCAGTGCGACTTTCAACAATACCATCACTCAAATTACTGATCGTATCGATATCTCGGTTTATTTACGTGACGATGTTACCGATAATCAGCGGAATGACCTTATTGAAACACTTGGGCGTCTGGAAACAGTCCGGTCCATTGAGTATGTCAGCAAAGAGCAGGCACTCGAAGATTATAAAGACGCAAACCAAGACAACCCGGATCTGCTTTTGGCGATCTCCCAGACCGACAATCCTTTGCCGGCAAGCTTACGAATTAAGCCAAGCGACCCAAATCGGATAGACGAAATCCGAGCCGTACTTGAAGAGCCTGATATACAAGCCTTACAGTCGGATGAAACATCTTATTCAGGTGACAGAAAAGAAGCGATAGATAACATTACTCAGGCAACATCATTCTTCCAGCGTGCCGGCGTCGTCGGAGTCGTCGTATTTATGGTCGTATCAATGTTGATTATATTCAACACCATACGGATGGCTATATTTAACCGTCGTGACGAGCTACAAATCATGCGTCTGCTCGGAGCAAGTACGAGTTTTATACGTGGACCTTTCGTCGTGGAGACTATAATTTATGGAATTACAGCGGCAGCTTTATCAATCGCGATAATTCAGACACTATTTTCAGTTACTGCCAATGCTTTTGAGGCCAGTAGCTTTGGACTGCTTGATATTTCATACGCGAGTAATTATTTTAACGAAAATTTTGTGAAAATTTTGACAGCACAGCTTGCAATAGGTATACTCATCGGTGCCGCATCTTCCTTAATCGCTACGCGGCGGTATCTCAAATTTAAGACCACAAAATAAAACTCTTATTTTAATCAGAAAGCTATAAAGCTAAGGGTATAGGGGACAAGTTATAAAGAATTAGAACTGTTATATAAGTACTGCTTTTTAGGTAAGCAGGCTTTTTCATGTGCATATTTTGAATTTATAAGGGTAAAGGGAATTTATAACGCCGTATGATCAATCTTGATTTGATCAAACAAACAACGAAACAATCAAAACTCACCACAAAAACACTTCAATTAACCATAACAGGACTATTTATAGTCGCTTCACTGATTTTGCCGACAGTAGTTAATGCAAATCAGTATGAACAGCAGATCAGTGAACTTAACAATACCAACAGAGGGTTGGAGACCCAAAAGCAGGAACTGCAGCTGCAGGCAGCCAGTTACCAGGAAGCGATAGATGCGCTTAAAGTGCAGATTTCGGATCTTCAAAAGCAAATCGCGGAAAATCAGCGCAAGGCTGATGCTTTGAAATTAAAGATAGCTGAAATAGAAGTCGAGATCGAGAAGCAGCAGGATTTGCTTGGCAAAAACATTCGAGCGATGTACCTAGAGGACGACATAAGTACTTTTGAGATGCTGGCTTCCAGTAATGATTTAAGTGATTTTGTTGATCGCGAGCAATATCGCATTAGCGTTAAGGATAAAATTACCAAAACGCTGGAAACAATCGAAAGCTTGCGAGCCGAACTTGCCGCTCAGCAGAAGCAACTCCAAGACGTAATTGAAAACCTTAGAGGAATGAAGCAGCAGCTCGATGCCCAAAAAGCCGAACAAAGCCGGCTCTTATCTCTTAACAAACAGCAACGGGCCAAGCTTGATAGTGAAATGCGAGCCAATAGCACAAAAATTGATGAACTGCGTAGACAGCAGGCAATTGAGAACGCCAGACTATTTGGCAACGGTATGCAAAACGTACCGGACACCACTGGCTATCCTTGGTCAAACGTGCAGCCGTTCCCGAATACCTATGTTGACCCTTGGGGAATGTATAAACGTCAGTGTGTTAGCTATACCGCCTGGAAAGTCTGGAAAAGCGGTCGCCATATGCCTTACTGGGGCGGCCACGGTAACGCCAAATACTGGGACGACAACGCCAGGGCGGCAGGTATCCCGGTGGACGGCAATCCCAGAGTCGGTGATGTAGCTGTCAGTAATAGCGGTACTTACGGTCACGTTATGTATGTTGAACACGTTTATGGTGACGGAACCATATATGTCAGCCAGTACAACGCTGGCTGGGACGGTCGCTACTCCGAGGCGCGTATACCGATAGGAAGTCTGGTTTTCATACATTTCTAAATCATAAGCCGAAGCCGTCGACAGCAGGGTATTGTTCGTAATTTTTACACCGATAGAAGGGGTAGGACCATGGTTGTAATTTGCTAATGGTTATGCTACAATAAGCTGGACTAAAGTCAAATAAAAACAGTAGTCAAAAATGAAAATAAAAACAATCTGGCAACATATCTCAAAAAATAACTACGCCATTTTGGCGGCGGTTTTAACGGTTGGCCTCTTAGCCACCCCTTTTGTGAGTGCTGACAGATTTGAAGATCAGATTTCTCAACTTAAACAGAAAAACGCTCAAAACCAGCAAGCTCAGCGAAGTCTTGAGGTACAAGCGGCAAGTTTGCAGGAAAAAATCGACGCCTTAGCCGCACAAATTTCAACGCTGGAAAAGCAGATAACAGATAACCAGGCTAAATCTGATAAATTAAAACTAGACATTAAAGCAGCCGAAGAAGAACTGGAGCGTCAGCGCAAGCTATTGGGCGAAAACATTAAAGCCATGTACTTAGAGGGTGATATTACGACGCTCGAGATGCTGGCTTCCAGTAAAGATCTAAGCGAATTTGTAGACAAACAACAATACCGCAACAGCGTTAAGGATAAAATTAAACAAACACTGGATAAGGTCAATGCTCTCAAGCTTGAGCTTAAAAAACAAAAAGACAGCCTTGATAAATTGATTGAAGACCAAAAGGGTATGCAAGCCGTCCTCGACACACAGCGCGCTGAACAAAATCGCTTGCTCGCGCTTAACGAATCCGAACGTCGTCAAATAGACGCAAAGATTAAAGAGAATAATGATGAAATCGCTGAACTGCGTAGGCAGCAGGCAATTGAAAACGCCAAGTTATTTGGAAATGGGTTACGCAATATTCCAGATACTTCTGGTTATCCGTGGGCCGGCGTTGAGCCGTTCCCGAACACTTACGTGGATCCATGGGGTATGTACATGCGTCAGTGTGTTAGCTATACCGCCTGGAAGGTCTGGAAGAGCGGTCGCCATATGCCGTACTGGGGCGGTTTTGGGAACGCTAATCAATGGGACGACAACGCCAGGGCGGCAGGTATCCCGGTGGACGGCAATCCCAGGGTCGGTGATGTTGCGGTTAGTAATTCCGGCCGATGGGGTCATGTAATGTATGTCGAGCATGTGTACGAAGACGGACGCATACTCGTAAGCCAATATAATGCCAGTTGGGACGGCCGTTATTCAGAAGCGGTGATTTGGCCCGGCAGTCTTGTTTTCATCCACTTCCCGTAGCTTAAAACACAAGCGGTTGTTTGCAGTAAAAACCTGAAAACCATCTCACAAACGTTTATTTACTTAGTGTCGTTGGTTGTTTGTGTGAGATAATAGACTCCGAGTATATAAATTTCATGGAGGGATAAAGTGGCACATGCGCCATTGGAGCGAAATGCTCGAAAATCGTTCAATCTTGGTAAATTATTTTTAGCGCTGGCTGTATTGGTTATCGTATTCACGGCTGGGATAGGTGTGGGTAATGGCAGATTATCTATTCTTCCTGATTCGTTTGGCACTAAACCGGTCAATAACGACCTGCCTGAAGATCTTAGCTACCAATCAGTTGAGCAGGTCTACGATTCGCTAAAAGATAACTTTGACGGTGAGTTAAGTGCCGAAGCTTTACTTGACGGTCTTAAAGATGGTTTGGCGCAAGCTACAGGAGATCCATATACAGAGTATTTAAATCCAAAAGAAGCGGCTGACTTTAATAATGAACTTAGCGGTACTTTTAGCGGAATAGGAGCCGAGCTTGGAAAGGAAAACGACACTGTTATTATCGTTGCGCCAATTGCTGGTTTTCCGGCTGAGGAAGTAGGTTTAAGAGCACGGGATGTAATAATAAAAATTAACGACGAATCGGCGCTGGGGATTAGTATTTCTGAAGCGGTCAGTAAAATACGCGGGCCGGTAGGTACGGACGTTAAGCTCACCGTGGTGCGTGGCAATACTGAAGAACTTGAATTCACTATTACCCGTCAACAGATAACTATACCAAGCGTGGAATCTGAAATCATTGAAGGTAATATAGGGTACCTAAAAGTTAGTCGTTACTCAGATGATACGGCGCGTTTGTCACGTGAAGCTGCCCAGGAATTTAAAAACCAGGATGTAAAAGGCGTCATTCTAGACTTGCGCAGCAATCCTGGCGGATTATTAAATGCTGCGGTTGATCTTTCAAGTTTATGGCTGGACAGAGGTCAAACGGTATTAGAGGAAAAACGTGGCGGCACGGTTGTTAAGACTTTCACCGCCAGCGGCAATTCAATACTTAAGGGTATGCCAACTGTCGTATTGATCAATGAGGGTAGCGCCAGCGCCAGCGAAATTACCGCCGGAGCCTTAAAAGACCACGACGTGGCAACTATTATTGGCGTCAAGAGTTTCGGCAAAGGCAGCGTGCAATCGCTGGTAAACCTTGGTGACAGCAGCATCTTAAAAGTTACAATTGCGCGGTGGTTTACTCCGAACGGAAAAAACATAGACAAAGAAGGTATCGAACCGGATAGGGAAGTTAAGCTCACTGAAGAGGATTTTGAGGCCGATCGGGATCCGCAGCTTGAGGCAGCAAAAGAATTTTTAGGCAGATAACTTATATAAGTGCGGTCATTGTTTCTTGGAATGTGCAATCGGGTTGTGCTAGAGTAGGAAGATAAAATTAGAGAGGTGTGAGGGTAGTGGCAAAAAGGCCGACTAAGTTCGTGTTTGTTACTGGCGGAGTCTTATCGGGACTCGGTAAAGGTATCACCGCCGCTTCAATCGGCAAACTACTTAAGGCTCGCAAGCTCTCTGTTAACATCCAAAAATGCGATCCATACCTGAACACCGATGCCGGAACTCTAAATCCGGCTGAACACGGAGAGTGTTTCGTCACCAAAGATGGAGCAGAAACTGATCTTGATCTGGGGCACTATGAGAGATTTCTAGACCAGGAACTAACCCAAACAAGCTCGGTGATGAGCGGCCGTATATT
This sequence comes from uncultured Candidatus Saccharibacteria bacterium, assembly GCA_964537935.1. GTDB lineage: Bacteria > Patescibacteriota > Saccharimonadia > Saccharimonadales > CAZICT01 > CAZICT01. The sequence goes on along the minus strand of CAZICT010000001.1, from coordinate 279,119 downwards.
AAGCAAGGTTATTGAAGACGAGCGAGCGGGTAAGTATCTAGGTAAAACCGTTCAGTTCATTCCGCATGTTACAACTGCCAGCCAAGAAGAAATTTTAAAGGCTGCAAATGGGTTTGATGTCCATATCGTCGAGATAGGCGGTACGGTCGGTGACTATGAAGGTCTCAGTTTTCTGGAGGCGATTAGGGAGCTGGCGCTTCAGGTCGGCCGTGAAAATTGTGTATTCGTGCACGTTGTTTATATGCCATATCTGGGCGCAAGTCATGAATTTAAAACAAAACCGGCCCAAAATGCTGTTCGTGACCTAAGGGGGCTTGGAATAGTTCCGGATATTCTGGTAGCTCGTAGCGAAAAGCAGGCGCCACAGCAAGTAATTGAGAAGTTGAGCCTGTTTTCCGGAGTTTCCACTGATTCAATCGCACTATTGCCTAACGCGCCTTCTATTTATCAAGTGCCGCTTACGCTGGAAGACACTGGTATTGCCGGCGTTATTTCCAAGAAGCTCAACCTTAAAGTAGCCAAACCGGATCTCAAGAACTGGCGGCAGGTAGTGACACAAGCCACAGCTGATTTTGATAAAACAGTTACCGTCGGCGTAGTGGCCAAATATATGGACAATCAAGACACCTATATGTCGGTATTCGAAGCTTTGCGATCGGCTGCCTGGGGAAATAATACTAACGTGGCGATACGCTGGATTGAAGCTGAAAAGTTGGAGAAAAATTCAAATTCTGTCGACAGAATTTTGTCCGAATGCGATGGCTTAGTTGTGCCTGGAGGCTTTGGTAGCCGGGGCATAGAAGGTAAAATAGCAGCCGCTTCGTATGCGTTCACGAACAAAATGCCTTATCTTGGTTTGTGCTTGGGCTTGCAGGTTGGTGTGATTGCTGCAGCGCGGCTGGCTGGGCTCGTAGACGCGAATTCCTCAGAATTCAACCCGAAGAGCAAGCACCTGGTAGTCAACACTATGGAAGATCAAAAAGGCAAGGAAAACACCGGTGGAACAATGAGGCTTGGCGATTATTTGTGCGATCTGGAAAAAGATTCCATCGCCCGTAAGCTGTACAAAGCTTCGCGTATCACCGAAAGACATCGTCACCGATATGAGTGTAATAACTACTACCGTGACGACTATGCATCATGGGGAATTCGACCAGTTGGAATTAATCCGGATAATAACCTTGTTGAACTTATAGAGGCGGTCGATCATCCATTCTTTGTAGCCAGTCAGTTTCATCCGGAGTTCAAGTCGCGACCCAACCGATCACATCCGTTGTTTGACGGATTTATAAAAACATTGTTGCAATAATCAAATAACTGTAGTAGCATAAGCGTCATGGACAGCACAAATCAAAACCCCAAAAAAATTTTACTCGTCGAGGACGATGATGCGCTCGCGAGTGTATATCAAACCCGTCTAGAAGCCGAAGGTTTTAATGTAAGACGCGTACCAAACGGAGAAGATGCTTTGGCGTCCGCTTTGGAATATCGTCCTGACCTTATCTTGCTCGACGTAATGATGCCAAAAGTTAGCGGCTTTGATGTATTGGATATACTTCGAAACACCCCTGAAACCACCAACATGAAAATCGTTATGCTCACGGCGCTTAGTCAGGACACTGACCGCGAAAGGGCAGAAAGCCTTGGCGTGGATGACTACCTGGTTAAATCACAGGTGGTTATTGCTGACGTTGTAGACCGCATAAAAGAACACTTGGGTGTATAGAAACAGGTGACAACCTATTGATTTAAAAAAGAGATGGAGTAAATCCATCTCTTTTGATTTTGTGATGTTCTATTATAAGAACAGCATTTGATACTTATAGAGGTACGATGAGAAGCTTTAATCGGAAGTTTCGTGCGCCAAGGATGTTTATTTACTCGACGGTGATTTCAGTGCGCGGTACAGTTTTACCACTAAAAAGGCGCACGCGACGCGTTTGGAATTTTACCGTGCCGTCTTTTGCTGCATGAACTGAAAAATTACGGCTTAAAAAAGTACCTTTGCCGGCTCGCTTGGTCGCTCCGGTTTGGCGCACAATAATTTGGCCTGTCTTTACCTTCTGTCCACCAAAAACTTTGACCCCAAGGCGCTTACCCGGACTGTCATGGACGTTTTTACTTGAACCGCCTGCTTTGACTTTACTCATTTTAACCTCTTGTCAGCCGGTTAGTCTGTGTCTTTAAAACGGAACCAAACCGGAAATTTAATTACTTTCTAGTTAATACTACGAGTTCGCGACCGACAATCTGGTTTTCCCGATGGTAAATCAGCTCCCGATTGTCTGCATGAACAAAACTCTGACGAGTATACCCTAATTCCTCGAGAGAATCAAGCGTTTTAAGGTGCAAAAAGCCGTCTTTTGTCTTCCAGGCTGGTACAGCTATACACATCCTAAAGCCCGACTTGGTCTGACGGGCGACATTTCGCAAAAACTTGTGGTGAATTGTGTCTACATCTTGTATGACCTCTCTCAGAATTTCCGGCTTTGGCAAAGCTGTAAATGGCCGGCCAAGGTATGTTTCGCAAGCGATAAGCTCAAATTGCTGCCAGACATAATTAGTGGCGTCCCCGGATTCCAGCAAATATGTGCGTCCGGTAAGCTTATAGCGGTCCCCGAGCCATTCGAGATTATCTTTGGAGAAATCAATCATTCGAGGCTCCATATCAGTGCCGTAGGCGTCATATCCCATTAAAAGCGCTTCCTGCAAAATAACTCCTGTACCACAAAAGGGATCAAGGATATTTGTAATTGATGCGCCGTCTCTGGCTAAGTTGATGATTGTTTGGGCGAGCTTTGGCGGCAGCATACCGACACGCGCATCACGCTTAGGGCGTTTTTGATCACGTGCAGCATAGGCGTCAATATCCTGGACAGCGACGGTTTGGGCAAGGACAGCCTGATGGCCGTCAAAAATTATATTCAGCTCCATACCAAGCTCGTCGGTTAGTTTATTGTTCAAAACCTGAGCCGCGTTAAGCGCCGGAGCTTTATTGGGTACAATTCTTATCGAACGGCCAGCCTGTTTTATCGTTCGCTTCAAGGCCAGGGCTGTTGATTGTATCCGCTGTAGGCTAAGTTTTTTGCCATAAACGCTGAGCCCTAATTTGATTTTTCCTTCTGGGATATACCTTAGGTGCTTAGGCAGTTCACTAATCAAAAATAATTCTATTTCTTCCCAGCTAGAAGGTAGAGAAGTCAACTCTTTGCATAATTTTACAGAACCGCCAATATTAGCAAACTGAATATCACTCGGGTTTATATTAACCCTGGCAGCAACGGAACCTAATTGCGAAAGCGTTGAAGCACCGTATAGCGATTCCAACTCCGCGCGGCCGATTGCCGGCTGGCGCCCAAGGATAAAAATTGATGCCATACAAGTAGTATAACCGTATGGAGATAACTTTCGGTATAATGAGTGCTGATGCCACGAATTAAAACATTCCTCATTTCGAGGTGGAGGACGATAGTAACTGTCCTGACCTTCTTATTGTTAGCAGTTGTCGTGTACTTCACGCGTGAGCAATTCGCTCAGACTTTTCGTGATCTTCAAAGGGTAAATCTATGGTGGATAGCGCTAATTATACCTTTGCAGTGGCTTAATTTTCACACCTACGCCATCATGTATCAGGACCTGTTTCGAATTCTGGGACACAACATCAAATACAATTTCATGTTTCGTAAAACCCTGGAGCTCAATTTTGTTAACCACGTATTGCCAAGTGGAGGCGTGTCCGGTTTTTCATACTTCAGCTTAGTTCTCCGTAAAAAGGGCGTATCGACCGCGAAGTCCACGTTGGTCCAGACTATGCGTTTCGTATTTGTTTTTATTACCTACCAGGTAATTCTGTTTTTTGCGCTGTTACTTCTGGCACTTGATGGCAAAGCTAACAATTTCATGATAATGGTGACCGCGTCATTAACTACTTTGCTGCTTATAGGTACGTTGGCAGTAACATTTATTGTCGGCAGCAAAAAGCGCATCAACGCATTCTTCACATTCATCACAAAAATGATAAACAAAGCAATTCATCTAGTCCGGCCAAAACATCCGGAGACTATAAGGATAGATAAAGTAAAGGCGCTTTTTGAAGAATTCCACGAAGACTACATGCTATTAAAAAGTGATTGGCGGCAACTAAAACGGCCGTTTATAGAGGGGCTTATAGTAAACCTAACGGAAGTTTTAACGGTCTATGTGGTGTTTTTGGGCTTTGGCCACTACGTTAACCTGGGGGTGGTAGCAATTGCTTACGCGGTTGCGAATTTTGCCGGATTGATATCGGCAGTCCCTGGAGGTATCGGCGCATACGAAGCACTGATGATAGGTGTACTGACGCCGGGCGGTGTCCCTTTGGCGGTCGGATTACCGGTTGTTATTATGTATCGAGTATTATGTATGGTTCTGCAATTACCAATAGGCGGATATTGGTATAATCAAACACTAAACAAACGCAGATCCAATGGATGACGTGATACTCGGTGTCAGTGATTTTGTTGCGCTGCTCAATCAAACACTTGAGTTTGCATATCCTTCGGTAACAATCCAGGGTGAACTAACAAATTTTAGGGTTAGCAAAAATCGTTGGGTGTATTTTGACCTTAAAGATGAGTTTTCCAGCGTCAAGTTTTTTGGGACAGTCTATCAGCTACCGGGCCCGCTCGAGGACGGATTGATGGTTCAGGTTAGGGGTGTGCCGCGACTGCACCAATTGTACGGGTTTAGCGTTAACGTGCAGGCTATGCAACCGGTTGGAGAAGGTTCAATCAAAAAAGCGGCTGCGCTGCTGGAGGCTAAGCTTGCCAAAGAAGGCCTGTTTGATGAAGACCGTAAACGAACGCTCCGGTTTCCGCCTAAAAAAATCGGGTTGGTAACCTCTAGCGAATCGGCGGCGTATCACGACTTTATGAAAATTTTAAATGCACGTTGGGGGGGCATGGATGTATTGCTGGCCGATGTGCAGGTTCAAGGAGAAGCCGCTCTACAGCAGATAGTAAGGGCGTTTGAGTACCTTAACGTTCATGAGGAGTTAGATGTTATCGTACTTACCCGCGGTGGTGGTAGCGCGGAAGATCTAGCGGCTTTCAGCACAGAGCAGGTTACCCGTGCTGTAGCTGGCAGTCGCACACCCACGCTCGTGGCTATCGGTCATGAGGTTGATGTTAGCCTTGCCGAACTGGCCGCTGACCAGCGAGCGAGTACGCCAAGTAATGCTGCCGAGCTACTAGTACCGGATCGCAAAGAGGTTATTGCTCGTATAAATAGTGATGCTAAGCAGCAAGCACGCATCTTAGATGCTAAGTTTAGCGAGGCTTACCAAACACTTCAGGCCTCAAAAGAAAGTATGCAGGCATATTGGCAGCAGCTTTTAAGCTCAACTCGGCGAAAAGTGACAATGCAATATTCAGTACTCAAAGCATATGATCCAACAGCTGCTTTAAAGCGAGGTTATGCGGTTGTCAAAAAGCAAACTAAGCTCATTACATCTGTCAAGCAGCTTGCAAAGGGCGATACAATAGAGCTTAAAATGCGCGACGGTATAGCCACATCAACCATAAGTAGCATCAGGGAAAACAGCTAGTTACAGTCTTTTAGAAAGGAGAGTATATGGATTTAAATAACCCGATAGGCGAATCATTGATTAGCAAGCATAAGGCTGAGGCTGACCATCACGCAGAAAGACAAAGGCATAAAGAAGAAAGACAACAAGCCTTAGAAACCTTGAACGATAGACTCAGTCTTCCTTATGAACAAGCCCTGTCACTTTTAAGCTTAAGAAAAAAGCTTTCATACGAGACCCAACATACTCCTGGATGGACGATAGAGGCAAGCCTGCCATTAAGACCAAGTGTAGTGAATGGCGTAGAGTATAATCCATCTCTTAGTCTCAAAGGTGACATAATTGATGTTAAAGAAAGACTTATTGAAGTGGGCATTCAGATTGATGAATCAAGCGATATACAGTATCTAGGACATATAATCTTACCGACTGCATCCATACTGGCAGATCTTCAAACTGAAAGCTTAGAGCGATTAGAAGACGCATCTCCGGCGGATTTTGGAATTGTTAGACAAATTAACCCGGGTTGTGCGCCACCTCAATTCACTGAAACATCAAGCCAGAAAGCAGAGTTTATCGTTGCGGCAATTGATGAAGCATACCAACTTGCACGTGAATCTAGGATATAATTCACCTATGGCTGACAAAAAAGTTGACTACCAAACACTAAGCAAAGAGCTTGATGAGGTCATGGAACGCCTGCAAAGCGATGATATTTCCATTGATGAAGCGGTCGCTTCCTACGAACGGGGAATGCAGCTTGTTAAAGAGCTTGAGACATACCTAAAGAAAGCCGAGAACAAAGTGACAAAAATCAAATCCTCGTTTGAGACCAAGTAAATAATGCTGTGGCTGACAATCATAGTCGGAATCGGGCTGCTTTTCGGGTTGGTGGTTTTCTTTGGAGCGCCGTATTTGCCGACTTTTTCAAAACAGACAGAAACGGCTTTGGATTTGTTGGATTTAAAGCCCGGACAAAAGTTACTGGAGTTAGGTTCTGGTGACGGGCGTGTACTTATTGCGGCTGCCAAACGGGGTATTTACGTAACCGGTTACGAGTTAAATCCCATTCTTGTGTTGTGGGCATGGGCGAGAACTCGCAAATATCGACGGCTTGTCAGGCTGCGCTGGGCTAATTTCTGGATCGTCAAATGGCCTCCGACCGATGGAGTCTTCGTATTTCTACTCGATAAGTACATGGAAAAATTGAATAAAAAAATTATTCAAGAATATGGCAGTAATGTCAATTTAGTGAGTTTTGCGTTCAAGGTTCCTGGCAGGAAACCAAACGCCGAAAAAAACGGCGTATATCTCTACAAATACTAAGCAGTTGCTAATTATTGGTTTTATACGCTACCATAAGCAGTATCAATGCAACCAAATAATCAACCAGGATCACAATTTCCGCTTGGGCAGCCGGGACAGGCCCCTGTACCCGGCCAGCAGCCGCCCGGATTTCCACAGCAATCGGGTTCGGTTCAACCAAAACGTCACAGTCATGTCTCCTTGATTGTGACAATAGTGCTGCTCACCTTGTTGTTTCTCGGAGCAATAGGTTTCGGATTGTGGGCATTTTCAGAACGAACCACATATAAAACTCAGACTGATGAAATCGTGGCCAGGGAAGTGCAGCTTGCAGTCGAAGAGGCCAAGACAGAAAAAGACAATGAGTTCGAGGAAAAAGAAAAGTTTCCGCTCAAAGAATACCTTTCACCAGCTCAATTCGGGAGCATCAAGATAATGTACCCCAAAACCTGGTCAGCTTTTGTCACCGAAAGCGACAGCGGGAACAGTTTGGTAAACGGATATTTTCACCCAAATTTCGTTCCTGGAACTAATTCAGGTACTGCTTATGCACTACGCTTGGAAGTTGTCGACAAATCCTATAGTCAGGAAGTAAAAACTTTTGATAACAAAATAGAAAGAGGAGAGCTTAAGGCGGTACCGTTTAGTGCCAAAAATGTCCCTGAAGTATTAGGTTTGCGGGTTGAGGGAGAAATCAACAAAGGACAAGAGGTAGTTATGGTGCTTCTACCGGTGCGCGACAAAACACTTAAACTATCAACTCAGGCACGTACTTTCTTTGACGAATTCGATGAAATTATTTTGCCGGATCTTGAATTTACTCCGTAATAAATTAGCTACAGCTGCATAAAAAAGTGATATAATCTCACTAAACGAGAGGGGTAACACGCGTCATATGACCGAGCAGTCCATTGCAGCACAGCAGCGATTACTTTTAGCTCTTGCTGAGGAGCTCAAATTACCTTTGCTCCAGATAGCTCGCGCTACAGAAGCGGGTCAGCCTATAACAAACGACGTTGCCGCCTCGGTTAATATAGTTGCCGACATGGCTTTACGTTTGGTTGATACATATATTTTGAGCTTTGCTGCAGATAGTCAGCGCCAATTGGAACTAGAGCCTGTAGCAGTATCATCTGTCTTACAAGATGCTGCGCACCGTTTGAGCGGAGTCGCCAAGCATTATGACAATGAAGTGCGTGTCGATTTATCAGGAAAATACGGTCCCATAATGGGTGAACGGAAATCTTTAGAGGCCGCATTTACGCTACTCGGATACAGTCTTCTAACTGATGTCGATGAGGTCGAGACAACACCATACATAACTCTAGGGGCGCATCGGAGCGTACACGGTATAGTCGCAGGGGTATTTGCCAGTCAAGCCGAGCTTTCAGCGGACGCGCTACGGCGGGCCAGGGCGCTAAACGGCAGCGCACGGCAGACGTTGCCGAATAGCTATCATGGTAATGGTGCCGGTGTTTTCGTAGCTGATTCTATTTTTCGGCATTTTGCCGGTCCGCTAAAAGTTTCCCGACATAATAAGCTGGTTGGGTTAGCTGCCACGCTTTTGCCAAGCCAACAAATGCAATTGGTGTAGTTACAAAAGTGGCGCACATTTTGTTAATAGAACCAGATAGGATGCTCAGAGAGACTTATAAGCGGGCATTCGAACAAAAAGGCTACAGCGTATCCGTAAGTTCTAATGCTCAACAAGCGGTGATGTCTTGTGATGAACAAAGGCCGGACGCGGTGGTTTTAGAATTGCAATTGCGGTTGCATGGCGGTGTCGAATTTTTGCATGAACTTAGATCTTATCCGGAATGGCACGATATCCCATTGATATTGCATACCATGGTTCCTATTCAATCCTTGCAGCCGTATCAAAAAGCCATGAAACAGCTTGGTGCGACAATCTACACGTATAAGCCCGCAACATCGATACAGAAATTGCTTTCAGTAGTTGCTGACGCAATAGCCGTAAAAATATGAAACAACAGGTTATAACCCAGGCTATCGTTCTTAGGCGTACTGATTTTCAAGAGGCGGATAGAATTCTAACGCTGCTTACCTCGGGTTACGGCAAAGTAAGTGTTATTGCCAAGGGTGTGCGACGTGCACGGTCTAAATTGGCTGGCGGTATAGAGCTTTTTAGTGTCAGTGAGGTTACTTTTATTCCGGGCAGTAAAGATATAAGCACGCTCGTTTCTACCCGACTAAAGATACACTACGGCAATATCGTCAAAGACATAAACCGCACTATGATGGGATATGAATTTTTAAAGTGTATCAATAAAACCACTGAGGATGCAGCGGAGGCTGAGTATTTTGAACTGCTTGCGGTTGCGCTGGAAGGATTGAACGACTTAAACCTAGATCAGAAGCTGGTAGAGGCGTGGTTTTTTCTGCATTTACTTCGGGAAAACGGCCGTACGCCAGAGCTGCAGCGTGATGCAGCCGGGGGAGAGCTTGGCCAGGCAGAATCTTATAACTTTGATTTTGACGCAATGTCCTTTCATGCGCATGATAACGGACAATTTACGCCCAACCACATCAAGCTATTACGTTTGGCTGTACGCGCTCAATCACCGCAAATTTTAGGCAAAGTTAGGGATATAGAAAAGTATCTTCCCAGTCTCCATAAGCTCATCACCCACATGTACAACATCGCCATGGGATGAGTCATTATCTTATAACCAAGGCTATATAGAGGCGCTAATGCTTGCGTAAATTTTTAAAAATCTGTATTTAAAGAGTTATGGAACCGGTAATTGAGTATCGACGTGGCCAGCCTAGGCATGTACATCAAATCCTTAACTTATGGAAAGGACGACGGATGGTTGGATATGACGTTATCGATAGAGTAAAAGGGCAAATCAGGAGCTATCCTTCAATGGTCGCCCATGCCGGGCCGATGCTGGTAGGTTTCGTTTATGGGGAAGAGTCTGCACCGAGCGTATATAGAGTTGAGAACATCAAGGTGGATGAAAGCTATCACGGAAGAGAAATCGGCACACGGATACTTCAGTTGCTTGAGCAAGAAGCGGCAAAAGCAGACTATGAGGCACTGGAGGCATATACCGACAGATCAGACATAGAGGCAGAGCGGCTTTATTTGACCGCAGGTTTTATCAGAGATTTAGAGACCTCTGTAGTTAAGCGCTTTACTAAAGAAGTTATTCAGCCAGAGGTGTAAGCTAGTCAGGGAATTGTAGTGGGGCTGCCTAAGAATTCCGCCGCCAAAGCCTTCTCTGATACAATAATTGCTATATGAGTGAAAAAAGTAAGACATCTTTAGAAGATATTGTTTCTTTGTGTAAACGCCGCGGGTTTATTTATCAAGGGTCCGAGGTCTACGGTGGGCTGGCCGGTACCTGGGATTACGGCCCGCTTGGCGTGACCCTAAAGCGTAATATCCAGAACCTGTGGTGGAAGACGTTTGTCGAGGACAGGGAAGACATGTACGGTGTCGATGCCGCGATTTTGATGAACCAGAAAACCTGGCAGGCCAGTGGCCACGTTGATACTTTTACTGATCCGTTGGTAGAGTGCAGTAACTGCCATGGCCGCTTCCGTCAGGACAAACTGGATGATCCGAACAAATGCCCGTCCTGCGGCAAAACCGGCACATTCGGCGAAGCCCGCCAGTTCAATATGATGTTTAAAACATTGGTTGGCCCAACACACACAGAAGAATTATTAATAGATCCTACGCATGATGTTCCAGTTTCAACCAGAGAGTATAGCGAAGAAGAGACTAAAGATATGATGAGGGCGATGGTTTATGATCCAAAAAGTATTTCATATCTGCGGCCGGAGACTGCTCAAGGCATCTTCACCAACTACAAAAATGTTGTCGACAGCTTCAGTCCGGACATGCCGTTTGGGATTGCTCAAATAGGTAAGGCTTTCCGTAACGAAATCAGCCCGCGCGATTTCGTTTTCCGATCCCGCGAGTTCGAACAAATGGAAATCGAGTATTTCATCCATCCCGGCGCCTGGGAAGAAGAGTTCGAAAAGTGGCGCAAGCATATCCTTGAATTCTTCAAGGCGCTTGGTTTGCCGGAAGACAAGCTGCACGAGCTGGAAGTGCCTAAAGACGAGCTGGCGCACTACTCCAAACGGACGATTGACTTTGAGTTTGACTATCCGCACGGCCGGGATGAGCTGGCCGGTTTTGCTTACCGGACGGATTTTGATCTTGGCAACGTTCAGCGCATGAGCGGCAAGAACATGCAATACCGGCCCAAGGACGGTGGCGAGCCATTCCTGCCGCACGTTATCGAGCCAAGCTTCGGCGTGGAGCGGGCCGTCATGGCCGTGCTGGTCAGCGCCTACACCGAAGACGAAGTCAACGGCGAAAAGCGGGTGTTTTTGAAATTACCGGCGCATCTGGCCCCGGTAAAAGTGGCTGTTTCGCCGCTGCTTAAGAACAAGCCTGAGCTGGTCGAAAAATCCAGGGAGGTCTACAAGACGCTGAAAAAAGAGTTCGGCAACGTCATGTATGACGACAACGGCAACATCGGCAAGCGCTACCGCCGCCAGGACGAAATCGGCACGCCATACTGCGTCACAATCGACTTTGACACGCTGGAGGATGACACCGTAACCGTTCGTAATCGTGATACAACTAGACAGAAAAGAATTAAAACATCTGAATTAAAGAGATGGGTGAGTTTCTAAAATTCTGATGTATATTTCTTGACATGTGAAATCTATACTGATAATATATTTCTTATAAGGAGTTATATTATGAAAAATGATTTCTCAGCTTTATACGATTTTATTAACAGTGCTGTTAAAAGTAGAAAATATCCAGAAAGTACTGCCCAAACATTACGTGCTGCTCTAAAGCTTTACGAAAGTGAGCTCAACGAAGAAGAAAAACAATCTATAGGAACTTTCAAACAAAATATAGAACAAATCGCACAAGGAGTGTTCACAAAAAATAAATTAAAGTTTTCGGCAACATCGCTAGCGACCTATAAATACAGAGTGCAAAAAGTTCTTAATGATTATGAAAGTTATGGCACTGATCCTGCTAAGATGGCAAGCTGGACACCTAAAGTTAGGCAATCGTCCAGAAAGTCTACAAAGTCAACTAAAGATGCACCAAGGAACAAGGATGGTGATACCGAAGGCACAGATACTCAAACTGATTTAAAAGTACCATCCGGTATGCACAAGATAGAGCTAGCCTTAAGATCTGAATCACCACCTTTTATTTTGGTTTTGCCCCGTGATATTCAGCAATACGAGGTAACTACTATTACAAGTATCTTAAGTTCTCTGACTCAGCATGGAGATAACGGTGGCCAGAATACAAAAGAAGACGAGCGATAGTTACAGGCGATACCGTCTAAAGCACGTTATAGCTACGACAAGGTATCTATCTACGCTATGTATATTGGCAGGACTTATTATCTGGGCCCCTAACCAAGCAGGTGAGTTTACTGGATACATCGGAGCGTTTATACTGGGCGGTACTAAACTCAAGGGGTTTATAGGGCTTTAGTAAAATAACCAAACTTCGTCGCTGTGGTCACGGTAATATACTGGACCTTCGCAAGCTCACTCTCTTTGTCGCTTTGACAACTCCATCATCATGAGCTTTAAAGAGTCTGCAAAAGACCAAGGAGGCATTACTGTTCAATACTATAATCCTAGAAATAAAATCGAGTAACAATTAATTCTAATATTAATGCTAGAATTAAAGTCATATAAATAAATTGGCCGGGGGAGGGTGCAGGGTCCTGTTAGGCTAAAAGTCTTCGTCAGGGTTGTCGGTGGGCCGGGAGCCCCAACGCCAGCGGGGGCGGGGGCCTTTGGCAAAGCCGATGGAGATTAATCCGACGGTTGCCATCAACATGACAAGCAGGAACAGCCATATTTCATCACCGTCCGGTTCTAAAAAAGCCGACGCCGCGCCGACAATAATCAGCAGGTAGCCACCGACGACGGCCCAGCCCTGCCAGCTGACCGGGAACCAGCCGTAGCCATAACGGCGGCGCTTGAACCAGTACTTCGGATTCTTATTCATAATGACAGTATAACGTAAAGTAACAGGTGGTAAGATGAGGTTATGGAGATAAAAATTAAGCGAGCCTATGATGCGCCGTCACCGACTGACGGCTACCGGGTGTTGGTGGACCGGCTATGGCCGCGCGGCATCAAAAAAGAAACTTTGGCTTTGGATGAATGGTGCAAAGACATCGCGCCAAGCACGGAGCTGCGTGAATGGTTTAATCATGACCCAGACAAATTCGAAGAATTCAGAGTTCGTTATCAATATGAACTAAGAAATTCAGATATTGCCCAAAAGTTACTAGAGCGTGCTAAAGGTTCAAATAGTTTGACGCTTGTTTATGCAGCAAAGGATACAGACATAAACCACGCGCAAGTACTAAAGAATTACATGGAAGCGCTTTGAGTAAAATTGTACCAGATCAAATCAGCATACGCGTTAAAGCAGGAAGCAAAAAAGGGCCGCTTATTGAAGAAAACCCCGAAGGAGGACTGCTGGTTTACGTACGCGAACCTGCTGTTAATGGCAAGGCTAATGCCGCGGTCTTACAGCTTTTAGCAAAACATTATGGTGTATCAAAAACTCAGATAGAAATCGTCCGCGGACACAACTCCAAGATTAAGTTGATAATTATAAATCCGTAGACAAAATTACACGATTTATACATAATCAATCTATAGCAATTAAAGTGAGTAGGGGGAATTCATGGAAGTGCAAATTAACTGGCTGGCAGTTCTTCTGGCGGCTCTATCTACAATGATTGTAGGTTCGGCCTGGTACACCAAGGCAACATTTGGTAGTACCTGGATGAAGTTAATCGGAAAAACAGAAAAGGATCTGTCCAAGGCAGGTTCAACACCTATTGTATTGGCGGTTGTTGCAAGTTTTTTGACCGCATTTGTCCTGGCGTACTTTACATATTTGGCAAGCCAATTTTACGGCGACGACTATAGCTATTTGCAGATTAGCCTTTCGACCGCATTTTGGGTTTGGCTCGGGTTTATGGCGGCTCGTTTCCTAACGCACGATGCTTTTGAGGGACGGCCTAAAAAGTTGACACTCATTACGGTAGGTCATGAGCTTCTAACTGTGCTCGTTATGGGGCTGATTATAGGCTTAATGCAGCCGTAGGTTGAAAATCATGGAATTGGTTGAGGTGCAGACGGTTAGCGCTGAAAATGGCCTAAACAAGTTTGCGGTAAATGTGGGCAAATATCAGTTCGAAGTTTCAGTAAGCGATGAGTATTACCAAAAACTTACTGGAGGAAAGATAAGCCCGGAAGAGCTTATCAAGCTATCGTTTAAATTTTTACTGGAGCGCGAACCAGCTGGTTCTATCTTGTCAAAATTTGAACTACCTATCATTAATAATTATTTCCCTGAATACGAAACAAGCATTAAGCAGCAAATTTATTAAATAACAAAAAATCACTTGAAACGATACCTGTAAATATGCAAAATTTAGGGACATTAAGATTCTTAACCAATTGCTTTTAATCAGACAGTGTGTTTCTATAAGTCTAGAAACATTTATTAGTTTGGGGGAACAAACTGTATGCTGCGAACCACAAGGTTCTATTCAATCCATCAAAAAAAACAGCCAAAAACCCTAAAATCAATAATTCAAAAAGCCACTACGCTAATCACTACTTTTGTGCTTGCGTTTAGTAGCCTTGCGGCATCAGTGCCGCTTTTTTTGTCCCGCGCTTATGCGGCGACAGAAAACATCACGCATATTGCGTTTACCACCTCTGAGCAAACAATCGGGGTTAATGAAGTATCAGACACAATTACAATTCAGGCACAGAACGCAGGTGGGACGGAGGAATCGTTAGATACCAAAAGTAATTTCATTACTATAACTTCAAGCTCAACTACAGGGGAGTTTGCTGGTAATGCTGACAGCGTAACCTGGGACACAACCGGAGTTTTTACTGTCGACAAAAATTGGGCAAACAAGAGCTTTTATTATCGCGACTCGACTGCTGGCACACATTTACTAACAGTCACTCTTACTAATGGCGAAGACAATACGCAAAGCTGGACTGAAACACAAAGCATTACAGTTGAGACCGTACCAACAGTAGTAACCGGCGAACATTTTGCGATGCAAGACGACGGATTTAATGTTGGCTTTAACGTAAAAGATTATGACAACATACAAAGCATAAAAGTTGAACTTTTCAAAGACGATAGGCTGCTATCAACCAATGAGGCGTTGGCTGCAACACTCGATCACTTTAATAATGATGTCGACGCAGATGCATCAGTAACATCACCATTTTATATTCCAAGCAATACTGAAACTGACGGGTGGTGGAGCTTTACTAAGCGCATATGGACAAACGACGATGAGCCGACAAAGGCAGTTATTACAGTAGTAGATAACAAAGGTACGCATACGGATGTTCTTTCTCCATATACCATCAATGAGTCGGCTACTCCTGGCATAGCCTTTGTTGACATTATTCCCTTAGTCCATAATTTGGATACTTTTGAAGGGTTTAGCACAATCCAAGCAGCCTTGGATGATTCGGATACTGTAAGCGGACACACAATAGAAGTTTCGCCAGGTACATATAATGAGAGGGTAATGTTTAAAGATGACGGTATAAACTTGGTAGCTCCAAGTGGAGCCATCATTGAGCCCAATGCGTCAATATTCACTACTGGCCGCAAACGAATCGTAGATACAAATCAATCACAAAATGTCGTGATAGATGGCTTTACTATCAATGGTCCTGGAAGTGGTTCGGGCGTAGTCGGAATTACTGTTTGGGGCGCTGGTTCAACGGTTAAAAACGTTACGATAAACGATGTTTTAACAGGAGTTCAGACAAGCGGTGGAGTAGCTGAGGATACGACCTTGGAAAACATAACCACCAATAACACAGTGGTTGGCATTAGCTTACAGTCAAACAAGGCAACAGTAGTTGGTGCAACTATAAATAACGCATCACTAGAAGGCTTTGGGCTTCTTGATAATTTGACGAATGTACATATAACCGGAAGCAACTTTACAAATATCAATGGTCCCGCATTTAAGGTATACCCAGGCGGGGGAGCAGGTTCAATTGCGCTTCGACAAAACAATATTACCAATGCTATAGCTGGTGTTGATAATACAGGCACCGCTTCTATTGATGCGACTGAAAACTGGTGGGGTAACGAGTCAGGACCAAGTGGAGAAGGCAGCGGAGCTGGTTCCAGTGTCGGCACCAATGTTAATTATTCGCCTTGGCTTTGTGCTCCAGCACCTTCAAACGAATTAACAACTACAGGAGGTTGTGATTCGGTTGCCCCTGTAATGTCTGGATATCAGTTATCTGACTTGTATATTGGCTCAAATGATCAAGACCCAACCCTCACAGGGTCCATAAGCGATTCGAAATCCAATATAAAGGAAGTTAAATATGCAGTTTGGCCACTTAATGCAGAAGGCAAGCGCTTAACTGCCGTACGCGGATGGACGTATGTACCTGCTAACGATGGTGCATATGATGAACTGACTGAAGAAACTGAAGAGGTCCTGACCGGTCTTAAAACTCTGCCGGAAGGGCGTTATGAGTTAGGCGTGCGTGGCTGGGACACGGAAGGTAATAAAGCTAACGGTGGCGATTTTATATTCTTTGTTGATAATACCAAGCCAAAAGTTAGAGATATTGAACCAACAACAGGTGATTATGTAAGTGGTACAGTTAGAGTTACGGCTACCATTACAGATGAAAATGTAAGTGCATACTGCGTGCTAATCAGAAGTAAGGCAGGCGCTCCTTCTCTTGCGGGAAGCTGTGCTAACCCATCTAACGCCGGTTGGACCGATGTTCCTTCCGGAACGACAGAATATAACGTTAACTTTGATTGGAATTCACTCGGTCAGCCTGAGACGAGCACGTATCAATTTGCCGTTTGGGGACGCGATGCGGCCGGCAATGTGAGCGAGTTAAAGTCCACAAATATCACAGTCGATAACACTAACCCGAATATCGTTCCACAGACGCCGACAGTAGGTGAAGTTATCGGTGGGGACTACCTAGTGACCGCCGAGATAACCGATGCAAACGAACTTGACCGTGTACGTACTCGATTCCGTAACACGAGCGGTCCTGCCGGACCCGGTTGGTACGCCATGACCTACAACACCAGCACCGGGTTATGGGAGGCATTAGTACCAACCACCGACGTACCGGATGGCGAGTACAGTATTCGCTTTAACGCTCGTGACGTCGCAGGCAACAATGGCAATACTCAAGTAAATAATGTCTTTGTCGATAACACTAAACCGAGTGCGAATGTAGTCACGCCGACTCACGGTAGCTTATTAAACACTAACGGCTTTACTGTTGAAGGTACCGCATCAGACAATCAATCAGAAATTAACAGGGTTGAATATACCGTAACTGAAGTGAGCGCAATCAGCGGTAACTATGTCGCGAATGTTACAGACGGTATCGCAACCTATGACAATGCAACTAATGAATGGACTTTTGATGTTACAGGATTGAATGATGGATATTATCGCTTGAAAATTCAAGCCTTTGATCAAGCTGGCAACTGGAAATATGATTACAACGATGTACAAATTGACTCTACTGCACCAATGATAACGATGAATGCGGTCGCTCCATTCGTAGGTGGGGTGGTCACTTTCTCTGGCACGGCAGCAGATACCGGCAGTGGATTAAGAGGTAATAACCTCAATACGACAGCCGATGAGAATATCCGTCTGTCGTTCCGCCCTGTTGTTAGCGGTACAGTTGGTTCTGTAGTAAAGACATACGTAGTGCCGGTTGACGGAACAGGAAACTGGGTAATTGACGTTGATACCACTGAAGCCTGGTTTGTAGACGGACAGGAATATAGGGTAGTAGCTCGTGCTAACGACAAAGTCGGGACTACCTATGCCGATTCCAATACTGAAGCTGTAATGGCAAATACAATTTTCGATAATACAGCACCAGTGCTGACTATCAATCCGTTGGCAAATTCGCCGGCGACAAGGCCGTTAATTACTGGTACCACAAGCGATCCGTCGCTGCCGGTAATAGTTAACGTAGACGATACAGACTACGTAGCTACTGTTAACCCCGATGGTACGTGGAGTGCTCAGGTTACTAATCCGTTAATCGTTGGCAGTCACACGGTAACCGCAACGAGCACCGATGCGGCCGGTAATACGACCAACCCTGTGCCATCGCAAAACTTCACTGTAACGGAGATAGAAGATGGCGAAACACTGGGAGCTAACACCGATAACCAGAACAATAACTCCAATCAAAACCACAATGATGGCGGTATTGGCAGTGGAGAAAATCAAGGCTTTACTAACTTTGCGGTAGCGACAAACCGTATAGCTCAGGGTGGTGAAGCAAATGATCAAAATTCAGGCGAAGAAACCAGCAGTGAAAATAACGACGGGACTGAACAGAGCGAATCTGACGAGCCGCAGACACTGGCAGACACCGATAGCAACGAAGCTGCAAGTGAGGAGGGCTCTGGCGGTACGTTCCTAGGGCTTGTGTGGTACTGGTGGATTCTAATCCTGCTTGCGCTGGCTGCACTATATTTCTTCATCACAAATCGCGCCGACGAAACATAAAACGTAGTAGCATAAAAGAATGGAAGAGTTCCAACGAGTAGGGCCGGCCGTGGCTTTTGGGGAAGTACAAGTTGGCTTAGAAAATATAGAACCAATCAGACAATTAGCAGCCACTGCGTTATTACTCGCCGCACGAGCACCTCGAATAGATATATCGTCCGATTCTGATAGCATGCGGTATGCATTTTACTTCCGGCCAATGGACGAATTTGCAGAAGGTTATATAGATCGGTTTGTTGCAGTAGCACTTACACATTATCGTGTGCCAGATTGCTGGCGAATGACGCTAGGTGTGCGAACATTCATGTCAGAAGAACGCCATTCTAACAAAAGAGTTTGTTACAGGTTTGAAGCAAGCGGTCAAGAGTTGCTCGAAGCAAAGAAAGAAGTTTTCCTTGTCATTGGCAATTCAACCATAGAAACTGATGAGCTAGGGAATCCGTACGAAACAGTCACGACTGACAGAAAAATGTATGAAAAGCCAATGACAACCGAGGACTGCGATAAAGTCATAGACGTACTCGGACAAACTGTAAGCCGCGCATTAATAGCATAGTATCTTATCGCAATAGTCTTATTTACAGAACCCGTATCCAAAAGTGTATATAAAGAATAAGAGGAGGTATTAGATGAAAATTACTAAACTTGCTCATTCATGTTTGCTAGTTGAGATGCCGACCCGTACGGCGCTGTTTGATCCGGGGTCTTGGAGTGAGAGCATGATTAATGTCGCATCGCTAAAATGGCTTGATGACATTATTATTACGCATGAACATGGCGATCACATGCATATTCCGACGCTCAAAGCACTCCAAGAGAAATTTCCGTCAGTGCGCATCAAAACTACAGCCGCAGCGACCGAGTTATTGAAGGCAGAAGGGTTAAATGCCGTGCCGGATGCGGTAGAGGGAATAGAATTGTTTAATGCGCCGCATGAGCATATTGAGCCGCTCGGTCAGACGCCCGAGAACATAGGCGTTCATTATCTAGACATGTTGACTCATCCTGGAGACAGTACTCATTTTGAAGAAACACGCTCCATTCTAGCTTTGCCGGTGACTGCTCCATGGGGATCTACTGTTCAGGCGTTAAATCGAGCAATCGAACTTAGGCCGAAATATGTAATTCCAATTCATGACGGGCAGTGGAGCGATGCGGCTCGTCAACAGATGTATGAAAAAATCGATAACGCTTTTCAGAAAGAGGGGATTGTGTTCTATAAGCCAGTAAACGGCGAGCCATTTAACCTAACTGTCTAGTAATGGTACGATAAAGGTATGAAACCGCGGGAAGTTTTAAAGAATAACGTTGCACGTGTCGGTTTGGCTTTCGTTGTCGTAGCCTTTCTAGTGGGAGCGGCAACATACAGCCAGATGCCGGAGCAAATGGCAACGCACTGGAATAGCAGCGGGGTAGCCGATGGTTATTCAGGTAAGTTTGTCGGTGTATGGGGCTTGCCGCTGGTCATGCTCGGTACGTATCTGCTGTTGGTGTTTTTACCGTATATCGATCCTAATCGAAAAAACATAGAGCGCTTTAGCAAGCAGTGGTTTTGGTTCATTGCTATTTTCGAAGGTTTCTTTCTGTATCTTTATGTCTTGTCGTTGTGGTGGAACGGTGTGGGAGAATTCAATTTTGGCAAACCGCTAATTGGCGCCATAGGTGTTCTTTTTATAGTCTTGTCGCGACTCATCGCGGTTGCTAAGCAAAATTACACTATTGGAATTCGCACACCTTGGACACTGGCAAATGAAACATCTTGGGATAAAACTCATTCGCTGGGCGCTAAGCTGTTTCTTGGTTTGGGTCTACTTACTCTCTTAGGAATAATAAAGCCTGTGATTGGCGTAGTTGTTTTGATTGGCGGAGCCGTTCTCGTATTAATTATTTCGATGGTTTATTCATATCAAATCTACAAGCAAGAAACAAAAAAATAAATAACTTTAAGTTAAAACGATTTTCCAGCCATAATAATACTGCATACTGAATGTTATAGTGTAGTCAATGGATCAAGCTTTAGCGTTGGAGATTATGGGAGCAGGTGAAAGTGTGCTTTTGACCGGTCCAGCAGGGTCGGGTAAAACACATGTGCTTAATCAATTTATAAAGCGAGCAAAACTTGAGGGAAAACATGTGTCCGTGACTGCAACGACCGGTTTGGCTGCCACGCATCTAAACGGCAATACCATACACGCTTGGAGCGGTATAGGTATTCACGATCAACTACCAAAGGATTTTCATGAGCATTTACAAAAAGGCCGCCGCGAAACAATCGCTAAGACCGACGTGTTAATTATAGATGAAATATCAATGCTGCATGATTATCGCCTGGATATGGTAGATGAAATTAGTCGCCGTGTACGCGGTATAGACGAACCGTTTGGCGGCATACAGGTAATATTATCAGGAGATTTTTTCCAGCTGCCGCCAGTCGAACGAGGCGGTAACCGCGCACAATTTGTACTCAGCTCAAACGTATGGCAAGAACTAGACCCTGTAATCTGTTATTTGGGCGAGCAGCATCGTCAGGATGATAGCGAATTTCTTGAAATTTTGAATGCAATCAGGGCCAACGATTTGCGTCGAAGGCACGCTGAAGCTTTGCTTGCCAGGCAACAGCCACTTGATCCTTTCGAGGAATTGACCGAACTCCACACAACTAATGTTGATGTTGATGAAATAAACTCAAAAAGACTGGCCTCACTAAAAGCCACGCCGAATCATTACCACATGTCTACTACTGGAAAGAGTAACTATGTTGAAACACTGAAGCGTTCTTGTCTGGCTCAGGAAGAATTGATACTGAAAAAAGGCGCGCTTGTAATGTGTATCCGCAACAATCCTGAAAAGAAATATGTCAACGGAACACTTGGTACTGTAGTCGGCTTTGAAAAAAGCACCAACTTTCCTGAGGTTGAGCTAAAACATGGCCGAAGAATTATTATAGCGCCTGAGACATGGGAGCTGCGCGATGGTGACAAAAAACGGGCAAGCATAACCCAGATTCCGTTGCGGCTTGCTTGGGCCATAACGGTTCACAAAAGCCAGGGAATGACGCTTGATGCCGCCAGGATAGATTTGCGTCGTGCTTTTGTTGAAGGTATGGGTTACGTAGCATTGTCCAGGGTACGAAGCCTAAAGAATTTAAGCCTGGCTGGAATTAATAAAATGGCGCTACGTATAAGCCAGGAAGCATTAGAGGTCGATAGGCAACTGCGCCTCGATTCGAGCTCTCATATACAAAAGTTTGAATATTTACGCGAACGAGCAAAACGCCGGGAAAAGGAAGAGATTACAAACACCAAGCCCCTTGGCAAAGCTTCATGGAAGCAGAGATTAGAAAAAATGCGCGAAACTTATCCGAATGCTTACAAGCCCTGGACTGCCGAGGATGATGCTCAACTGGTCAAAATGTTCAGCAAAAATACGACTGTGAGTATGGATAAACTGATAAATAAGCTTGGCAGACACCCTGGAGCGATAAAAATGCGATTGCAAAAGCTTTTTGGCGAAGACGCTATAATATCCAGTTGATGGTATAATCCAACTTTAGAGGATACAAAAAGAAACATTTATGCTAAGCAATCTCACAATGTATACCGCAATTCCTGCAAAGAATTTGCAAGAATCAATAGAATTTTACGGAAAAACATTAGGGCTTACTATTGTGGATGAAAATCCGAACGGCACTTGGTTCCAATCAGGTATGAGCAGATTCGCAGTGTTTGAATCCGAATATGCCGGTACCAATAAAGCTACGTGTGCCATTATCGAAGTAATCGATCCGGAGGGTACGGTAACTTCACTTAAAGAGCGCGGTGTGAAATTCGAAGAATTCGATATGCCTGGAGCAAAGCGACAGGGAGATATCTATACTTTAGCCAATTTTAAGGCTGCATGGTTCAAGGATCCGTCAGGTAATATTATTGCCATAGGCTCTCACCTATAGATATCCATTATTTTTTGATAAACACCAACTTTGAAAGACAAGGAAAGTGTTATGATTGAAGCGTATGGCAAGAAGAAGTAGAAAAAAAGATGTGTATGCATTTATTGACAGTCAAAATCTGAATGTAAGCGTACAAAAGCTTGGCTGGAAGATTGATTGGCATAAGTTCCGTAAGTTTTTAGCTGATAAGTATGGCGTCACAAAAGCATTCATGTTTATTGGCTACGTACCGGAGTTTGAAGATATGTATGTGCAATTGCACGATACAGGATATGCGATTGTACTAAAGCAAACTTTCGATATGACAAGACCGCAGCCCGAACTGCTCGAAGACAGTGAACTTAAAGAGTTAAAAATTGAACCGCAAAAAGAGAGTGAAGAAGACAAAAAAGTTGTTAAAGGTAACGTCGATGCGGATTTAGTGTTGTGGGCGATGAAGGAGATTGATAACTATCATCAAGCCGTTATCGTGTCCGGTGACGGTGATTTCTTTAGCCTTATCGAATATCTGGAAAGTAAGAATAAACTTCTTAAAGTTTTAGCTCCGACCGGTAGTTACTCAAGTCTATTTAATAAGTATGATAACTACGTTGAACGACTTGATACTCACCGTAAAGAGCTTTCATACCGAAACGGAAAGACAAAACGTAGCTCGGGTAACAAACGGCAGTCCAAATAGTTAAAGCTTTTCGATTTTGTATTCCCGGCTCGAAATCCACTTGTAACAAGATATTTGAGTTACGGTGAAATTAATAGGCAGTAGTGACTGAAGTCTGTCATTAAGATTAGCGAGTAAAGCCGGTGTTATTTTCTGGCGCTGCTTTGCCTGGAGCAGAGTGACGTGAGGTTTGTAGTTTCGGTCCGTATAATACTGAGCAATTACTGATTTAGGTAAAAGTGCCAGCAACGAACTGTGGAGCTTATTTAATCCTTCGCTACTAACGGAAATATGAGCAACGCTGTTATGAAAAACCTGTATGTCGGTGAGCGTTATCTCAATAGGCAATAATGGTGTCGCTGCGTCTTTTGCTTTTGGAATAAAGTACATTGGCGCCAAAGTCTGAAGTGCGTTTGGATGTACGAGTGTTATGTGAGGCACTAAAGGTTCTAACATAGTTTCTTCTTCGTATAAGCTAGTTTGAATATCCTGAATACGGCCAGTTATATCCTCAGGAAGGCTAATGCCGATAAAGTATCTAGGCTGCATAGATAAATAATAACAACCCGAAACGGCAGGGCAATGTAGTTTATTTAACTAACAATTATAAAGGCCGGAGATAGACTATATGTAAGAAGCTTACAAAGGAGATAAAGGTGTACGTAAAAAAGCTGAATACCGGAACAACCATACCTGCGATCGGGTTTGGAACCTGGCAACTAGCAGAAGGGGTGGAGGCACGTGAAGCCGTTAAGAACGCTATACATTCGGGGTATAGGCTAATTGACACCGCGGCAATATACGGCAATGAAATAAGCGTTGGTGATTCTGTGTGTAATAGCGGTGTGTCGCGTGGTGCGCTTTTTGTAACAACTAAACTTGGAAGGGGTGACTTGGGTTATAAAACCGCCAGGTTAGCTTTTGAAACATCATTGCACAAACTGGGGGTTGGGTACATTGATCTTTACTTAATCCACTGGCCGGGCACAGATCCAAGGGCTCGAAAAGATAGCTGGAGGGCGCTTGGCGAAATTTATAAGACCGGTAAAGCTAAAGCCATCGGGGTGTCAAACTATGAGATTAGCCATCTAAAAGAGGCGGCAAGCTATTCTGATATTATGCCAGCTGTTAATCAGATAGAGTTCCATCCATATAACTATCAGCAGCAGAAAGAGTTATTGGAGTACTGTAACGAACACGGTATCGTTGTCGAGGCCTATAGTCCGTTGGCGCGTGGTGAAATACTGGAAGAACCGGTCGTCAAAAAAATTTCAACCTCACATAGAAAATCAGAGGCTCAAGTTGTGCTTCGCTGGGCCTTGCAGCACAATACGGTGCCTATTCCTAAATCCGGAAATCCCGACAGGATTAAACAAAATATCGACGTGTTTGATTTTGAACTAAACGAAAGAGAAATGGAACTGATAGACAGCATAAAATAGATACTATATTTCTATAACACGCTACAATAACTACATGAAATTAAACGCTGGTTCAATTGATGAATACTTTACCAAATCTGAAAAAAACGAACAGGATCTTAGAAAATTAGACAAACTTATTACTGATACGGTGCCGGAACTAGAGCGGTACTTATTTAACGGCATGAGCATGTCTATGGTTTCGTACGGTAGTTATCATTATAAATACTCGAGCGGAAAAGAAGGTGATTGGCCGATTATTGCTTTAGCTAAGCAAAAAAATCACCTGAGTATGTACGTATCGGCCGTAAGGGACGGTAAATACTTACCGGAGATCTACAGCGATAGATTGGGCAAAGTAAGCTGTGGTAAGAGCTGTATCCGTTTTAAGTCTATTAACGACCTCGATTTGCCGGCAGTAAAAGATCTAATCAGTGAAGCGGCTGAATTACATAAGCAGGGAAATGCCGGACTTTAAAGCCATTAAAAAGTTGGGCCCCGCGAGACACTTCGTTATAATCTACATTCAGTAATGAGCAAACAAAAACCATTATTTCCTAAACATTTTATGTGGGGAGCTTCGACCGCCAGCCACCAGGTTGAAGGCGGTTTGGAAAATGACTGGACGGTGTGGGAACTGGCAAACGCCGCCGAATTAGCAAAGACGGCAAATAAGCGGTTGCAGTGGATCCAGGGTTGGGATCGGTTTAAGAACCGGGCGGCAAATCCTGCCAATTATATTTCTGGCCGCGGTGTCGATCACTACAAACGCTATAAGGAAGATTTTTCTTTACTAAAAGACATGAATCTAAATGCTTTTAGGTTTGGCATAGAATGGGCCCGGATGGAACCAAAGGAAGGCGAGTGGAATCTTGAAGCTATAGAGCATTATCGTACCTATATTGCCCAGCTAAAACTAAAAGGTATTACACCGATGCTTAATATATGGCACTGGACAATGCCAACATGGTTTGCAGAAAAGGGCGGTTTTGAAAAACGACAAAACCTGCAATATTTTGATCGGTTCGTGCAAAAAATTGCTGATGAACTTATCGGTCAGGTGACATATGTCATAACGCTTAATGAACCGAATGTATACACCAGTTTTGGCTATTTGACCGGTGAATGGCCGCCGCAACAAAAGAACTGGCTTAAATTTATGAAAGTTTATTGGAATCTTACGCGTGCACATCGCAGAGCATACGCTATTCTTAAGGCACGAAAGCCTAGTTTACAGATCGGCATTGCTTCTCAATTAGCTAATATTCAAGCCAAACGACCGCATAATGTTATCGATTCTATAACTACAAAATGGATGCGTTATTTCTGGAACTGGTGGTTTTTAAATCGCGTTAAGCGTTATCAGGATTACGTTGGCTTCAATTATTACTTTACCGATTACTACAGAAACTTTAAGCGCAGTAATCCATCGTTTCCTACTAACGATCTTGGTTGGTACATGGAGCCCGAAGGGTTATATCCGCTTTTGCTGAGAGTCTGGGAGCACTACAAGAAGCCGATAATTATTACTGAAAACGGCGTTGCCGATGCCAAAGATCAACATCGCCGCTGGTGGTTGGAGCAAACCATTTTAGCGATGGAAAGAGCCATAAGCGAGGGGGTGGATTTGCGTGGTTATTTCCACTGGAGCTTGCTTGATAATTTTGAATGGGCTTATGGCTGGTGGCCAAAATTTGGACTGGTTCATGTTGACAGAGAGCGTGGTATGAAGCGAACCCTTCGACCCAGCGCCGAATGGTTCGGCAGCGTGGTAAAGACCTTGCGAAAACAGTAATTTATACCTCGTGTGACGTATTAGTAATAAAATTAATTTCTTAGGTGTAACTGTCGATAAGCTCGCTGATAAACTCGTACCTATGTCGATAGCTAAAGCGATCGACATTTACGTGCATGTACGACAATATACACTACAATATATGAAAAGAGACGATTTGACATAGATATGAAGCACAACGATAACCGATCCAAAGTGGTGGTGATTGGCGGAGGAACAGGGAGCTTTACATTATTATCCAGCCTGAAGCATCACCCGATTTCCATAACGGCATTAGTCAACATGGCCGATAATGGCGGTTCGACAGGCGTCCTTAGGGATGAACTGGGAGTATTGCCGCCGGGTGATGTGCGCCAATGTCTGGTTGCGCTTAGTCAGTCGCCGGAAACATTACGTGAACTGTTTAACTACCGCTTCCCTAAAGGTACTTTTGCGGCCGGTCATTCATTCGGCAACCTGTTTTTAAGCGCCTTTGAAATGATGAGCAAAGACTTTGGGCAGGCGGTTGAACTTGCGGAAAAGGTACTCAACATTAAAGGGAAGGTGCTACCAATTACCTTGGATAACTGCCACTTGGTAATCGATACCTATGCCGGCACCTTAAAGGGCGAGTATGAGATTTCTCAACTAAATTTTGAAGAAGATGAGCGCCCAAAACTTTACCTGGAGCCTAAGGCTGACTTATCTCCAAAAGCGCGCCAGGCCATTTTAGAAGCTGATCTTGTAGTTATTGCTCCCGGAAATCTGTACGGATCACTTGCGCCAGCCCTACTTGTTGATGGCATTGGACGCACCCTTAGACAAACCAAGGCCCCAATAGTTTATGTGGCTAATCTGGTCAATAAACCGCACCAAACCGCCGGGTTTGCGGTACATGATTATGTTGACGAACTTGAGCGGTTTATCGGTGGTCAAGCTATCGATGTCGTTCTCTATAACAACAAGCTTCCCTCCAAGGCGATATTGAACAAGTATGCTGTTGAAGGAGAGTATCCTATAGCCATAGATACAGAAATTCTAAAGCGAGCGCACTATAAGGCCATTGGCGGAGATTTTTTGTCAAAACAGGCCCAATCCAGGAATCGGAATGATACTTTTATTAAAAGATCGCTCATTCGACATGACGGCGATGTAATCGCTAAGGCGATTATGGGACTTTTATAGTGAGTAAACCGGATTACCTGTTTTTGGATTTTGACGGCGTGTTATTTAATTACGTAGATATGGTGGGCTGGATCGACGACTTTATGGTTGAGCGATTTACCATAGAGTCCGGGGCTTTTGCTGGGACACTTTCTGATTACTATGATTCTCGCGACGCCGATTCTCATAACATATACCAATTCCGCCAACATATTGAAGCAATATCAGGGAGAAGTTGGTCATTTGTCTCCGGAGAAATAGATAAGGCAATACAGCAAAAACAGATGGATTTTTGTTTTGATGATGTTCATGGCACCGTAGTTCAGATGAAAAATGAGTTTCCTGATGTACGCATCCTGACTTATGGTGACGGTGAGTTTCAGAGATTTAAAATGGGTCTGTGCAGAAAGCTTGGACAGCTTTGTGTGCCGGTCCACGTAGTAAGTGAGCTTAAGGCGGATTTTCTACGGCGTGAGTTCACTGAGGGCAAGGGCGTAATAGTAGATGATAAGCCCCTAAGAAATCTGCCCGAGAACTGGAGTCAGGTTTTAATGTGTCGTCCTGAGCTAGCACCGATTAACGATACGACCTTAACTGATGATGCGGTGAGCAGTTTGCATCAAGCCTACGGATTGATACGGCAGACATAAATTTAGTTGTGTTTATATAGCAAGTTCAAACGCTATATGTAGTGTCTTTATCCACAACAGTTATTTGTCTGTGGATAAGTGTTGTAGTTCAGAGTAATATTGGCTAAAAGACTTGCATGTGGGTAGGAGTGGGTTGTACACTACTGTCAGTGGGTAATCGTGGGTAGGGCAAAACAGCCTACCAGATACGAAAAAAATAAAAACCACTAGTAATTTAAATCACACCAAATGGCCACGGTAGACTATTTCGAACGCAAGCTAGACGACAAGCGGCGGCTGACTATACCAGCCGAACTTCGAGCCGAGTTTGAAACAGGAGTAGTACTCACCAGAGGATTTCAGAAGTATTTGCATCTGTATCCTAAATCGGTCTGGGATGAGCAGGTCGAAACGCAACTTCAAGGCAATATCCTTGACGAGCATACAGCAGATCTGAACGTTCAATTCCGAACTGGTAAAACCGAAGCCGCATTGGATCAGAAGCAGGGAAGAGTGCTCATAGAGCAGCATCTGCTTGACTATGCGGGAATTGACCGGGATGTGGTAGCGGTTCGAGCTGGACGATATTGGCGCATCATGGCTGCCTAGTACCGATCCAGTAGCTCTTTAACATATTAAAAACGAAACTGACTCGAGGTCAGCTATTCGGCAATCAACAAGTGGATCGAAGGCAACCACTCAAAAAACCTTTGTACCTTATCTCAAAACACCTCCCAAAACTCCACCTCACACATAAGTCTCTCAACAATCGTTTTGTTAAGAAGTAAGAAGTTAGAAGATTTTTTAAATCTTACACAAGTAACCTTCTTTACAAGAGCTTAACGAAACAAACAAAAACAAAAACATTTAAAAAACAAAAAGTTGATTGCTGAATAGGTGACCTTGCAAAAACAAAAATTTTTGGAAGGGCAGCTATCCCGCCCGGCGCCAAAAGCCCGAGCGGAATTGGCAAACCTTGCAAAAACAAAAAAGCATGAAAAACACCAAAACAAATCACCAAAAAAATATCACACATTTTCCGGTATTACTTTCAGAAGTACTGACCGTGCTTGATCCTAAGGAAGGGGAAAAATACCTTGACCTTACGGCAGGCTACGGCGGACACGCTGAAAAGATACTGGAACGTACCTTACAACTTTCAAAATCAACTTTAGTTGATCGCGATCAACAGGCGATTGATTGTCTGCAGAAGAAGTTTCAAGGGCATAATGTAACAATGGTCCACAAGGATTATAAAGCAGCTGCCCAAGAACTTAAGAAGCAAGGCGAACAATACGATATAATTTTGGCTGATTTGGGTGTATCGTCACCGCACCTTGACAATGCCAGTCGTGGGTTTAGTATACGGCTGAATGGACCGCTGGATATGCGTATGGATGAGCGGCAAAGTTTGACGGCAGAGGAGATAGTCAACAACTATCCCAAAGCGGAACTGGCACGTATCATCAAACGGTATGGTGAAGAGCCACGAGCAACCAAAATTGCTTCATTGATAGTGGAACACCGGCCCATTACGACTACACACGAATTGGCAGAAATCGTTGCCCTCGCTTGGCCGGGGCATAGTAAGGTTCATCCTGCCACACGAACGTTCCAAGCGCTACGTATGGCGGTTAACAGCGAACTAGAACTTCTAGAAAGCGCAATACCGTTTTGGATAGATCTACTATCCCCGGGAGGGCGAATAGCGGTTATCAGCTTCCATAGTTTGGAAGATCGTATCGTTAAGCAACAGTTTAATGAATACGCTGGTAACCGGTATGACGCTGTCCTGCGTCTGCTCACGAAGCAGCCGGTCATGGCAACGCAAGAGGAAGTCGCTATTAATCCGCGTGCCAGGAGCGCCAAGCTCCGCGCCGCAGTTAAAATAAAAAACCAAAAGGAAAGGGAGTAGACTATGCCTATCCAGGTAAAAAACCTCTCCCGTGCATATAAGGTAAAAGTCAGAGTAGGCTAAAGCCTTAACCGCACAAAAAGGCTGCTCTCATAGATAAAAGTCCGTGAGAGTAGCCACACAAAAATAAACATAAAAAGAAACATATGACATATTCAAGCTCTTTAAATATGAGTCGGCAAAGATACTCGACACGAAATCAAAACACAACCACTTTTCGCGGCGAGCAGCGTAGCATCGGACCAATCAGCAATACTATCATGCTTATTGTGTTAGCGTGTCTGCTAGGTCTTCTATACCTGACACAAGTCACAAAGGCTAATTCATACACTTATAAGATCGATGATTTGCGTAATGAGCAGTCTAGTCTTGAAGCAGAGCATAACCAGCTAGTGTTGGATGCCGCACGCTTACAGTCGCTTGAGCGAATAAAGACAAGCGAAGCAGCTAAACAGCTTGTTTCTGCCGCGCCAACAGCAACATTGCAAAACTAAGGCTCAAGATTATTTAACTAAACAAAGATGATAGAGTAGGGGATGCCTATGCGACCAAAAGCTTCATCCAGGTTCCAGCTATCTACTTTAACCCGTATTCGAATATGGTACGGGTTGCTTTTGTTGTTGCTAGCTTTTTTTATAGTGAGACTTTTTTATTTACAGGTCATTCGTCACTCTTACTATCAGCAGGCAGCTTTAACCAAACAGCTTAAGGAGTATCAAATACCGGCAGAACGCGGCATTATAGTCGCGCAGAACGGTGACGGCACCGTACCGATAGTGTTGAATGAAACCAAGTACACGCTTTATGCTGATCCTGTTTACGTTGAAGACGCGCATGCTTCAGCGGAAAAAATAGCCGAAATCATAGGTGGAAATGCGGTCGATTATGAAAAACAACTCAAGGCCGATGATACGCGTTACGTGGTGCTAGCCAAAAGGCTTGACGAAGCCACCAAAACCAAGCTCGACGCTCTCGATTACAAAGGTATAGGCACACGAGAGGCGTCTTACAGAACCTATCCGCAAGGTACACTAGGGGCGCAGTTACTAGGATTTGTTAACGATGAAGGCGAAGGAAAATATGGGGTTGAGCAGGCGCTTGATGAGCATTTGCGTGGAACTCCCGGAGAGATCCGGGCAATTACTGATGCTCAAGGCGTTCCATTAGCCGGAAACGAGGACAATATTATCAGACAACCGGTTAAAGGTGAAAAGGTTGTGCTGACCATTGATTTAGGTATGCAGCGGCAGCTAGAAGATATCCTGAAAAAAGGATTGGAAGATGTACGATCGGATTTCGGGAGCGCTCTTATAATGGAGGCAAAAACCGGTGCGATAAAGGCGATGGCCAACTATCCGACCTATGATCCGTCTAAGTTCTATGAAGTAAAAGACGCAGAAGTATTTAATAACGGAGCAGTGAGCCGACCGCTGGAAGTGGGATCGATTATGAAACCGCTTACGCTGGCGGCTGCGCTCGACCTTGGAGTAGTAAGTGCCAATAGCTCGTACTATGACCCTGGTTCATTCACCATAGATGGAGCGACCATAACTAATGTTATCGGCGGTTCGGGTACGCGCACGGTTGGTGATATATTGCGGTTATCATTAAATACAGGTGCGGCATGGCTGTTGATGCAAATGGGCGGAGGCGAAATAAATGAACAGGCACGTGTTAGATGGTATGACTATATGACTAATCATTACAGGTTCGGACAGCTTACCGGTATCGAGCAGGGCTATGAGGCCCCTGGCAGTATCCCCAGCCCCACAGAAGGTTTCGGCTTAGATATCCAATACGCCAACACCTCTTTTGGACAGGGTATGACGGCAACACCCCTACAAATGGGAGCGGCGTTAGCAAGCGTAATTAATGGCGGTACATATTATCAACCCCGCTTGGTAGAAAGTTATATCACCCAAGACGGAACAGAGAATACCGTGGAGCCCAAAATTCTTGATGACAATGTGGTGAAGCCGGAGGTTGGCGAACAGCTTAGATCGCTGATGGAATACTCATTTAACAACAACTACCTAATTTATGGCATGAAACAGCTCAGAAGTGACTACGCTATCGGCGGCAAAACCGGAACTGCGCAGGTGACTAGGCCGGAAGGGGGATATTACGACGATCGCTTTAACGGTACATTTATGGGCTATGTTGGCGGTAATGAGCCGGAGTATGTTATCGTGGTGCGGTTAAATGCCCCTGGAATTGCAGGTTATGCCGGTTCTCAGGCAGCCGGGCCGATTTTCAGTAACTTAACTAATATGTTAATAGATAATTTCGGGGTAACACCGAAGGATTAAAAGAGTATAATAAAGACCAACTGCTATGACCGAATTAATACAAATCAATATTGAAATACAAACTTTGCTCCGCATATTGCTGTTGGCGTTCGCAAGCTTCATGGTCAGCATGCTTATTACGCCGCTCTACACCACTGTTGCCTATAAGTGGAAGTGGTGGAAACAGCAGCGCTCGGAAGCGTGGTCAGGCGGAGAAGCCTCAGTTTATAAGCAACTGCATGCCGCTAAGCACAAACGCAATATTCCCACTATGGCCGGTATCATATTTGTTCTCTCAGTAGCTTTAGTAACGCTTTTTGGTAACCTGGAGCGCAGTCAAACCTGGCTGCCGTTGGCCGGTATGGTAGGTTCTGGAATAATCGGGTTAGTTGATGACTGGATAAACATTCGCGGCAAAAAGGGCGGTATTGCCGGTATGCGCTCAAAGATTAAGTTTGTGCTTCATAGCATGGTAGCTATAGTCGGCGGATGGTGGTTCTTCAATAAACTGGATGTTACAAGCATAAACTTTGGTTTTTTCGATTTGCAGGTCGGCACATTCGGCATCAGCCAGTTTATGATTGGCGTAATTTTAATAGCTGTATTCTGGTTTGTGGTGGTAGCAACTGCTAATGCCGTAAATATTACCGACGGACTCGACGGTTTAGCCGGTGGGTTGCTCGTGTCATCTTTTGCAGCCTATACGGTTATAGCTTTTCTGGAGCAGCGTTATGCGCTAGCTGGATTTTGTTTGTCAGTCGTAGGGGCATTGCTTAGCTATACGTGGTTCAATATCTATCCAGCCCGGTTCTTTATGGGAGACGTCGGGTCTTTCGCTCTCGGCACAGCGCTCGGAATTATCGCTCTGCAAACCGATACGATATATATTTTACCGATTATCGGAATCGTTTATGTCGCTGAAACCGGTTCGGTTATTATCAATCGCGTCTCAAGATATCTTAGACACGGTAAAAAGGTTTTTATATCTTCACCAATTCATCATCACTTTGAAGCGATAGGCTGGCCGGAGACAAAAGTTACTATGCGTTTTTGGATTATTGGCCAAGTAGCTGGAGTATTAGGCCTCATTGTTTATCTTATAGGAGTGAGATAGATGCGGCCGCGGACTACAGCGCGTAAGCCGGTGATGCTTGGACATGCCCCGCAACAACGGCGGCATAAGCCTGATTATATATTGATACTTACCAGCGTCATTCTATTGGTGGTAGGATTAATTGTTATCTATTCTATAAGCCCTGGGTTAGCAGTCCAGCGGAATGTTAGTGAGAGTTATTACATAAGCAAGCAGGCAACGGCGATTGGCGTGGGCCTGATAACCTTTTTTATAGCTGCAAGTATATCTCTCAAGCTGTGGCGTGTACTAACCAAACCACTTATCGGCATAGCACTCGGTGTAACACTCCTGGCGTTAATTTTGCCAGTAACACCGGAATATCCTGCCCATCGATGGGTTAGGTTTGCCGGATTATCGCTTCAGGCGGTTGAGGTAATTAAGTTTGCCCTTATCTTTTGGTTGGCTGGCTTTTTGACTCAACGTATCCAGGAGGGCACCATAAAGCGAGGAGACAAAACCTTTAAGCCGCTTCTGATTTTATTAGCGGTAATAGGGTTAACCGTCGCAATTCTTCAAAGTGATCTAGGATCAATGGGGGTGTTGGTAGTGGTAATCGGCACGATGTGTTTTGTGGCTGGACTACCTCTTAAGAAGACCTTTATTTTATTGGGTATTATTGCACTCGGTACCACGCTTGCAATATCAACGAGTGACTATCGGCGTGAGCGGTTCATGACGTTTCTGCAGCCTGAACGAGATTGCCAGGATGCTGGTTATCAGGCATGCCAGGCTTTGATTGCGGTCGGCTCCGGCGGGCTAGTCGGCAAAGGAGTAGCTCACAGCGTCCAGGCTTACGGATATCTGCCTGAAGCATCTAACGATTCAATATTTGCTATCATCGCTGAAAAATTCGGCTTTTTCGGAACATCCTTGCTCATTGTAGTGTTCGGTGTTTTCTTCGCACGCATAAAAAGCATTATTGAAAGAGCCCCAGACACTCACAGCCGATTAGTTGTCGTTGGGGTCTTAGCATGGTTGAGTACTCAAACATTGATTAATATCGGCGCCATGATAGGCCTTTTACCACTAAAAGGAATAACATTACCGTTTATAAGCTACGGAGGTACCAGCATAATATTTGTTATGGCAGCACTTGGAGTGGTGTTTAATATTTCGCGGTATACTACCTATGCGGTAAACACCGACGCTAGTGAAGGAAGCAGATATGAAAGTACTTCTTACAGGGGGCGGAACCGGCGGCCACATTACGCCGCTGTTAGCCGTCGCCCATGAAATAAAACAGCTTAATCCAGAGCACTACATAATTTATGTTGGCGAACGTAATGCTAAGTTTGGTGACATGACTAAGGGTCATCACAATTTCGATAGTGAATATTCAATATTCGCCGGTAAGTTTCGCCGCTATCATGGCGAGTCTTGGTTCCGTCGAATTATTGATATCAAGACAAACTTACTGAACATCCGTGATTTTTTCTATTTTTTGATTGGTTTTTTTCAGAGCGTACTGCTGCTTCGTAAGACACGTCCAGAAGTGATCTTGCTGAAGGGTGGATTTGTCGGTGTGCCCGTTGGCTTGGCTGCAGCATTGATGAAGATTCCGTTCATAACGCACGATTCCGATGCTATGCCCGGTTTGGCTAACCGGCTGGTAAGTCGGTGGGCTCACATGCATGCTACCGGAATGCCGGTTGACTTCTATAGATATCCTAAAGAAAAAACCATACATGTCGGTGTGCTTGTCGGCAGTGACTACACACCGGTTGATGCCGGTTTGAAGAAAAACTATAAAAAGGAACTCGGGCTTAACCAGGAGTGCTCTTTATTATTCATAACTGGAGGCAGTCACGGGTCGGTTAACCTTAATAAAGCCATGGCCCATGTTGCGCCAAAACTGCTTAACGAAAATCCTGATCTCTTTATCGTTCATCAGGTAGGGAAGGGGAATGAGTCTACATACGGGGGGTTTAAGCACGAACGTTTAACAGTTAAGCCTTTCATTGACGGTATGTATCGTTACAGCGGTGCAGCTGATGTAATAATTACAAGAGCAGGGGCGAATGCTTTGGCGGAATTTGGAATACAAGGCAAAGCTTGCATAGTAGTGCCAAATCCTTTGCTCACGGGCGGGCACCAACTAAAAAATGCTGAGGAATTACAGCGCCAACGAGCAGTAGAAGTTGCCGATGAAACGATATTAAAACGGCGCCCGGAAGCCCTTTTTGATATGGTCAACCGATTATTAAAAGATGCCGAA
The DNA here is from genome assembly GCA_964537935.1 of uncultured Candidatus Saccharibacteria bacterium. Taxonomy (GTDB): domain Bacteria; phylum Patescibacteriota; class Saccharimonadia; order Saccharimonadales; family CAZICT01; genus CAZICT01. Next base: position 243,485 of record CAZICT010000001.1, on the reverse strand, counting down.
GCCCGTCTAAGGCTTGAGGCTGTCTTGCGGCAAATTACCATACCTAACGCTTCCCGCAGATTAGCTGAGCTCTTAATAGAAGTTGGACACTAAAGAAGTAGTTATGTTTAAACGGAGATCTAAGAATAAGGAATCCCAAAAACGGACTTCAAAAATTTCGCAACAGCGGATGCCGGTGTTTTCGTATCACTCCAGCCGTTCGAATACTGATAGCCCAGCAAACCACGAGCGACACTCACAGCAAAATACGTCTAAGTCATTACGGAATAAACACCTTGCTGCAGGGCTGTTTATATTTGTGCTTTTAGCGGGATTTACGTTTATAAGTACGCTTTCGACCCAGGTTAACGTTAGAGTTTTTCAAGCAGACGGATCGCCACTAACCTCTGATACATCTCAGTACAAGAGTGAGCTGGAAAATTTACTCAACTCATCTATCCTTAACCGCAGCAAGTTTTTTATTGATGCTGAAAGTATAGAATCATTATTAAAACAAAAATTTCCCGAGCTAGGTCAAGTTTCACTTATGATTCCTATGTTTGGCCGTAATGTTACCGCTCATCTCGCTCCAGAAAGACCGGCGATTATTCTAGCAACAAGTCGCGGTGCAATGGCTGTTGCTGCTTCCGGAAGAGTTATAGGCGAGGCATCGAAGCTGCCAAGCTCTATTCGGGATAACGTACCGACTATTGAAGATACAGCTGACATCCAAGCAAATACAGGAGAAGTAGCCATACCCAGTGACCTGGTTAAGTTTGTACAAACAGTGGTAGCTTATCTTGAGGCTGAAGAAGTTGCCTATAAGAGACTGGTGTTTCCGGCGATAGCTAATGAGCTGCACATATATATTGAAGATAACAATTACTTCGTGAAGTTCAACACGGAAAGCGACCCAAGGCAACAGGTCGGGACATATCTTTTGGTAAGAGATAAGATAGCGGAGCAGGGGCGTTCTCCGAGTGAATACATCGATGTCCGTATACCAGAGCGTGCCTCCACTAAATAGAACCGATACAAACAAACCGTTACTGCTCGTAGTAGTCTCCCTCTCTTCCCGTCCATGTTCGTAAATTGTTCATTTTAAAATTGATACAACGTTTTATAAAAAAACTTACAAAATAACTAAAAAGGGGATATGTCAAAAAAATATATATTTATTAATAAAGCAGGGGAAAAGCAAATTAATTAATAATAAAAACAAAAAAGCAAACTTTTCACGCAGCATTGTGGATAACTATACACAGCCATGGTAAAACGCCAGTCAATGTAGTGGTGGAAGACTAAGTTTTAAATTCAAAAAGCAGTCGAATGTGTATTTAAACAGCAGGAGCCTAAAAACTCCCCTACAGCGGAGGTATAAGCTTATCATCTTCAGTAAATATTTATAGGTCGCAAAATATACATTGTGCGACTTTAAGTTTATATCACGGAGAAGTGCTCTTTTACTGTCATTTCTATTCTATTTTTAGTTTTAATCTCTCGTCTTTAATTTACGTACCACAAATTTTTTTTTGCTCGCCTTCACTGTCTTATTGCATTAAAACAATTTTGCTTTTTTGAGCTTCGTTTATTTAACTGTTCATAAAAACGCTGTGTAATTCGATGTTCGCAAAACGTTCATTAAATATGCAATATGGCATCAGACCTATACGGCAGCATAGTCATCAAGGCATTTTCTATGATATTTTGCCGCTACCAGCATTTCTTGGAGCAATGTTGTATCATCATAGCCTCCTGGCTTGGATAGGTGCTTTTCTGCATAATTTGACAAGAATAATTCACGTTTCTGTCTAAATAGCAGAGCAATACGCCCTTTACCGCGAGAAAGCAGCAGCCGTACAACCTGCTCGTCAGCTCTTTGAATACGATCAAAGGATTTCTTTATCAGAAGTAACCGCTTGGCTGCTCAGGTGTGTCGCAAGCGCCCACGGCCCTTGTAATTCTTCCGGTATATCAGAGTCTATGGTTATTGGAGCGTCTTTTAGGCTTTCATCAAAAATAGAAGATAGAGCTGACAAGGACCAGTCAGCCACATAGTAATCTACGTCGTAATCCCCTAAGCTATATGTTTGAAAGTTCGGGTATTCTTCCTGTTGCTGGTTAGCTTCATAGAACTCAACAGAAGAGCGCACAGGTGAAATATTTGCTTCGGACATTTTGGATTTATTCCGCAAGCGTGTAAGTAGCCTTAGCGACTCGTTTAAACTGGGATTTTCCTTGCAGGTTCAATAGAATGGTAGTTTCTTTAACCTGTCGGCTTTTCAATACCTGCTTAACTATCTCATCGCGATGCAGTGGCTCCCCTGCTTTTTTAAGTACATCTGAGATGATATCGGCGACCGTACCCTTGGAATATCCCCATTCTTTTAGAGCATAAATCCCGCGCCCTATGAGCACGAAGCGCTTATCTTTTATCAATTCATTGTGAATAGCTTGAGTGGTGACATCTTTACGCTTAAAATCACTGCTTTTGATTGCATCAGCAATAGCATTAAAGTGCATCGGTTTACCATTTTCGTGAAGAATGACATAAATTTTATCGCGGATGTTTTTTGGATTTACCATCGGCCACTTAATGAGCCCCCAACGGTTATTAAGTGTAGCTAAATGCTTGCTGATACTAGCTAGCGCCCGGGTATGGTTAGAATCTGTTTGCTTGGCTTGTTCGGCAACTTTCTCTATTGACGTTGGCTCGCCGATCACCTTTACGGCATCAATAATGGTCTTTACCTGGTCTTTGATTGCCTTTTCGTCATGAACAGATCTAAGGCCTACCGCGTGGTAAAAATGATCGTTGTCATCAACCACTGTAAGTTCCGGGCATAGCGTCGCAAGGAATGATATCCTTGATTGGTTTATTTTTGAGTTGTCGTCAACCAGTCTAGCGGTTAGGTCACTTACACGTGCCACGTTTCCAAGCTCTGAAATCTGACGGGTAAAGACATTCTGTACTTCATCGATGTGTGGCAGTTCATGGCTGTCAGCAACAGCTTTCAAACGCGCAACGACAGCCTTTTCCAACTGTCTTACGCGTTCGCGTGTAATTCCAAGCAGCTCACCAATTTGCTCCAGAGTTTCTTTGCGGTCAAACAAACCAAAACGACGTGAAATAATTTCACGTTCCCTTTCACGGTCAATAGTTTCGAGGATATCGTTAATAATTTTCTCAATATCAAGCTTGGTGGTGATTTCGGCCATACTCTTCCCTTACCTGTTTCTACTGTATTATTTATAAATTGTAAAATAAATGTATATATAAGTCAAGAACATTGTTCTTATATATTATTGTAGCACTAAATAGACAGGCATGCTTAAAAAATGGTGTACAAATATTACAATAAAATAACTTGGATAAGATACCAGATTGTGGATAAGCACTTATAAAATTCGAATTTTATGTTTGTGTTTATATTTTTGAGTTTTAAGCTTTTTTACGACGAGTGAAGCGCTTTTTCTTATCTGGAGCCTTTTCAAGCATTTCCTTGGCTTGTTTTTCGGTAATCTTACCGGGATCGACGTCTTTTTTTATCCGTACATTCTTTTTTCCGTCGGTTACGTATGGGCCATAAGGACCGTTTAACACCTTTATGCCTGACGAAAATTCATTGATATGCTTTTTGGCTTCTTGTTCAAGCTTCTTCTTATAGAATTCGCGTGCCTCTTCTTCGGAAATCTTCATCGGGTCGTGTGGCTTTATGGAGATATATAATTTACCAACTTGAATATATGGCCCAAAACGACCGATATTAGCCTTTATCTCCTGGCCGTCTTCAGTAACGCCCACTATCCGCGGCAATTTGAACGCTTCAAGTGCTTGTTCTAAAGTAATACCTTCAATGGTTGCTCCCTCAGGAATTGGAGCAAAGTCCGGTTTTTCTTCTGATTCGGTCTCTCCTCGCTGCAACATTGGCCCATAACGTCCATAGCGTGCCATAATCGGCTTGCCTGACTTCGGATCCTGTCCCAGTAAGCGTGTTTGGGTGCTTTCTTCTCGACTAACCGTTTCCGAGCTTTTAATAAGCGGATGAAATTTGTCGTAAAAATCTTTAATAATGTCTTGCCATTTAGCCTTGCCGTCGGCTACGGTATCAAATTCTTTTTCTAGGTGTGCTGTGAAATCATAATTGACTATCGACGGGAAGTGCTTTACCAGAAAGTCGGTTGTCACATCAGCCAGAGGTGTCGGCAGGAGCTTATTACGATCGGCGCCGTAGTTTTCCGTGGTGACTTTTGACTGCACCTGGCCGTCCTCAAGTGTGATAACTGTAGTTTTTCTTTCTGATCCAGCGAGGTCTCCCCTCTCTACATAACCCCGAGTTTGGATGGTTGAAATTGTAGGAGCGTAAGTACTTGGGCGACCAATGCCAAGCTCCTCAAGTTTACGCACCAGGCTTGCTTCCGAGTAACGTGCCGGTGGACGGCTAAATGTTTCGTTAGCTGTGAGTAAAGCTAATTCAAGACTTTGCCCCTCTTTTAATTCAGGAAGAATTACGTCATCTTTGCCGCCGCCGTAAACCTTTAAAAATCCGTCGAAAACCAAAACTTCGCCCTTGGCTACAAAGTGTTCGGATCGTGTGCTAACCGCTATACTGGCCTCTGTCCGGCTGGTTTTTGCTCCGGCCATCTGACTGGCGATAGTCCGCCGCCATATTAATTCGTATAACTTTCGCTGTTGTTCATCAGAACCCGCGCTTTGTTTATTAAAATCAGTTGGCCTGATAGCCTCGTGAGCTTCTTGGGCGCTGGTGTTTTTGGTTTTGTATTGCCTCAATTCATGATAGTTATCGCCAAAATTCTTGGTTATATAAGCTTTACAGGCATCAAGAGCGGTCTTGGAGAGAATGGTGCTGTCAGTACGCATATATGTAATTTGCCCGCTTTCATATAGTCGCTGAGCGAGCGTCATGGTTTGCCGAACGCTAAATCCAAGCCTTCGTGCCGCTTCCTGTTGGAGAGTGCTGGTGGTGAATGGTGCACCAGGGCTGCGCGTGCCGGGCTTTTGCTCGATGCCGCTGACCGTAAAATCGGCGCCTATACAAGCTGTAACAAAGTCTTTAGCTTCTGATTCGGTAGCTAGTTTTTTAGAAAGTTCAGCCGGCAATTGGTCCTTGGTCGCGTTGAATGATGCATTAACCTTGTAACTAGATTCTGGCTCAAAGGCCTTAATCTCCCTTTCACGCTCAACAATTAATCGTACCGCGACTGACTGAACACGGCCAGCGCTTAGTCCTGGGCGAACCTTTTTCCATAACACAGGGCTTAGTTCATAGCCGACGAGACGGTCGAGCACTCGGCGTGCCTGTTGAGCATCAACTAGCTTTTTATCAACGGTGCGCGGGTTAGCTACCGCTTGATCAATCGCCGGCTTGGTTATTTCATGAAACACAATGCGTTTAGTAGCTTCAGGGCTAAGGCCAAGTGCATGGCATAAATGCCAGGCAATTGCCTCCCCTTCACGGTCTTCATCACTGGCTAACCAAACATTGTCCGCCGTCTTAGCAAGCTTCTTGAGCTCTGAAACTATCTTTTTCTTATCAGCGCTGATTTCATAAGTCGGCTCGAAGTTTTTATCGATATCAATACTGATTCCCTTTTTAGGTAAATCGCGTATATGTCCAAAACTACTTTTAACAGTAAAATCTTTACCAAGAAACTTTTCTATAGTCTTGGCTTTGGCTGGGCTCTCAACGATTACTAAATTTTTTGTCATGCTAATGCTTCGTATAGTGTACCTATATTAATGTATTTACAGCAAGTTGGATGATTGATTACCCCGGTGTCTAATGACATAAAGTAAATTCTCTACCAGACGGCAGCCTACAGGAATTTCTGCTGTCTGGCAAATTACACTACGCGATTGCCGGCATCATTGCAATGGTTTTTTGATATAACTTTATTTGAGCGACCATTTACCGGCGCCGAGCGGATAAACTTTGCCGGTAATTTCCATCATAGTAAGTGTTTGGTTGAACTCCTGGGTTGATAGTCTGCTTGCAGCCAGTAGCTCATTGCCTTCATTTATACCCTCTTTTAGGAGTGCAATAATTGCGGCTTCTTGTTCATTGGCGCTCATTGTTTCAATATCCAGTTTTCTAGTATCCATTCCAAGTGCCAGCAATATATCTTCAGAAGATGTTACAGGTAGGGCGCCAGCCTTAATTAAATTATTCGTACCGACGCTCATTGGATTAGTGATATTGCCCGGAATTGCCATAACGACCCTACCCTGCTCAAGTGCGAAATTGGCTGTATGTAGTGTTCCGCTTCGCTGTGCAGCCTCAGTTATGAGTACAGCCTTGCTAAGTCCCGAAACTATCCGGTTGCGTGCGATAAAGTTCTGCCTCAGCGCAGGAGTATTATGCGGATATTCGGTTATGAGTAATCCCCCTTCGTTGACGATCTTTTTTGCCAGCTGCGAATGTGAGGCCGGATAGATAGTATCCAGACCTGCGGGAAGCACAGCTATGGTAGGAGTTCCGCTTCGAAGCGCCGCTTCATGAGCCAGAGAATCTACCCCGAATGCCAGTCCGCTTACGATAACCACGCCTTTACTTGCAACTTCTTCGCATAATGAAGTCGTCACCTGCCTGCCATAAGGTGTAACCTTGCGACTGCCTACAACCGATAATAAGGGTCTTTTAACAACTGATATGTCACCGAGATAGAATAAACGCTTAGGTGGTGAACTAATTGTTCTGAGGGTTTCAGGAAAAGTTTGGCTGTCGCCTGTTATAACCGTTTCTGTCATGATAATTACTTTATTATATAAAGTATAAAGCTAAACTCGTGTTTTGTTAATGCTCGTGTTGCATCATCATATATTATTGATAATCACACAAAATTAGTTTTAAGTATTGACACAAAATAATATTTTTGTTAAAATTGCAATTCGTAAGCATCATAAAGATGTATTACGTACCTTTTACCCCTATATTTCTAACATTTTGTTAGATTGTTTTAGAGCGCCATAGATATAAGTTGTTACCCTCCACTTATCTCCTTCGTGCCTAAATGGGCACAACGCTCTAAAACAAACTAACCCCTTTAAGACACCGCATACTACCGATTTGGTTGTATGTACTTCAAAGCGAGTCCAAAAAGATTCCCTTTTTTTGGGAGGCACTGCAAAGAGAGATTTATTGCACGATGCTTCGCTGGTGGGCTTGAAGGGTGTAACGAGCCTCCAGTGGTGCCCACCCCCTCTGGAGGCTCGTTTTATTTCAAGGTCCTTAAACTTCTTAACGCAATCCGTGAGAGTTGATATAAAGTGGACGCCCGGCGGGATTCCTGCTTTAAAGACAGCAGTGTTTCAAGCATGGTATGAATATTGTCGTCTCTGCGCACGGTAGTTAAAGCCGCCTCGTCTGATGTTTCGCTGGCGGAAACTAGCTTGATTGTCTCCGTGCGTACGTCATCGGGTCTGATTACAGTATTTTTGAGACGCAGAAATGTCGAATCTTTATGCGGCTCTATGTGCTCTCTATGTGACGTTCCTTCCCTCAGGCGACTGCCGGATAAAGGATTAACATACGAAACTTTTATGTAGGGCTGTATCGCTATACAGGCTTCCGGTATTTTTTTCGGTCAATGGTATTACAAACTCAGTACTAGTAACGGTTCCTGCGACGACAGTAAACTGTGTTGGCCCAATGGGGTCATCTTCCCGGTCCTTCAGCAGACCAATCGTAGCTCTTAATGCGGTCTGCCCCTCCGCCAGTTCATGAAAACCCATCGCATCCGTTAGCGATAGAAAAGAATGCTCGATCCTGTCTATATCTGTCACAACTTACTCCTGATGGAATAAAGTCTAAAAAATACGCTCCCCTTATGCAAGCAGTAGCGCGTTTCAGACAATGAAATTACGGGTTTCGTGCAAAAGATTTCCTGAATAAACAAACTCCGTAAGCAGTGACACAGATTCGTTTAATAGGTATGACAATTGCCGTTCTTCATCCTTAGAGAATTTAGCTAATACAAAGTCGGCGCTATCCAGTCGTGTGTCGGCGCCAATACCAATACGTACTCTACCAAAATCTTCACCAAGGTGTTGAATGATCGATTTGACGCCGTTATGGCCGGCGGCGCTTCCTCCGATACGGGTGCGTATTTGCCCGAATGGTATATCAAGTTCATCATGAACAACCACCACTTCGTTTGGAGCGACCTTATAAAATTGACAAACTGCCTGAACAGCTTCGCCGCTGAGATTCATATAAGTAGTAGGCTTTATTAGGATTACCCTCGTTTGTCCGAGCGTATTGGCTGTCATGTAGCACTTTAGGTCTTTCTTTTCTTGCCAGCCAGGAAATTCCATTTTGTCAGCAAAAGCATCGATGCATGCAAAGCCGATGTTGTGCCTGGTGCGATGATATTTAGCACCGATATTACCCAGGCCGACAATCACTACCGATTTTTGTTGGCCGAATGTATATAGCGCAGCAGTAGGGTTTGTTTTGTCCTGTCTCTGGAATAGTCCCATATGTCCTTAAGCATAGCGAAAAGCCCCGCTTAAAACCAGCAAATTTAGGTATACTGAATATGATGAAACATGAAGATACGCGTAGTCTCCGTATAGCGATAGCTCTACTGGCAATAATAACCCTGCTTCTATTGGTCCAGAGTTGGCGGCAACAACGCCAAATCGATCTCCTGGAAGATAACCAAACTACTATGAGCAAGCAGCTGTTTGATCTAAAATCTGACCAATAAACTACTCCTTAGTAGGGCTGATACCGTGTTTATGCGATAGATGCTTTTCAAAGAACCATAACTTCAGGGCAGTGCCCTCAAAGCCATAAGTATTACGTAATTCTTTTTCCATAAACCGTTTATAACTCCAGTGAAGGAACTTGGTGTGAGACCCGTAAATTTTAAAGTTGGTTGGATTGTCTTTTTCTTGCACCATGTAATTAAGTTTTGGCGAACGATTCTTAAGCCCGGCCGGAGGGTGCTGATCGGTGATACGATTGAGCCAACGGTTTAGATCGTTGGTTTTTATTTGCTTCTGGCGTTCGGCGGCTATTGAAAGTACGAGATCAAATAATTTAGTGACATTCTGACCGGTTACTGCGCTTGTAAATATGAGTGGTGCCCACGGAACGAAATCATAAGTTTGCTTTATTTGAGCAGCCATCTGATCGCGGGTATATGGCGTCTTATCCTCAAGGCTATCCCACTTACTAACGACTAAAACTAATCCTTTTCCGGCTTCTTTGACCATACCGGTGATTTTCTGGTCCAGCTGCGTGTTAAACTCATTAGCGTCCATAAGCAGCAGACATACGTCAGCTTGTTCGATGGCTGCCAGCGAACGGATCACACTGAACTGTTCGATACCTTTTTCGATCTTGCCGCTGCGTCGTATACCCGCCGTATCCATAATCTCAAGGGTAGTGCCCATGTATTTAACTTGTTGGCGGTTAATGTCTCGCGTGGTACCTGCCCTGTCAGCAACAATGGCCTGTTGTTTTTTAACCAGAGAATTAAAAAGATATGATTTTCCGACATTTGGTCTTCCAAGCAGAGCTACGTGAATACGGTTTGCGTCTTCTTTCAACCGCGCTTTTGGAATATGCTCAATGAGCTTGTCGAGCAGTTCGTTAATTCCCCGGTGCTGCGTTACGCTGGTAAGATTAATCTGTTTAATTCCCAGCCTTTGATAATCTTCCGGCACAGCTTTCGGTTGCTTATCAGATTTATTAACTACTAAAAATACCGGCTTTTTAGTTTTGAGTGCCATTTTAGCAATCCTGCGGTCATCTTCGCTGATAGCTGTATGGGCTTCTATAACCACCCAAATAATATCGGCGCTGTCAGCTGCTTGAGCAATTTGTTCTTGAATAGTAAATTCAAATTCATCCTCAGCTTCTTTAACGCCTGCTGTATCAACCAGCCAAAAATCCTGACCGTTATAAGTGGCTTTGGCGCTGATGCTGTCGCGTGTAGTTCCGGCTTCGCGAGCTACAATTGCTTCACGCCTGTCCAAAACGGCGTTAAACAAACTGGACTTGCCCACGTTGGCTCGCCCCACAATCGCGATGATAGGTAATTTTTTGCTCACCACTACATTATATAAGAGAGAGTTACTATTGACAAAATCGTAATATTAAATTTTAATACATTTAATTATGGGATATCCTAAAAACCCCAATCACCACGAAGCCATTGGAGTCGGTGATCTGACTCCCGGGCTGAGCTTCATGGTTGTTAAGCATGCTGAAGGATCTCGAGAGCCGGTTGTCGAAAAAGTAGCCACGGTAAAAGCTGCACCTGTATATGAGGGTGACGGCTGGATTGGTGGCATGATTGAAGTAGAAGGGGTTGAAAGACCACTGGATCCTTACGGTGACGGTATAGTTTGCAGTTATAACGGCGAATGGTCGCCGGGCGTTTATGCACTGAAGGCTGCGGTCATCGATCAGCCAATTGGCTAAACGACCTTGCATTCGCCTGCCGGCAGTTTACCTAAAGCATAGTCGCCGAGCGAAGTGCGGTGCAATCGAGATACTGCATAGCCTAAAGCTTGAAAGGTGCGGCGAATCTGGCGGTTACGGCCTTCACTCATTATTACTTTCCATTCACTGCCGCTAATTTTCACTAGCTTAAATCGGCTTGGCCCGTCGTCAAGTTCTACTCCCCGTTTAGTGATCTGTTCAAAATCTGCTTTAGACACCTCTTTATCTAATTTCACCTCGTAGACTTTTTCTTTCTTAAACGAAGGATGTGTCAGTCTATTTGCTAGTTCGCCGTCGTCAGTAAGCAGTAGTAGTCCAGAGGAATTTTTATCGAGTCGCCCAACTGGTTTAAGTGAATGGTACTTTTCTGGGAGTAGTTTATAGATGGTCTTACTTCCCTGTCCTTCGCGTGAGCAGACGTAACCGGGAGGTTTATTAAGCATGATAGTTGTGTGTGACTCGGGTAAATTTAAAACCTGACCGTCAAGGGTGACAACATCATTTAACTGCACCGTTTGGCCTATGTATGCTCTGTGTTCATTAACAGTAACACGGTTATCAGCGATTGCCTGATCGGCGGCGCGACGTGAAAGTCCGCTGGCGTGTGCAATAAACTGATTAAGCCTCATGGCTTTATGGTACTACAATGCGATTGAATTAGGATCGTTCGGATCGTTGGGCTGGACTACATTACCGACCGTATCTTGAGTGGTTGGTGCTGCAGGTTGCTGTGGCGGTGCCTGCACTGTTTGGTCCGCAGGATTAACAACAGCATTTGGTTGGGTTGGTTGTGAAGCTTCGTTCTGTGCCTCTTTGGCAGCCAGTTCATTGAGGTCTGGCCTTTGGGCGTTTGGATCGTTGAGTGGCTGAATAACTTTACGGGCAGCGTTAGCCGGTTGTGGTGGTTGACTACTGTCAGGCTCAGAGCTGGCTTCAGGTGTTTGTGCGGGTTGGACGGTTTCTGGCTGCGATTGAGCCGCCTCTGGGGCTGGGGCAGTTTCTTCAGGCTGAAGAACAGCATTTGCAGCGTCGGCAAGTTTAGCAGCGTTATTTGAAGCATCAGCTGTGCTGTCGACTGGAGCGGTAGCGACTTCGATTTCTTGTAGGCCTTCACTTGTTGGTAGTGATGCGCTGGTTTCATCAGTGCTTCCAAGTTCGCCGTCATGATTTTGCTCTGCCGGCGCTGGTTCGGGAGCAGCCGGTGGTTCAGGTTCTGGTTCTTCTGAGGGTATACTTTCTACGAATTCGTTGATCTTGTCGTTGACCGCTTTTTGCTCATTTTCTGTTGATCGTGTCAGGTTTGGGTCCACACCGACACTACCGAGCGTGGTGGTGTCTTGTGGTTGTGTTTCATTTGTCGGTGTTGCGGTTGACGGCTGAGAAGGGTTTACGGTGGTGGCAGCCGGCTGTGAAGCAGCGTCGGTCTGTGGAGTTTGTGGCTGTGAAGTAGCTGACTGCATAGCATCTGCTTGATCGTTAGTCGTTGGGGCTGAGGCTTGGTCATCACTTTGAGTAGTAGTTGGCTCGTTCACAGTTTGAGCCGGTTGTTGCTGATTGTCATTAGCCGGTTGGCTCGCAGGTGTCGAGACCGCTGAATCTGCCGGTGCTTGTACCGGTTCAGGTGCCGGTGGTGTAGTTTGCGGCTGTTCAGAGACGTTAGCTTCGCTATTTGGAGCGGTAGTCTGCTGTTCAGGTTGTGAGTCCGGTTGCGGAGTTGTTTCTTGGGTAGGTTGTGGAGCAGCTGCCTCAGGAGGGGTAACGGGAGAAGTTGTAGGCTGCTGAGCAGAGACAGGTTCTGGCTGCTCAGTGGCTGGCTGAGCTGGTTCATCACTGGTAGCATCAGGAGTATCTGCCGGTTGAATACCTACGACAGGTCCTGTAGCGTCATCATCCGATAACACTTCGCGTGCAACTTTAGCCACATCTTCAAGTGTTACCTGAGACTTCACTAAATAGCGGTCAGCACCGAGCTTGTTGGCACGGTTTTTATCTTCTATCTGTGATAGAGCGGTCATCATAATAACCTTGGTGTGTTTTGTTTCCGGTGTACTGCGCAGAATATCAAGCATGTCAAAACCACTAATCTTAGGCATCATGACATCGGAAATAATTAGATCGGGCTTTTCTTTTACGGCCAACGCCAGGGCTTCTTCGCCATCCTTAGCTGAAACTATTTCATAACCTTCAGCAAGTAAGCGCGCTTCATAGATTTCGCGTAAGTTGTTGTCGTCTTCGACGAGCATGATTTTTGCCATAGAAGTTTATACCCTTTTATTAGCGTTATAAATGCTTATGTTAGTTGGTATTGTACCACGAGGTAAAAGTTCACAATAGTAGTGGTTATACATTCGGCAACCCAACACCTTGTTTCATTTCTTGAGCCTGCATTTCACTGGCCTTTTGCGTCGACAGACGCGGTAGATTTATGTAGAAAGTACTACCCTCGCCGACCTTGCTGTCAACCCAGATACGGCCGTTATAAAGCTCGACAATCTTTTTGCAGATAAACAATCCAAGTCCCGTACCACCGATAGTGCGGGTGGAAGAGTTATCGACGCGATAGAATTTCTGGAACAGATGCGGAACGTCTTCCGGTGCGATGCCTGGGCCGGTATCGCGTATGTACATTTGTGCTACGTCGTTATTTCCGGTCAAGCCAATGGAAATCTTTCCGGTTTCGGTATATTTGACCGCATTATCGAAGAGATTGGTTATAACTTCTCTCATCCTGTCGGGGTCAACATGAACGTAATACAACGGCTTGATTACTTTGCCACCGCTTAAAGCAGCTTTTTCGGTTGATGTTACCCCTATAGAAAATTCTATTAACAAGCCTTTCTTTTCGGCGGTAAATCTTAGTGAATCAGCGATTTGTTCCAGATATGAACCCATTTCGGTTACGACAGGATGGCTGACTAGCCGTCCATCTTCAGCTTTCGCGCTGGTGAGAAGATCCTGGAATAGTTTGCCAAGATGCTGGGTGCTGGAGTGGGCCTTTTCTAAGTAAGCTCGGGCTTTTTGATCAATCTTGGTTACTTTATCATTCAGTGCCAATGCCAGATAACCTTCAATTGCGGCCACCGGAGTACGCATTTCATGGCTTGCGGTACTGATAAAGTCAGCTCGCCGTTGCTCCTCTTGCCTAGTAGCGCTTATGTCACGCATCACGGCTATAGCGCCGACCATCGGCTGGTTCTCATCAGGTTTTACCGGTGAAATAATCACCGAAACATACAGTTGTTTACCGCTTCGAGCAATTAACTGAAGCGTTGCCTGGAATTGCTTTTGCGTCTTTAGAACCGCACCAAATACATCTTGCGGATTTGCGGTGCTGATATCCTTAACATTTTCTTCGTACACTCTTATTACTTGCGTAACGTCTATCCCGAGCGCATCTTCGGCGGTCCAGCCCGCCATCTTAGCCGCCGCCGGATTAATGGAAGTAATTTTGCGTGCGGTGTCGACTACCAATATTCCATCGGTAATAGACTGGATAAGGATTTCGCTTTCGGTCTGCTTGCTTTTAACCAGTCCGGATAATTTACTCACCTGCTGGGTTTGTTTGGCTGCGTAAGCATGCCGCCATAGTATATAGCCAAGAAAACTGACGATATAAAACACGCCTACAACAGCCGTATCAATTGCACTAAACTCAAACGTGCCATTTGCCTGCGTATGCAAAACGACATAATAAAGCGTTATCAGGAACCCGCTATATACCATTGCGAACGAGCCGAATAAACCGTTTGCCAAGGTTATTAGCGCCCAAGCTAATAGCCACGGCGATTGAAGCTGGCCGGTTGTATGTATGAGTCCGAAAACAGCCAAGGTAATAAGCAGTCCGCTGATAAACGCGCTCAACCATGGTTTTATCTTGAAAAGCAAACGGTACAACGCAAAATAGTAAACGATACTAAGGCCTGTAATCATGGCCGTAAACGTCGTAAAGCCCGCCATAGCGCCTATATCACGAACGGCTGATATAAATTCTGTCGACAATGCGCCCAAGAAAAGCAACAACGCAAAAAACGTCGTTACCCGCGCATAGATATGGTAGTGTTTATCTGTTACTTGCTCCATGGCAGCCTTACATCAAAGTATACGACAAGCATAAGCATTTTACGAGCCGACAATAGACAATACTTCCCTGTTATGTTACGATTTTTTAGCTAACGACTCTGTTTCTTATTTTGGAAATTGAAAATTGTGAAATGATAAATGGAGCGAAAGCTGTAGTGGCCTCATCGTCTAACGGTTAGGACACCAGGTTCTCATCCTGGCAATCGGGGTTCGATTCCCCGTGAGGTCACCAAAGAAAGCGCCCGATCTAGAATCGGGCTTTATCTTTGGAGCTATTTAAGGTGCTTCTGGAGGATGTCTAAATCGCGGAACAATTTATACCGGCTGGAGGACTTTGACCTCTACGGTTTCAACTGTTTTTTCTGTAGCGAGGCCGCCTGCATATTCAGGAACATTAATTTCTCCCGGAGCAGTTATCTGTGCTTCTTCTTCAGAATGTATGCCGAGTTGTTCTTTGACTTTTCTAAGCAAACTAAGCGCGTTACCGACGGCGTTTAAATCAACATAGTCAGTCGGATTTCTGAGTAGATTTAGTCTTTGGTATGCTAGTCTCAGTCCGTTTTCAACATTTATAAATTCGTCTGCAGACAGCAATTCATCTGCTTGAGCAGCATCTCTTTCCCCTGTTTCTAAACCACTGTTCATAACCCCTCCTTAGAACTAAGTCGTTAATATTTTATGTACAAACCACTGATTATGAAGCGATATTTCTTACGTATTAATAATAGAATATAAGAGTATTTACAAAAAGTAAATAATATGATATA
Source organism: uncultured Candidatus Saccharibacteria bacterium (assembly GCA_964537935.1). Lineage (GTDB taxonomy): Bacteria > Patescibacteriota > Saccharimonadia > Saccharimonadales > CAZICT01 > CAZICT01. The sequence goes on along the minus strand of CAZICT010000001.1, from coordinate 228,184 downwards.
TTAAAGCATAACCGTTTTCACGGTAGAACCTTAGTAGTTCCACCTCCGAGTTAAGGAGATCAAGAGATGAAGAAGTTCATGCTTGTGTTATCCGTTCTTGCCATGCTGCTGCTGGCTTCACCCGCTGGGGCAATCGAGCACCATACTCGACCGTCGTCGATTATTTCAACCGCTCACTACACCTGCGGTGAAGAACTGGTGGTCACCCTAGAGGGAGGTATCAAGGGATATCGCTATGACTTCAATGCCGTCCACTACACAGACGGGATGGGAGGCATTGAAGCCTTTAGCCTGTTGGCTGGCCGCGGAGAACTGTCTGTCGACGTTCCAATGTATCCGGGGTACGATGTTTATCTTCGGATAGACTATGTGGCCTTGGATGATTCCAAGGGTAGCACTGTCGGTGAATTTGAAATAAGGCACATGCCGTGCGCCGCATCGCCGCTTGACGTGAGCAGCATAAGCAGCTCCAGCGATCTTGACTGGTGCGAGCAAAACGCCCGTGAAGTCGAGTACGATCCTATAACGGGAACGTACTCCTGCTAAAACTCTCACCCCGCTTCTTTTAAAGGAGGTGTCTGACCGGGTCGGTTGCAGATTTTTTGCACTCTTGTGCTTAAAACTCCCGACTCGGTCTTTCACACCACTTGACCACTGGGTAATGTATCGTCATAAGACCGGTCCACTACTTTCTGGTTAAGCATTTTTAATCACCGCTAGTTCATTCCAGCGTGAGGTGTAGCGCGGGCTGCGTAGGTTATAACGCGGCCTCCAGACAGTCCCAAGATTTTCGGCAGCGTATTTTATGGTGCGTTTACCGTAGCGATTATTAATGCTGTCGACTGCTATCATACGTCTGGTTGACGTGTCATGCCTTGTTAGGCTGGCTATATCAAATAGATCGGTTTGTAATTCTTTGTTGGGTACGAAATCATGCAGCATTACACCGGCACGATGGTATTTTAGGTGCGGATTATAAACTTCACCCAAAGCTTTAATCAGGAGGCCCGTAAGTATTCCCGTGTCGGCAATCGGCACTTTAAAATTTAACTCTCTAGACCAGCGCTTGTAACCTGGTTTGTGCTTGTTTGTGTCGAGAAAAATTCCGGCACGTCTGGCCAGCTGACCGCTTGATCGTAACTTAAAAGCCGCCACGGCAGTAAAGTTGGCAATAGCTGCCTCCAGCACATTGAATTCACTTGTATCTTGGCCGAAGGTCCGGGTCGCCATGATACTTTTTCTTATCTTTCCAACGGTTTCAAGCGGCAAGCAGCTTATGCCATTTAACTCATATACCATTTGTCTTCCGTGGATGCCCATCAATTGCTGGGCCCGCCGAGGTCTTAATTGTTGCAAATCGTATGCGCTGCCTACTCCTTCGGCCCTAAGCCTTGGCGCCAATCTCCACCCAACACCCCATACATCTTCTACAGGAGTAGACTTGAGGTGTGTTTCCCGGTCCGGGCCATTGGTATTAATGCACAGGACGCCATTTAACGCAGGATCTTTTTTGGCGCGGTCCGAGGCTAGTTTGGCTAGTGTTTTGCTTGGCGCAATACCGATAGATACCGGCACTCCAATCCAGGTGAGAATTTTTTCGCGGACCATCCTTCCCCAGGCCGTAAAATCATTGATTGGCAGTTCACTGAGATCCAGGAACGATTCGTCCACTGAATACACTTCAATACGCGGTGTTATAGAGGCTAGCAGCTCTATGATACGCCGAGATATATCGCCGTATAACTCAAAATTACCGCTAAACTGTACTACGTTGTGATCGTTAAGGATTTGGCGGTACTTAAAAACAGGCGCAGCCATCGGGATACCGAGCGCTTTTGCTTCGTTACTTCGGGCAACGGCACAGCCATCATTGCTGGAAAGTACGACGACTGGTTTATCTTCTAAATCCGGCCGAAAAATACGTTCACAACTGACAAAAAAATTATTACAATCAATCAGCGCAAAAAGCGTCTGTTTCATATCGACGCACCCTTTAATTGGCGAATGACAGAACTTACTACGCCCCATACAGCACAGTCTTGCGGTATAGAATGATGCGGCGAAACTGAAAAACAGTCATCTCTCCACCATACCGCCAGGTCGTTTGACTGAGGTATAAGGGCCCGATCAATCAGCAAAACGTCACCGTCAAGTATGTGGTATTTCCTGTAGCCGTTCCCTTCTACGCGCATAAAGTAGGTGCTTACCCGGTGGTGCACCAGAAGTTTGTTAAGATCTAAGCTTTGCAGCGACGAATCAGTCGCCGGATTAGGAAAGCCGGCGTGTTCGGCTACGCCCGGCAGTTCCTGAGGGGTCTTCATAGCGCCGCCTCTCCGGGTACCTGCTCAATTTTCAGCAACACCCAAGTATCGTTTATTTTTTTGATCTGAAAACGGCGCGTACCGTCGGTCATAGTAAACAGACGGATAATTTCCTGTCCCTTGCTGATTACCAGCTGTATGCCCGAACGCAAAAACGTGTAATGTTCGTTTCCGAGTGTTATCTGTTCCGGGAATATTTTGACTTTTTTTGTGCCGGCAAAGTAAAAAGCATTTACCTCTACCTCTTTATTGATTTGTCGAGTCATGGCGGCATCCTCCTCACACATTTTTAGGTAATAAAAAATAGGCTGGCGATAAATCTTATCCCAGTAAACGGATTTGCCAAGGAGTTGTCCTTGGTGAAACTTCCCACAACAACAGCCGACCGTTCGTAAGACTGTCTATACGTGAGTAGTAATTTATGTGTAAGGATCAGCAGGGACCGGAGTATGCTGCCTTAGAGGTGAGGACTTTAGTGGGTAAAGCCCGAAAACTATGACTCGCTATTTTTGGCGAATTCATGCTCCCGTGACTAATTAGAGTATAAACCCATGCAACTAATGCAGTTCAAGCATTATTTATTACAATTTTATAAAAAGTTCTAAAATTTGACTTGATTTAGAAAGTCAACCAGCTGATGCGGTGTAATATCGGCCTTGATAACATAGCCGTCAGCCTGGCTTTCGATAACGGCGCGGCTTTCGTCGCTTTGTTCGAGATTAGTGGTGATAATAATTTTACTTTTTAGGTTTGGCGTCTCGCTAGGATCGCGCAGGCGTCTGAGAATATCGGTGCCGGTAAGATTAGGCATCATAATATCCAAAAGGATGATGTCGTATTGGTTGGTCTGCGCCTCTTTAAGCCCTTCTATGCCATCAACTACAATCTTTACGTCATAACCGGCTTTAGTGAGCGCCCGGGCGTAAAGTTCGCTAATAAAATGCTCATCTTCTATGCATAGAATTTTCCTGTTAGTCTGGGGTGCCTGTGTCGAGTTATCTTCCATATCCTACCTTCTATATAAAGAGTGATTTTTAATCCAGCCGTGAGCGTGTCTAGTAATATCTTTATTATTGCTGTTTTTCTGTTCATCGGCAAGCTGAGCATAGGGCACCAGGCTGAATCCAAAAGTACTGCCCTCGCCTTCTTTAGAGGAAACCCATATCTGACCGCCATGTGCGGTAACCAAAGCTTTGCTAAGAAACAACCCTAATCCGGTTCCGCCGACGTCACCTTTGGTCCGGTGATTGCGATAATAGCGAACGAAAAGATTGGCAATAACACCTTGTGAAATCCCCACGCCAAAGTCCTGGACAGTTGTTTCTACCATTCCGTCTTTTAATTTGGCCGTTACTATTATTTTGCCTGGCTCCGTGCCGCTATATTTGATAGCGTTATCGACTAAGTTGTTAATAACTTCTTGAACACTAATACGATCAATCGCCACTGTCGGCAGGTTAGGTTCTATGTGACACTCGATAGTCTTGTTGTTGATCTTAGCTCTTAGCTCCAGAGCCTCCAGGGCTTCTTTTAACACCTCGTCCCAGCGAGCCTCATTTAGCTTTAGAACCAGCTGATTTTCTTCAACGCGGGCGACATTCAAAATGTTGTTTACGAACGCTGTCAGCTGATCGGCAGAAACCGACATCTTATGCATAAAACCTTGAAGCTCGGGTGAAAGCGTTGTTGCCAGTTCGCTCTGAAACACCTCAATATAACCGCGAAGCATCGTCAGTGGAGTACGCAGTTCATGAACAGCCAGTGACAGAAAGCTAAGCGAAGAATCTTCTTGGTTATAAGCGTCTGTGCGATCAAACAGCATAACTATAAATTCTGTTCCGCTCGGGTTGTCTTTGTTGTAGGAGGCGATCATGTCGCACTGCTTGACCTCACCAGCTTCACCGGGAAGCCGCACTCGCACATGTTCCCAATAAGTAATATCTGTAATTTTGTTAACCTGGCATGCCTGTATCCAGGCATCTAATGTATGCTCGTCCGGGAATTCAAGATTTAAAAATTCATACAAAGGTCTGCCAAATAAATCTGAGCTTTCAAGCTGGCAGTAGCGCAGGGCTTCATCGCTTGCATTTGTAAGCTGCTGAGCTTTGTTGAATACAAACAGAGGCAATGGCAAGTGGCTCATGACATTGGCCGCCTGGCTAAGTTGCCTGCGATGTTCAATCAGATCACTAGTGTCTTGTTGGCTCGCAAATTGATATATCTGCATGGCGAGCGAGCTAACGAGCTCATGGCCTGTTTTAAGCTCATCCAGGTTGGGGGCTGGTGGGCTGTTTGGCCCGGACGAAACATGAAGTACCGCCTGCCAAACAAACCTGAGCGGCTTAAGGGCATAATTAGACACCACTACCGAGGATATAAGCGAAATAACCAGCGCCATTAGCATCGCAGCCAAAAATGCGAGATAGCTACTTAAGGGTGTTAAAACATCAATCAGGTAGTAGCCGACAATCGGCAGCAATCCAATCAGGCATGTAAACAAGAAGGTGAACTGTGAAACTTGGCGGTATAGGCGTTTAAAGTGATCCATGACTTTTAGGGCGTTACGATAACTCGCGAGGCGTCACCTACGAGAGTAATCCAGGTTTGTCCCGGATTAAGACCTAAAGGCGATCCGTTCGCATCGCCAAGTTTAAGTTGCGAGCTGCGACTTTTCTTTTCCCAAATACCCTCTGTGACCGTGCCGTCTTGAAAGATAAATGCTTTGCCGCTACCGGTTGTTTGATAAACCGAATAAATACCTGAGTAATGATGAGGCATCACCAACACCACTACAGTTTTGGGATTAAGCTGTTTACCGGCTTTTTCATCCATATGCGGTGCTCCGGCAAGATGGCGTAAGTAACTGTTTGATTTAGCATTATAAACAAACCGCGGATTGTACGTGAAGCTGGAAATATTCACATCAACGGCACTGGCGTTCGGGGTCTTGGCTTTTTTCTCTGCTTTCCTGACTAGACTGCTAAATTTGCTGGTGCCCCAGCCTTTACTCTTTTGCAGCTCAAGCAATCCACTGCGGGAAGTGTACATATTATGTGGCGCAAACCGGCTACTGACCCGATGATACGGTCCGGGATTAAAGAACTGATCAAGGTCCTTTATACCCTGGTTTCGGATTTCGGCTAAAGCTTGGGCGCTGCCACCGACATGAGCAATCGGTGCATCAAACGGTACTAAAAAGTCTAGAAAGTATGGCCGCACCGAGCGTACGGGACCAATATAATCAGGCTGACTTTCCTGAAAGAGCGCTAAAAAGCGCGTAATCCCACCCTCGGCTATTGCCTCGACCACCACGCCGGCATGGTACAGGCCAGATTGTGGTCGGGCGTCAGGGCTGTTTTCAATCATAACTCCGGTCGTAGGCAGTTTGGCAAGCTCGGGCTTTACCTGAACGCCTGTAAGCGGAGAAGCCAGGGTTTTGGGTGGTTCCGGCTTTTCTTCTTTTTCGACCACTGGCGCTGGCTCCGGTTCGGGCGCCGGCGGATCAGGACGAGTTAAGGCAAATGCCACCCCTCCTCCAACCAACAAAGTGAGTACAACTCCAATAATTATCCATTGTTTTTTAGTAATTCGCTTAAGCCATGCAAACTTGTCTTTTAAATCAGGCCCTTTTGAAGAATTCTCAGACCGTTTACTGTTATTATTTGGATCTTCGTCAGCAGTTTCTTCCGGCGTCTTAAACACTGGCTCTGTTGGCTTTTCTTCTGTCACGGTTTCGGGCTTTTTAGTTTCGGCTGGCATGACGCGAACGCGCCGGCGCGGCTTGAAGTCGTCAATCATATTAGATGCATAATAACACCTTCCATACTGCTTACGCTACATTGACAAAACAGCTAATATTTGTTATAATAATAAGATAGGCCTGTAAAAATATATATGCAAAAACTCTATAGCTTTTTAGTATCCACCGCTGCAAATAGCCACAAACGTTACCGGCATCCGATTAGGTTAAATGATTGAGTATTTTTTAAGCATCACAATATTTAGCTTATCCTTGCAATTTTAAGTGATTTATAGTATAGTTTCGATATAATGTTTTCTCGTAAATCACAAATTCCCTCCCCTGTTGATGTCGGCGCGGTTTTGTTGCTTCAAGTGCCGCGAACCAACGAGAAAAAAGAATTGGCCGCGGAGCAAATGTTTGCCAGCCTGCACGGTCTTCTTACAACTGCTGAAAAAAATTTTTTTAAATCCACTGTGCATGAACGCATAAGTTTTGAGATTGCCGTACAAAATAAGCGTATCGGCTTTTATGTATGGGTGCCTGAACATCTAAAGAGCTTTGTTGAGGAACAGATATATGCCCAGTATCCGACAGTCCACATCTCAGAAGTCGAAGATTACACCGCTAAAAATAACGAGCTTCCCTTGCCGACTCAACTTACGTCCGAGCTTAAGTTCATAGCCGACAAGGCCTTACCGATTAAGACTTTCCCAAGTTTTGAAGTAGATCCGCTTGCCGCAATCACGGCCACTCTTGCGCAATTCGAGGAAAATGAAGAAGCCTGGATTCAGTTTGTGCTTCGACCGGCTCCAAGTAATTGGCACAAAAAAAGCGAAAAATATGCAGCTAAAATCAGGACTAAAACCGGCGGTAATATGAGCGGGCTCGCCACCGCCCTTTGGGCTCCGCCTGCGCCGCAAAGCGGAAGCGCCCCAAAACTTGCAGAACACGAAACCGCACGAGCGAATGCTGCCGAAACCAAGAGCCAGAAACTGGCCTACGAAATGAATGTTCGGATAGTTTATCGCGGTAATACCACGATGTCGCTTGCCCGCATGCGCGTCCAGGCTATAACTGCCAGCTTTCGTCAATTTAACACCACTTACCTTAACGGCTTTGCTTTGAGTGCTTCCAGTGATAACCCAAAACAATTGGATATTTACCGCAACCGGGCATTCAAGAAGCAAAGTTTGATTTGTAACATCGAAGAGGTAGCCAGTCTTTTTCACCTGCCGCACACTAATGTTGAAACGCCAAATATTCTCTGGGCAAATGCCAAAACCGCTGAACCGCCGGCTAATTTACCGTTAGTTACGGAAGCGAACCGGGAATCGGTCAGCCCGATAGCCATTACTAATTTTCGCGGGCACAATACCATGTTCGGTATTAAACGGGAGGACCGTGGCCGTCACCTCTATATCATCGGCCAAACCGGTGTCGGTAAGTCCGGTATGCTGGAGTTATTAACTATCTCTGACATTTACAGTCCATTTGGCTTTGCAGTGATTGATCCGCACGGTGATTACGCGATCAATATTCTTAAAAGGATTCCGGCAGAACGTGCCAATGACGTCATTTACTTTAACCCGGCCGACACGGATTTCCCGATAGCTTTTAATCCCATGGAGGTTACTGACCAGAAGCTAAAAACCCATACGGCTTCTGAGCTAATAGGCGTGTTAAAGCGCATGTTTGATTCCTGGGGCCCTAGGCTGGAGTACATTTTACGTTACAGCTTGCTGGCTTTACTGGATTACCCGGACGCGACGATGCTTGATATTACCCGCATATTGACGGATAAGAAGTTCCGTAATGAAGTGCTTGAGTATGTTGACGACCCGGTGGTTCGCAACTTCTGGACAGTAGAATTTGCCAGCTGGAATGATAAATTTGCGGCAGAAGCAGTTGCACCGGTATTGAATAAAGTCGGGGCTTTCACGGCTAATCCGATCGTCCGCAACATCATCGGCCAGCCTAAAAGCAGCTTTAATATCCGAAAAATCATGGATGAGCGAAAAATATTCATCGTGAACCTTAGCCGTGGCCTGGTTGGCGAGGATAACGCTTCTCTGCTGGGCGCACTGCTGGTTACCAAAATTCAAATGGGCGCAATGAGTCGGGCGGATATTCCGCAAGAGCAGCGTGTACCGTTCTATCTTTACGTTGACGAGTTTCAGAACTTTGCAACCGATTCGTTTGCTACGATTCTGTCGGAAGCCCGTAAATACGCCCTTAATCTAACCGTCGCCAACCAGTACACCGCCCAAATGAGTATTGAAGTGCGTGATGCGGTATTTGGTAACGTAGGATCGATAGTCTCATTCCGAACCAGTGCCGATGACGCTCGGATTATGCAAAAATATTTTGAACCGCAATTCACCGACCACGACATAGTTCATATGCATAACCGCCATTTCGCAATCAGCATGATTATCGAAGGCGAGAAAGTCCCTGCATTTTCTGCGACTACTCTTAAGCTACCTCCTTTCGGTGAAGATTACACTAGCCATATAATCGAAGATAGCCGAAAAAACTTCGCGGTTGGCCGTGGCAGTATCGAAGATTTCATGAACGAACGTTATGTAGCTCCCAGTAAAAATGCCACCACTGCAAAACCAAGCAAAAAAAGCACTCCGAAGGCCAAGCCTACTATCAAATCTGACGATAAAAAGACAGACGACACACCAAAAACACCAGCTACACCAGAAAAAGTCGCCAAAGACATACTTAATCTCACTACCTTAAAGGCCGCTACTGACGATGAAAATAAGCCAAAGCGCAAACGTAAGCGAACCCGTAAGCGCAAAAGAAAGACTGATAGCGACCAAATCAGCGACAAACCCTCCTCGAGGAACGAAGCCGCTCCGAAAACTTCTAATGAAGACGAAACCGTCCTCCATCTCCGTTAACGAGACAATTATTTAGCTAAGATTGTGTGTTCATGCTGATGAGTCCCCTCCTCCGTAAGGCTACGGCAGGCAGGCGCCAGGACGAAAGGTAAATTATTTTTACATTAAGCTTCTTTCAGTTTTCTAAAAACCGACGCAGTCAAGCAGTGACCAAATATAGTCGAAGCTTTAGCCTCACCGGGATTAAAATTATATAACCGAACCGTTTGTCGCTATTTAGGTGCTGTCAATGTACGGCTCTTCAGTAAAGAACCTTCAGAGCATTACTTATAACGCTGCAAGCTGTTTGTCTAGGCGGCGGAGGGTTGTTTCGCGGCCAAGGACGGCCATGGTGTCGGCGAGACCAGGACTGGCCGGAGCTTGAGTGGTAGCTATACGGATAAGACTGAATAATACCGCCGGTTTTTGACCGGTCGCTTCGAGTAAACCGTTCAGCTTTGTCTGTAAATCTTCGGCGGTAAAGTCACTCGTTTCCAGAGTAGTTTTGGTTTGCTCAAGCAGGTCTTTTAATTCTTCTGACGAGAGTTTTTTAAGCTGTTTGTGTGAGCTAATGAGTTCCGGATTAACCGGCAGGTCCGTAAAGAAAAAGCCAGTTAGCTCAGGTAATTCGGCAAAGTATTTTAGGCGTTCCTGAACCAAACTCAGCACTTGTTTTTTGTACTCATCGTCGAATTTCAGCGATTCCAGCGGCCAAAAGCTTTCTGTTTTTCCATACAGTTCATCAATCGGTAGCTTACGAACGTGGTTGCCTGATATCCACTTTAGCCTGTCCAGATCATAGCGGGCGCCGGATTTTTGTACTCGCGTCAAATCGAATTTAGCTATAAGTTCATCTACTGAATAAATTTCCTGCTCGGTTCCATCGTTCCAACCCATAAGTGCCAAAAAATTAATCACTGCTTCCGGCAGGTATCCATGGTCACGGTAAGTTAGTAAATCCGGTGCACCCTCACGCTTACTGAGCTTTTTGTTGCCTTCCTTGGCAAGAATATTGGGTAAATGCGCAAACAGCGGCGGTGTGATATCCAGAGCCTGATAGAGCAGCAGGAATTTCGGCATTGAACTTATGAACTCTTCACCGCGGATGACATGCGTGACACCCATTTCATAATCATCCACTATATGAGCGAAGTTATATGTTGGATAGCCGTCGGCCTTAAGGATTATAAAATCGTCAATGTTTTCGCGGCTGGCTGGCTGAGGGCCGCGTACCAGGTCGTGCCAAGAGGGGCTTTCAGAAGCGTCTAGTTTAAGTCTAATCGGAAGCCCTGGCTGCCACTCCACTGGCTCTGGCCGATGTTGGTTGAAATGAAACGGACGCTTTTCGGCTTTAGCTTGCTCGCGCCATTCATTTAGCTGATCGGGAGTCGTTGTATCGGCATAGGCTTTGCCTTCGTCAAGTAACTTTTTTGCATAATTTAAGTAAATTTCTAGACGGTCAGATTGCAGATACTTGGCTTCTCCACCTCTGTTTTCAGAACCGCCTTTATCCCATTCCAGTCCTAGCCAGCGGAGACTTTCTTCTATGTGCGCGATAGCGCCTTCAACTTCTCGGCTTTTGTCAGTATCTTCTAACCGAAGAATGAATTCACCGTTGTTTTGACGAGCAACCAACCAGGCGAACAAAGCGGTACGAACGGCGCCGATGTGTAAGTACCCTGTCGGGCTGGGTGCAAAACGTGTTACGACTGTCTTTGACATTAAGATAAGTTTACCAGACAAACAATTAGCGGCTTATAATATGCTAGTTTTTGTTAGTCATCCGTACAGCCCACACGCTGAAAGCACCTAAAGCGATTATGCCTAGGCCAAATACTCCCATTTCCGGGGCGCTGAGTTCATTTACCGGTAATGGTTGGTGTTCTGACGGTACTTCGGTTGATTGTTGGCTGTTTCGAACTATCTCCAGTTCCCCGGATTCAATAATAAACTCAACCGATTCTGAAGCAGAGTGTATATTCACTACTATATTATAACACAAATACTTAAACAATCAAATCAAAGACTATTCGCAAGACGGATTAACTGATCACTGTTGAGGGCGGATTTCCCCTCAATGTTATACCAAATACCTCGGTCAACCCATGTGGCATTACTACCGTCATAGATATAAATGGTTTTTCCTTTATCCTGAAAAGTTTGATATTGACGTCGATTGGTGGCCACAAAGTTTTCTAAGAGGGTTTCGCTGTTCCAGCTAGAGGTTCGCTGGGTTAGTTTATATTCACGATTGTCGGTGTTTGAGCGGAAACTGATACTAATTTGGCCGGGACTGTACTGAATTGGACCGCTCATGGCAAAACCGGCCGGTTGATATTCGGGCAGATGAGCATTTACACCTGACCGAGTAGCGGCAACACGCATGGCAAGTGTTGGAATATTCTGATAAACAAAGAAACCGCCAAGCAGTACGATAGCCAGGGCCGCACTTCCTGCGCTGGCGAGCTTAGGCGAAATTCGGAGCTTATCGGTCAATTTATGCAGCAATTTTCTTTTTGGCAACGGTTTTTCCTGGTGGGAATTAGCATTAGCAAGCGCTGCCTCAAAGTCATGCTTTTTGCTTTGTAAATGGCGGGGAGCATCTGCAGGCGGTGCCTGTGCCGGCGGAGCCTCAGCCACGGGAACATGTTCAAGCGATTGTTTTACAGGTGCAAAATCCTTAGGGTTGAATTTGGATACCAGATGACTTTTTTGGAAATCGGCCGAGCGCTGCATTCTGACGGCGTTAACAAACGGATGCTGCTTTTTCTGAACCGGCGAAGCGGCTAGTGAAGTCTGAGTAGGTATATGCTTTGATTGCGATGGCTTTTTTACGCTGTGGCGCATCAAAGTTTGTGAACGGGTTTGTTTTCCGTGAACAGTATGTGCATGAACCTGTTTCCTTGAACGGTTCGGCTTTTTAAAGCCGTCAACCACGCCGCTTGGTGCCGCAGGTGTTCTCGGTTTTGATTTTGTTTGAGTATGGTCGGTTGTTTCTTGTAGTAGTTTTCCGGTTCGCGCATCGTATCGCTTGCCGTTAATTACAATCACATTTGTTCGATTGCCCACTGATGTTTTTACCCTCAATGTTTTATCCAGTATCTCCATCTTAGCGGCTATCAATAAAACCCGCAATACCTAACTGCTTATCTTTAATAATAACTTCTATATCTTTATACGCTATACTATTATGTATTAATCTATGGATTTTCTTGACCCCAAAAAGCGCCGTTCGCACCGTATTCGCCTGTTTGTCGGGTATGGACTCATTGCTACTGCTTTGACATTTGCCGCTACAACTCTTTTCTACCAGGCGACTGGGTATGACATCGATCGCAACACCGGAGAAATCATACAAAACGGCTTGTTGTTTGTTGATGCCCATCCTGAATCGGCCGAAATTTTCATTAATGGTGAACTGAAGGGCCGCACCGGCGGGCGATTTGTTCTGCCTGAAGGTCAGTACACAGTTGAGTTAAGACGCGAAGGTTATCATTCATGGAGCCGGACATTCAATCTTGACGGAGGAAAAATCGAACGTCTGGTTTACCCTTTCCTTGTCCCAGAAAAGCTGGAAAGTACCAATACCCACTTATACGCAGCGCAGCCAGCTTTGGCTTCACAAAGTCCGGATAGAAGATGGGTAATAATTCAGAACAGTACAAAACCTCTGGAGTTTGACGTGTTCGATCTGTCTCCTGACGAACCATTTATGCGTACTGCGAAACTTGACCCAGGTTTATTTAGCGGCAATGCAGAAACGGTCTCCCTAAAAGTTGTCGAGTGGTCAAACGATAATAGGCACTTATTATTGCGTCATGATTTCGAAGGCGGGCATGAGTTCGTCATGGTTGATCACGAAGACCCTAAGCGAAGCTTCAATATAACGTCAACATATAAAGATGTGCAGTTCACTAATGTTAGCTTGCAGGACAAGAAGTTTGATCGCTTTTATTTGCATGATTCAGAGTCGAAGCGACTATTCGCGGCTGCATATCCTGACACCGAGCTTAAGCTTGTAACTGACGGAGTTCTGGCCTATAAATCACACGGTGATAACGAATTGATCTTCGTTGCTGATACCGGTCAGAAAGATGAAGTTACTGTCAAAATTAAAACAGGCGATGACATTTACGATTTGCGCAACCTGCCGGTATCGGCAAATGGCTATCTGCTTGATATTGCCCGTTATGATGACCGGTGGTATATGGCGGTCGGTGCCAAATCCGGGAAGATTATCTATATTTATGAAAACGGGTTTGATGCGGCTCGTGATAAATCCGATATTGGTCCGATGCCGGTAGCTTTACTTAGAACTGATGGCGAGCCTCGACACTTGTCATTTTCGTCAAATACGCGTTTTATCTCAGTGCAGTCCGGTCGTGAGTTTGCGATTTTTGATGCTGAGTTTGACAAGCAATATCGCTTTACTGTCGATGAAGCATTACCAGCCAATCAAATAGCAAGCTGGATAGATGGTCATCGTTTGGCGTATGTGAGTCAAAATAAGTTATACATGATTGATTACGATGGTATAAACAAGCGGCAACTCAGTGCTTCATATGCGGCATTTAAGCCTTTCTATGACCGGGATTATAGCCGCCTCTACACTATCGGTCCGTCAACGGCTGTCGAAGGACGTGCTGAGTTTTTACAAACCCATATGCGCATCACGGCCGATCGCTAAATCCTTAAAACCAGTTTGTGATTCTATCCCAAAGCGAAGGAGCATTGCTCGGTAGAACTGCCGCCTTTTCGTCAACTTTCTTGGCGGTACTGGCCACATTAATTCCCGGATCGGGGCTAATCTGTTCACCTACGACAACAAGCCGGTTCAGGCTGGTGCCCGGCGGATCACAGGTGATAAGCGTCATAGTAGCCGGTTTTTCCTGAGGGTTAAGTACCGAAACTTCCGTTGGGGGTACGACATGGGTTTTATAAATCCTATAAACATATTGTTTGCTATTGTGTTGGACTATGAAGGTGTCGCCTTCTTCCAGTCGGTTTAGTAAAGCAAATGCAAACTTATATTTTCCGCGGTTGAGAATGTTATTGCTTGAATGACCAAAGATAGCACCATTTCCCTTCTCGCCCGGCTTGGAGGTGGTGGCATAGTGAACTACTCCTTCTTCGAGTGCACGCTGAATCGCATCTTCGCTTATGGAAGGTTCATCAAATATAACCGGAATCTCGACGTTAATTTTTGGAATAATGATTTTCGGATCAGGACTTACGGTTGTGCTGCTGCCAGCGACTATTGGTGTGATACTGACATTCCGGCTAGGCGTTATAAACGGGGCAATAAATCGCTCGTTAAAAAAGCCGAACAGCATGATTACCAACACAATCATTCCCATGCCAAACCCGAACATTAACGATTTAAGCGGGCTCTGTTTTTGCTGTGAGCTTTGAGAGCGACTTTTTATATTTCGGATAATAGACGATTTGATTTGCTTCTTTGTACGCTTGTCGGTCTCCTGAATACTGCTCCCGGGCGTTATATGGTGGACCTGTGGCTTATCAGCAGCTGCTGAAATAGGCTGTTGATTTGGATTAGCATTGGGTGACTGATAACTAACCGATCGGCCGTGGTCGGCGTAAAACTCTTGCCAAACCTGATGTTTTTCTTCATCAGGTAGCCCAACATAATAGTTGTGCCATTCGGTTTGTATCTCAGCTAAAGACTTTCCGGAATTGCTGAGGTTGAACATAAACTGCTGATGCTTAGACTGTGGACGGGTGTGAGCTTTAGCCTCTTTAATTTCTTCTTTAGCGTCCGGTTCTTTGCCATAAAGTTTGTTGATTTTTTGGCGCAATAACTCCACCGCTTCATCTGCTCCCGGCTTGTTATGTGGCTTCGGGCCCGGCTTAGATGAATCGTCGTCTTTGTTCGATGGAAATAATGGGTTGGAGTAATTACTCATAGACGATATTATTATATAATAAAACGTTCAAAATTAATAGTGCTTAAGGGTGAATTTTTGCCCCTCTTTGGACTAGTGTAGTACAATAATGCGGTTCTTGGATACTTAATAATTCGACGCCAAAGACTATTTAAGTTTACGCGTTGCTTCAATAATGGCTTGTGCCGCGGTGGCGGAATTGGTAGACGCGCGGGACTCAAAATCCCGTAAGGGCAACCTTGTGAGAGTTCGATTCTCTCCCGCGGCACCAGCGACTATTGAAATTAATATATAGCCCTGAGTTTAAAATCAGCTGCTAAAAGCTTCATAAACGGCGGTTGTTATAGCCTTGAAGGGTTGCTGTGGGTTTTGCAGCCACCAGGTAGCGGCTGCCGCAGCTGTAGCTACCCGCCAGGCCTCTTTGTTGCTGTTTAATTTGTGAATCGCTACTTCTCCGTTAACGACAACCAGAATGTTGTCATGGTATTTGGTAACCAGATAAATATTGTTTTGCAAGCTGAACTGATGAAGTGCCTGGATAAGTTGCTGCAGGGTCATCTGATACGTAAAAGCGGTGGTAAATCTATGATTAATTGCCAACCTTTGTAGCTGGGCAATAGTTATTACCAGCAAATGATTCCGTTTGTCTTCAAGCTGTTTAGAAAACTGGACGTAATAATCAACTGCACCCTTGGTTAGCACCAAAGGACTGCTGTATCTGCCCGTAAATTTTTCTATGACAATGGCGGTTTCGGAATTTCTGCCCAGATCTCCGGCAAACAACACTCCATCCGCCCACAGGGCATGGTCGAGAAACTCAGACAAGGCTTGCTGGGCAAAGCTGCCGCTGGGATTACTCGCGGCAAATTCACCATTCTCCAATATATGTCCGACGATTTTTTTTACGGCCAACGGGAGTATCACCCGGGATGTCCCTACACCGGCCTTTTCGGCCGCATGGTAAGCTTCGGCAGGTGCAGCAAAGCCATGTAAGTTGCCCCCGATAATCAATAATTTCCCGGCTTGGAACTTGTTTTCCGGCCGACTCCACAACATGTCAGGAAAAAGTGGCTTCCCATCAGTTTGTTTTTGCCAAAATTCTTGCTCCATACACATATTGACACATAAACAACAACACTTCGCAATAGTAATTTACGGTATGCTGGTATTAATGAAGGAGGATATAACAACTCCGGAATACAATAACTGGTGGCGTCGATGTACGGCGATTGCTGTGCTGGGGTCAGTAGCGCTGACAGCCTGCAGCGGTGGCGATATCGCTCAACCTGTAGAAGGACAGCTTATTATCATGCCTAATGGTTGCGACGAAGAGCTGCCCCCACTGGAAGAACTGCAAACCGAAGAGATAGAGACACACCGGGAGCAGTCCAATACCGTACTTTTACCACCGCCTGATATTGTCAGTGAGCCCGAAGATGAAGAAGTTGAAACACCTTTTCCTAACCCTGTATTAGGCGCAGAAAGGTACATGAATTTTTATGAAATTGGCATGTACGAGAGCCAAATGACAGGTTTGAATATCAAACTGCGGAGTGATGGGCCGATTGAATTTGACCCTCAGCAATTCGATGAATTACTCAGCCTTCTGTTTGATTTGCGCCATAATTCGGATAATCCTCAAATCCGTACGCTGGTCGAATGCTATTACGAACGTATGGTAATTGGACGAGAACGAGAGGGAGCGCTGCTTAATTTATCTCCGGTAAGTAAACCGCATTTTTATTACAGAAACGGGCTTTTGGTACCACGTACTCATAAGGATGATATAAAGCCAGGTGAACAATTTGTCGGCCGCGGCATAACTGCTCCGCTTATTCACGACGGTAATCTTGATATTGATAATCCATTTTTCACACTAGCGTCCAACGGGTCGCCGGGTCCATTCTGGATTGGTATAGCTCCAGGATGGCTTGAAGGACACGGTGATCCGAACCAAAAAGCCGCCAGAATTATAATCCATGAACTGGCTCATCTTATGACCCGTCTTTTTCCAGTGTGGTTCGCTCAAGCCAAATTCTATTTAACCAATTTTGAAGAGACCGCTGATTACGATGAAGACTTTGCTCAACTGCTTATTGATGAAGTGTTTGAAAATCTAGAAGACCCATTGCCTGAACCATTAGTCTATGTTTTAGACAACTGATTATTTATATGTTATAACTTGATATATGACAGAGCAGTTTAACGAAGCAACAGACGAAGATTTGCTGGTAGTGAATGGCGATAATCCGGGAGTTATCAAGCAAGGTATTACTGACATTATTGATTTATGCAGGCGCGGACTTGAGGAAAAATTTCCAGGCTTAAGGGAAAGATATGAACTTCATGGCACACTGAAGGATATCAACGGTGACGAACATACGCATGATATAAACGATTTTGGTGAAGTAACCCAAGAGGAAGATGGCAGATTCCGGGTATTGCTTAAAAGCGCAAATAAACACAAAGGCGAAATCGGTGCCGGTATATTAGTGACCGGAACCGCGCTCTACGGCTTGCACAAAACTATAAAACTTATACAGCGCAATCAACAGAAAAATAATTAAACTAATTATTTCTTAAGAACGTAGTTGTTGTTCTTCGGCTCCAGTTCATACACCACATTTTTACGCTCGATTACGATCTCCCAGCCATTGTCTGCAGCAGCGGCAAATAGTTTACTGTCCGGATTGAAGGCAATTGGATTTTCGACCATCTCGAGCATCGGAATATCACCCGGGCTATCGCCTACCCCGATACTTCCTTTTAAGGTTGCGTTATGTTTTTTAATCAACCGCTGAAGCACTGTTTGCTTAATGTGTGATGCCACTTGCTTTTGGCCAGTAAAACGTCCGTCTGCCTGCTCGTAAACAGTGCCTTGAAAGTCATCAAATTCATAATAATCGGCTATCATCTTAACTACTTCATGCTGCGATCCGGAAATCGCAAACATCAGATATTCCTGCTTTTTGAGCGAAGAAATCAAAGCCCGGGTATAGGTATAAACCTGGTCTTTGTATTCTGTAAATACCAGTTCGGCAGCTTCTAAAAATTGTTCTACACTGAGGCTTTCGAACATTTGTTCATAGGCTTCAACCATACGAGATTCATAAACCTTAAAGGCATCACCATGTTCGCGCCGCTTCCACGACATGCGAGCATTACGGACTTCATCGTAGATTGATTTTTTTAAATGCCCGCTCTTAGCAAGCGAATCGGCGATGGCGTGATAAAGCTGCCAACGGATTAGTGTTCCGTCGATGTCAAAGACTGCGAATGGGCGTTGTTTCATAATCAAAACTCTGTGACTTCAGCTATTTCAGAGGAAATTATAGTGTCGTTTTCGTCTAATGTGAACTCACAGCGAAGCTTTTTGCCCTCCAGGACTTGGGGCAGCCAGAACGAGTCGTCAGGCCACATGTCATCAAACGGCAGTTCGTTTTTATTGAACCAATGAGGCGACATTTCTTCCGATTCGGTCGGCTCCCCTTCCCAGGAGGAAGCCGTGTAAATATGCACCAACATCTGTGACGGCTGGTCATTATGGAATTCATTAAAAGTTATTTCGGCCATTTTTTCATAAACTAACGGCGTTACGGATATTTCTTCCTGGGTTTCGCGCACCAGAGCCTGCTCTACTGTTTCGCCAGCATCAAGCTTGCCGCCAACGCCGTTCCAGCGCCCTGCGCCAAAACCACGTTTTTTCATAGCCAGCAATACTTTGTCTTCTTTCAGCAAAAATAACAAGGTCAGGGCTTTCATGGTCATATTATGTCAGATAAAAACTAAAGATCCCAAATCAATTCCCTTGTAATCGCATCAAGCTGCTCAATTTCTTCAGGAGATGCTTTTCCCTGAAATTCTTTTTGAAGCAAAATAGCGGTTTTTAGCCTTGCTTTTTCGCCATTTATCCAATGGTCGTATAGCAGGTTGGCGTAAATTATCTTAATATCTTCGTCATACGACTGTTCATTCTTATCTTTTCTGGATTTTACCTGCAGGCGCGCCGTCCTTGATGAGCCTTCTTCTGGACTGCTAACTGCAACCAGCACGTCATAGTTTTGACGTCTGTCATATCTTCTCATGTCATGGTGTATCGGTGCTCTTATAGCAGCAATCCAAGGATGGCAAAGGCGGTTTATTAGAGCAATCGTAGTCTCTTCATTCAAAAAACCGAACCAATCCGTTCTTTCTGTTTCTTTGATAGGACGAAACACCTCAGTGATGGATCGCTGAATTGAGTGCATGGTTGTCTCATAGCGTGTAATTCTATTATGTGCAAAGTCCCCATTTGAGCCTGATATATCGTACAAAGCTTTTTGCTGCTCCAGTCGATGCTGTTCCAGACGGCTGAGGGTAGGAGCGATTTTTTGCGTAAGACCTTCTGCGAGATCGATAAGACTCTCTGCTTTGTCATATGACTTAAATCTTCTCTCAAGACACGCAGAGCCCAGCTGCTTAGAAACTTTCAAAACCCCTGGAGCGCACCCGAACTCTTCATGATCGCCTATCGTCAGTTCGGTGCGCGCTATATCAACTGCCAATAGCTCTTCTAATGGCGTTGATGCCTCGTCTTTGATTGATAAACCCGGGTAATGCATACTTAATTATACCTTAAATCTGTACCAGTATTTATTCTACTAATGCTTGTTTTTTAAAAGGCTAGGTATTTATCTCAATGCTTACCGGGCAATGGTCTGAACCCATAACTTCCGGATGGATTTCGGCGGCTTTTATATTGTTCTTCAAGCTTCCTGATACAAGGAAATAATCAATCCGCCAGCCGACATTGCGTTCACGTGCTTTGGCAAAATGGCTCCACCACGTGTAGTAGCCTTTTCCCTGTTTGAACATACGGAACGTGTCGACAAAACCGGCGTCTATAAAATTTTGAAAGCCTTCCCGCTCTTCGAATGTAAATCCTTTTTTCCCGATATTTGCCTTGTCGTTTGCAAGATCATCAGGAGTATGTGCTACGTTCAGGTCGCCACAGAAAATAACCGGTTTTTTACGTTCTAACTGCTTGCAGTACGCCAAAAATGCCGGATCCCAATGTTTGTGCCTAAGCGGAACACGCGTCAAATCATCCTTTGCATTAGGCGTGTAGACCGTTACGACATAGTATTTGTCGTATTCTGCGGTTATAACCCGGCCTTCTTTATTTGGATCGCCGTAATCATCAGCTGTTAATTTGAATTCATCCAAAATATCTTCCGGCAAACCATTGATAACGGCCAGAGGCTTTATTTTGGTAAAGATTGCCGTCCCGGAATAGCCTTTGCGTTCAGCGGAATTCCAATATTCGATGTAATCCGGAAAATCTACTTCTGCTTGTCCTTGTTGAGCTTTTGTTTCTTGCAGGCACAGGATGTCCGGCTGATGTTCGGCTATAAAAGACTGTAGCGCACCTTTTCTTAGAACGGCTCGAATGCCGTTTATATTCCAGGAATATATCTTCATGCCATCAAGTATAGCGTGGATTTTGGGTTTTTTGTTATTCTGGGAGGAGGTCTTTGATGAAATACAAACGAATTTTAGTTAAGTTTTCCGGAGAACAACTAGCCGGAAAGCACGAAGTGGGTGTTGACCCGGAAGTCGGGAAATATCTCGCTCAAGAAATCAAAAAAATAGCCGACAAAGGCTGCGAAGTTGTAATTGTAGTCGGCGGCGGAAACATGGTTCGCGGTGCCGAAGTTGCCGGGCACGGTATTCGTCGGGTTACTGCCGATCAGATGGGTATGCTCAGCGGTTTGATTAATTCGATGGCGTTGACTGATATTTTTGAAGCCAATGATGTGCAAACCCGTTGTATGAGTAATATTTTTGCGACTCAGGTTGCCGAATCATTCTCTTATCGTTTGGCAGAGAAACACCTCCAGCGCGGTCGAGTAATTATCATTGCCGGCGGCCTGGGAAGGCCATATTTTACCCATGACACTGCAGCGGTTGCCCTGGCGCTTGAGCTTGATTGCGAAGTGGTACTAAAGGCCACAAAAGTTGACGGAGTTTACGACAAAGACCCGCACAAGCACACCGATGCAGTAAAGTTGTCAGACGTAACTTACCAAGAAGCAGTAGAAAACGGCGCCATAAAAGTTATGGATAAGGCAGCGTTGGGGCTTGCCATGGAGCAGGATATGCCGGTTATCGTCTTTAACTCAACCGAACCCGATAATATTGTGAAGATCGTTTCAGGCAATCCTGTCGGTACGCTCGTAAAATAATCTCTCAGACAAAAATTACTTCGTCAGGAAGCCATTCAAGACCAGCTCCCTTAGGCCTCAGCTCATCACGTAAATCCAAAGCGGCGTCAGGAATCGGTCCGCGCGCCGGAAACTCTCTATCGGTTGAAACACGGCTCCATACTGCAACAAAAATGTTTTTAGCAACAGCAGAAAGTGTGTCTTCGGATAGCGGGTTGTCGTGTTCCAGAACATCAGAGTATATTTCTGCAACTATCTTTAAGGAATCATCCGGGTCAAGCCACTCCGCCGCCCTAATGGCGCGTAGCTGTGCTTCTGTCGCACTTTTTAGGAACGGACTCGTTTTTATGTATTCATTAACGAACGATAATTATTATCCTGAGTTAAAAAAATAGTCAATATACCTGGCGGAAGGGATGGGATTCGAACCCACGGTACAGTTGCCCATACACACGCTTTCCAAGCGTGCTCCTTCAACCACTCGGACACCCTTCCAACTTACAACTGGATCAATTCCTTAAATGCTCGACCGCCCTTATATTTCTTTATTTGTTGTTCTCTTTTATACGCTAACTGTCTAGACGGCACAGATTCAGTATAAATGATTTTCCACGGCCTAAAAGCCTTGGTCGATTTCGTATGGCCTAAATTATGGCTTTTTAACCTCTGGTTTATATCTGCCGTATGTCCGATATAGTATTTCTGATTGCGTTCACTCTGCAGTATATAAACGGTAAACATTTGATTATTAATATACACTTTTCCCGCCTGTGGCGGGACCCCGCCTTTAGGCGGTGGCCAGGCGTGCCAGTTCAACCACTCCTGCACCCCTCCATGCTTGCCTATTTTACTATACCTAAAATTACTACAATTAACACCTTGAACTTTTTTATAAAACAGGGGTACACTATTATGAATGGCAATTATTGAACTGGAAGAAGTAAGTAAGCTATACGGCTTCGGTGACGCCACGACGGTTGCGTTGGACGAGGTTAACCTCACTATTGAACATGGTGAGTTTGTGGCGATTATGGGCCCGAGCGGTTCTGGTAAATCGACGCTCCTTAATGTTATTGGCGTTCTTGACCGGCCGACACACGGCGCTTACAAGCTAAACGGCCGTGATGTTTCGCGTTTGAGGGCTCGAAGGAGTGCTAAGGTCCGCCGCGATACGGTTGGCTTTGTATTTCAGTCTTTCCATCTATTACCTAAACTGACGGCTTTGGAGAATGTAGCCCTTCCCCTCGCCTACAAAGGAATGACGCAAACACGGCGCCTGAAACGGGCAGCCGAAATGATGGAGCGTGTTGGGCTTGCGGACAGAGAGTATTTCTATCCTCGTCAGTTAAGTGGCGGACAGGCCCAACGAGTGGCGATTGCCCGGGCATTGGTAAATAATCCGCACATTGTAATTGCCGATGAGCCGACGGGTAACCTTGACAGCGTGTCGTCGCGATTGGTTATGGAGCTGTTAAGCGATGTCCATAAGGCTGGCAACACCATCCTGATGGTTACTCACAACCCTGAGCTTACACGCTATGCTTCTCGGGTGGTATTTATGCATGACGGTGAAATAATTGCCGATGAAAAATCAGAAGTTGGCGAAATTCACGAAAGGCTGCGCCGCAGCATGTATTTTGCTCCCCGTACTACCGTGGAAGATGACCTGGCAGGCGTGTCGACCCTAATGCAGGCAATCCAGGACGAGCCCAAACCGAAATCTGGCAGTAAAAAACGCAGCAAGAAGAAAACGACAAAGCCTAAGAAGTATTCGCAACGTCAAAAAAAGAAGGATAAATCCAAGTCATGATGTGGAAAATAAACTTCAAAATGGCGTTAGCATCGCTTAAGAGTGCAAAGTGGCGCAGTTTTATGACAATGCTGGGAATTATCATCGGTGTTACTAGCGTAGTGACTACGGTCAGCATTGGAGAAGGTGCAAAGCAAGAAGTGTTAAGACAAATTAACCAAATGGGTCCAAACTTAATTACCGTCCGTCCCGGCAAGGCGGTCAATCGTGACAGCGACGGCAATATCACCGGATATAATCTGCTCAATGTTGTCAACGCCGGTAATCTTAATGAAAAAGATTGGCAAATGATCGCCAAATTGCCTCAAGCCAGCCAAGCGGCTCCCTTCAATCTGGTGAATAGTGCCCTGGTTTATGACGAAACCACATACACGGATGCATTTATTATCGGTACGGTGCCTAATGCACCAAAACTCTTAAATCAAGAACTTGAATATGGAACGTTTTTCGATGAAGTCGACAGCAGCCGGCCGGTCGCGGTGATTGGTAAAAGGATTGCTGAAAGAGTTTTCAAAGAAAATGTGCCAATTGGCAAAAGTATGGAAATCCGCGGTACCAGCTTTATGGTTCGTGGTGTATTCGAAGAATTCGTTACCAGCCCGCTTACTCCGACGGTTGACTATAACAACGCAGTATTTATTCCCTATGAAGCATCCAAGTCACTGACAGACAGCGAGTTGCAAATTTATCAGATACTCGCTCTTCCAAAAGATGACAGCAAAACGTACGCTCTTGCCGAATCGGTCAAAGATACTTTGCTGCAAACCAGGGCTGGTCAACAGAATTTTACTGTTTTGCGCCAAGAGGAAAACCTGGCCGTAGCTAATACAATTCTTGATCTTCTCACAGCTTTGATCGCCGGTGTGGCGGCAGTCTCACTGATTGTAGGCGGCATAGGAATAATGAACATTATGCTGGTATCAGTTACTGAACGTACCGAGGAAGTCGGTATCCGAAAAGCTATCGGAGCAACCAATCAGCAAATCCTCGGTCAATTCGTTATTGAAGCGGTCGTACTAAGCCTCGCCGGCGGGATTATCGGTATCATATGTTCAGGCTTGGCTAATTATCTGCTGCGAATCTTTACTGATCTCCAGCCGGTAATTACACCGCCGGTAATAGTTATTGCTACCGGTGTTAGTGTGCTGGTCGGGATTATATTCGGAGCTGCACCGGCGCTGAGGGCTGCCCGTAAAGATCCGGTAGTAGCCCTCAGGCGTGACTAATAACCTCTATAAAACAGACTTATAAGGGTCTTCGTACCAGCGCCAATCCTCGTACTCTTTATACTTGTCTCTCTTTCTTCTTGAAAATAATCTGCCAATCATTTGCGGCCACGCTTTCTGCCTTGTGTCAGGCTATATTTAGTTTAATGACACCTGTTATATCAGGCGTTCGGTGTTCTTGAGAACATCTTGACAAAGAACAGCAGGATAACTGATCCCAGTATTGCAAGCAGAAGACCGCTCAGACTAAAGGCGTTGAAATCTCCACCGCCCAGCATCCGTGATATCATGCCGCCAATGAACGCGCCGATTATACCTACCACAATATTACCGCCAATTCCCTGTTCGGCATCGGTGCCCATGATCATTGAGGCAATCCATCCTGCTACACCACCCAAAATAATCCACGCAATTATGTTTAGTATCATCACAACCTCCTTAGTTAACTCTTAACTATTAACACTGTTTATTACAAAGAAGTTTTTGATTATAAACTATGAGATACTTCACAAATGCTGTATTTGCTACACTGTTATGGCTATGAAGATAAGTCTTATCGCTGTTGGAGGCGAACTCACAGACGGTTTACATAAAGAATACGAAACTTACATTACACGCCTCCAGCGATGGAGTAATTTTAGTTTTCGGGCTGTGGCTAATTTAAAACGTAAAGATTCTGCTTCAGCAAAAGCCGAAGAAGCTCACAAAATACTTCAATTGTTGTCCGATTCCACTTGGGTTGTGCTGCTCGACGAGCGTGGAACTGAATGGAGCTCAGAAGAATTTTCCGCAAAACTTGAGACTTGGCGAAGTATAAGGCCGGAAGTGACGTTCGTGATAGGCGGAGCTTATGGGGTTGATGATATGGTGCGTAGGCGGGCTGATACCGTCTGGTCTTTGTCAAAACTTGTTTTTCCGCACGAAATCGCAAGATTATTAGTGGCTGAACAGCTTTACCGTGCACTGGCGATTGCAAACGGCCATCCTTACCATCACCGCTAATAATAAATTCTAGATAGCGGTTTTTATGATAGCAAGGCTAGCGACTGCTTGAGGTGTCAAACCTCTTGAATTGCACCACTCGTCCACGGCTTTTTTGGCTCCTGGCAGGGCTTCTGACATGTAGTCGTCTACGACTATGCGGGCTCCAGGAGTTAATTTCTCCGCAACTAAAGCCAGGCTCGTTTTTATTGAATCGTAATAATCACCATCCAAAAAAGCGAAGGCTATCTGGCTAGGTACATCAGCCGCTGACAGAGTATCAAACCAGCCTTTATGGATTATCGGCAGCGGCAAAGAGGCTTTTTTAAATTGTCTGACAAACTCCTGTTTACTGGCCTTTAGCTTGCCAGTGGTGAACTGCTCTCCGGCCGGACTTTTATCGGCTTCACTTTTTGCCGGTAGACCTTCGAACGAATCGTAAACATGAAACTCCCTTTTGACGTCGCCGGCTACCAGTAATCTTTGAATGAACAAAGATGTTGTTCCGGTGTAGCAGCCAAACTCCACGACACTTCCCTGAGCTTCTTTAAGCGCCAGTTCAAGCTGGCTCAATATTATACGCAGCTCTTTATGGTTAATTTGATCCGTTATTAACGGATATCTTGCAAGCAAGTTGTCTATATTCATCACTATAGGTCGATTTGTTAGTTACTTTACTGCCATGGCACCAAATGTGCTCTACGCTAAAACTGTAACAAATAAAGGAGTAATACATGAATAAATTATCATCAGAGCGGATTACCTCACTTTTAGAAAATGCAACCGGAGGTCCCGCCGTAACGATGTATGTGCCTTCGCACAAAGTAGCAACTCCGCCAAATATGCACGAAGACCAGACACGCTTTAAGAATCTGATGAATAAAGCACTCGAAACACTTAATAATCGTGACAAACACAACCCTTTTAATAAATATTTCAAAGATCAGTGCGAGGCTTTATTGAATGATAAATTATTTTGGGAAAATTTGAGCCAGTCGTTTATCCTTACTGCCCGGCCGGATATGTTCGAGGTAACTCATCTGCCGGTTGATAGCGATGAATATGTTGCGGTTGATGACCATTTTCACCTGGCACCAATATACGGTCTGTGTGAAGATATGCAGCCATATTATGTACTGCTGGTATCACTTAAAAACCCACGTTTATACCGTGGTGACAGTTACGGCCTGGAGCTTATGGATGCAGAGCTGCCTAAAAGTGTAAGCGAGGCTTTGAATGTAGATGAAATGCATACAAAATCTATTCAGTTTCATAGCGGCGCAGGAATGAGTGTGCGGGCTGGAATGCGCGGTCCTTCGGGCGGTAGTGAGGCTATGTTTCACGGTCATGGTGCTGGTAAAGACAGCGGAAATGCAGAAAAAGAGCAATACCTCCGTATTCTTGACGCAATGATGAATAAGCACATCGATACTTCTCTGCCTCTAATTCTGGCTGGTGTTGAGGCTGAAGTTAGCGAATTCAAGTCACTGTCTAAGCACGGAAACATACTAAAGGCTTTTGCTCGTGGTAATTTTACTGAAAGCAATACCGCTGAACTCCATCATCAAACCCAGGCCATACTTCACGAGGAAGTAATTGAAATTCGTCATCAAAAAGCTATAGAAGATTTCGAACGCCTTCAAGGAGAAGATCCTGATCGGGCTACCACTCAGTTCGCTAATATTAAAGATGCGGCCGAATCGGGTCGTGCTGGCACTCTCCTGCTTGCGTTAACAAGAAAAACGACCGATACGGTACGTGACAATACCGAACAAGTGATGAAGATTATCTTTCCGGCCGATAAAATCAGTCAAGCTATTGACTATATTGCTCAACAGGCCTGGAGAAATGGCAGCAAGATATTGAATATTATCGAATCTAAGGCACCTGGCCGGGCGCTAGTTGCAGCCACAATGCGGTATTAGCCCCAACCCTATTACAGCTATTCTATTTGCCGGTTGAACCAAAACCACCACGTGAAGGCTTATTGAATGAAGCCACTTCTTCTACATCAAGTTCGAGAACCGGCAAAACCATCATTTGGGCGATACGATCACCCTTTTCTATGGTCACGGGCGTATCAATAAAGTTATAAACAGCTAATTTGTATTCGTCATCATCGCCGCTGAAGTCCGCATCGCCGATGCCTATACCATTAGCCAACCACAAACCGTGCTTATGAAGCGAGCTGCGAGCCGCCACCATCACCCAGTAATCATCAGGCACTTGAATTGCTACATTGAGCGGAATATACCCTATATCCCCCGGCTCAATCACTGTTTCCAGGCGAGCATAAAGATCAAAACAAGCGGCTTTGGAAGAGTGTTTTTTGGGCATTGGCAAATCAGTATCAAAGCGTTTTATTTTTATAGAAATCGGCTTTTTCGACATGGATTACATAATAACAGACAATTGTTCGCCCGACCCTTATAAATTGAGGCTAGACATTATTTAAAGGGACAAGGCTTGACATGAAATTTATTACGTGTATGATTAATCATCGTGACTTTTCTTCATGTGAGGTGGAAAAGCACATACCAGTAATACCGTTTATGGTAATACTGATTTAATTAGTAATTGTTTTAGGAGGGTTTAAATACATGCGTATAACCGCAGTTTTGGCGGGTGTATTTGTATGTGCAGCCATATTGGCCACAAGCTCAGAGCGCGTAAGCGCTGAGACACTGAATCACACACTACTTGGTGATTCAATAAGCCTTAATGATGAGTTCAAAATGTTGGAACTCGTTGAAAAGACCATAGAAAAGAAACAGATTGCCGAACAGCCGGCTCCGGCTCCAAGCCCAAAAAAGCATATCGTTGATGACGGAGAAACGCTGATCGATATCGCAAAGAAATATAATACGACTTGGCAGCGGATATATGCCAAGAATCCACACGTTGAACATCCTGACATAGTAAAACCGGGCGTGAATGTGACTATTCCTTTGCCTGATGAAGAATTAAAACAACGTGATGTACCTGAACCGCCGGCTCCGGCTCCATCTGCGAACCGGAAGCCTCGAAACAGCGCAGGCACAAATCGCCAAGCGCAAACCAACACGGCTCCTAGAGTGACGAGCTCTTTTAACAGAGGGTCATCAGCTGGGAACACCTATTATCACGGTTACTGTACGTGGTATGTAAAGAATCGCCGACCTGATTTGCCGAATAATCTAGGCAATGCAATTACTTGGGTCTCACGGGCTCGAGCTCAAGGTATATCAACAGGTTCCTCGCCGCGTGTAGGGGCTGTCGGACAACGAGGTAATCACGTAGCCTATGTAGAAGCTGTAAACGGCGACGGTACAGTAACAGTAAGCGAAATGAATTACCGCGGCTGGAACGTAGTCAGCTCACGAACCGTACCGGCTAGCTATTTCCAGTATATCTATTAACACTACTTGGAATGTAAAAGTGTAGTCATCCAATATTGCCAGCCTAACGCTGGCAATATTGCTCTACGAATTTTTCTGTTCCCGCCTAAACTATCCACGAATTCATAAAAGTCGTGCTGATGAGCTGTAAACAGCGAAATAGTTAAGTTTATATTCTCTCAATAAATATATCTAGCGTTTACCGTAAAAAATTTTGAATCGAGAATCCATACCTTCACAGAAATAATTAATTACTGCAGCTCCCATTTTCTTGAGTAAATGATAAGATGGGACACCTAGAACTCCAGCTTCTACTTTATCTAGTCTTAAATCTTCGGCAATATACCCGAATCTGACATCAATCTCTTCTTGATCTGCGTAAAGAGCGCTAAGATGATTACGCTCTGGACGCGGCTGTAAATTCGGTGTTTCGTTGGCATTGTCCATAAAAACCATTATATGCGAATTAAATATTATTAAGGGAACTTCAGGAGGTGGGAATCTCAAATTTTCCGTTTGATAACACTAACTCGCGTAACTGCTCAACACTTAAAACGCTATCTTTACCCCTGTGAGCCATTCGGTGGCAGTTCGCGCAGAGCGGGCGTACGTTTTCTAGAGCCTCTTTGAGTGTTTGTTCGACATCTTGGGTTTTATAAGTATGAATCGGCTTTAGGTGATGAATTTCAATGTAGTTATTGGCACTTTCGCCGTAAAAGTCATCAAAGCTGAAATTACAGCCAGCGCACCAAAGTTTGCCGTCTCGAGCATAATGTTCACGGGCGATTTTGGCTAATTTACGGGATCGTTTACGCTTCTGAACCTGATTGGCCGGTATAAAGTGCCCCTCTTCAATCACCAGGTCTTTAAAATCGGTTTCAATAACCGCCTTGCGTTGTGCCTCAGTGAATCCGCTGCTTACCAGGAATTCGAAATCGCCGGAATGTTCCGACAGATATTCCCTGCCCTTTTTTGTAATCCAGAATCGTCCACTGGGACGACCCGGTTCGTAACGTGCCAAATTTTTCCTGGTTAATGTATCGTGCGAAACTAAATTGCGCACCTGCTGACTGAAATGCGAATCACTACGGCCGCTTAAGATTCGTAAATCTTCCTCGGAAAGTTCCAATTGATTTAATAGCGTATCTTTAATTTCAGTCGTTGTCATGCCTTGCTCACCCGCTTCCGCGAGGAGTGATAAGACCGGTACTATCAAATCGCTTTCTGTGTATGTCATAAGCTATAGTTGTATATTATAAGATGGTTTGCGTCCTGGTTATTGCGGCCTTTGACGTTATATAAGTATCGTTTATCGAAACTTTCTATGCTAATGCCGGGTGCGTCTTTGTAGAGGAATTGAATGAACGGTGTTTCCTTAATCAGCAGCATACATTTTGCTTTTGTATTATGAATAAACTCGGCAAGTCGCCGGTGATCTTCCATGCCGAAGCCATTGTTGTCGTAACTGCTGAAGTCGCTATCATAAGGCGGATCAAGAAAAATAAAGTCATCCTCGCCAACTTCGTATTTATTAAGTATTTCAGAAAAATCTCCGTTCTCAATCGAGGTGCCGTTAAATATCGAACGAAATTCGGGCGATAAAATATGGTCCACTTTTTTACGGAAATCCTTGCGATTATAGGCGATGCCGCCGTATGGAATATTGAAATGACCGGCCGCGTTGTATCTGAACATAGCACCGTAACAAAACTCACGGACAAAATAATAATTGGCGGTATATTTAGCGGCCGATATCTCGCCTTTGCCGATTTTTCTATTCATCAAGTCACGAAAATGCATATAAAAGCCGCTCCGGAATGCGGTTTCGAAATTCTTTTCCAGGTCAGCGCGGCTCAAGGTTCCGTGCTTTTTTTCTATGGCTGCGGTACGCGAAAGCTTGGAGACGATGTTATTGACTATTTGCTTTTCAAGGTTAGAGCGATCAATGCAAAAACTTGCTGAAAACAGCCCGTTAAAGTTGTTTTCTTGGCTGCGAATCAACCTTTCGACCCGTTGGTTAAGTTCTGAATTTGCGAGTTGGCCGCTCCGAACATCGTCGTAAATGTCAGAAAGTTCTTTATTGAAAAGCGCAATGAATTTTGGAATCTTTTCCCAGTTATAAACATAGTCATAAAGCTGCTCTGCCAGCTCATCGGTTACGTAATCACCCTTTAAAAAACGGTAAAAGTCCATTAAATCACCGGAAAAATCGTTTATTACGGCTTTTTTTGGCTGTAGGATGAAATAAATTGCACCACCCCCAAAGAACGGCTCAATATAACGGTCGAAATCAGGTATCAGATGCTTTATAAACGGATATTCCTGGGTTTTGCCGCCAGGCCATTTAATCGGCGGCGATAATACACCTTTTGTTCTATTTGCCGCTTTTGACACTGCTTTCATATGCTTCATTATACCTTTTCAGGAGTGTTGCCGGCTATCTTTTAGCGAATAGACGTGGCTCTTGCTCCTTGATAGTAAAATGCAATCTCGGTAGTATAAAACCTAATGGCAACAAAAGTAATTTCTGAAGGCGTAGTCCATAAATTGCCGGCTGATTTGCGCGAGGCACTTACCTCCGATGCTAAAGCCCTGGAGGCCTGGGAAGATATAACGCCGCTCGCCCGTAATGAATTCATCTGTTGGGTAGAAAACGCCAAGCAAATAGAAACACGCAAGCGCCGCATCAAAAGAACATGTAAGGAACTTGTCGAGGGCAAACGCCGTCCCTGCTGCTGGATAGGCTGCATTCACCGTACCGACAAAGCGGTAAGCCCGTACCAATCAGCAGTCTACTGGCGATGCTAACGAACCCGTTCTACTACGGAGAATTTCAATACCCGGAGGGTCCAGATGCGAAATGGTACAAAGGAGCGCACAAGCCACTGATATCCAAAGAGCTGTTTGATGAAATCCAGCAGACACGCGGCATCAATAAAGGCTTATGGGGAACGAAGCAGTTTGCATTCCGTGGACTAATAAAGTGTGGTCAATGCGGTGCCGAGTTTACTGCACAGGAAAAGTTCAAAAAGCTGAAGAATGGCGAGTTCAACCGTCACGTCTACTACAATTGCACACGCCGAGTAGATCGAGACTGCACGGAAAAATATATCAACGAAAAAGACTTATGCGTGCTACTGCAAGAGTTTATTGAAAAGAACCATGATGACATAAATATTAGCGATAAATTGCGGTCAAAGGTAGAGCGGCATTACCAAGTAACTAAGACCCTGCTGGAGCACTACAGCCTAGAGCAACCGCTAGACATACCGTTCGTGGAGTACTCAAGGTACATACTTGTTCGAGGTACTGAAGCCGAGCGAACGGTATTTGCGACTGGCATAAAAACCAAACTCCAGCTACGAAATGGTGCGCTAGAGATAGCGCGCATTAGCAAGAGAAAGTAGGTGCTATCAACGTCCCATTTTCTGAGCGGCTTCAGGGTCGGTATCACTAATTAGCGACAAATCAACGTAGTCATTGTCTTCTGCGTCAAGCCAAGGCTTGTCTTCGTGTGACAAGTTAGACAGGTAAGTAGCAGATTCGCTGCCCAGCTTGTTGATGATCGTATCTATAATGGTTCGCTCCTCTGGAGTTAATCCGGTTGCTTCCACTCGTGGCAAGTATTTTGTCTGCATGTAGGTAAAGTACCGGCCCTGAACTTTGTCCAACTCCCCACTGTTAATCATTTCTTGCGTGAGCGTTTGGAAAGATGCTGGTACGGGACCGTATTGTAGTTTACGGAATCGCTCGCCAGTAATAGTCTTCTTATTCTTGGAGTAAGATAAGGTTTCAATAAAATAAATCAGCTTATAGAATACCGTTTCACCTACATTTGGCCACGCGCCAACTCTACTGGCAAGATAAAGCATAAGGTTTTTGTACTTAATCTTATCGACGCTCTGTTCTATGCCATCCCAGTTTGTCATGGTTATGATGGTTTTGTGTAATATGGATGTACTGGTCAAGTCCTCGACACGCACACCGAACAGCTCGCTCAGTGCATTTATCTCAGCAATCGATGGCTCACGCCCGTCAGTTTCAAGTTGTTTGTATGCTGGCCTCGTAATCCCTAGGGCACGAGCAACATCATCCTGACTCAGGCCAGAAGCCTTGCGCAGGTTGGTAAGATTCTTCCCAACACCCATCTGCATCCTTTCTTTGATTACTCTAATTGTAGCACACCCTTCAATAATTTACAACAATTCGGTAATAATTTTACGGATAAATGGTTGTAATCGTCCGCATACAGTGTTACGATAAATTTATCCGAGTGTTACGAGAGACAAAAATCCGTAAATCGCCGGTACAAATAAACAGGGGTGGTAAGATAGCAAAAACGCCAGCGGTAACTGGCGTCTCAGGCATACAAGAAGCGAACCCTCGTATGCCTCTATCCTACCAAACCATAACGATAACGGTCAAGTTACCATGGCCACGAAAGGATAGAGGGTACCCACTATGGGATCATCCGGAAGCCGTAAGGCGAATGACCGGCCTGTCATTAATAGGCCAAAATCAAGTAGCGTAGGCATGGGAACTGGCGGTGCCGGTTCCAGCCCGCAGTCAGTGGACATAAATAACATCTGCCCGCTGGCTTTTGACGCTAAACTAAGTGACCAAACTATACCGGTCGGTACAAAACTGACCCTAGACGAAAGACTGTTAAAAACCGCCGTAGGTACGATTGCTGGACAGCTTACCGCAGCACAGCACAAGATGGTGCAAGAGTGTGGTGGCCTAGGCTACACATACAAAGAGGCCGAGGTTATGGACAAGAAGGGCGTGCGCTATGCGGAGATTAGGCGCTAGTAATCAGTCCTCGCTGTTCGCGAGCATGTACTGTGACTCGGATTCATGTGTCCCGGGCCTCATAGGTGCAGATGAAAAAGCACTCGTGCGTGATCGATGCCCCGGCGACAACCGAGGCATCGTGGACTGCCATAGTGCCGACCTGCAGGAGTATATAGCAGACGCTGGTGGGCTGGAATTTGCCAATAAAACCATAGCAACCGGGTCGCCGACATTACCGGATGACTTAGTCGTGATCCCGCCGGAATGTTTTGACTGGGAACCGGAGCGGTTCCCAGAAATAGTTGGCATAAACCTCAAGGATATACTGAGCACTAAGCCCAAGTTGCGCTGGGGCCACTACTACATGCGTGACGGTGTTCGCATATCTCTATCTGCATTAGATAGGCCTGTTTTCCAGGGCAAGAAGGTTGTGTTATTCAGCAGCTACATAGATGTTGCCATTGAAAAACTATGGTTTGATAGGCATGAAATAGCACTTTTCCAAGAGATAGCTAAGGGTAAATTCTATGCTGTTACCGGCATGAACTTTTCACTATTCCTGCACGAGTGCCCCATGGGGCAGCTGATTAACCTAAATAAGTCACTCTTGTACGTACATGAGCTAAGTAGGCTGGGCGTGCCGGTAATCCCGCATGTCTACGCGGTCAATGATCACCAGCGGGTAAAGCTTGTTGAGTACCTCAGGAATAATCCCGGCATAAATACGGTCGTGATAAACACCCAGCTACAGCGAGATGTCTTTTCGGCCAACGAGGCCGTAAAGACAGCGGAAGCTATTCTGGGGAGCACAGAGTGTAGGGTCATCCTGAACGGTAGAAAGCTCAGGATATCCATAGCTCCAGAGCGCGTGATTTTAGCCAGCCAAAAAGGGCTGAAGCGACAGGCCATAGTGGAAAAGGCACGCAAACGTATACTGGCAAATCAGCTGTTGGCGACAGCGGAAACCCAGCCCCTACTGAATCTTCAAAAGGTGATGTCGGTCTAGGAACCCGGTCTGGGTTTCGGCTGCACAATCCCCATAGGGCAAACCGGTCAACTCAGGAACCAATTAACAGGGTGGAAAGGAAAGAACCGCCGTTTCTGGCGGTTCTAACCTGTCGTGCCTTGTAATCGGCACTTTGCTTTCTTGGCTGACTAAGGAGTGAACGTGACTTTTGGTCACGGAACCCGGTCAGGGTTTTTCACTGCTTGGTTTGGCTCCCGGGGCCGGGCAAACGCACATCAATCCAGTCGCCCGCTTCGCTGGGGGCTGTGACTGATGACCGAACCTCCGGTTCGAGTGTTCCGATTCTCGGAACGAAAAGAAAACGAGCCAGATTAAAACCTGACTCGCTTTCTTTTGGCTCCCGGGGCCGGACTCGAACCGGCAACCTCGAAGTTAACAGCTTCTTGCTCCACCATTGAGCTACCCGGGATTATTAATTAATGCTTATCACACCTGATTGTGACTGTGCAATTATATCGAAGCCTTAGGCGTACGACAAGCCTAATTACTCCTGAAATATGGCTACGACCAGGTACTGCTTTTGGGTATTAGCCGGCATTGAGCCGAGGTTCGGGAAATCTGTAACAAATATACCCACCTTGCTTACCCGGCTATTCAGCATGCACTGACGATGACCTTCCCGGCTGGTGAGCCAATCATTCAAATAAAAGCGTACATTTTCTTTATCTGATAGGTCGAGGTTTTCACAGCTGTACCCCTGGCGCAGTCCATGGTCTTCTAATAAATCGAAGTAAAACTTACCCGAACTGCTTTGATGTGCATAATATTTTTGCTCAACCATATCGTCAGCCCGCAGCCTGGCTATGGCTTCAAGCTCACTATCGGCCGCTAATTCAGGCAAATTTTGCCCAGCGCGCACCGCATTGATTTCCTCCAAAAGTTTAGTAGCTTTGACTGAAGCAAATTGATGCGGCGTTTGGGCAGACAGCGTAACGCCAGTAGCGCCTGATGGCGTTGACGAAAAAGCATTAATTATAGATGCGCCAAGCCATGCGTAAACAACCAAGAGCATGACCCCCAGAAAACGTCTCATTATTAATAATTATATACTAAAAGTCAATAAACAGCAACTTCTTACCCCTTAAAGCTTTACAATCAAAAGATTTAATGTGACAATGGTATTGCTAACAAAACGAGAGAACTACTGGGATATGAGAATAGCTACAATGGTTCGAGGCTACCTGCCGGTACCTCGTCCTTCTGATATGGTGTACGCACCGATTGATCTTGCAGTTGATATTAGCGAAGGCCTGGCTGACCGCGGACACGCCGTTGAGTTTTACGGTCCGGAAGGCACTCATTTGCACACTGCGGTTCAAACCATGGGTCTGAGGACTCTCGTTGAAAATCAAGACGAATGGGTGGACTTTCTTTATAACGTCGAATCACAAATGAACAACGTGCCGGCGATGTGGGATATGTTCCTGGCGCGTGAAATGTTTAAAGCTGCCCACGAAGGCCGCTACGACCTGCTCCATTTTCACCATCCGGAAATAGCCTTGCCGTTTACTCAAATATATCCGGACGTACCGGTAGCTTTTACTTTGCATGACCCGTTGACGCCGTGGAAGTGCGACATCTTTGGCATGTACCTACATCACAACCAGTACTTCATTTCTATATCAGACAGCCAACGTAAACCCAGGCCGAACCTGCCATACGCCGGGACGGTCTACAATGGCATCAATTTGGACATGTTTCCCTTCTCTGAAGAACACGATGACTACCTGCTGTTTTCCGGACGAATCGTACCAGAAAAAGGTTTAAGAGAAGCAGTACAGGTAGCTTTAGAAACCAACAACAAGCTATTAATCGTCGGTATGTTGTACCCGGCAGCTCAAGAGTATTTTGACGAAGTGGCAAAGCCTTATTTAGGAGATCAGATCAAGCACATCGGCTTTGTTGAACGCGCTAAGCTAGCTGATTACTATAAACGGGCCAAGGCGCTACTATTTCCTATTCAGTGGGAAGAGCCGTTTGGGTTGACGATGGTTGAAGCTATGGCCTGCGGAGCGCCAGTTTTGGCGTTTCATCGCGGTTCGGTACCAGAGGTTGTGGTTGATGGCCGCACCGGTTTTGTGGTTGATACAGTTGAAGAAATGGCCAGTGCAGTCAAAAAAATTGACCAAATTGACCGCAAAGCCTGCCGCCGCCACGTGCAGCGCAACTTTTCAACCGAAAAAATGGTGGAAAGCTACGAAACGACTTTTGAAAACATCATTAAACATTTTGCAGAACGCGACCACAAACAAGAAGGCTTAGACCTAACCGTTAGCGAAGAGGAATAAATTTTATCTTGGTCTTAGTACGCGACTGGCGTCACGGGCGGCGTCACGCTCCTTCAGAGCTTGCCGCTTGTATAGCTTCGCGCCAAGAAAATTTAGCTTTAAAAACGAATGATTTACTTTTGGGCTCGGCATATATTCTTGCTGATCGCTCGAATATCGTAGTTACACTACGACAACAAACCGCTACCGCTGTCTATGCACGCGACTGGCATCACGTGCAGCGTCACGCTCCTTCAGAGCTTGCCGTTTGTCGTAGTGTTTTTTGCCGCGACCGGCAGCTAGGCGCAGCTTTATAAACCTGCCTTTGGTTAAAAACTCTAGCGGTACGATAGTCTTTCCTTGTTGTTTAGCGGCCTCAAGTTCCTGGATTTGTTTGCGCTTAGCAAGTAGTTTACGTGGACGTGTCTGGTCAGATTCATCGATGCTTATAGAATTATCGCCGACTATAGTAGAGTTGGTGAGCCATAGCTCGCCGTCCTTGACGGTAACGTAAGCGCCGCGCAAATGACCATGACCGCGCCGCAGTGATTTTGTTTCGGCACCATTAAGCACAACACCGACAATCAGCGTATCGTCGAGTTCATAATCATATCTTGCCCGCCGGTTAGAGATAACCCCGGGAGCTTGCTTTTTCTTCTTGGCCATACTGCCTATTGTAACCTAAAGACATTCACTGGCGTGTAATCAGTTACTGATCGGATGAGGCGGCTATACGTGACAATTCTTCTTTGGCGACGTTCCAAAGATCGGGTTTATCGGCTTTTTCTTTCTGCCAGTACCACCATTCTACCCCCCAAAGATACATTTCTTTCATGCCCGTAGCCCTGCCGTACTCAATGCGGTCGCGTAGTCGTTTGGCGTTCAGGGATTTTTCCTGCTCTGGAATATCGTTTACATCATTCATCTGAAATCCTTCCGGCAGCCAGGCTTCGGCCTGTAGTTCATGAATTATCATATCGTTGCCGTTCACTATCTTCCCTGCTCCGGCAAGCATCGCATAAAACCATGACGGGAATGGATATTCGAAGTAGCGTTTAGTAATAGTTTTATCCCATACACGCTTATAGACAGATACAGCCGATATGTCTGGCTGGGGATCGTTTATAGGTATTCCAATGGCGTTGTTGCTGCGGCTAATAATAATCGGTCGCGATGAATCTAATTGCTTAACAAACTCGTACTCGTCAATAAGACGCTCTCGGCTGTGGTCCGGGCAGATTCCAAATACTGTCATGAAAAATTCATTTTCAAGCTGATAACTTTCAAGCGCCGGGCTGTCTTTGTAGCGCTCGATTACGGCTTTCATGTATTTTTTGAGTTCCACTGACCATTCACTCATCGGAAGTTTTTCTGCCCAGGAAGGCATGTGACACTCAGGCCAACGCGGCTGCCGCAAACCAATCGCAAGGCTGACTTTTGATCCGGTATTTTCCGCCATCTCCATCTGCCAGTCCAGTTCGCTGAAGTCATATTCGCCTCGATTTGGTTCACCGACTGACCAATAGCTAACTAACCTAAGCTGCTTTATTCCAAGATCGTGTATTATCGCGTTTAGTGTTTCTTTAGGATCAAGATCAAAATATCGAGCATAAGAAGGAATAAAGGTTGCTCCGTACTTCATAGGCTTGTTGGCATTACTTAATATGTACCACTGAGCAATTCCGTACAGAACGCCAACCCACAGCACCAAAAGTGCAGAAAATACTATTATGCTCCGGCGTAGCCAACCGCCATTTGTCCATAAACCGATTATTCTCGATTTCCATGACGAATCGTTTTTCTTCGGTTTTTTACGTGCTGGTTTTTTCAGTGAAGCTTGCTTGCTTGTTCGAGGCATCTGTTACTATCTATCTGTATTATGATTATGCAAAAAGCATTAACGTTATCAATAGTTATACCAGCTTATAACGAAGAAGGCCATATCCAGGCTTGTCTTGAAGCTATAGCCAGGCAGTCGGTCATGCCTGACGAGGTTATCGTAGTTGATAACAATTCTTCCGATAAAACAGCTACACTTGCCAGGCAATTTAAATTTGTACGTATTTTGCGTGAGGAAAACCAAGGCATAATATTCGCCAGGAACGCCGGATTTAATGCTGCTACATCAGATATAATCGGCAGGATTGATGCGGATACCATATTACCCGCTAACTGGGTTAGGTATGTAAAAGATTTCTATAGCAAAACCGACCATAAGAATCATGCATTGACCGGCAACGGGGTGTTTTATAACGTCAGTTTCCCCCCGGAGCCGATAAATGGTTGGGTTCAGGGGCAAATAGTTTTTCGGGTTAATCGATTTTTGCTGGGGCACTATATTTTGTGGGGCTCGAATATGGCACTACCAAACACAGCATGGAAAGCTGTTAGGGATAAGGTTTGCTTACGAAATGATATTCATGAAGATTTGGACCTGGCTATTCATTTGCACCGGCATGGTTATCAAATAACCTACAAAG
The DNA here is from genome assembly GCA_964537935.1 of uncultured Candidatus Saccharibacteria bacterium. Taxonomy (GTDB): domain Bacteria; phylum Patescibacteriota; class Saccharimonadia; order Saccharimonadales; family CAZICT01; genus CAZICT01. The sequence continues at coordinate 189,165 of CAZICT010000001.1, read as the reverse complement.
AAAATTTGCGTGTAGAACTGGAAATGAAGCGCATTTTTAAAAATCGAAAAGCACTTTACGGCAACCTTATGATGTGGCCAAGAACGGTCCGGACGCATGGGCGCTGGACATGGATTTTCGGCTGGCTCGGCGCGATATTTTTATGGATTGGATCGTTTTTCCTATTGCCTGAAAGAAGAACCAAAAAGTGATTATTCTGGGTTTGTGGATTTAAAACCTTCTTCGGTTATCTCGGGGTCGCAGGAATTCCAGAGGCCACGGTTGTTTTCGCGTGCTTCTCTTTCTAATTTTTTAAATTCTTCGCTTTTGGTAAATGGAAAGTTGGTATACGCGAAGCCATAGCCTTGTTTGATAATTTCTTCTTGTAATAGGCGGTCATCTGCTAAATAGACATAGCGCAGCAAGCGGTTATAGCGGTCGCGGTTGCTACTCAGTTCATCTGCAACTAGACGCACCTGCTCACTTTTGCCGACAAGCTGTTTAGTAAACGCCGTGGCTGCCCGCCCAAAGCACTGGACGGGTTTGCGCGGGTCTTGCGTTTCCGGTGTGTCTACACCAATCATGCGCACGCGCTCTTCGGTGCCGTCCATATCTATGGTTAGGGTATCGCCGTCATTAACTCGAACCACGCGGTAGCTGCCCGGAGAATTATTTATGAGGGTCTGTTGAAAGTTTGTATCGTTTGCGGTCAGCCCGCCCAGCAAAAAAATTACTAATCCTGCCACCGAGCTAATAAGCAGCTTTTGCTGTCGTTTGTTTAGCTTTCGCATACATCCAGTGTACGATAGTTCCGTTTTTCGCTCTTGCTAGAGCTCGTCAGCACGACTGTTGTAATTCGTGGAAACGGAGATGACAAGTAGACAATAGTTCGAGGCGGAAACCCCTAGGGGCCAGCTTGCTGAAGCGCTAAACTACTCTCTGCTTGCCATCCCGCGTGTATGATGCACCTTTAGGATGCACCGTAAATACCATAGCCTTGCCCTAAATAGCTTTATCTATTGCAGCGCTTAGCCCTTCCCTGAAGACTTTTTCAAGTTGTTGTTCAGAGGCCCTGGAATAGGCGCGAAATTCCAGCCTTACGGTAAAAGGACCGTTTTTTACCATTACGCGAGTCTTCTTTATTCGCTCCCCTTTTGGGCCAAAACGCGGATACCAAATTTTAGTCTCTGGCAGCACCGTCAAAAGCCACAATTGCAACGCCTGGAACATTTCGGCAGACGGGCGCCCAGTCGGGTTCGCCTCGATACGTGACATACCAGATACGGAAGCTGAAATGATTGGAGGCTCTACGTAAGTCCGGATTATCGGGGCAGCGGTATCGGCAAGGCGCTACTTGAGCTTATTCAGCTGGATGCGGTTTATGAACGTAACAAAACCTGGCTCAGTGTTAACTCTCTTAAGAGTGCCAGGCCATTTTATGAGAAAAGCGGCTTTGAGTTTGCGGGTATCATCGGACAATACGTGCAGATGACCAAACGAATAAAGTAATACCTACGAAGAGAATTGTGTATAGCGGGGTGCAAACGCACCGGATGGGTTGCCGCACCCCGCTATCACTTGAGTGCTGCCAGGAGTTAAAGCAAAAACCGGCCTGCTTTGGCCGGTTTATAAAATGACGGGATGTTATTTCTTCCCTGTTTTGCCTGACCCGATTTGTACTTTCTTAGGCTTTGGCAGATCTTTAAACGGTATCACTACCTTCAGGACCCCATTGTCGAAGTCAGCTTCGATTTTATCGGTATCCGCATACTTAGGCAGTGCTACCCGGCGATAGAAGCTTACTGACGATTCGCGCACCATGTAATTGCGCTTTTTGTCTTTATCTTCTTTACGCTCTTGCTTTTCGCCTGATATTTCCAGTATGCCATCGTGAACGTTAACATTCACTTCATCTTTATCAAATCCCGGTATCTGTACTTCTGTGACAAGCCGTTCGTCATCCTCCGAGTAAATGTCAATTCTGGGTGCATTCGGCATACTTAGCACGCGACTATCTTCCATAAAGTCTTTGAAGATGTCGTCGAGATGGCTGTGAAGCCTGCTCAAGCCATGAAACGGGTCATTCCAACGTGTTAAATCGTTCATATAAACCTCCTTTCATTTTATAACTCCCGAGGTTATTCCACCTCAGTTATATTGTATTAAATTAGCACTCTCATGTCAAGAGTGCTAATTATATGTCTTGTTGGCTTTCGATTGGTTCTTGCAGCTCGTGAGAATTATTTTGAAAATCCAGCTGTTCGTCACGAATTGTTCGTAGCTTGGCAAGCGCATCATTGGCTCGTGTGTCAAAATTATTAAGAGTGTTCTGGTGGGAAGTTTTTATTCTGAGATATAGCCATCTGGCACCTTCAAGGATGACTTGCGGCGCGGTAAATAGGATGGGGCGAGTTTGTTCAGTTGGTTTTAGTGCTTCAGAACTCATAAGCGAGTATATTATTAATAATTATACCATAAGCGTGCTGATTTAGTCAATAGTTAGCTTTTAGTCAGTAGTCAATACCCGGGTTGGCCAGGAATTTATCATCGAAATGGTGCTTCAATTTAGTCATGTTGGTTGCTATATCGGTATAGCTCAGGAGTTCTTTCGGGAAGTTACGGCCTGTCAAACAAAGGCTGGTTTTTTGGTGGCGTTTTTTTATTAAGTCGGTTAGTTTGTCCTTGCTTATCAAACCGTCATGGACGGCGTTATTGATTTCATCACAAATAACCAGATCATATTTGCCCGACGTCGTGCACTGAAGTGCGACTTCATAAGTTTCTTGTGCGGCAGCCTGGTGTTGTTCTTCCGTAATATGATCGGCACTGAGCTCGCCGGCTTTATAAAAGCCTTTGCCCCCTTTAAAGAAATAAAGCTGGTCCTTATAAAGCGGCATGATATCACGGATAAACACATGCTCGCCGACGCCCCAGTATTTGATGAACTGGACAAATGCCACATTCCAGCGGCTGCCGAGTGCGCGTACAAGCAGGCCTATTCCGGCGCTGGTCTTACCTTTACCTTCGCCGGTATAAACAACAACGACCGATTCTTTGGTCTTAAAATCCTCAAACGCCATTAGCGCTTTTCCAGAGCGGCGTCAATTGCTGGACGGTCAAATCCGACTATAATCGTGCCGTCGATGTCAATTACCGGAATGCCCATTTGACCGGATTTTTCCACGGCTTCTTGAGCGTATTCAGGGTTTTGTTCGACGTTTTTTTCTTCGAAATCGATATTTTTGGATTGGAAATAATTTTTTGCCATGCGACAAAAGCCGCACCAATCTGCTGAATAAACGGTTATCATTTCACCTCCTTATCTGATGATTTGCTAAGTTTTTTGATAATCAGTGCCAACAAGCCGATGATAATCAGCGTCGCCAACACAAACGGAATTACTGAGCCAAGTAAGTGCCCAATCGATTCTGAGCTGGATTCATGAACTTCACCTGCATGCGCGAATAATTCCATACTTAACAGTATACCGCTTGCTATACTACTATGCATGAACAAAAGACTCATAATTGCCGCGGCCGCCGGATTTGCAGCAGGTATAATCTGGCTGATTGCACTGCGCTTCATTTTATATTCGCCAAACGACGTGCATCATCATGCTAATTTTGCTCTTTACGTTAATGGCGAACGGGATCCGTTTGATAGTTTTACGTTTTACGAAGAGGTGCAGAGCTGCACTGACGATGAATTGAACAATCCACTGACCCGAGTACATATGCATGACCAAATAAGCAACGTCGTCCACGTTCATGATGGCGCGGTTACATGGGGGCATTTCCTGGCAAACCTGGGGTATGGTCTGACCGATACGGTACTGGAGACTGACGAGGGCGTATTTATCGACGGCGAAGATGATAAGCAGCTTAAGTTTATACTTAACGGCGAGCCGGTAAACTCGATTGCTAACCAGGTAATCGGGAGTGAAGACAAACTATTGATTGATTACGGTGAAGCTGATCAGCAGACTCTTGATGAACGCTATGATTCTATCGAGCACACTGCCGGTGAATACAACCAAAAACCTGATCCCAGTAGCTGCAGCGGCGGAAAAAATCCTGGTTTTGTCGAGCGGCTAAAGCACGCTATCGGCATCTAGTGTATAATTTCAATTTGCGTCCCTTTGCGTACCACTGTTATACTTTGGCCTGTTATGGGGAAAGTTGGCACCAAGAAGAAGGCGCAAAAAGATGATAAGAGCGTTGATGATTATCTCAACGTTATTAATGCCAAGCGGATGTTCATCGGTGCCACTATCAACCTGAGCTGGCGTTTAGCCTTAACCGTCCTTATCCCCTTAGTTGGTGGAATTAAGATTGACCAGCATTTTGATACATCGCCATCATACACACTTGCAGGCATAGTTCTGGCAGTAGCTGGCGGATGCGCAGTGGTATGGAGCTCCGTCAAGGAAGTTAACCAACTGCAAGCCGAAGAAGAAAATAAGGAGAAGTCATAGAGTGTTAAAGTTTTTAACTCGATTTGCGGCCGAAAACGCCGAATCAGGTCCGGCAGTACATATAACTCCGGGTGAGCTGTTTCAAATTGGCGATATTTCTGTCACCAATTCCATGTTTTACGGATGGCTCAGCTCAGCTTTGATTATTATTCTGCTAGTCACACTTGCCCGCCGGGCAACTTTACGGCCGCGCGGAGGTTTGATTCAGTACCTAGAAATCTTTACTGATTTTATTACCAATCTCATTCAATCAAGTCTTGGCAGCCGCAAGAAAGCCCTGAAATATTCACCCTATTTCGCGACAATTTTTATCTACATACTGTTGTCCAACTGGCTCGGGCTTATTCCCGGAGTTGGTGAAACGCTGACCTATAATCATAACCCTGTATTCCGGCCTTTTACGGCTGATATCAACGGTACGCTGGCGGCGGCGATTGTCATCATGTTCTTTGTTCAGTACTTTGCAATTAAAGAGTCCGGATTTTTCAATCATCTAAAGCATTACTTTAACGGCAGTATGAAGAATCCGGTGACGCTGTTCTTGGGTATTTTTGAAATGTTCAGTGAACTAACCAGAGTTGCCAGTCTGGCGCTCCGATTGTTTTTGAATGTTACCATCGGAGAAGTTATTATAGCTGTGTTTACATATCTAGGGAGTGGCGCCGCACCAATCGTTGCTCTACCGTTCGTAATTCTTGAGTTGTTGGTTGGTGCCTTGCAAGCGTACATCTTCGTGATGTTGAGTGTCATGTATCTGGCAGTAGCCGTGAAGCACGGAGCCGAACATGAGGCTGAAGAATCCCAAGAATCCGTCCCTGATATTACAAAAATCAAGGAATCGCGCGGATAAATGGTTTTTAATAATTATATAAAGGAGAAGTAATAACTATGTTGTACTTAGCGCAAGCAGTTGATATGGAAGTGCTCGCTAAAGGTATCATGATGGCCTTCGGTATGCTTGGGCCGGCAATCGGCGTGGGACTTATCGGAAGCGCCTTCATGAATGCCGTCGGACGCAACCCGGAAGCCAGCAAATACCTTGGACAGATTCTGGTTATTATCGCTATCGTTGAGTTGATGGCGCTACTGGTCTTTGCATCACTATTCATTATTTAATTTTAAGAGGTAACGAATGACGTATATGTTATTTGCAGCGACGGAAGGCGCTGAAAGCTCAGGTATTTTGGGATTTAATCTCACTTCCCTGATAGTCCAGCTCATCACCTTCATTTTGGTGTTCGCCATCCTGAAGCGTTATGCCGTCAAACCGATTGTTGCCCTGCTCGAAAAACGACGCAAGACAATAGATGACGGCGTAAAGCTGGGGCTGAAACTGGAACGCGAACGCGATAAAGTCGCTAAAGAAGCGGCGACTATTAAGCGTGACGCTCGGCATGAGGCTGACCGTATAATCGCTAATGCTCACAAAGAGGCTCGTGAGGTAGTGCGTAACGCCGAAAAATCCGCGCAACGCAAGATCGATGCTATGCACACCGATGCCGAAGCCCGGATCAAGGAAGAACAAGAGCGTGCACGACGCAGTCTTGAAAATGAATTAGCCGGACTTGTGTCTGAGGCTACTGAAGCAGTCGTTGGAGAGAAGGTCGATTCCAAAAAAGACTCAGAGATTATAAAAAAAGCTATGAAGGGTCGTAATAAATAAGTGAAGCTTCCGCGCCATGAACTTGCTCAGGCATTAGCAAAACGCACCTTACACCTGCGTGATTCAAGCCTGCTCGCCAAAGAAGTCGCGGCGTATTTGCTGAGCGAAAACCGAACCGATGAACTTGAACCGCTAATGCGCGACATCATGCAGTATCGATTGGACAACGGTATAGTTGAAGCTACGATTGTGACTGCTCATGATGTCGGTCAGGAGTTTATTAACGACGTCAAACAATTGCTCAAACAGGAATATCCGAACGCTAAAACGTATATAGTAAATACCAGGATTGATGAGCATATTGTTGGTGGTATCAAGATAGTACTAGCCCATCAACAGCTTGACTTAAGCCTTCAGCGCAAGCTTAGTACATTCAAACGGTTGACTATGGCAGGAAAGGAATAGCTCTTATGAGTGAAGTATCGATTAGAGAATTATCAGATGAAATTCGGGCGGCTATTGCCGAGTTGAAACAACGCCCGGAGATAGAAAACACCGGTATCGTAACCCGAGTCGGTGACGGCGTGGCCTGGATTTACGGATTAACCGAATGCGGTTATTCGGAAATGATAGAAATAACCAGCGTTGATGGGACTGCCGTTACCGCCTTTGCGCTAAGTCTTGGCCAGGATGAAATCGGCGCTGTTATTTTGGGCGACGACACCCAAATTAAAGCCGGATCCTCGGCTAAACTTACCGGGCGGGTCCTGGAGGTTTCTGTGGGTCCTGAACTTATTGGCCGGGTCGTTAATCCGCTTGGTCAGCCACTTGACGGTAAGGGAGCCGTAAAAACAATGCTCACAAGCCGCGTGGAAAGGTCTGCCCCGGCTGTACTCGATAGAAAAAGCGTGCACGAACCGCTCATGACCGGTATTACGGCAATCGATACTATGGTGCCTATCGGTCGTGGCCAGCGAGAGCTGATTATCGGTGACCGCCAGACCGGTAAAACTGCAGTTGCCGTTGATACGATGATCAACCAGCATCGGCAAAATACGGGTGTTATTAATATTTATGTTGCTATCGGGCAAAAACTTAGTAAAGTTGCCCGTCTAGTAGAGCGCCTTAAACGCGAGGGTGTGATGGAGCAAACGATAGTCGTTGCTACTTCAGCTTCCGATCCGGCAAGCTTGCAGTATCTGGCTCCGTACGCCGCGACAGCGATGGGCGAATATTTCCGCGACAACAAACAGCATGCGCTGATAATTTACGATGATCTCACCAAACACGCCGCAGCTTATCGTCAGATGAGCCTGCTTTTGCGCCGCCCGCCTGGACGTGAGGCCTATCCGGGAGATGTTTTCTATTTGCATTCCCGTCTGCTTGAGCGATCCGCAAAATTAAGCGACGAACTTGGTGCTGGTAGCTTGACTGCCCTGCCGATCATTGAAACGCAGGCCGGAGACATCAGTGCTTACATTCCGACTAACGTAATTTCCATTACTGACGGTCAGATTTTCATGGAAACCAACCTGTTCTATCAAGGTATCCGCCCGGCTATCTCGGTTGGGTTATCTGTCTCGCGTGTCGGCGGTTCAGCTCAAACTAAAGCCGTCAAAAGCGTAGCCAAGGGGCTTAGAATCGACCTGGCTCAGTTCCGTGAATTGGCGGCATTCAGTCAGTTTTCAACCGATCTTGATGCTGAAACGAGGCACCGGATTGAGCGCGGTCAGCGGCTTACGGAACTGCTGAAGCAGCATCAATATAGCCCTTATGCCATATGGCAGATGTACGCCATACTTTTAGCGGCTGAAGAGGGTTGTTTTGATAAGGTACCGCTTGACCGGGTCAAGACCGTAGAAGCTAATTTGTTGCGTGAACTTAAACATGATTACGCCGAAGCAATGGAAAAAATCAACACCGGCGCCGAACCGGATGAAGACGTCAAGAAGAAGATAGTTGAAGTAGCCCGTAACATTACAGAAAGTTATCACTCGACTGAAGAAGAAAGGCTAAATGAGAAGTAGCAGCAATGTCTAATACGATTACGCTAAAAAGGCGCATTGGCTCCGTTAAAAATACTCGCCAGATCACCAAGGCGATGGAGCTGGTTGCTGCCAGCAAAATGCGTAAGGCCCAGGAGTTTGCCGTGTCGAGCCGGGCATATCGGGTGGCGGCTTTTTCGCTGTTAACTCGACTTAGCAAAGTTACAGAAGTTGAAGAACACCCCTTATTTGCCCGTCGACCTGTAAAAAATCGACTCCATGTAGTTATAACCAGCAATCGCGGCCTGGCTGGTGCGTATAACTCAAACGTCATTCGTCTTTTAGCGAAGGCTATAGCTGCCGATGAAAAAGCCGGTATAAAGAGTCAGATTGTGGCTATCGGCAAACAAGGATCGAACTTTGTAAGGCGCTTGCAGGATGTTGAACTGATAGCGGTTTACCCTGGTTTTGGCGATCATCCGACCGCGAATGATGTTCGGCCGCTTCTAAATACCGTGACAGAGCTTTTTATTGATAAAAAAGTTGATGCTGTGAATTTGATTTATACAGAATTTGTCTCCAACCTTCGTCAGGAAGCTAGCCAGCTGGCGCTATTACCGGCTACTTTTGAGCAAACAGAAGAAGACAATACCACCAGCCTTAATGATGTAACCTTTGAGCCGTCCGTACGGGCGGTGCTTGATAACGTTGCGCTAAGGTTGATTGAAGTGCAGATCTGGCAAGCTATGCTGGAGAGTATTGCCTCAGAGCATTCTATGCGCATGATGGCCATGAAAAACGCCACGGATAATGCAAGTGAGCTGATTGATGACTTGACGCTGGCATTTAACACTGCCCGCCAAGCTGCAATTACCCAGGAATTAGCAGAAATAACCGGTGGCGCGGAGGCGATAAAGCAATGAGTGAATTTAAGCATGGGCCGATTGTTCCCGATCAGACAATCGCAAAATCTCTGACCGAACAGTCCATCAATGATCCGAACACAGTTCTGAGCGATCTTTATGACAGATTACCAGAGAAATACAAACCGATGCTTTTTAGCGCTGTTCAAGACATCGCCCGCCAAGCATTCGGGATCGGCAAAGACGTAGGCTCTAAATTGAGCACCCGCGAGAGAGTCGAAGCAGCAGGAGAGAATAAGGATTATAAACAAATCGAACTGATGAGCGGTATCTTAAAAAGAGATGTTGAAATCTTATTATTAGGTGCAAATATACAACGTAGCTTAGACGAAGGAGAAAGATAATGGCGACAGCAGTAAAATCTAAAAAGAAAGTTACAGCAGCAGACGGAATCATCAGTCAAATCAATGGCGTGGTGGTAGATATTGATTTTCCAATCAACGAGTTGCCGGCAATATACAATGCATTGCATACAACCGTAGAAGACCGCGATTTGGTCTTGGAAGTAGCCCAGCACTTGAGCGAAACATCGGTACGAGCGATTGCTCTAGGTTCGACCGACGGACTGGAACGTGGGGCCAGGGTTACGAATAGCGGTGCGCCGATTAGCGTGCCGGTAGGTGAAGAAACGTTAGGACGCATGTTTAATGTAGTCGGTACGCCGATTGATGGCAAAGAAAATAAATTCAAGCAAACCGCTCCAATTCATAAAAATCCGCCTGCACTTATTGATCAATCAGGTTCAGTCGAGATTTTGGAAACCGGAATCAAAGTGATTGACCTTATCTGTCCGATTACTAAAGGAGGTAAGGTTGGCTTGTTCGGCGGTGCAGGGGTTGGTAAGACTGTGCTTATCCAGGAGCTGATCAACAATATTGCGAAATTCCACAGCGGCTCCTCAGTATTTGCTGGCGTCGGTGAGCGTACCCGCGAAGGAAACGACCTGTATAACGAAATGGCGGAATCCGGCGTGCTTGATAAAACCTCACTGGTCTTTGGTCAGATGAATGAACCACCAGGTGCTCGTTTGCGAGTTGGTCTGTCGGGACTTACAATCGCCGAAGGTTTCCGCGATAAGGGTGCTGACGTACTACTATTTATCGACAATATCTTCCGCTTTACCCAGGCCGGTGCTGAAGTATCTGCCCTGCTCGGCCGTCTGCCGAGTGCTGTTGGTTATCAGCCAACGCTTGCTCAAGAAATGGGTGCACTGCAGGAGCGCATCACCTCAACCCGTAAAGGCTCGATTACGTCTGTCCAGGCCGTTTATGTGCCGGCTGACGACTTAACCGACCCGGCTCCGGCTACAACCTTTGCCCATCTCGATTCGACGATTGTTTTGAACCGTGCACTGACCGAACTGGGTCTTTATCCTGCGGTAGACCCGCTTGATAGTAGTTCTACTATTTTGGATCCTGAAATCGTTGGCGAAGAACACTACGAAGTAGCCCGTGAGGTCCAGCGCATATTACAGCGCTATAAAGACTTGCAGGATATTATCGCTATTTTAGGTATGGAAGAGTTGTCTGACGAAGACAAATTAACCGTATCACGAGCCCGCCGTATTCAGCGCTTCTTGACTCAACCCTTCTTCGTAGCCGAAGTATTCATTGGAAAGCCCGGTAAGTACGTGAGCCTTGCCGACACGATTGCCGGCTTCCGCGAAATTCTGGACGGCAAACACGATGACAAACCGGAAAGCGCTTTTTATATGAAGGGCGGCATTGATGAAGTCGCCGAGGAGCGATAATGATTCGGTTTGAGCTGGTCACACTCGACGGCGAAAAATTCGGTGAAGAAGTTTACGAAGTGATTTTACCGACGCTTGACGGCACCATTGGCGTTCTGCCGGGACATATGCCACTGGTGAGCGTTATTAAGCGTGGAGTTATCAGCGTGCGTCGTAAACCGAATGACCGGGATGATGACATGGAAATCTATGCTACTGCCGGTGGTGTGCTTGAGGTGCGCGACAACGTCCTTCGGGTGTTGGTGGATGAAGCCGATCATGCTGATGAAATAAGTGAAGCCGAGGCTCAAAAAGCTTTCGAGCTTGCTAAGAAAATGAAAGCTGAAGCCAAAGATCAAGTCAGTCTTGAAAAAGCTCAATCACTGATTGATCGTCATGCTACCCGGCTTCAGGTTGCCGGCCTGCGCCGCCGTCATCGTCGTTAGGCTCTTGTGTAATCGGTAAATATGACATACCTAACTTCTTTTTTGTTTCTCGAATATTACTTAGTTGTTTTCCTACAGAATAAACTGCTTGCATACCGGCTAGTATTGCAGTCCGATTTAGTATCGATTCTAATTGTTTCGAGCTAAGACAGAAATAACCTTTTACGTTTCTAGTATATTCACCGGAGTCAATAGCTGACTTATGAACAATTTTTGCTTGCTGTAAGATTTGTTGTGGCAATTGAGAGTCTTTGAGCATATCCATCATAGCTAAGGACGTGATGTGACCAATTATTTCTTCGTCCGCAATATGAGGAATCTCCTTTGTCCATCTCTCATATTGAAGGTCATCGCCCATACTACTCTCCCTTGTTTCAGTATACAGTATACTTTGGTATTGCATCGACGCTCTTACAGGAGTAATATGATTTCCAGTCAAATTTTTAAAATAAAAGAAGGATTTTTAATAGTGTCAGAAATTCCGATGTATTTTGAAAGGAAAGAAGCCATGGAGTTTGAAGTAGAAGCTGCAAAACTAACAGATGGTCTAGGTTATGGCGACGGAACTATCTCTTATGAGGATCGTAAGGAAATCGTAGGACATGAGATCGTTGGTAAAGTAGAAAAAGTGGTAACATCCAACGAAGTTCTAGTAGAAGTAAGTGTCGATAAGGACGGTAATAGATTATGTGATGATGGTTGCGGTGACGGGCGGCCGGTGTACAGGATTTTCCAAAATGGAATCGAAAAAGCCAAATCACTCTTTAGGGCAAAAGTTTTCGGCGGCGGGCCAGTTATGGCCGCAGCCGATATTATCGGTCAAGGTAAAGCAAACGGCAGCTCACTGCAAGATGTTTTTAAGCGTGGATTATCCACTCTCAAACGAAATCTAGTTGATTTTGGTGGACACACTGATACGCATGCGCACGGTGATAATTGCGGCTGCGGCGCTATCGATAAGGCTACGGCGGTTGTGTCTGCGGTTAGTATCTATGCTGATAAAATTCAAGAATCCATAGCTGCACTTGGAGTAGATATTGATGGTATGGATGAAGTAGTCGGAAACTTTGTTTCGTATGCGAGTGAAATCGAGGGACAAGAATATTCCGGCAAAAAAGTAATGGATGAAATCATAGAAAGTGGCAAGGTCATAAAAGAATTAGACGACGACCATAAAGAGATGTTTATCCTTCTCAATACGGTCGAGGGCTATACCGTTGACCAGGAGAAGATCAGAGAGATAAGCGAAGGCAAGATTCAGGTTTTTGCCGTGGACGTATGGCGGCTCAAAGAAATCGCTGAGAAATTGCATCCTGATGAATCTGAAGAAATCCAAAATAAGGCTTTTCTAAGCGAATTGGTTTATACACTTGGTACCGCTGCAGTGCTTACCAAGGGAGACTTGCCTGTTTATATGATCAGTAAAAAACCGCAGTTAGTAGTAGCCTAAGCTGAGTTAATTAAGTATTTTTCGAAATCCTCTATGCCCTTTAGGGTTGCCGGATAGCTGCTTATGTCCGGAAAATCAAGCGCTTGGATGCGTTTCCAAATAGCTTTGATTAACTGTTCAGTACGCTTAAGCTCTGATTCGTCAAACAACAGGTCGATAGCATGGACCTTACCGTGTATATCAGGCTCGACAAATTCCAGGCGTCCCGAATTAGCAGTGTAACCCCGAAACGTTTTGGAACGCTCAATAAGAATTTTATAACAGTAGAGTTGTTGCTTGTATTTGTGTAACTTAACGTCTTTTTTCCACTTCTCATAACTTTTACCAGTCTTATAATCGACGACGGTAATTATTTTATTTTTCTTATCTATATCCAGCCGGTCGATTTTACCGCCCAACAAAACATCACCGAGCACTACTCCTTCACCCGCAAAATTATGTTCGACGATACTTCCCTGCTTGAAATTATCACGACGCTGTGACAGATAGATTCTAAGCGCTTGATGGCCTCGGTCGAGTTCTAGCTTTTCTTGTTCGGGCATAAATCGCTTATGCACAATACGCGACGTAAAGTAGGCCAGCACTCGCTCGATGTCAGGAAAGCTGCCCGTGTCATTCAGTTTATGTTGGCACCATTCAAGCGTTTCGTGTATTGCATTCCCGTATTGCCCATCAAGCGAAGGCGCTTTCGGAAAACGTAAAATCGTATTGAAGTAGAAAGCTTCAGGCCCGGCATAAATCGTATCGATAAACGCATTAATATGGGTCGGACTTAGACGGTATGATGCCAGCCTTTCCCTTAGCAGGTTCTTTAAAGAAGTGGAACTTGCCGAATGACGAACGCGCCAATCATATTCAAATTGTTCTTGAGCTGGCTTGTTAGAGGTGTCGGTTATTATTGATTGCAGCGAAGGCGGAAGAATTCCGCAACGCCAACCATCTTCAAGCTCTTGTTCGTCAAAATAGCTCAAACGGCTTGTCGGTTTGCCGTCGTAACCGGCAGTGAAGCTTGTCAAATGAAGTCCGGTTTTTGCCCGGGTGAGAGCGACGTATAGAATGCGCAGACGCTCATCATCTGTCGCTCCGGCGTGGCGAATTGGCGCAAGGTTGGCGGGCAGAGTGAGTTTATTGCTATTGCCGCGTGATGTACTGCCCCATACGTCGTCGTGGCAGCATGGCAGATATACATGTTCGTATTCCAAGCCTTTGGCTTTAAACACCGTCATTAGCTGTACGGCTTCAGCGCTCTGACTGTAAGGGCTGGTATTAAGCATCTGCATTCCAGCATCGTTATAGGCTCGAACCAGATTTAACAAATCTCGAAGTGACAAGGTTTCGGTTTGGGCCGCTTGATGCTTTCTAAGCCGTGTCCGTAGTACCTTTAGATGCGATAACGTTAGATAAAATATATCGGGCTGTGTAGCTTGAGTCTTTGGATTGGTGTAGTAGGCTTTAAGCGGTGATACCAACACGGCTTCCCTGTCTTCAGTAGTCGCCAGACTCTCTGTGCCGATAAGATAGTCCATCATTGTTTCGCACGAAAACGTATCTATCATAGGGGCCAGAGAAAGCATGAGCAGTGCTGCTGATTGTGTATAAGTGTTTTCCAAAAGTAATTCGGCCCAACTCAAAGGACTTTCCTGTTTTTGCATTGCCCAGGAAACTTTCCATATTTGGCTGATGGGAATTTTCCAGAATTCATAACTAAGAACTTCGGGCCACAAGGAATTTGCCACTGCTACATTATCGTCCCTAAGCGCTATTACGAGTTCGGCCATAGTGAGCAGTTGCTTGATAACTGGCGCTTCCAGAATATTTTCACGCTTTTCATAACGTACTGGTATATCACGGGCATTAAGGTAAGCCACCAGGGGTTCTATGTATCTGTGCTTTGGGGCAAGGACTGCAATTTCATTTGCCGGTGTACCGCTTTTGATTTGCTTGGCTATCGATTCGGCAATCCAGTCGTACTGGGCGATATCACTGGCCAGTTCAACCCGTTCAATATACGATTGTTTTAGCTTGGTATTTGCGGCAACCAGCGTTTTGCTTGTGCCGTCAAAACGTTCATGCAGACGTTCCGATATTTGCTCGGCTATACTTTGGGCGGTCAATAGTATATCGGTGTGTGATCGATAGTTCTGTACCAGGTTGCACACCTTTACGTCACGGTACATGTGATAGAAATCCAGCATGTTTGAATACTGAGCTCCCTGAAAAGCATAGATTGCCTGATCATCGTCTCCGACAGCCATAACGTTTGGCCGGCCTTCGTGCACAGGGTTGTCACTCAAAAGTTCTACCATACGTAGCTGCGCAGCATTGGTATCTTGAAATTCATCCAGCAAAATATAAAGGTACTGTTCCTGAAGTGTGAACTTGAACTCGGGGTATTTCTCTAATGCCTGAAGACTGCGAATAATCATGTCGTCAAAGTCGTAAAGTCCTCTCTCGGCCAGAGCGGCTTCATAAGCATCATAGACATCTGCCAATGACCGTAAGCGCTGGTTTTGCAGCTTGCCGTCAAAGACATACTGATTGTCGGCATCTTTGGCCAGCCATTTATTCTTCCAATTAGTTAAAGGGGTTGTTTTACCTAATTCTTGGGCTGCTTGAAGACTGTCGTTTAACTCGTTGTATGCAACCTCCGCTAATGATCCGAACCGGTACAATACCGGCTTTGAAGGTATGCTATCGCTTAAAACGTTGTATATTTTTTGAAAAATCGAAATAGCAGCGTCAAATTTGCGCGGCATGGTGGCGGGTAATGATAATTCTCTAAGCTCGCCGTTAAGGGCGTTTATGGTTGCCAGATTTTCTTCGGCCGAATTACGAATATCATCGCCGGTTAAGAGAGCTCGTTTGACTTCGCTTAGGGTGGTAACTACATCTCCGATGTGGTGGCGGGTTTGTTTAAGTGGATTGTTATAAGGCAACTGGTCTATTAGACTGCTAATAATCTGGTGCTTGCCTAATTCATCAACCGGTTCTTGCAGTCTAGTTTCGGTAAAATACTGCGGAAACTTGCGCACTAAATCGCTGCCAAACGCATGATATGTACTGATAGTAACGGCGTGGGCATCCTGGCCAATAAACCGAGTAAGCCGTTCGCGCATGTTGAGCGCGCCGTTCTCAGTGAATGTAAGGCATAAAATATTATTGGGCAATGTATCTGTTGATTGTAGAATTTTGGCTACCCGTGCGCTTAATAATTGAGTCTTGCCTGTTCCGGGGCCGGCAATCACCAGCAACGGTCCGTCAATAGTATCGACCGCCTCTTTTTGTTCAGCATTTAATATCCCATAAATTTTTCCAAACTCACCCATTAACCTCTATTGTACGGCGGTTGGGTTGCTGGGGCAATTATAAGGTACGAATCAAAGACCGCCGTTTGAACGGCGGTCTTAAATGAGCTGTCATATCTGACGCTGGCTAATAGGCTTCTCGGAGGTGCTTCTTCTTTATCTCTCCATTCTTGCGAGCTAGAAAACTGTCGATTCGGCTGTTAAGTTCTTCGTCTACTTGCTGTATTTCTGTTACGTCAAGTGTTCTGTTTGTAATTTTCTTAAGCCTTTTCATTTGCTTACCCCTTCTACCTTTATGCTAGGTATCTTAAGCATAGGCATTAAGGCTGTTTACGACAGTAATATTAATTACAATAGGCTACCGCTTAGACTCTAAAACTTCCCGAACCAATTTAGTCAGCTCTTTGGGCGACACCGAAGCCTTCAGCACGTATCTGTCTGCACCTAAGGCATAAGCTTCATTTAACTGATTTGTTTGTTCAAGATTACTAAATACTATTACTGTTGTGTTTGGATATTTTTTAGCGATATGCGCTCTACGCAAAAATTCAATACCGTCAATATTAGGCATATTTATATCAAGCAGGACCACATCCGGCTTACTTTCTTTGAGCTTTTCCAGGCCCACCTTACCATCAACTGCTTCAATAATTTCATGTCCATCGGTACTTAGAATGATTTTGTATGTCATTCGCAGCATTGGCTCATCTTCTACTATCAGGACCTTGGCCATAGATAACTCCTTGATAAAATTGTATGGTAAAAACCATCTAAAGTCACGGCAAGAGGAGTCTGACCATTGAATATTATAAATTATTATGGTATTATATAATATATGGAGTTTGTTGATACAAATAAGGAAAAACGAAATATTTCCGACCTTAGCAGTCAAGAATTGCTGAAGAGTGGTTTTCTTGAAGTTGAGCACGAAGAAGTTAAGGAACTGTTGGAAGGCGTTGATGGGTTTGCCGGCAAAGAAGACGTGATACCTTGGATAAGGTTAGGAAATTTTCCAGGCGCCTTTCGCAGTGGGATTATAGGCGAGATTATTAGAGGTAAAACTAAATGGTACGAAACTTTATCCAAGTCAAACAACGCTGAAGGACTTATAGATAAAGGACTGGCAATAACTGATGAACGTGAGAGCGAAATTTTTACTGAACTTCAGGGTAAATATACAGAAAGCTCTTATGCAGACTTCCGCGTGATACTAAAGCTGCTCGACATGGCTTACGGTGCGGTAGGCGATGAAGAACTTGAACAAGCCCAAGCTGATACACCCCTTGAATACCTGATGCGATAAGCCTTGTCCCAGTAACGTACTAACCAATTAATTAAGTAAGCTTTAATAAAATTACAGTGTTTAGTTATGATTAATTGAGGGGCGTCTTAAAACTATGGTTAAAGAAGGCTGCAAAAGGATTAAAATAAAGCCCGGAAAGAGGCATAATTATGAAAGTCCTAGTTCTTAAAGGGGGAAATTCACCCGAAAGACCGATATCGCTTCGCTCAGCCGAATCTGTCGTTCGGGCGCTTAAATCACTTGGACATGAAGTTTTCGAGTACGACACGAAAAATGGTTTTCAAGCCATCGTTAGGTATAAAGAAAAAGTGGATGTCGTGCTGCCGATTTTGCACGGCAAAGACGGTGAGGATGGCGCCGTTCAAGCAGAACTAGAAAGCTTAAAGCTTCCCTTTCTGGGTGCTGGCTCCAGAGTTTCCAGGCTATGCTTTGACAAAGTAGCATTTAAAAAAATAATTTCTGAACTTGGCGTTTTGACACCTAAGTGGGAGTTAGTAACAAAAGAAACAATAAATCAATCCCCTCTCTTAAAAGGTCCTTATGTACTAAAGCCGGTTGGCGGTGGATCAAGCATTGATACCGTAATAGTTCGTGACCCCGAAAATTATAAGCTGGACATAGAAGACGTCTTTAGCCGCCACTCGGCTATGCTGCTTGAGGAATTGATAAAAGGCACGGAAATAACAGTTCCAGTACTTGGCGATAATGCCCTGCCGGTTATAGAGATTATTCCGCCAAAAGACGAGGAGTTTGATTATGAAAATAAATATAACGGAACAACCCAGGAGCTTTGTCCGCCCGCTAACGTAAGCCATGAACTACAAGAAAAAGCTCGGGCGTTATGCGAAAAGCTACATAAGTATCTGGGTGTTAGGCACCTATCAAGGACTGACATAATTATTAATGAGTCAAAATTGTATGTATTGGAGCTGAATACCATTCCCGGTCTTACTGATCAGAGTCTTTTGCCAAAATCAGCCCAAGCCCAAGGACTTAATATGGAGCAGCTGGTTGAAGAGTTTATAAACATGGCTAAAGATCAATAACAGAGATTTATCTCACAGACTTTGGCTAAATTTCCCTGTTATGCTTCGGCTACCAATTAAAAAAGGAGGGGGCATGGCAGACGAATTTGAGAATATGAGTCGAGACGAACTGATGGAGATGGCGGGTTCGGATATCGACCCTAATATCAGCCGCGATGAGCTAATTTCAATCGTTAGGGAGCGGTCCAGGAGCGATGACGATATAATGTAAGAGTTTTCTTTATCAGGCCATAAAGATCAGGTAGCACATGCCTGGTCTTTTATTTTAAACTGACTCATCTAACCAAGCTGCTCAATTACAATTATTGACCGCTTCGGTAAGTTCGGGCGGCGTGGTGCTGCCGTCTACTTCGTTTTCGATTTCTATGAGTCGTTGCATTGAATTATGGTCGGTCAGGTATTTGGCAGCACACGTGCAGCGCGAACGACTAACCCCTTCATCGACACAGGCATCAGTGAAGTTTGCAATATAGCTTTCAGGGGTTGTACCATCGCCGTTTTCGATTTGGCTAGCCAGGTCCGGTGAGAACATTCCAATAAGTGAAAAACTTACAATCACTACTAAAAACACTCCGGCAACAACGGACACCCATGCTCCAAATCGACGACTAGGAAGCTGCCGATTAGCCGACTTAACTGAAGGCTCTAATCCTGAAACCGGATTTACATAATGATATATGCCCCGCATTAAAAGAACTAAACCCCAAATCGCAAGACCCCAGAAGATTGAAAAACTCCCGCCCGAGTCAGCCATGTTGTAGGAAACGATTGTAATCGCCAACGATATTGCAATAAGCAACAGACCGATCCATATGTCTTTTACTCCATCATGCTTTACCTGGAGTAATATCGTAGAGATATCAGAATTAAATGTATTCGTTGGTGTCTTGCCGAGCTCGGGGTGCGTAGCTGCCAGAGCCGACTCAATAACTTTAGTATCAGCATTAACTGAATAACGTTTGGATTCATTTAGAAACTCTTGCGCTTTGGCTTTCTGGTTTCCTAAGACGTATATTGCAGATTGTGCCAAGTATAACTTATGTAGCGCAAGCCCTAGATCTTCCTGGTGCTGAAATTCATCAGCGATTTTATCTAGTATTGATTGTGCCTTAGCGGTCTGAGATTCGGTAAAAGTTATATTGCTTTCGACAAACGATATAAGCTTGTCGAGAACCGGATCTATCTTGGCATTATATCTGGCAAGCAAGGCTGAAGCGCGTGTTTTCATTAATAATCTCTCACTGATCTCATTCTATACCGAGACTATAAGTAAGTACAATCACCAAGAATTAATAGCGGATGAGCTCGAATCTGGCTAGGCAAAGATCAGCATCAATATTTATCCGTTTTACGCCTGTTTGTAGTTTTCAGATTTAAAGCAGCTGTCGCTCATTATGAATATAGGTTTTGCTTAGCACAAAGCACCAGGTCACCTATCAAATCAACCAAAGTGCTGTTATTTCCAGTGCATAAGCGTTAAAATTAAGTATACATGAAGTATTTGGGAGCTTTGGTCGCGGGTATTTTGGTTGCTGCTACACTTGGCAGCGGTACTCCGGTTGCCGCCAAAACCATTTCGGTCAGTGACGAGATAACTATCCAATCCAGGGTTTTGCCGCGCCAATCGATAATTGTAAATGATAAAAACCAAATCATTAAGATCATTAGCAATACCACTGAAGACTTAATGCCAAAGGTATACCGCAATGTAATTGATAGCGAAAACGAGTTGATGTTGACTGAAGATCTCCTAAAGCAGTATCGCTCACTTGTGCCACTGGGCACTAGTCAGCCTGGAGAGCGTACTATAGTTCATTACTCGCCACCCCTTTTGCTAAAGACAGAAACTTCACTGCCATATGAGTTAAACAGCCCTGCTTTTCAGGAATTTATAACAATTCTACTTTGATTGTTTTTGGTTTAGGTTGAACCTGTCATGCTAAGCGGCTAGTCAGTTTGTCGGCGCAAGCTAATGGCGCCCAGTGTGATAGCGGCAAAAATAAAGCCCAGCATCACGTATACATCAAGCCAGGCATTGCTGGTTATTACGGCATTAGTAACGTTAAGACTGAGCGCTTCTATGGCATATGTCAGCGGTAGTAATCGGGCAATTATTTCCAAGATGCCGGGCATCTGCGATATAGGCATCAATAAGCCGCCAATCAACAGTTGAGGCAGCACAAAGGCCGGCATAAACTGAACGGCCTGGAATTCTGTGCGAGCAAAGGCGCTTAAGAACAAGCCGAACGCTGTGCCAAGAAGGGCTGTTAAGAGTGCTGAAAATATTAAGAACCATTCTGGACCAGCAATGCTCAAATCAAAGCCGTAGATAACCAGTGAACTCACAAGAATTGCCTGTCCAACAGCAAGCAGTCCAAAAGCGATCATATAGCCTAAAATTAAATCAAGTTTAGAAATCGGCATTGCCATCAATCGCTCAAGGGTACCGCTTGTCCTTTCACGTAAAGTTGTAACGGAGGTTATTATAAACATAATCGTAAAGGGAAAAATTCCAAGCAGTGCCGGCGTAATCTGGTTAAATATACCCAGATTGTCACTGTATATCCAACGTAGTAATGCCATAAGCAAACAAGGAACAATAAATATCAAAGCGATAGTGCGGTGATCGTGTGATAGCTGGCGCAAAATCCGCTTGGCGGTGGCCTGGATAGCAATCAAATGATACGTCATGATGCTACATTCTGTTTTATGCTTTTTATGAACGCGGCTTCAGTAGAATCCGTATCTGTAGATTTCAGTAAGCGTTGCCGAGTGTCATTCCAAAGCAAATGGCCTTCGTGTAAAAGAAGCAAATTATCACAATGTTCAGCTTCAGTCATTACATGGCTGGAGATTAAGAGTGTCTTTCCTGCATCAGCTAAACCAGTCAAGAACTGCCATAACTCTTGGCGCAGTAGTGGATCCAGTCCAACTGTCGGTTCGTCTAGTACAAGTAAATCCGGGTCTCCCAATAACGCTACCGCCAAGGACACTCGGGCCTTTTGCCCACCAGACAAACTATCGACCACTTGGTTTCGCTGTTTTGTTAATTTAATCTGAGAAATAATATTATCAACCTGGCTATCATTTGCCTTAGTAAGCGCTGAGAAATATTCAAAATTTTGGGCTACTGTGAGGTCCGAATAAACCGAAGGGCTTTGAGAAACATAACCGATACGGTTGCGTAACCGGGCGTTACCAGCTGCTGTATCGAGCACTTCAAGTGACCCGCTTGTAATTTTTTGGACACCTACAATGCTACGCATGAGTGTGGTTTTGCCAGAGCCGCTTGGACCGATTAAACCGGTAATTGAACCTGTACTGACCTTAAAGGATAAATTATTTAAGATATCAGATCTGTCTTTTGTGACGTTTAGGTTTTTAGCAACAATAGCAGCTGGCATATTGCTAAGATTGTACGCTTTTGGACGTAAAATCCAAAAATAAACCATAAAGTGCATGCGTTGCTTGTTAAGCACTTATACGGTACAATCTATCTGTTTTAACACCTGACAGTTATTAGGGCGTGGCCAAGTGGTAAGGCACCAGGTTTTGGTCCTGGCATTCGGGGTGAGAACAGCCAGTGGCTGTTCGCAAGGAAATCTTCCGATGAAAGCTTGCTTTCAATCGCGAAGTTTTGGGCCTGCCGAAGGTAGGTTGAATCCCGGCGACTAGAACCTAAATACGCTATAATCTAAATCAGTTGATGGGGTGTGGCCAAGTGGTAAGGCACATGGTTTTGGTCCATGCATTCGGGGGTTCGAATCCCTCCACCCCAGCCACAAGATATTCGCACGAAAGTCAAATACGTATTCTGATTACAGAAATACGCATTTTTCGTATCAGACCCAAAAGCTTCATTTGTTTATAAAAATAACGTCCACTGCTACAATAAAGCCATGGAAATACTTAGTTTTATCTTGCTACTCGTGATCGGTGGTCTTGCCGGCTGGGCTGCGACAAAATTGTTTAAAAATGATAAGCAGCACGGTGTGGTCGCTTATATCGCGATAGGTGTGGTCGGTGCAGTGATTGGAAAGTATCTGTTAGGCTTTCTGGGCTTCAAGGCCATCGGAGAGGGTGTGATTGTGGATTTCATTTTCGCCTTTGTCGGAGCTGTTGTCTTAGTGGGTGTTAGCAAATTTATTGCAGGTAAACTCATAAAATAAACCTGGGTTCGACATGGTGTCGGGCTATAATTGAGACATGTCAGCAGTTCGGACCCACATTCTAGAGGGCGGACACATGGCCTTAGAAACAAATTTGAAGAGGTCTCGTCATTAATTCGTAGTTTCATGAGAACACTGTAAACTTCCGAGTATGTCGATAATTTCGATTCTGGGTAGAGCTCCTAGTTAAAGAGATTCGAACGGAAGTCCAACGCATATTCTGATTACAGGAATACGTATTTTTGTATTAGACCCGCATGCTCAGCCATAGTAAAAGCACCTGCTTCAGTAGGTGCTTTTACTTTATTAGGGGTTTCGAAAAGACGTTAATCCTGTTGGGTCTGTATCTGGTAGTTTGTTAGGACTGTCTTTGCCTGCGTACTGTCGGCGCTATCGGCGATGATCGCAATAGAATCGCCAAGCTTCACGTCGCCCTGCTTGTATGCAGTATAAACTCCACTGTTTGAGCCTTTTGCAGGATCAACGGTGAGTGTTTGGGTTTCAGCAACGATCCTAAAGGTTATTTCTGAGCCACCATCTTGGGGAGTAAGGGTGATGCTTGTAGTCGTTACCGCCGTAACCTTCCCTGGTGTAATAACGCCCGAAAAGCCTGACTGAGTACTGGGCTGACTGCCCCCACAGGAGCTCCCCATACAGGTAGTCGGACCCTCTCCGGTACTTCCACCTGGAGGTGGCGCGCCATTGCCGTTGGTGATTGGCGGGGTCGCGTCATCATCTGTGCCACTGCTTGGCGCATTAGACGTAAAAGCCAGGGAAGCCGCAAAACCTACCCCTACCAGCATCAGTCCTACAATCGCAATAAGTACCCATTTTTTGGCCTGGTTGGGCTTTTTCTTTACTCCCTGTCGCAGCTTTTCCTGTTGAATTCTGGCCTGATGCTCTTCGCCTGATATATATTCTTCTTTCATATTATTGCTCCGTTAATTTACCGTCCTGGAGCCGGAAAACCCTTTCGGTTTGCCTTGCTAGGGCTAGGTCGTGCGTTACGATGATAATAGTTACTCCTTGGGATTGCGAAAGACCCCGCAATAGCTCAAAGATCATTTTGCTAGTTTTCGAATCAAGGTTACCCGTTGGTTCGTCGGCTAAAATCAGCTTGGGCCGATTTGCCAGTGCACGGGCAATCGCTACCCGCTGCTGCTCACCGCCGCTAAGTTTGCCGGGCTTTCGCCGTTGTTTTGCACCTGTGATCCCAACCTGATCGAGTAATTCTCTTGCCTGCTGCATGCGCATTTTTTTAGGCCGGTCAGTTGGCTCCATGGGCAGCATGACGTTTTCGAGCGCAGTAAGGTTTGGTATCAGGTTAAATCCTTGAAAAATAAACCCGATTTTTTTACTCCGATGGCGTGTCAGCGCATGGCTCCTAAGCTTGGTGATGTCCTGGCCGTCAATTTCAATTTTGCCCTCAGTTGGTTTTTCTAGCGCGCCAAGCATACTTAGTAAAGTGGACTTGCCACTGCCGCTTTGCCCAACAATCGAAATAAATTGGCCTTCTTCAATAGTTAGAGAAATGTCGTTCGTCGCGACAACCTTAGTGTCACCTGATGAAAATATTTTCTTGAGATTAGTTACCCGTAACATCTTATTCACTCCTTAATACTTCGGATGGCCGAACTTTAGCGATGAGGCTGGCCGCTAGGGAACTACCAATCAGGGCAATCAGCAGGGCAGCTCCAAAGCCGTACAGAATAATTTCCCAGCCCACAGTGGCCTTAATGCTCTCCAAGGCATCAGCGGCTGGGCCACTAATACTTTGCGCGAAGCCTGCCGGAGCACCCTGCCCACCTGCGCTGCCATTGCTCACGAGCATTGACGTAACCGGGTTGCCAGCAGCAATACCGATTCCTAAGCCAATGATTGCTCCGAGTGTCGTGAGCGTTAGAGCTTCGCACATAAACTGGAAGATGATGCGCGTATTGCCAAAGCCAATGGCTTTCAGGATGCCGATTTCGCGCTTGCGCTCGCGGACAATCATTATCATGGTGAGTAGAATAATAACCCCGCCTGCCACCACCGCGCCAAGCAGGCTGTATAGCGAAATATTACGAACGCTTTTGAGCGGTTCAATTGCTTGCTTAGCCTGGTCGAGAGAACTGGTTACATCAGCAGCCGAACCCAGCGAATCCTTGATTGCCGAGGTCGCGCTCTCAAGATTGTCAAGTGAATCGACAGTGGCAATAGCATTCGTAATCACGCCGGGTTGTTCCGTAAGACGTTGAAGTGCCGGCAGGGACAGGACGACACTGCTGTTAGCGGTTTGCGTATTACTTTCAAAAATAGCGGCGACACGTAGTGTCTGGTCAAAGGCGGTAAACGTCGAGCCGACACCTAACCTGTTCTTTTTGGCCATTTCTGCACTAATCATAGCGTCGTTGATGTCCTTAGAACCATCAATCGCCTTGCCGTTTACGATTTTGAAGGCACTTGCCTCAAAATTAGATGGATTCGTTGGCTGGTTGGTGCCCATGAAATTAATTGGCAGGCTGAAGTTATCAGGCAATTTTGGTGCTTCACCGGTAGTATTAAGCCCGATGCCACCACCGCTACATTTGCCTTTATCGCAATTAAGCTTAAAGGGCGAAACCAGACTAGTCTTGGCAGTGTTATTCGCTGCCGGGCCACTTGCTTGCGCGCCACCCTGAGGTGAACTTGATGTTCCCTCGGTTTGGGCGTTGCTGCCCAGCAATTGTGATAGGCTCTTAATATGTGCGAGCTTTTGCACTTTGGCCAATTGCTCGGTCGTTAAAGCGTTATTGACCGAGTTGCTGCCACTAAAACCTACCGGGCGGATATTGACGGTATTGCCAATAGAGCCCATCGTTTGCTTGATCTTACTGTCTACAGCCTGATTGGCTATTAGCATAACCAGACTCAGGCCTATGGTAAGACCCAGAATCAATACTATTGATATGGTACGGGTAGCATTACGAAACGCATTGCGGATGCCCCGTGTGACTACATTCATGCAATTCATCCTTGTTTAAGTTACCTAGCAAGGATAAACTGTTAAGCCTAAAGAAGGCCTAAAGGATCGTCATTTTTTAACAGGCAGTTGCAGTGTAAAAGTCGAACCTTCACCTATTACACTTGCGACACTGATTGCGCCATCGTGCTGCCGGGCAATTTGATACGCAATAGAAAGGCCTAATCCGTATCCCGATATACCCTGACGCGTACGTGAAGTATCAGCCCTATAGAACCGTTCAAAAATATGCCGGATGTCTTTTTTGGCTATGCCATACCCCTGGTCTTGTATGTGCAGCAGTGCATTCTTCCCGCGCGTATCACCAATGATCCGCACCGTTGTGCCATCGGGACTATATTTAATAGCGTTATCCAGCAAAATTACCAGCATCTGCACGAGTCCTTGCTTATCACCCAGGACATACAGGCGGGGCACGTCATCAGTAATTGTTATACGCTTTGCCTGCGCTGATTTTAATAGCTGATTGATCGCTTCGTTAGCTACTTCATCCAATGCAACCGGATTTGAGACGTCTGGACGCTGTTCGGTCAATGCCAAACGCAAAAGTCCATCGGACAGCAGCTTGAGCCGGATTACTTCCTGGTAACAGCTCTTAAGCGCCGTTTTTGCTCGCGATATCCGAAGGTCCGGCTGGTTCAGTGCCACTTCAAGTTCGGTTTGCATGACTGCCAGCGGCGTCCGAAACTCATGCGAGGCGTCTGAGGCAAATTGAGCCTGGGCATTCATGGACGCCTCAATTGGCCGTAGTGTACGCCGGGCTAGCACGTAACTGAAAACACTACCGACACAAAGAATTCCAGCATTAAAAGCTACAAGAAGCTTCTTTAATGACTCCTGGACAGCCAGAAGTCGTTTTTTGAGCTGTTCATCAACTTCAGCCACATTAGTGGTATCCGTTATTTTCGTGGAATTGCCAGGAGCCGGTTGTGTTACGACGCCATGCGCTGGCTGGCCTGACGTAAACTCCGGGACACCCTTAGGGTCAGAGATAGTAGAAAGCACCTGCACGTTCAAGCCCATACGCATCGAGACTCCATAGAAAACCAGGCTGAACCCGAGACTTAGCACCATGATAATCGCTAGATATGAAAGGCTGAGCCGCATCGTGGCTGGAGTCGGCCGTTGAAAGTGGGGCCTTAAACGCATCATAAATCGTTGATCCTATACCCAAAACCCCTGATTGTTTCAATTAATCTTGGTCCAGGGAAGGGCTTTTCCAGTTTGGCCCGCAAATACACGATAAAAACCTCTACGGTGCTTGGTAGGATATCAGCATCAAAGTCCCAAACATTATTCATAATAAGATTTTTGCTCAAAACCCGATTCTTATTCCTGAGCATGTACTCTAGAATGGCGTACTCTTTGGCAGAAAGGTGGATAGGCACTCCCGCTCGCTTAACCTCTTTGGTTGTGGTATTAAGGGTAAGGTCTTGCGCACTAAGCACTTCATTGAGCCCATCGCGGGGTCGTCGCAGGAGCGCACGTAGCCGTGCCTGCAATTCTCCAAACGAAAAGGGTTTGGAGAGATAATCATCCGCACCGCCGTTAAGCCCTTCTATCCGGTCGCTTGTTTGAGCCTTGGCCGTCAACATAAGAATGGGGGTATGATTCTCTTCGGCTCGGAGCGTCCTGCATATTTCAATGCCGTCAATACCGCCTGGAAGCATACGGTCGAGGATAATTATGTCGTAGCTGCCACTTTGTGCAGTACTTAAACCTTGTTCGCCTTCGTAGCAGATATCGACCACATAAGCTTCGCGGGCCAAGCCCTCTTTTATGTTATTGGCAATTTTATGCTCGTCTTCAATAATAAGAACCTTCATTGTTATTACTATAGCGTATTAACCTTAAAATATGCCTAAAGCATACAGGGGGCCAAAAAGTAGGGTACAAAGTGAAGGCGCGATAGACCTCATCCGAAAAGCTATATTCTCATCCCATGTTCGCCTCAAGCTCTACTAGTTTTCAGGCATCATCAGCGAGCTGAGTCAAATAGTGTTCCAATTTTGGGCTGCGTGGCCAGCCAAATGCGACAGTAGAATTTGAGACCCATGTCCCTCATTCTGCTATCGCTGAAGCAATATCCATGCAAGGAGAAAAAGCTGAATCGAATTGTTGGAACAAACAAAAGAGCCGTTTTACGGCTCTTTTTGATAATATAGGGTTATGGCGAAACAAGAACCCAAAAAATCAGAAATCATAGACGGATACCTGATAAAGTATCACGCTAACGGTGAAACGCGCTGGTCAAAAGGCAAGGTCGCTGACGGTAAACCCAATGGATATTGGGAATGGTATCGTCCGGACGGCACCTTGAAGCGTTCGGGACATTTTGATATGGGCGAGCCTGTAGGCGAATGGACGACGTATGACCAGCAGGGCAATGTTTACAAAGTAACCAACAAAAGCAAGCTAGATAAACCCATTTGATAACCCGAACGGCAAACCCACACTTTTCTTAGTCTGATACAGCCAGTGACATTAATTATAGAGGCTTGAAATGCTTCAACCTTATTATTGCTCCTACCCTGTCAAGTAAGTCTGGTACTAGATCCATACGCTCAGCCACGAGACAACTCCACGTCGTGTGGAGTTTTTTCGTGGCTTATAAAAAAGCGCTTGCCTGAAGCGAATTAATAAACATTAGCGTTCATAACCCCGTCCCGCTATACTAAATATCAAGTATGAGAGTGATTGAGCCGCACCAATTTAAAGCTGCGGAAAAAAGGCATAAAAAAACCAAAAGGTTCCGCCCGATTTCCGGCTTTATTATCGGGTTGATTTTTATTGGAGCACTTATAAGTATTGGCGTCTACGTTGTTATTCAAGTGTTGCCGATTTCTGAAGGCGGAACAACTAACCAACCGCGGTATACTCCGCCAGAAGACGATCCTTTTTCTGTAATTGAAAAGCCACTAAAAGACCTTAGCGGCGAGGAGTTTAAACAATTATATAAATCAGTCGTTTACCCAAATACCCAAATATTAGTTTCCCCGCCGATAATCACCGGAAATGATGAGGTGGATAAGCGTATACGGGAGCGAGCTGAGGCACGAGGCTATGTATTGCAAAGTGTCCCCGAGGCTGCGATAGTTCGCATCGGTAATGAGCCGCGTCTTGGTTCGGATGACTTATTACAGCCCCTGGCTGCCGATTCCTGGAGAAAGATGCGTGAAGCAGCGCGGCGGGCGGGATATCCTGTAAGTCTGGTTTCTGCCTACCGTTCGCCAAACCACCAACGGGAATTATTCGTAGAAAGATTGTATCAGCGTGTCAGTCTTAACGAGCTTATTGCCGGTGAAGGCGAAGCGGCGATCGATGCCGTATTGGAGGTTACAGCTGTTCCGGGCTACTCCCGTCACCATACTGGTTATACGATTGATTTATGGTGCGAAGACGGCAGTACTGCATTCGTACTTAGTATCTGTCATGATTGGATTAGCGAAGATAATTATAAGAATGCTATGGAGTTTGGATGGATTCCGAGTTATCCTGAAGGTACAGAAATGCAAGGCCCAGAACCAGAACCCTGGGAGTATGTATGGGTGGGTGATGCTGTCCGAGAACAGTAGATAGCTACACTCTGTATTAAATATTTACTTAATCGATCACACATAATGGCAAAATCGAAAAAGACAAAAGAAGCAAAACCGACTAGCATCATAAAACCGCTCACCATGAACGGCCTCAATGGGCGTTTTTTAACGGTGGAGTCTGCCAATAAAACTAGCAGAAACATACTTCTTATTTATGGTCATCATTCAAGCTTGGAGCGAATGCAGGCTTTAGCTGAAGAACTTAGTGCTTATGGCACTGTTACGCTGCCTGATCTACCTGGATTTGGCGGTATGGATCCGTTTTATAAAATCGGTCAAACACCAACACTTGATGCAATGGCAGACTATATGGCGGCTTTTGTGAAGCTTCGTTATAACCGCAAGCGACTAACTATTGTCGCTATGTCATACGGATTTTTGGTAGCTACCCGTATGCTACAGCGCTGTCCTGAGCTTGCTAAAAAGGTTGATGTAGTTACCAGCGTTGTCGGCTTTGCTCACAAAAATGATTTTAAGTTTAAAAAATCATCATACAACATAATGTTGTATGGCTCTCGATTCTTCTCTCTCAAGTTTCCTGCATGGTTCGCTAAGACATTTCTTCTCCGAGCGCCGTTAATCAAAGCCACCTATATGCTAGTCGCCAATAGGCATGCCAAAATGAAGGACGCCGACAAAGCTGAGCGCAAAAAACGAATTGCTTTTGAAGTCATTCTATGGAAGTGCAACGACCTCCGTACGTATATGCGCACTACGGTAACGATGCTCACAGTTGATCTTTGCTCCAAGCAAGTTGAAGTCCCTTTATACCATGTAGCCGTTGATAAAGATCAGTACTTTGATAATTATCGTGTCGAACAGCATTTAAGAGTGATTTATGATGATTTTCATCTCATTAAAACCAATCTGGATGCACACATGCCAACGGTAGTCGCCACTCCCGAAGAAGTAGCGCCGTTTATTCCGCCTAAACTTCGCAAGGTACTGCAAAAAGCATAATGCTTCCGTCGGGTCCGATGATTACGTAGTGGTATACTTGAGTTAAGTATGAAAATAGGCTTGGTTTGTCCCTATAATATGTTTCGTGGTGGCGGAGTGCAGGAATGTGTACGTGCCGTACAGGCAGAGTTGTTGGCACGAGGGCACGATACTTACATCGTGACCCCCATGCCTCGCAAAGCACCTGATGAGTCACCTGAAAAAATGATTTTTATTGGCGGAGCAACTGACGTTAAGTCGCCTTTCCATACAACTGCTCAGATTTCTTTTACTGCCAATACTGATGCATTACACTCTCTTCAGGAGGAATATCAATTCGATATTTTGCATTTTCATGAGCCGTGGGTGCCGATTATGAGCCGTCAATTATTGGCTCGTAGCACCAGTATTAACGTGGCCACCTTTCATGCCAAATTACCGGACACCATGATGAGCAAAACCATAGAAAGGGTTATTACTCCTTACACTAAGTCGGTGCTGAAATATCTTGATTCGTTAACGGCTGTCAGTGAAGCGGCCGCTCAATATGTACGTGAGTTAACCGATGAACCGATAACGCTTATACCCAATGGAATTGATCTTGGAAAATTTAAACGCGATAGCTCAATAACCAGGCCAAGCAAACAACCGCCAACCATTTTGTATGTTGGCCGTCTAGAAAAACGCAAAGGAGTTAAGTACCTGCTGCAGGCGTTGCAGTTTGTGCAGGCCGCCAATCCTGATGTGCAGCTGCTTATCGCCGGTGACGGTCCGGACCGTCAAAAACTGGAGCAGCTTACCGTGCAGTTAGGATTAAAGAATGTTAAATTCTTAGGCTTCATCGCTGAAGATAAAAAGCTTGAATTACTGCAGACGGCTGATGTTTTTTGCTCCCCGGCGTTATATGGTGAAAGTTTCGGAATTGTGCTTCTTGAGGCTATGGCTTTCGGTACGCCGATAGTAGCTGGTGATAACCCCGGTTACAGTTCGGTCCTGCGAGATACCGGCAAGGTGTCATTAGTGAATCCGCGGTACAGTGAAGAGTTTGGCCGACGCCTGGAAATTCTTTTATTTGACGCCAGCATTAGAGATGCTTGGATAAAATGGTCAAAAAAATATATAAAGCAGTTTGATTACAAAATAATCGTCGATCAATACGAGGCGCTGTATACATCGTTATGCAAAAAAAGAAAAAATTAACGATCGGCTTTGTACTTGATGATTCTCTTGATAAGCCCGATGGCGTACAGCAGTATGTACTGGGGCTTGGCGAGTGGCTGCGCAGCCAAGGACATGACGTTCATTACATTGTAAGTAACACCAAGCGAACCGATTTGAAAAATATACATGTGGTTGGCAAAAATGTTAAGGTTAAGTTTAATCACAATACCGTCGGGACACCTTTGCCTGCCTCGAGGTCCAATATACGACAACTGTTTAATTCGGTTGAATTTGATGTACTGCATGTACAGATGCCCTACAGCCCGTTTCTGGCTCAAAGAGTTATTACGGCTGCTCCTCAATATACGGCCGTTATTGGGACATTTCATATACTTCCTTTCTCGACGTTCGAAAGGTACGCCTCAAAAACTTTAAAAACCATTATAAGCAAGAGTTTAAGGCGCTTCGATAAGGTCGTAAGCGTGTCAAAGCCGGCAGCTAACTTTGCCCTTGAAGTCTTCGGGTTGGACTCTGAAGTTCTGCCAAACGTTGTAGACACCGAGCGGTTTGCTAGTGCAAAATCCACAAAGCCAAGCAGGCACAAAAACATAGTTTTTTTAGGCAGATTAGAAAAACGCAAAGGTTGCCAACTTTTGCTTGAAGCACTCATTCACCTTAAAAATGATTCAAGACTGAAAAACACCAAAGTATATATTTGCGGTAAAGGGCCAGAACGCCAGGCGCTTGAAAGGTATACCGAAATAAAAGGCCTTTCATCGATAGTAAAATTTACAGGCTTCGTTACTGAGGCGGAAAAAATAAAGTACTTAGCGAAAGCCGATGTTGCCGTATTTCCGAGCTTAAGCGGCGAGAGCTTCGGGATTGTTTTGATTGAAGCTATGGCAGCTGGTGCGTCAGTTGTTTTAGCTGGTGACAACCCAGGATACCGATCCGTAATGTCTCCCCGTCCAGAACTGCTTATAGATCCGCGGGATACAAGGACATTCGCCGCTAAAATTGAAACCTATCTCCATGACGCTACCAAGCGAGAGTCCATTAAAGAGTGGCAAAAGACCTACGTAAAGCGGTTTGATGTTACGGTGGTCGGCAATCAATTACTGAATATATACACTCAAGTGATTGCAAAACGACGTGATAATTTGGATAATAAGAACTAATGGATAAAAATACCAAACTTGAAGTAACTGTATCCAATCAGACGGTCGTACGCGTTATTGCAATGATCGTGGTTACGATTTTGGCATTTCAGTTTCTTAAAAACATCGCCTATGTATTGCAGCTTATTTTTATTGCAGCATTTTTGAGCGTAGCGCTTAACCCGGCAGTTGGCTGGATATCAAGAAAGCTTCGTCTAAAAAGCCGTGTCACTGCAACGGCAGTATCTTATTTTATCGTCGTGGTTTTACTAGCCATGCTAATTTCTTATGTGGTGCCGCCATTAGTGCGTCAGACTGTCGACTTTATTGGCAATCTGCCGCAAACTATCGATACTCTTTCCAGTAGCGATTCGCCGATAGGGCGGTTTGTAGATCGCTATGATCTCCAGCAACAAATTCAGGGCTTCACATCAAACTTAAGAGAACGCACCTCAGACTTCAGGCAACCTGTTATCGCAACCGCCGGCCGTGTTGGCAGCGCGCTTATTTCAATCATTACTGTTTTAGTGCTTACCTTCATGATGCTTGTCGAGGGCCCTATATGGAAGCAACGCTATCTACGACTCTTGCCTAAGCGTCATCGTGATCATCAGGTAAAACTTGCAGAAAAAATGTATAGAGTGGTCACCGGTTACGTGAACGGTCAAGTTTTATTGTCACTTATTGCTGCCGGATTTGCGTTCGTAACCTTACTGGTTGCCAGTACGCTGCTTGATGTATCAATTAATGCTGTCGCCTTGGCCGGTATACTCATATTTACAGGACTTATACCTATGATCGGCAATACCATTGGCGGGGTTATAGTAGTATTTTCCAGCCTGCTGGTATCTTTACCGTTAGCGATTGTTATGGCCATATTCTTTATCGTTTACCAACAGATTGAGAATGTATCACTACAACCGTATATTCAATCAAAATACAATGAACTGAGTCCGTTGCTGGTTTTCGTAGCGGCTTTACTCGGTATCGGCTTCGGAGGATTCTTAGGTGCCCTTATTGCCATTCCGCTGGCCGGATGCTTAAAGATACTATTTCTCGATTATTTAGAACAGCGCAAAAAAGAAAGCTAAAGCCAATACCAGACCTGGCCGTAAGCAGTGTCACGTAGACCTATTCCCTGGTCGGTAAGCTCCGCTCGAAGTTTATCTGATTGCGCCCAGTCTTTGTTTTTTCTTGCCGTTTCGCGTTCATTAATTATATTCTTTTGATCCTGGCTAATGTCGTCTATTTTAAGCAGATTAAACCCGAATAGTTCGTCTAACAGTTGCAAAAAATCCGTAAACGCCGGTATATCTTTAACTCCCGATGTATCAATTTGGTTTTCAAGTTCAGCAATTGTTGCTAAAGCCTGAGGAGTATTCAGGTCGTTAGCCAAAGCTTCAGTAACTTCCTTCTGATACGCTTTAAAGTTATCTTTATTTAGGCCATTAACGCTCTCGGCTTGAAATCTATGTACCGCCATAGCCTGCAGACTCTTCAGTCGATTTTGGGCAGCATCAAGAATTTCCCACGTAAAGTTGCCTTCAGTGCGGTAGTGGCTCGACAATACCATTAATTTGAAAGCTTCGATACTGTAGCCTTTATCCTGTAAATCTTGAAGCGTAAAGATATTACCGGTGGATTTTGCCATTTTTCCACCTTCAATCTTAATGTGGTTGTTGTGCAACCAATAACCAGCAAACGGCTTACCGGTTACTGCTTCGGTCTGGGCGATTTCGTTTGTATGGTGGATTGGGATATGATCAATGCCTCCGGTGTGTATATCAATTTGATCTCCCAGTAATTCCCTGGCCATAACAGAACACTCAAGGTGCCAGCCAGGAAAACCTATACCCCACGGACTTTCCCATTCCATATCGCGTTTCTGGTTTTTAGGGCTGAATTTCCAAACAGCAAAATCAGTAACATTCTTTTTGCCGCTATCCTGAACTCTAGCGCCTCTCTTTAAGCCGTCTATGTCAAGACGGGCGAGCTTACCGTAATCGTCCAGTTTGGAAGTATCGAAATAAATGCCATCGCCTTCTATCTTATACGTAAGACCTTTATCTTCAAGCATTTTTACAAAATCGATCTGCTGCTGGATATAGTCGGTAGCTCTAGGCATATAATCGGGCCTTAATAATCCAAGTAGTTCATATGCTTCGTGATCGGCAACTGCAATGTATTTTTCAGCGATATCCCACGCAGTCAATCCTTCACGCTTGGCGCCCTTTTCCATTTTATCTTCGCCACTGTCTTCATCACTGCTAAGGTGTCCGACATCAGTGATGTTTTGAACACGCGTAACCTGGTAACCAGCTTGTCGCAAGCTACGCACTAAAACATCCCAATAAATATAAGCCGTCCAGTTGCCAATATGTGGATGACTGTAGACGGTTAACCCACAGGTATACAGGCTGACGCGCTTATCGTTGCGCGGCTTAAACGGTTCAAGTTTTCTTGTAAGTGTATTGTAGAATTTCATAATTTCTGTACCTGTAGTGTATCAAGTAATTCTATGGCCTTAGCTATGCATTCGGCTTTAATGTCTTCTAATGGTTTACCGCTGGTATCTTTAAATCCACTAGCATAAGGATGACCGCCGCCGCCAAAGTGCTCAGCCAAGGTATTAGCGATAGTTATGCCATAGTTGCTGCGAATCTTGGCAGTAACTTTGCCGTCAGCATAAGCCTTGAATGCAATGGCAATATTAGTGCCTTCGCTGTAGCGCATTTCGTCAATGACAAGCATTGAAGGATTATATAGTGGACTGTATTTAACAATCTCTTCCCACGGAATAGTGACTGTGCAAATACGATTATCGCCATAGTACTCAAGTCTCTGTAAAAGCTGTCCTTTGTATTGTAGTAGTTCAGGAGTTTTACGTGACAACTCTTTTCGGGCGTTATCAAGCGCTGCAAGGTCCACGCCGGCTTCAACCAATTCAGCAATAATATGAATGCTCCTTGCCGTAGTGCCCTGACTTACGAGACCGAGGCTATCGGACATAATTGAAACGGCTATCATGTCGCGGGTCACGGAATTAAGCGGCCAGTTAAGAGCACGGGCTATTTCATAAATGACTTCTCCGGTCGCGACCGCGGAAGGATTATTGATATTTACGGTTGCAAACGGAACCGAAAGTTCGGCGGCATGATGATCAATAACTATGCCTGGAGCATTTTTAATACGGGCATAGTCAGGGCTCTTGGATAAATTCTCAAAAAGCGAAATAGCACTAGTATCGACAATAATCGTGGCGTCTATTTTGCGTGGTAAATCGCTTGTTACCCGATCCCAACCAGGCAAATGTCGAAGGTAAGTAGGAATATCCACACCGCAATACAGGTGTGGCTCCTTGCCTATCGCGCCCAATATCGATTCGAGAGCCAGCGCACTAGCCAGGCTATCACCATCCGGGTTATCGGCCTGCATGATTACAACATCGGTTGCTTCGTCGATTATATTTCTAAACTTAGTGAGAGTTTTACTGTCCATTAGCGTTTGCCTCCCGCATGATGTTGTCGACTAATCCTGGGTATGGCCAGGCAAAGTCTTCGGATTCAATAAATGAAAGCGGTTGCCACTTCAAGCTAGCCACATCATCCTGAGCTTTGATCGTGCCTTCCCACTCATCACAAAAATATATCAGATCACAAAGTGAAGTGTCGTGCTCGTATGGATGGGTTTTGACGTAGAAGAGCTTGGCATTGCTTATAGTAAGGTTGGTTTCTTCTTTGACTTCCCTAGCTATTGCCACATCAGGATCCTCACCGAATTCTACGAACCCACCTGGCAGATCAAATCTCCCTTTATAGGGTTCGCCGCCTCTTTCAGCAGCAAGAAATTGGCCGTTTTGGTATAAAACCATGCCAACACACGCTCTTGGGTTATTAAAATAATGGTGTCCGTTCAATTTACATAAATAACGTGTCTCATCAAGCTTGGTAAGCTTCTCTCCGCATTCAACACAGTAGCTGATTTTCATAGTCGTGTCCGTCCTTCGAGCGCTCTGCCGAGGGTTATCTGGTCAGCGTACTCCAGATCGACTCCGACTGGTAAACCGCGAGCTAAGCGGGAGATTGAAACTTTGGTGCCCTCCAGTTGTTGCTGTATGTAGAGTGCGGTCGATTCTCCTTCTACGCTGGCGTTGGTGGCTAAAATAATTTCTTGCACTTTGTCTTCTTTGACTCTCTCCAACAATTCCTTTATGTGTAATTGGTCAGGGGTTATTCCGTCAATTGGTGAGACCAAGCCACCCAGTACATGATAAGTACCCTTATACTGGCCGGTTTTCTCCAGGGCGACTATATCAAACGGCTCAGCCACTACGGCAACGAGTTTTTTATCACGCGAAGCGTCAGTGTACAAATCAGACAGTTCCTTGCCTTTCTCGACAAGCGCGAATGTCTTTTTGCAATAAGCAACACTTTCATGCAGGCTGCTGACGCTTGAAGCAAGTCGCTGGGCAATTATTGGGTCGGATTTAAGCAAAAAGTAGGCGTATCTTTCAGCCGTGCGCGGACCGACCCCAGGCAGTGCTCCTAGGTCATCAATTAGTTTCTGTAATGCTGGCGGTAATATTTGCATAACTAAACACCAAGACTCTATTGTCTAGCCTCCATAGCGGAAGCTAGCCGATAGGACGGGTAAATCTAAAGACCTAAGTTACCAAGCGCACCCATCATCGGCTGCATTTTTTCAGCAGCAATTTTTTGGCTTTGTTGAATTGCGTCTTTCACAGCTTCTTCAAGCCATTTCTCAAGCTGGCCGATATCGTCAAGATCGATTGATTCCGGGTCGATATGTATTTTTTTAATCTTTTGTTCGCCGGTAATTTCTACTTGTACAGCACCGTCGCCTTTTTCGACGGTAATAATCATTTTCTGCAGTTCTTTCTGTAGCTTTTTAACCTTCATTAACATTTTTGCCTGATCAAATCGGCTCATACCTAACTCCTTGCTTTACTCGCCTTCTATTGTAACAGATGTAACTGGTGGGTTTGAAAACGCTTTTCTGGTTTCTGGCGCCTGTGGCCAGGCTATGAAATAGTGGTTGAAATTATAAAATACCGTTAATATTATCACGGCGCCTAACAATACGACCCCTGTTGTACGAGCTATAATATTCTTTGGAAAAACAGTAAACCACTGCTGCAACATAAGAGTTATGCCGAAAGTGATAATAAGGTAAATATAAGGTATAAGTAACGCTGAACTTACTGGCCCATTACTGGCTATTAAGAAGCTGCCGATCACAAGAATGATTGCCAACATCTTAACTCTGTCAAGCGTGCGTTTATAGAAAGACCAATAAAGCCCCATTACTAACATAACTGTGCCAAAAAGACTAAGCAGTGGTATCTCCCCGAGCCAACGCGCCGGATCGTTTGGACCTTTAAAAACCAACTCTAAGGGCACGGCTAGCAAGTTACTGCCAAACTCAGATAAGCTCGGAAGCTGTTCCGGCAAGCCAATCAACTGTTTAATCAGCGATGGATTCTTAATTATCCCCCAGATTAACGGTGAAAGAACTGTCGTTACAGCTAACGGAAAAACGAACTTAAACCAAGTCGGTACCCGCCGAAGTTCTTTTAAGATCCGCTTATACTGCCAAAAGCCGGCCAAGATTATAAACCACAAAAAGCCAGGAATATAAATATATATCAAACTTAAGGCCAGTAAGCTCAACAATGGTATTCGGCGCTTGCTGTGCTGCAGCCAGATCCCAATAGCGAGCACAATTATCGAACTACTGTAAATAACTTCGGGTGTTCCAAAACGCGCGGTATGCAAAAACCAGCTGGAAGTAGAAAAAAGCAGTGTTCCGAATAATGCCATGCGCTCGGTAAACCATTGGCGGGCGACATAGTAAAAACCTGCCACCGAAGCAAGCCCAATCGCTACGCTTAGGCTTCGAAGCGCCAGTATGCCGTCAGCATTAATTTTTTGCATAATCAACAACACGGCGTTGTATGGCAAGAAAAGCGGATTATCAAACAAAGATTTAACCGTTAGTGAGTCATTTGCAAGTTGTGTCTGTATGGCCAGCTCGGCGTCACTAAGACCCGGTAATAAGGTGGTAAGCCTGAAGCCCATCACCCCAATAAGCAATAAGCCCATGCCAATCATAAGCAGCATAGGTCGCCATCCATAGATGAGCGCAAGCCTTATCTTGTTTCCCATTATTACTAAAAAGTATAACAGTTTTTAGGCGTTTATGCTTTTAAGAATCAAACGGCTCGGCGCGTCGTGAGTCCAGACTTCGAAAGCGTTGCTTTTCTTTATCGAAGTACAGCTCGACTCCACCGGTAGGTCCGTTACGGTGTTTTTTAATAAAAATATCGGTTATATTTTTACGGTCAGTATCAGGATTGTAGTAATCCTCGCGGTAGATAAACGCAACGACGTCGGCATCTTGTTCGATAGAACCCGATTCACGCAAGTCGGCTAGCTGTGGTATTTGCGGGCTGCGGTTTTCGACAGAGCGGCTTAACTGTGAAAGTGCAATTACCGGAACATTCAATTCTCGGGCTACACCCTTTAAGCCCCGAGAAATTTCTGAAACTTCTTGCACACGGTTGCTGTCACCGCCAAATCTAGCGCCACCGCTCATCAGCTGCAGATAGTCAACGATAATTAAACCGAGAGGCCTCTGATGAGCTTCACGACGGGCTTTGGTGCGAAGATCGCTTACAGTAATTCCCGGTGTGTCGTCAATGTAAATTTGAGCTTCGCTCAGCGCCCCCATGGCGTGGCCAATCTTCTCAAAATCAGCGTCGGTTAGATTACCGGTCCGAAGCGCCCAGGCGTCAACGCCGGATTCCATCGATAACATCCTGTCAACCAACTGCTCTTTACTCATTTCAAGGCTGAAGATCAAAACTGGCTCGCCGGCTTTCACGGCTACGTTATGAGCAAGGTTTAATTGCAAGGCGGTTTTACCCATAGATGGCCGGGCAGCAATAATAAAAAGATCTGAGCGTTGTAAGCCGGCCAGGATATTATCAAGATCTTTAAAGCCGGTTGGGATGCCTCTTATTTTGCCTTTGTCTTTGTGAAGCTCATCTAACCGGTCAAAGCTCGAAGCCAAGATTTCTTCCAAACTGGTTATATCTTGTTTGATGTGCTTTTGGCTAACTTCAAAGAGACGGGTTTCAGCGTCTTCAATCAGCTCCTGCAGCCCTTTGGATTCGTCGTATCCTAAACCTACGATATCTTGTGAAGCTTTTATCAGGCGGCGTCGTAATGCTTTTTGGGCTACGATTTGAGCATATTGTTCGACATGAGCCGCGGTGGGGACAAAATTGGTCAACTCGGTTAGGTATGAAGGTCCGCCCACCATGTCAAGAAAACCGGTTCCTTTAAGTTGGTCGGAAAGCGTCAATACATCTATCGGTTGGCGCTTTTCGTATAATTGTATAATTGCTTCGTATATACGCTGATGACGTTCTTCATAGAAATCAATGACAGTTACGATATCGGCTATCTTAACAATTGCATCAGTGTCAATTAATAGTGCACCAAGCAGACTGGCTTCGGCTTCGGTGTTTTGAGGGGGTGTGCGGGCGGTATCGGACTGCATAACGTTACTCTAGCATCTCTGCGCCGCCAAAAATATTGCTAATGGTTTCGAGCGATTCGGGTGGTGTTTGATGCTTTAAGGTCTCTTTTTGCTCACTTAAGGTCGGCAATGCGCCGGTGTCACCAAGTTCGCAAACAATTGCCATGCGCCGTCCCGTTACCTTCTCAATAAAACTGGCTATTATATCTTTATTCTTAGCGTCGTTTAACCTGCGCTGATGGAATGCAAAAGCGAAAGTGAGCGTTAACACTTCACCCTCAAACCGAGGTTGAGCGGTTTTAGCGACACTGTAGAGTGTATTATGGTGCTTTTTGATTTCTTGAAGTACCTCTTGCCAGGTCTCAGACGAAAATTTAACAGCTGATTTTTTATGGACTTTTTTTACAGATGCGACCGTGTCGGCTGTTGCAGCAGCCGGCTCAACTGCAACTTTAGAGATTTTCTGCTTCTTGGTGGTCTTGGGTTTTTCTTGGTCTGGCTTAGTGTCATCTGATGACGTACTGGAAGGCCCTGATGAGGCCGCCTCAATCAATATAAGCTCAAGTAAAGTTTCCGGCTCGTGTGAGGGCGGTACGTTGATTAATTCGCGTATGAGCGCGCTGGCTTTGGTTGGGCTAAGTGTTTGGTGGTCAGAAATCATCTCTTTTCGCAGACTCATCGATAATTGCTTGGCAATCTGTGCTGCTCTGCTGCCTGCTTCATATAGTTTATTTAAGGTGGCTAGCAGCGTTGGTAAGTTGCCTTCCGCCACAGCCTTCAAGAGAGTTTCTATTGCTTCTTCTGGAGCAATTCCGAGCATGGTTTCTACATCTTGACGGCTTACTTTGTGGTCACTACTACTTAGCTGATCCAATAAACTTATGCTGTCGCGAAAAGACCCGTTTCCGTGTTCTGCGATGAGTGTTAGGGCTTCGTCATCTATTTTGAGCCCTTCCTGATTGGCGATAAAGCGTAAATGTTGCCTTGCCGTGTCTCTGTCAACAGGCTTAAAAGTATACCGTTGAGTGCGACTGACTATAGTTTCGGGCAGTTTGTGCGCTTCTGTTGTCGCAAGTATGAATATAGCGTGGGCCGGTGGCTCTTCAAGGGTCTTAAGCAAAGCGTTAAATGCTTCTTTAGTTAACATATGAACTTCATCAATGATATATACTTTGTACTTACCTGTAGTAGGCGTGGAATGCACTTTCTCACGAAGCTCACGTATCTCATCAATTCGACGGTTGCTGGCAGCATCAATCTCAATTATGTCCAGATGGGTCATGTTGTCCTGATAATCAAAGCTGTTTACTTCATGCGCCAGAATACGGGCGATGCTGGTCTTGCCCACACCTCTTGGACCGGTAAATAAATAGGCGTGACTAATCACACCTTTTTTCAGTGCGTTATCGAGCGTAGTAGTTATGTGTTCTTGTCCGACAATCTCAGACAAACGCTTAGACCGGTATTTACGGTAGAGTGCTTTTCCCATTTGGCCCTATTATACGCGATACACATCACATATAGGTGTTGTAATTTCCCTTTTATGCTTATCTTTAAAGCAGGTATCTATAATGCGGCTTCTAGGGCTGCCCATTCGGCGTTAGCGTCGTCTTCAGGGATGTTGACGCTTACTTGATCGCCTGGTTTTGCTTTGAAGTATGTAACGCTGGCAAGCAATACACGCAGCTTGCGTCCGTTAACATCAACATAATAGTGTCCATTTTCTTGAATAAGAGTTCCGACAACTTGTTTTCTTGGTATAGGGCCAATTTGCTTGTACATGAAAGCGCCGTCGTCGGCTATGGTGAGTTTGAGGATGTCGCCCTGGACGAGCTTGGATTTGCTGGCATAGTTGGCTGGAACCGGATAGGTCTTACCGTCAGATCCAACCATATTCTGTCCGTCAAAGACACCTTCAATAACTTTACCGAGCGGTTCGTCTTTAGAGGAAGCGGCAACCACAGGTTCTTCGCCTACCAGGCTAACCAACAGCTCTTTTGCGGCCGCTAAGCTGGTTTCTGCCTCCTGAATCAAAGACTTCAGTCTCTTTATTTGTTTATCTGGTACTTCCGCCATGTCTTATTGTCTCTCTTAGGCAAGTGTTTGTTATCACACACTTTAGTTAACCGTAGCATGATAAATACGGTTTAGTCAAAATAAAAACTATTCTGTGGATAACTTATGATAGCGAAGCTTTTTTATCAGAGGTGGTCTTTTTCTTTAGTTTAGGACGTTTACTATTAACAAGATAAAATCCCGTTCCTAGCGCAAAGGCCACTACTAGATTACGCAGTATTGCGGTGTCTGCATTCGGAGCAAGCAGCTCCTCGCTGTCAACTAACACTACCAGCAGCGGCTTTAATGACGTAGGTATAGACTGTGGCGCACACGGGCCGCTAGTAAGAAGCTCAGGGCAATCATTTAGAACAATACTCTGCTGGCTGGCTACCGGAAGGACTAGAAAAATCGCCAGCACTAACGCAGCCGATATAACGAGTGCCACCAAATCCCTCTTTTTCATACCGTAAATATAAAAGAACCGCTCAATAAACACAAGCGGTTCTTTATATAAACTGTGTGAAGCTTATGAAAGCTCGACAGTTGCGCCAGCTTCTTCTAGCGTCTTCTTGGCGTTTTCAGCATCTTCCTTAGCTGCCTTTTCAAGGACAGTCTTTGGAGCGCCATCTACGATAGCTTTTGCTTCACCAAGTCCAAGTCCTGTAAGATCTTTAACAGCCTTAATGACTGCAACCTTTTGAGCGCCTGCGTCTTTTAGTACAACGTCATATTCGCTCTTTTCGTCGGCGGCTGCCGCACCGGCGTCTCCGCCAGCGGCTGGGCCGGCAACAGCTACGGCTGCGGCGGCCGGTTCAATACCGTATTCATCTTTTAGGATTGTCTTAAGTTCGTTTACTTCCAAAACAGTCAAGCCGGTGAGCTGTTCAGCAAGTTTCTTTAAATCTGCCATTATTTTCTCCTGAATTTACTTATAGTTATGAGGCTGCTTTTGCTTCGACGCCATCGAGAAGCCCGTGTAGATTACCAGAAAGACCTCCCATAACGTCATTGACTGGCGACGTAAGGGTTGCCAGCACTTGAGCGATGAGGTCGCTCTTGCTTGGTAGGGTTGCTAATGAAGTTACTTCTTCACTGCTTAGGAACTTGCCTTCGGCAGAATAAGCGCCAATAAACGTAATAGTCGGTTGATTTTTTGCAAAATCGGCCAACACTTGGGCCGGAGCTACTTCGTCCTCGCTATTAAATGCATACAGCAGCATGCCTTGAAGCGGTTCTTTAGTTGCATCCTTAAAGGTCTTATCTTGCTCAAGGGCCTTTATAACAAGCCGGTTTTTAATAACCCGCACTTTTGTGCCGTTATCGCGGGCCTGGCGGCGGAGCGTCTGCATTGCTTTTACAGGCGTGCCTTGATATGCAGCCACTACCGTCATCTTTGAGCTAGCCAAAAGCTCTGCTACTTCATTGACGACTTCGTGCTTCTTATCTTTTGTAAGTGCCATATCTACTCATTTTCTTTTTAGGTACAACTTATATCCGTAAGTGGCCTAAAATTATGTATTTTAATGTCGCTATCGACCAAAAAGCGCCATTTGTTACCATCAAAAAAGTCTTTGGTGTGAGCCAAAGACTTTGATTGCAAATCAATAAACCGATATTTTCGGCATTTATGCTTGCACCTAGGCGACGTTTGGTTTTTCAAAGCTCTGTAAGCTCGTCGCTGTCTTTGGTAACTTTTCCACAAT
The DNA here is from genome assembly GCA_964537935.1 of uncultured Candidatus Saccharibacteria bacterium. Lineage (GTDB taxonomy): Bacteria > Patescibacteriota > Saccharimonadia > Saccharimonadales > CAZICT01 > CAZICT01. The sequence goes on along the minus strand of CAZICT010000001.1, from coordinate 145,569 downwards.
ACGTTATCCCTGTTAATTTGTCAATGTATTAGCATACGGTTTGACAAACTACAACTATTTGTAGTAGCGTTTTCTCTGTATGAACCGTTTAGCAAACTCAGTCGCAAAACGATATCTCGACCTCGTACTCGTGATTATTTGTGGCGCCACTGTGGCTGAGACGGCTTGATACATTAAATCGAAAAATAGCAAACAACAATCAACCGGACTCATCCACAAGGAAGAGTCCGGTTTTTTAATAGCTATGACTCCGTGAATACGCTTAAGCGAACCTGATAAGCCTATCCATGGAAGCATCGCTTCCACTATTCTCTGCAAGAAGCAGGGACGCACCTCATCCAGAATAATCTGGATACGACAACCGAAAGGGTCAGGAAAATGTATTTGACGCCTCAAGAACTGGTCGACGACATCCACGGCGCACTTGATGACAGGCACGTCGATGTGGCGGTCGAACTTCTCCGTGAAGGTGACAGCATGCTCGACAAGAGCGACAGAGACGCTCTCTGGAAGCGTGTGCGCCAGGTCAACAACGAGACGCAACGACAGCGGCGCAATGAAGCTGTTCGTAGCCATCGTCTCGCCAGTCGGCTGGCCCCAACGGCACTGAGTGCCTAAGGTTCAGCCAGAAGTGCATGAAAATACATGAGCCAGGGCATCTGTGGATATCTTAAGGATGTGACCCATCCAAAAGATTGCCGGCAACTAATCGCCACTTGGCATTTTTGCTCGTAACATGAGCAAGCCAACTCCACTTTGCCCTGGCATGCGCCGGATACTGCTTGAGCTAACGCTCGCATATCATACCCTACTCCTTTCGGTTGTCACTTCACACACATACCTTAACTGTAAGCATCTTGACAGATCTATAAAAATAATTAATAATGAAAGCGTTTGTGAGTATGGAAATTGACCCCACATTTTTATCTTTGAATAGCAACGATTCGATCCCGCCGGATATTCAACTTCAGCTACATAAAGCAAACCGGCGACGCGAAGAGTTTGATGCTTCACCCGAAGATTACATAGCCAGACAGGCAGAGGAAATCTTCGAAGATTTTATTTCGATTTGGCAAAAGCATGGCAAAAGCTTTGGCAAGGAATTTCCGAGCGCTCAACGACACTTCATGCTCGAAGATAATAATCACCGCGGTATTTACTGTCTCCTCGCTTCAAAGCTTGGCTTGTTTTCAACGCCTCAAGAGGCTCTAGACGATCTTGGATACATTTCCGAACGCACGCGACAAATAGCTGAAGCCACTCCAAGCGATAAGGTAGCTGTTGTTAAGCATATTCATAATTTGGAGCTTCCTGGCCTGGCTAATGCCGCGGTTATAGTGGCTGATCATTTAAATAATGACGAAGAAAACGGAGACATCGGTGCTAAATATGCCGTTTCGATAGAACCGGTAGTTGTTTTTGAGCTCACCGACGACGAAGTAAACCTAAGCGTTAAGAACACACCTCCCCAATACCTTGATGCGCTTGGCGGTACCGCATTGCACAATATAGATGAAGACCTGGAATAGTCGCTAAGATTTTTCTGTGAACTGATTGAGCTTGAATTGGGTATATCTTTCGGCAGCAAGCCTAGCCAGTTCAGGATCTTCGCCCCGGTTAACAAACTTCATAGCCTCCGCCATAAGCGGGTGGACTTCTGCTAATTTTTCGTGCATTTGGTTAACAAGCTTTCGATACCCAGGGTGTCCTTGCGGGCTGGTACGCAGCTCATGCAAATGAAACGCTTCCCTCGCATTGTAAGTGACCTTCCAGCGCATTTTATGTCCTAGGAGCGTCGCATACTGTGCTTCGTACTCATAACCGGCAGCTTGTAGCGATGAATAGAGCTTGGCTGATATATCAAAACATTGCTCAAATAAGTCGCTTAATCCCGCCTCTTCTACTAATCTCGGTATTTCATATCCGTACCTAGGGGTTAATGCTTGCCACTCGAGCTCATCAACCATTCTGTGCCTCTGTAGATCTCTAAAAATTCCATAATCACACACTAAATCCCAGGAATAGTGTGCAAGCTCTATAGCCCGACCCGGTCGATGACGCCTGTTAAGCCGTTCCCCCATATAGGCGTTAAATATTTCAGTTTTATCAGCTAAAGATAATGTGTCGACTGCCTTCTTTATTTCTTCAAGTGAGAGCGTGCTGGACTCGTAAAGCATATGAGGCACCAGTTCCAGTTCGTTCCTCGGGGTTGCATTCACAAGGTTAACAGCCTCTGTGTTGCTAGAGTGAGTTTCTGGTAAAAAGCGCTCTGCAAGACTTTGGACCTGCGATCGGGTTTCTGAGAGGTAAGCAGTTGTAGCACCGCCTCTGTCCGGTTTGTCGGCGCGTTCGAGGAATGTAGGTATAACCTTTCTGGCCTCTTCCAAAAGTTTTGATCCTGTTTCTCGGGCTTCTTGGCTTTCACTTGAGCGCAGACGCATAATCATTGCCTCAAGTGCCTGCCCACTGGCAAATATACCAACGGTTGACTTGGTCGCAACGGGAAGAACTGGCCTTATAGCGTCACATGCCTGGGCACGTATAGCTGCTTTCCAAGCGCCGTCACGTTCATCCTCTGGAGTAGAAGATGTCTTTTTTAAGTAGTCAGTTAATTGGTGGACCATCTCTGAATAGGCGTCAAAGATAGTATCCATAGCCTTTTCGTATGTCAGGGTTGTCTTTTTATCTAATTGCTCCGGAGTGAAGTATTTGAAATGTCCGTCTTTATCTTTTTGGTCAAAATATATATAACGAGTTGACTGCTCTAAATAGGCGGCTAATCTTCCCCATTCAAGCTGCTTGGTTAGTAAATTGCTAGCTCCCTCGACGACTAAATGTTGTCCAACCAGTTGCTGCACAGAATCATCACCATAGGCTGTAATAACGCGTCTTAATAAATCTTCATCTTTGCCTTCGTGGGGAGCGAATTCGTCAAGAATCACATCACGCATATCATGGGGATTCCTGGAAAGCCTGGCCATTGCTGCAGCAATGGTAAGCGAACCAAGTCTGTCCGTAAATGCGTATACATTTCCACTGGTATTAGTAACAGCTTCTTCTAAAAAGTTCTCTCCCTCAGGAGTTCTCTTCAGCCCTTCTTCTGTGCGGATTATATATGGATTTTCTACTCCGACTTGGCCTGACACTTCCATTACGTTACCTTTTCCCTTTCTTTTACTATTAAGCGGCAATGATGATTCCAGGGTTTTCCAAATTAGATCACTTATATCACTATCTGACAGCACTCTATTAGATCGTATGCTGTCAATTCGAATGAAGTCTTTAGGAAATAGGGTACACAAATCGCTATATACATTGAGTATGTTTTTCACTTCCGGCCTGTTAGCTCTAAGTGGAGGGCTAAGCTCTTTATCTTTCTTGGAGTTAATAGGAAGCTGACTGCCATGTTCAGTCGCAGATTCCATCAATACGAAATTAATATCCGGTCTTGGGAGCTGCATAACTTGAAACTCAAGGTTATCGAGCCAGATAAAATAACCGCGACGTTCTTCAGGATTCTGGAATTTCACTCCTTGAAGCGCCATGCTGCAACCTGTGTAATTGCTGCACAACACTATTTTGTTCTCTGATAAAGCCTTTTTGATTTCAAAAGAAGCGTGATATCTGTCAAGAGCCGCAAAAAGCGAACCGACATACGGACTTACATCGTCAATGTTTCCATATTTGCCGCTCAAATATTCACGAGTAAAGAAGCTCGATTCTTCACTGTATTGAGGGAACCTAAATTCAACAAGGTCATATTCATTTTCAGTGAGTCTTTTTTTAAGAATTCTATACTGAGCATCTTTAGTCTGACCCTCTATGCCCTCGATTGCAATAAATAGACCTTTATCCATTTTCTAAGCCTTTTTATGCTAATTTCTTAAGTGTTGACATATGCGCCAAGACATAATATTTATATTCCAAGCTTTTCTGTAACTGTTCTTCTAATCTCTGAACTGATATCTTCAATATCTCCAACAGCACTAAGCGTAACTGCCCCTACGAGCTGTCCAACTTTTTGATAATTTTCGCGGAGATTCTCATGAAACAAAAGCTCTTTGCTCTCATAAAAATCAGCAGTTTTCCCGGCCTTAATGGCTCGATCAATAAGCACATTTGGATCTCCGTCAAGAATGATGCACAAATCAGGGCGTATCAATTCATTTAACGCAATGGAATTTATTGATTCAATCGTAGAAATAGGAACACCATCGACGCTCTGATAAGCAGCTGTTGATATCCAACTTCTGTCCGATACCACGTCGCGTCCTTTTTTAAGTGAGGGCCTTATGATTGTGTCTGCAAGTTCAGATCGCTGAGCTGCAAATAATAAGGATTGCGTTAAAGGGGTTTTATTCAGATCTTTATCAAGTAAAAGGTCACGTACCCTTTCCCCTATTTCTGTACCGCCTGGCTCACGGACTTGTACTGCTCCAATCGATTCTGCCAAAAGTGCTGCCTGGGTTGACTTGCCGGTATACTCCCCGCCTTCAATTATTATGTACTTACCCCTCATGGTTGCTATATCTCCTTTGGCTTTTGACGTTTATCTTTATAAGCTCGTGGCAGCATTTGTTCCGGGCGCCAATTGCGTATCAATGAAACAAGGCTATCATCGTCGGCGGATTGATATTTGCCACTAATTTGAGAATATTCACCTTCAACAGGGCCAGTGTGATAAAACACAACTTGTGCAATTCGCTCACCAACTGGCAAAACCACACTTTCATGTTGGTTCATATTATAGATTTCCATAGTCCAGCGATTGATGTATCCCGGGTCACCCCAACCAGCATCAAGACAGACAGCAACACCGTTTCTCCCCCAAGTGCTCCTAGCCTGCATAGTGCTTGTGCCAGGTGCTTTGATTCCGATAAATTCATGTGTATGGGCTAATATTCTTTCGCCTGGCCTAAGCACGATTATCGGATGATCGGCAGGTATGCCATCAAATAATTTGCGGCCGTATTTTTCTGCCCAAAGCTCGTGTATATCTGCATGGTACGGTCCATCGAAATAACGACCTACATCTGCCTCGTCAAAAGGATTATAAAATCCCCCATTACTTTTGCGTTCGGTTCTGTAGAACCAATAGCCAAGCGTAACATCAATACTGCTACCTGCGATATGTTTGTCAACATATGGATGAAATACTATGTGGCCGTCTTTAATTGCAGCTCTGATCTGGCTATTACTATATACACCCGCGCTATCCACTTCGCTCCCTCTCACTTTTGAATTATAGTGTACTTATAGTCAAAAGTATGAGCAAGCATAAACGCATAAATTACAACTGTATTTTTGGTTGAATGTTGGTATATTTCTAGCGATGCCTTTGACAGTAATAACCGGACCAATGAAGAGCGGCAAGTCTATGGAGCTTATCGCTCGTGTTTCTCCACTTGAACATTCCAATATGGAAGTTGTTTATGCGCAGTCTGACGAGAACGTTCGTGATGATGGAATTATATCGAGAAATGGAGTAAGGGTCCCGGCAATTAAAGTAGCGAGCCTTGCTGAAATCACTGAAGACTTTGATGCTATTGGTGTAGATGAAATAAACATGTTTAAACCCGAGAACGCTACGATAGTTGCTGGTTGGCTTGCTTGCAATAAAGAAGTTGTGGTTGCTGGACTGGATTTAGATTATCGGGGTCTCATGATGCCCATCATGAAGCGGTTGTTTGAGCTAAAACCCGATGAAGTAATTGATAAAAAAGCAGTGTGTGACTGCTGTAAACAGTACAATGCGCAGTTTAGTCAAATTCTCCACAAAGGACAACTGGTTTTAGGTGAGCTGCCGAGCCTTGTGCCTGAAGACGGTACCTATGAATATCAGGCTCGTTGCCGAGAACACTTTGTGCGTGCACCTTATGTATCTATGCCAGACACATCTGACATATTATCCTCAGTAGCTGAATACGCCGAAGAGGATTTGATTCTTCGTTAGCCTTGAAATCATATTAGTAAGAATAAATAAGCTAAGGGCAAGGCTAATAATCAAAAGCTAACGCGTATATATGGCTTACGGCTAAACAACACAAATCGTCGGCTCTTGCCTTGTGGCTTTATCAAGTGTGTATGTTGGTGAGTTACGGACTTAATAATCGAAGCCGGCGCTCGCGCATAGATGTTATAGCGTTTGTCTTCATATTCATTCAGAAGTTTAACGAACTCTTTAGTTGCAGCTGCTGGAAGATTGCCTAATTTATTAGTGTGACGTAAAGGAACGATCATCAGGTGATCTTCTACTGGTTGGCCATCCCAAAGCGAATAAGGGAAAATATTTTTGACAACTCTAAAGTGAACTGTTTGCTTAACTATTTGACTGCTATCTGGCTGTAGTACACAAAAGGCGCAGCTGTTTTTCTCGCCATTCTGTTCGCGTTTTTTTTGATAGTGTTTGTATATCTTTTCTTCTTTGCGTGAACGCTGCGCAGTCATATTTCTCCCTTAAAGCGTTTTACGAAAGCTGTTGTACTAAACTTTCCCAAAATTGGATCAGTGAAATATCGTGAGCCATCACCCATCGCAATGCAGCGCAAAGCTACATTTCCTAGAGACGCCACATATGGTGCAGCACTGGTAATATCTTCAGATTCTTCGAATATCGTCCATACGTCTGGTTGCAGTTCACTTGCGAGATTGATTAACGATGCGTGTGAGCTTTCTATTGGAAAGTCTTCAGGGCCATGCATTGTTATAGCATCGACAACTGGCATGCGAATCCAATCACCCCTAGAGCTGATAGGGATAGTTACATCAGCTATCGAGCGCGCACGGGTAAGCCAGCCTGTGATCGGTCTACTTGATTTTCCCTTTTGAATGTCATTACTCTTCCGTTTGGCAACACTATTATCGCCGTCAACACTAACGATAAGCCGCAATTGGTTGCTAAATAGGAATTCGTCAGAGAGCTTACGCCGATCAGCTATACTAAGCTTTTGCCACTCTTCATTATGTCTTTGATAATATTTTTCATAGTGATACTGTGCGCCAGCAAGTTTGGCGTGCAGCAGGTAGCCTTTATGGTCAAGATGGATTAAATCGTATACTCCTGAAGTAAACACAACGGTTGCGTTTGCTTCTTTCCACTGTTTAACGTTGCTTAGTAGTCGCTCTGACGCTTCTGTGTCGGTGAGAGGGTCGTAAATAATACTATCGTAATGATTGCCATAACGTTCGGCAATTTCGTCAAAGGAATGAGTGTCGTACACCAACTCTCTGATGGCGCTAGCTTGCTGTACCTCTATACTTTGCATAATCATTCTTCCTTAAAGAAAAATATAACACAAAATTAAGCATTTACCGTCTGATACAGTACTTTTAGGTCATTATTCCGAAGATCCTCAAGAATTTGTGCGGCACAGCGCTTGACGTCTTCTACAGTACCGTTACTCATGATCGTGGTGTCTACCTGGATGTTGTCGCGCTCACGCTCTGTCGGGTCAAGCATATCGGCCTGCAAATGGCCTGGGCGGTAAATTTTGAGAATAATACCGCCTGAATGCCGTAGAATTGCCGCATCCGTTGGATATCTCAAACCTCCTACGATACAAAGCTTTGCACCGGTGGTTTTTGCGTCGTGCACCATCCTTGATATCTCGTTATACCAGACACCGGGATCAACTTTCTGTACCAAATATCCCCCTAGCCACTGCAGAATCGGACGATATGTCTCTTTGTTATCAAGCGTAATTGCCTGGCGTGCCAACTGTGGATTTCGCTGCAAGTTCTCGACGTGCATAATTAGCTTTTGATATTCCACAGGATGCTGTTCTATCTGTACAGGATCAAGCTTAATCTGGTCATAGGTACAGGTTGCATGAACCGTATCCATTAGAATTGGCGGCAACTCTTTAAGCCACTTGTTTAGCTGGTCAATGTCATAAGGGTCAGGAACCTGCTGCATAACCGCATGCAATGCGTTGGCCACCCTGGCGATTACGATACTGGACTCCAAGTGGATCATAAGCGGTTCCAGCTCGTGCATGGCATTAGCAAATGTACTTTTACCGTGGCTAATAGGCCCGGTCATACCAAGTAGAATCATATAGTCTTAAGTATACATTGCCCAGGAATAAAACGTAAGCAGGTTGATTGTAATTATATAAAGTTATTGACATTATTAAAAACTTATGCTAATATGTTGCTTTTAACTGAGGTAGAGAAACTTATGAAATTCACTAAAGTTGTCATCGGAGCTCTAGTAGCCACTGTGATAGCCACAGGGGTACATGCTCCTAGTGCTGCTGCTCAATTTACCCGCCCAATACCAGAAATGGCGGTCTGTAAAAAACTTAGTGGCGGTCCAAATAGCGCTAAGGTAGGTGAGCTAACATGGGATTTTACTTTGGCTTATGACCGAAACGGCGTAAGTCGTGATCGACTCGAATATACCTTTGCAGTCTACAGCTCTAATGATGTATTAATTCCAGGTACTACAACGAAAAAAGATGTATCCAGCCGTCGAATTCGCTTTGCCCAGCCAGGTAAATACGTAGTAAAAGCCTGGGTACAGGAGAAAAATAGCGATCGCTTCAGTAAGTGTAATGATTTTGCGGTAAACATAAATACTCCTGCTCCATACACCCGACCATCAGTCACTGAAGACGATGAGCAGGAATCTAACGAACAGCCTGCCACACGCCCTACTACCAACTCAAATTCACATCAAACCAACCAAGACGTAAGTAGCAGCCATGACGAGAATACCGATACTGGTGAAAACGAAGACGTTGACCAAAACGCTGAAGAAGAAGTTGTTGCTCAAAATAATCAAGAAGAGCGAAGAAGTGAAGTTGCTGAAAGCACAACTGCTGACGAAGTAACTACCGGTAAAAATAACACTCCTACTGTATTGCCAAATACTGGTGCAAGTCCCGCAGCCGTATTCGGTGTAACCAGCATAATTGGTTTTGCGGTCGACGCAATCCGCCGCAAATTCTTTTAAGAACCAACCCGCAGTAGAAGCGTGCATACCGCCCCTGATAAAACTTAAGGGGCGGTATTTTATTTGACGGCCCAGCATGATATACAGTAGTTAGATGAATAACAAAACACAAGAACCTCAATCGTGCGTTGAAGGTTACGTAGGGGTAGTTGTTGACCCGACACATCAACGATTTGCTGAAGTTGTAAAGTTAGGATCGGTCTGGCTAAGGAGCGGAACGATAGAAGTCGTTTATTCTGACGGAAGCAGCGAAAGCCTGCAGGACGGTTTAGGATTAGAGGCTGATAATTTACCTCAAGCAAAGGTCATGCCCAAAAACACCGAACAAATCGGTGAGTTTATCGAAACGCTCAGTCAAAATAAAGGCGCCCTACTGGAAATCATCACCAGTACTCCCCCTGATAGAATTGCGTACATAAACCTTGTTAATAGCGGGCTTGATTTTGCCTGAATCAAAAACCGCCGGATATTAATCTGACGGTTTTTTTGGATAGTTTTTTACAGCTACACTTCTGCTATGTCGACTTTGATAGACGGGCCCATGGTCGTTGTTACAAAAAGTGACTTAACGTAACTGCCCTTGATGCTTGCGGGCTTATTACTTTTGATACTGGCAGTCAGTGTTTTTGCGTTATCTAGAAGTTTTTCTTTACCAAAACTTACTTTACCAAATCCCACATGAACTATCCCGGTACTATCAACCCGATACTCAACCTTACCGGCCTTAGCTTCGCTAACCGCCTTTTGAACATCGGTCGTCACAGTACCGCTTTTGGGGTTTGGCATCAGACCCTTAGGGCCTAAAACTCGCGCGTATTTACCAAGCTTTGGCATCATGGCCGGTGTGGCGATTAAAACGTCGAAATCCAAAGTCCCCTTATCTAGTTGTTGCAGAAATTCATCACCAGCTGCTATGTCGGCGCCGGCTTTTTTAGCAATAGCCGCATCATCTGCGTCGGCGAACACAGCTACGCGTACAGATTTACCGGTTCCAGCAGGCAATACAACGGTATCACGGACGTTTTGGTCAGCTTGACGAGGGTCTACACCTAAACGTGCGTGCAGTTCGACAGTCGCATCAAATTTGACCGGATTGGTCTTTACGGCGAGTTCAACCGCTTCGGCAAGTGAGTAAACCTTGTCTTTGTCGATAGACTCAGCGGCTTTACGGAAATTTTTGCCGCGACGCTCTAGCTTTGAACGCGGTGGTTTCTGCAGCTGTTTAGGCTTTTCATCAGTTGAGGCGTCAAGTGCTTTACGCTCTTCCTTGGCGCGCTTTTCATCAGCCTCTTTGATCGCCTTAGCGCTGCGCTTACCCGCCTTGGCGGTCTTTACTTCTTCGGCTTGTTCTTCAGCTGTTTCAATCGCAGCTTGATCGCTTTCTTTAGTATTCCCATTGTCGGCCCCTTCCTCTATTACTTTCTTGGCTTTCGGATCAGCCTTTTTTACCTTCTCGACGGTTACGTCAGTTAGTTCTTGGTCGACGATATCAGCTTTTACCTCGTCTTTAGATTTATTCTTGGCCATTTTATCTCCTTTCGTGGTAGTAGCGGCTTTTTAGCCTTCCACAATTTAATAGACTTCCAGAATGGTTACTAGCTTTCTACCTCAACACCCATACTGCGTGCGGTACCGGCAACCATTTTCTTTATGGCATCAATGTCGTCGGCATTCATGTCTCGAGCTTTCGTTTCGGCGATTTCAGTCAAATCTTTGTCGCTCAATTTTTTGCTCAATTTTTCTGTATTAGGCCGGCCAGATCCCTTCTGGACGCCTAATTTTTGACGAATTAGATCGTCGGTTGGAGTCGTAACGAAACGAAAATCCATAGAACGGTCTTCATAGATTGTGATGTGAACGGTCAAATCTTTGCCCATGTAATCTTTGGTGGCTTCATTAAAGGGATTAATGAAATCCATCATATTCACACCGTACTGACCGAGGGTGCTACCAACCGGCGGCGCTGCAGATGCCTGCCCGCCCTTAATTTTCATTTTAAGATTTGCTCTTACTTCTTTAGCCATGAAATTACTCCGTAAATTTAGCTGACAGCTATTAGCTAATTGCTTACAGCTAGCCAGGAGTGCGTAACTGATAAATTGTACTACAAGTTACCTCTGTTGTCTAGAGATATTCCGGCCAGTTTTTTTCAAGCTGGTCGCGAGGGATGTCATCGAAAATTTTATAAAAGTCTATCTCGGATAGTTCACCGCTTGTCACGGCGCTCATAATTCTGTCAGCTGGCGTATCGACAATCGCTTCTACAGATAGAATTACTTCTCCTGTCGAATAGTCATCATAAGTCTCTAATAGGAAACCATAAAAAGAAAACGCCGATAAATGGTCTGAAATCTCCGGGAAAAGCGTGATTGGCACCGGCTCAAACATGGGGTCGTTTTCAGGGTATGGACGGCCATCTGCACCAAACAGCTCCACAAGATTACACTCGCTTTACCTGGAGGCTGTCGAGTTCGACTGGGGTTTCGCGGCCGAACATGTTGACCAGCACTTTAAGCTTGCCTTTGGCGACGTCGATCTCGTTAATCGTACCGTCAAAGCCTTTGAATGGCCCATCAATGATATTGACCACTTCGCCTTCTTTGAAATCAATTTTGTGCTTCGGTTCTTCACGGCCCATGCGCTTCATAATCTTTTCGATCTCTTCCGTGCTGATTGGCGTTGGCTCTGATCCTGAACCAACAAATCCGGTAACTGAAGGTGTATTACGTACGATATACCAGGCGTCTTCGCTCATTTTCATCTGAACCATGACATAGCCTTGAAAAATACGCTTTTCTACGACTTTGCGTTTACCGTTTTTAACTTCTATCATTTTCTCTTTGGGTACCAAAACCTGGAAGATTTTGTCCCGCATATCAAGGCTTTCTGCACGTTGCCTGATACTTTCGGCGACCTTTTCTTCATAGCCGCTATAGGTATGGATCGCATACCATTGTTTGTGCGAATCGTAGCGTTTACTCATCCTGTTAGAAATCCTCTCCGTTAACATACTGTAGTTTCATATTTGCTCCTCTTTTTTGTCCCGCATATTTCCTAAGGGGACTCATTATAAAATTACCTCTCTAAATAGCTTTTGTAGTAGATAATCGACTCCGGCGATAGCTAGCCCGAGCACGACAGCAAAAATCAGCACCGCTAAGGTAAGCTTAAAAGTTTCCCCGCGTGACGGCCAGGTGACCTGACGAAGTTCTTTCCAGGCATTTACCAAAAAACCCGGAGTAAGCCGGCGGCTTTTAGTAAAGAAGCCAGATTCCTTGCCTTCTTTAGGTTTAACGATGTGATATTCCTTGCGTGCGACATTCCGTGCAGCAATAATAGGCCGCTTTACACCCGATGCTGCTCGCTTTATGCGATGAGGCTTTGGCTTAGCAGTTGTGGATTTTTCGGTTTTCTCCCGAACAGTCTCTACCTTCTTTATGCGGCGCTTCTTTTTTGATTCCTCAGCGGCCATAAGTTCTCCTAAAATTTAAAAACATACCATTATGGTATGTTCGTCAGATGTCAATATAACACGGGTAAGACTGCTTGCCAACATTTTATTATCAACTAGCCTTTAGCTGGCGGGTTATCTGTGCTTGAGTTATAGTTTTATTGTAATAATGATAGTGCTTTTATTCCTAATAACTGTTGTTGTCGAGCTGTCACTACTTATGTTCAGGCCACTGTGGCGATGGCGCGCAATGCTTGCCAGCTTGACCGTGGCAATCGTGGCATTCACGGCATTTGCGGTCATACCGAATGTTCCGATAGCTTTTTGGTTATGTTTGGCATTTGTGTTTGCTTTTAGAATTTTCAATTTGGCACGAGTTATTAAGGGACGTATGCATGAGCAATACTTAAGACACCACACGCTTCGTTCAAGTTTAGTGCTTATTATAATCAGCTTAGTTATGCTGCTTCTTTCGGTGCGCTACCCGGATAAGCTTAATTTGCTCTCTTGGCCAGTTCTTTATACGTTGGTAACAATACAGGTTTTTGTTAGTGCGATGGCATTTTTGTCGCTGTTACGTACTATCACCAAGGCAACTCACCGCAAAAATACAAATCATTTTGCCGATAGTGAATTGCCGACGGTCAGCGTAGCTATTCCGGCCCGCAACGAAACGACTGACCTTGAGGCTTGTCTTCACTCACTGATTGCAAACGATTATCCAAAGCTCGAAATACTTGTATATGACGATTGTTCTCAAGATAAAACAGCCGAAATTATTAAAAGTTTTGCTCATGATGGCGTACGGTTTATTAGTGGCAGTGAGCCGCAAGATAGATGGTTGGCAAAAAATCAGGCATACGAAAAATTACGAGATGAAGCTACCGGTGAAATATTGATGTTTTGCGGCGTTGATACCCGGTTTGGGCCACGGGCGATAAGAGCACTTGTTACGACTATGTTAAATCGTAAAAAATCCATGATAAGCGTACTGCCTCTGCGACATTATGCGACACCTGACGGCACGTTAATCCAACCAATGCGCTATTGGTGGGAACTGGTGCCTCCGAGGCGCTTCTTTAATCGTCCGCCGGCACTTAGTACCTGTTGGCTGATTACACGACAGGCGTTAAACTCTCTTGGTGGCTTCAAGGCCGTCAGCCGAGCAATTATTCCCGAAACTTACTTTGCGCGTGAATTAGCCGTACGAGATGACGCCTACAGCTTTATTCGGGCTGACGAAGAGCTGGATGTGCAAACCGTAAAGTCATTCGAAGAACAGCGCAATACCGCTATCAGAACTCGCTATCCTCAGCTTAAGCGCCGCCCTGAGAATATAATGTTGCTTTTTGCAGCTGAACTACTGTTTTTGATCGGACCGTTCGTGCTGGCAATAGCGTCAATATTGTTTGGAAACATCATATTGGCTACGGGCGCCATAATCAGCTCGTTTTTACTTACACTTACACATACGCTGATAATTCACATTACCTGTCCGGCCAACGTACCTTTGGCATTCATTAATTTCCCGGCCGTGGTTATTTCTGAATTAGGCTTGCTCATTTTATCTATGTATAGGTATGAATTCGGAAAAGTTATATGGAAAGAACGTAATGTCTGCATTCCGGTTATGCATGTAACGCCTCGCTTGCCAAAAATCTAGTTAAATATATACTTTACGGCATGAACAGAGTGGAGCAACCAGAACGAAGCGTTGCTGACATGGTTATAGAAATCAAGTTTTTAAGGGCTGCAGAGATAGTAAGCAAAGGTATTGCGATTGGCGCAAGTGCTTTGGCGGGCGCAGGCATACTGCTTATGGATAATGGGCAGCCAGTAATAGGCGCCTCACTTACTGCAACTGCCATTCCGGTAGCTTGGAGAACCTGGGAGGCCGGAATTGAGCTGGAATCAAATGTCCGCCATACTACCAGCCTCATAGAACAACTTCAACAACCAAGACAACAGATTATCACTGAAGGTTAGGCATAAAAATCGTAAAGGTAGAACCTTTATTTATCTCGCTCCTAATATCGATTTCAGCGTGCAAGAGCCTTGCTAATTTCATCGTAACGTACAGCCCTAATCCGGTGCCGGTGCTGGCTCTTGTGCGGTAATCCTCGCTTCTGAAGAACTTATCGAATATCTTTTCCTGATCGGCCTTGCTTATGCCTATGCCAGTATCCGTTACGTAAAATTCAACGCCATTATCATGTGCATGCGCACCTATGGTTACGTGACCTTTCTCGGTGTATTTAATGGCGTTAGTAACGAAGTTTTGAAGAATTTCTTTGGCGTATAGTCTGCTTGTATAGAGTAGTTCCAGACGCGGATCGGCCTCGTTGCGTATCTCAAGCCCTTTAGCTTTTGCATCGGTTTTATAGGTTGCGGCAATTTCCGTGACAAGCTCAAGCGCGTTGATTGGTTCTATTTCGACTGTTAGTTTGCCGCGTTCTGCACGGGAGAGTGTTGCCAGATCGTTCATCATACCGGATAGAAAAGTAATTTGGTCGTGAGCTGCTTTAAGTGCCTGTTGAACCGTATCGTTTTTCAATCCGGATTTTTCGAACAAAAATTCGGCGTTGCTAATATTACCTTCAGCAATGGCGATAGGTGTTCGAAGTTCGTGACTGACGACGCTAATAAATTCATCGCGTTCTTCTTCAAGTGATTTTTCTCGTGTGATGTCACGAATCAGCACTACATGGCCTTTTAGTCCTTCTTGTCCATAGCCAAGCCTTACCGGTGCGATACTAGTATAGAGGTTAATAGTGTCTCCATCCTTATACTGCAGACGCCAATCTCTGGATGAGGTCTGGGTTTTTGTTTCCCTAATTATTTTTTCAAGGTCAACCTCTTGACCGTTTTTGTCAATAAGTTTAACCACTTGTTTGAGGGACATGCCGGCAATAGTCGTGTTAACGTCCAGTATGTTTAGCGCGGCTCCGTTGGTTATCACTATGCTTCCGCTCTTATCAATAGCGATAACTCCATCAGCCATACTATTGATAAGACTGGTTAAACGCTCGCGTTCAATTTCTGCATCAGCAGGCTTTCTGACAGTCATACGTACTCTTTTGGCTGCAGCACGAACACGCGCACCACGATGTTTACTTAACTTGGTTTTTGCCATTAGCACCATTATGACATACAAAACACTACAGAAAACAGCTAAGCAACTTGTATCTGTCGCGATCCGGAACTGGAGTAGTCAGAAGTTTGCTTTATTGGTATAAGCGAAGGATGATATTGCTTAATCGCTTTTCTATACCACGCAACATCATCGATGTAGGTTTGCATTTGTGTCCAGAAGGGCTTTCCGTGAGACATCACTTTGGTATGCGTCAACTCATGTAACATCACATAGTCAATAAGCTCCCACGGCAGCTGCATCAGATAACAATTAAGAACAATGTTCTTTTGTTCATTACAGCTGCCCCACCGGCTCTTAAGCCGTTTAATAGTGAGCGATTTAAATGGCAGGTTATATGTTTCCGATAGAGCCCGCAACCGTTGTGGCAATATCTGCTCGGCCTGCCTTTTTAGAGCCCTGATAGCTGCTTTTGAAAGTTCGTTTTGGACCAATGGATCGCTGATTGGCATCGTTGCCGGTAGCCGTAAATTTATATAGGTGGCATTGACTCGTACCAATGGTTTTTGTAAATCTGCCGCTAAAGTTACTGATATCACATGAGATTTGCCAATAACATCCCCATTTTCAAGAATTACCTGTGGCTTTTGCTTACTGATAATCCATTCGGACTTGGCTTTGGCAAACTCTACTCCTAGGCGGTAAGGTGCCCATGGTGGCATGGTGACGCGTACTACACCCTCGTGGGTTATGGTGAGGCGCATGCTTCGGGTACCTTTGCGTTTGTGCAAAACAACCTGACCAACGTCAGGTATATGAAATAGTTTTGATGCCATATTTTTACCGTATAACGATGTTTCTTCGCGAGTTATCGACTCGACCGCCGCTTACTTTGGGAATCAGATTAACCATACCCGGTTTTACTACTTTGGCGCTGGCTGTGTCGGCTGCAATCAGGCCGTTTTCATAGAATCGTTTGATAATCGCACTGTACTGGGTTTTGAATGTGTGCTTGCCGCTGACTACAAAATAATCTTCTGTTGGTGCCGGGTTCTTCATTTGGGTAACAATTTTTTCAAAAGTCGTTCTATCGAGCGGACTGGCATATTTATCATCAGCCTTTCGGCGATCGCGTTTAACGACTCGTGTAAACGCGCTTTCAAGATCTATCTGGAACCAAATAAGGATTGGTTGAGCCTTTGCCTTTCGGGCAAGTTCTCTCAGCTGTCTTCTATCGCTCATACGCATTGCGTTCATGTCGTATACGACGCTAACGCCTGCTTTTAAAAATTCTTCAGCCATGTACTGCATCAGGTGGCTAATGACCTGGTCTTCTTGCTGGTCATGTCTTGGGTCTTCAAAAAGTTCGTAGCGTATACGGTCGCTTTGCAGGTGTGCGGCATAGACCTGTTCGCAGAACTGACGCGCGAAATGAGTCTTACCCGCACCGGGAAAACCATACAGCATTATCATAGAAGGTTTGTTGAGTGTCAGTTTGCTCATCTATGTATGTACACTACAACATTTAAGGTGTTATTGCAAAGTAAAAACAGCTTAAAAAACTTACAAACGTGCTTGTTGCTAGCTATTAAGATAAATAACGTTGAATACGTTTTTGCAATGAAAATAGGTGCGCAAGTTCTGAGACTGTTAAAGTGTACGAGTAATTACTCAATACAGTTCATTTCTCATATAATATGCACACCTATAAATTTCTTACCCGGATAGTTTCTCGACGAGCTCTTGGAGGTGTGTCCATCCAATAGCTAATGCCCAAGCAAATCCCCAGCCGAACCACAAGCTGAAGGATATAGGTACGCTACCTTCGAAAGAACTATTCTTATAAGAATAGCGTCCTGCAAAGGCCCAGCCGAACCACAAGAATGGTACATACAAAAAAGCAAAAGCAAACATTAGAATAAGCCGCATAAAGCTTATAAGTGCACTTTCTCCTGTATCATATCCATGTTCATTGGCTTCCTCGAGTAATGTCATTAAATCTATCATAGGAGCAATGTGGATGACTTCCGTCATAAAGAGCCCTAGCATGATTCCTGCAGGCACCAACATAGGTGCAATTATTAGATGTTTGATTTCGGTCTCGTTATGATCAGCAATTGCCCTGTTGGCAAGGCGTATATAATTAAATGCTCCCCACAGCAGGGTTATACCAATCACAAAAGCAAGAATGATGGCTGCTACTGCGAAAATTAATGTCCAGACCAGTCCGACTGCCAACCAATAGAGTAATGCCATGCCTGCAATAGTGCTAACGATACCTCCGGCATTGCCATCGTTGCTCATCAGTCCATCCCCTTAGTAAAAAATTTTAAAGAACTGCCTCGCTATGAGACATACCTATATTATAAAATACGCAGCATAATAATACGAGAATATCAAGTACTGTAACTCTTAGTTCGATATTTGCCACAAAAGTATTAATCGTGCATTACCGTCAACACAAAAGCCCGACACGCGGCCGGACTTTTGTGTTGGCAGGGGAGACAGGACTTGAACCTGCGACACCCGGTTTTGGAGACCGGTGCTCTACCAACTGAGCTACTCCCCTTCGGTAGCTGCGCTGTCGGAAATAATAATACCTAAGAAGTTGGCTTTTGTCATTTCTCTTGTTAAGCGTATGAAACTAATATTTAATCACATATTGCTTTAAAAGTAATTGATTAACGCGGTTGTGCTTTGTAATTATTCTTACTATACTGAGGTTAAAGCAAACTTAAAAACAAGCAAAAAGAGGGTATGAAAGTATTAATGTTGGGGTGGGAACTTCCCCCGCATAACAGTGGTGGACTTGGTGTAGCATGCTACCAGCTCTGTAAGACTCTCTCAAAAAAAGGTGTTGATATAGAGTTTATTCTCCCCTACTCCGCCGAACACAACATTGATTTTATGCGTATCAATGCAGCGCACCCACAAGGAGTAAAAGAAATCCTTAAATCTGGAATTGCCTATGATAGCTACAAGTACATTTATACCGATGGCAAGGAAGAGGTAGTCAATATATTCGGGCAGCAGTTCGCTTATGAAAAAGCCGTAGAAAAGATCGTAGAATGTACCGAGTTCGATGTAATTCATGCCCATGACTGGTTGACCTTTCGCGCGGCCGTAAGAGCAAGACAAAAAGCCAACAAGCCGATGATTTTGCACGTTCATTCGGTGGAGCGGGATCGTGCCGGTGGCGGCTACGGTAATCCAATGGTGCGTGAAATCGAATACATGTCGATGATGCTAGCCGATAGGGTCATCGCTGTTAGCCAACAAACCAAAAACGCCATCATTCGTGACTATGCCATACCTGAAGAACGCATAGAAGTGGTCCATAACAGCATGGATATCTCAGCCGTAGAGCCTTTGGATGGTAGCAATATTTACCATTATTTAGACCGCATGAAGCAGCAAGGCTATCGTGTGGTTGTGAACATTGGTCGTATAACTGTACAAAAAGGACTTCCGAATTTGCTCAGGGCGGCAAAAGAGGTCGTAGCCCGAGCTCCGAAAACAATTTTTCTAATCGTTGGGAGTGGTGAGCAAGAAATTGAGCTTATTCAACTAGCTGCCGAACTAGGAATAAGCAAAAATGTCATGTTCGCCGGTTTTCAAAGGGGTAAAAAATGGCGTGATGCCTATGCAATTGGTGATTTGTTCGTAATGCCCTCAATATCCGAACCGTTCGGCTTAACGCCGCTCGAAGCAATTGGTTACGGTACCCCTGCCCTTATTAGTAAGCAGTCCGGAGTCGCTGAAGTTCTCACTAATTGCCTTAAGGTTGACTTTTGGGATGTAGCGGAAATGGCTAATCAGATAACAGCCGTGGTTCAGAACGATTCTCTCAGAGACGAACTCCATACTAATTCTTTAAAAGAGTATAACCGCCTGAGCTGGGATGCATCGGCAGATAAACTGATTGATTTGTATAATCACCACCATCGAAAGGTGGTGCCGGCATGAGTCAAAAAGCCATTGTCTTATATTTACATGTACACCAACCTTACCGCATAAAGCACTATACGGTGTTTGATCCGGGCGTAGACCATAACTATTTTGCTGCTGATTATGATGCTCGTACCAATAATGAAAGGATCGTGCACAAAGTTGCTGATAAATCATATATCCCAACCAATAAAGTGCTGCTTGAGCTCCTGAATAAATATCCGGAGTTTAAGGTGAGTTTGTCGATTACCGGCACCTTACTCGAGCAGCTAGAAGCTTGGTCGCCGGCAACTTTGGCTTCGTTCCAGGAGCTTGTTTCTACCGGCAAAGTAGAGATTGTCGCTGAAACCTATCATCACAGCTTGGCCTTTTTCTATTCCCTGGCTGAATTCGAGGCCCAAGTGGAAATGCACAAAAATAAGGTCCAACAATTATTTGGCGTGACACCTCAAGTTTTTAGAAATACTGAACTCAGCTACAACAATGATTTAGCTTACTGGGCTGATAGAGCTGGCTACAAGGCTATTTTAGCCGAAGGCTGGGACCCAATCCTCGGTTGGCGCAGTCCAAATTTTGTCTATCGACCGACTTATACTAATAACATTCGCCTGCTCATGAAAAACTACAAGTTGAGCGATGATATTGCTTTCCGCTTCGGTAACCGTCACTGGAAGGAGTGGCCGCTAACAACCGATAAGTTCACCCACTGGCTAAGCGAATCTGGTGAAGCTACAAACTTTAACTTATTTATGGATTACGAGACGTTTGGCGAGCACCAGTGGAGCGATTCCGGGATTTTTGAATTTTTAAAACATCTGCCAGAAAAGTGGCTGACAGGAGACGGCCATACGTTCATGACGGTCAGTGAAGCTGCTGACAGCTTTGATCCGGTTGACAGAGTCGATACACCGCACACCACAACCTGGGCTGATACCGAACGAGATCTTTCGGCCTGGTTGGGTAATCCTATGCAGCATCAGGCCATAACTGCTTTGTACGAACTTCAGACACCGATAATCAAAAGTGGCGACTGGCAGTTGATTGAAGATTGGCGAAAATTACAAACGTCCGACCACTTTTATTATATGTGCACCAAATGGTTTAGTGACGGAGATATTCACGCCTATTTCAGTCCGTACGAAACGCCGTACGAAGCTTTCATGAATTTCATCAACACTTACCACGATCTTAAATTCCGTTTGACGGAGAAAGGCTTTGAAGTCTAATGGCAAGACCGGTAATACTTGGAAACGGCAGTTTAACTGTCGGAATAAACGAACAGGGTTTAGTGCATGATTTTTACTATCCGTACGTCGGTTTGGAAAATCTAACTACTGCCCGGAGCACACAACATCGTATTGGCGTATGGGTTGATGGTGTGTTTTCTTGGGTGGATGAAGGTGCATGGGACATTAATGTCAATTTTGACAATGATGCGCTTATAAGCCAAGTCAGAATGCAAAACGACGAGCTTGGCGTGGAACTTTTCTTTAATGATTTTGTAGATCATAAATACAATGCCTTGCTTAGAAAAATTATCGTTACCAATCAACGTGATGAAACCAGGGAAATTCGTCTTTTCCTACATCAGGTATTTGAAATATCCCGCGGTGGTCGGGCCGATACGGCGTTGTATGAGCCGGATGAGCACTATATTCTTGATTACAAAGGTCGTTGCGCTTTACTCATCTATAGTCAGGATGCTGATGGGCAGGCTTATGACCAATTTGCTATCGGTAATTACGGAATCGAGGGAAAGCAAGGTACTTACATTGACGCTGAAGACGGAGAGCTATCAGGAAGCGCTGTAGAGCATGGCGGTGTAGACTCGGTGCAAAGGCTTTCATTGCAAATTGGCGGCAACAATTCAAAGGACGTACACTACTGGATTGTGGCAGCCGAATCCCAGTATGCAGCTGAAAAAATCCACTTGGCTATTAAGAAAAACGGACTTGAATCGAGACTTAAATCTACCAGAAAAAATTGGCATGATTGGCTGGCTATCGGAGCCAACAAGCTTCATTCCGTAGACAAACAACACTTGGATTTTATGAAAAAATCACTGATGGTAATCAAGGCTCACACTGATAAGCGCGGTGGTATTATCGCTTCGTGTGATTCGTCGATTTATAATTACGGCCGTGATTATTACAGTTACGTTTGGCCACGTGACGGCGCGTATGCCATCTGGCCGCTCATAAGACTAGGCTATACAGAGGAAGCTAAGCGATTTTTTGCCTTCTGCCGCGATATTCTCCACCCTGATGGATATATAAGGCACAAATTTCAGCCGGATAAAGCTATTGGTAGTACCTGGCATCCAATGCTGCATGGACGACACAAAGAATTAGCTATTCAAGAAGATGAAACCGCAATTGTTATTTACATGCTCGGTGAATATCTTCATTATTCAGGTGACGAGGAGTTTGTCGAAAGCTTGTACGAAACACTCATACAACCGGCAGCCCACTTCATGAGTGAATTCATTGATGAGCAAACCAGCTTACCTCACGCCAGCTATGACTTATGGGAAGAAAAATTCTTGACTTCAACCTATACCGTAGCTGTAACCTATCAAGCGCTACAAGTAGCCGCTGAATTTGCTGAAAAGTTCGAGCATCCCGATGATGCCGCGCACTGGCGAACGGTGGCGGAATCGATACATGCCGGATCGGCGGTATTTTTCGATGAAGATCGTCAGGCTTATCGCAAAGGATATTTGTTGCAGCAGGATGGTTCACTTAGTTTTGATAATACTATCGATATATCCAGCATTTATGGCGCCATGATGTTCGGACTGTGTGATGACATAGAAAAACTCAAAACTTCTGTTGCTACTGCTGAAGAAGTTTTGATTGACGTATCTCCGTCAGGCGGAGCACCGCGCTATGAGCATGACCAGTATTTCGAATCAGAACCGAGTCATCTTGGAAATCCTTGGTTTGTAACGACGTTTTGGATGGCGCAGTATTATGCGCGAACGCAGCAGGTAGACAAAGCTAATAGTATAGTTGACTGGGCTATGGAGCGCTCTCTGCCAAGCGGTGTGTTGTCCGAGCAAGTAAACCCTAATGATTCGACACCCATAGGAGTCACTCCCCTGGTTTGGAGTCACGCCGAATACATCAATACGGTACTCGATATCACCAAGCTATAAAAATACCCCGTAGGTTACCACCGGGGGTGTTTTTATAGCAGTTTTAAACTTTAATTATTTCTTTGGCTTAACTTCGTTGCGGCCAAGATTCTTTTTGGTTTCTTCATATACTACATGCTTGCGCAGTACGGGATCGTACTTACGCAAAGTAAGTTTTTCTGCCGTGTTCATTGTATTTTTACGTGTGTAGTAGTGTCGGTGGCCACTCTCGGTCGAAACCAGCCCAACAGTCTTTCGTTTAGTATTTTTAGCCATTATTATCCTACCTTTTCTAAATCAATCCAATTAACTTTAACAGATTATACGATGTTTTTCAACCTGGAGCCATCTTCGGGATTTAGTCACCTTCGGCGACCCCGAAACTTCACGATTGAAAACAAGTTTTCATCGGAAGGTTTCCTTGCGAACTGCCACTGGCAGTTCTCACCCGAGACCATCTCTCTGTGATCTGGAGCCGTTGACGAGATTTGAACTCGTGACCCCCTCCTTACCATGGAGGTGCTCTACCCCTGAGCTACAACGGCATAATGAAAATGTACTAGGTGCTCTACCCCTGAGCTAAGATGGTGTAACAACTACCAGATTTTAACAGATATCAACCTAATTTTAAACCGCCCTTAACGTAATCAGTACTTTTATAAGATAATTTAAAAACTTATCTACATTGATTATGGGTAACCAAACTAAAAGCCGGGCTCATGGCCCGACCCTTAGTTTGGTGCAGGGAGAGGGATCGCTTTTGTCGATGAATCTCCAAAAGTGCCGGGGTTTGCCACTGGCAAACCCGTTCGAATCCCTACCCGGTTACAGAAACTAAAACAGCCCACCATGAAGGTGAGCTATTTTAGCATGGTGCAGGGAGAGGGATTCGAACCCCCGAAGGCGAATGCCAGCAGATTTACAGTCTGCCGTGTTTGACCGCTTCACTATCCCTGCACATTTATCTATGAGCTATTAGCTGATAGCTATAAGCTAATTATGGAGCCACCTGTCGGATTCGAACCGACGACCTACGGTTTACAAAACCGCCGCTCTAACCAGCTGAGCTAAGGTGGCGCGTATTTGCGCTAAAACTACCGATGAAGTGTATCAAAAACTTAACTCTTCAGCAACAGATGAAAAATTAAGTTAAATTACAACCTTTCTGGGCCTTGATACGCGCTTTCGTCGACCGGATCCAACTATCAACTTATCAAGCTTTTCTTTGATCTGGTCTGCTTCTATGGCTTTGCCGGCACTCTCGTATGCCTTAAGCAACAGTGTGTAACTTTCATGATTTGGCTCAAGCTCGACCGCTCGTTCTAAACCAGAGAGCATCATTTTGGTATTGCCAAGTTTTTCTTGAACTTTGGCATAGGCAATATGCCTTGCTGCTAAATCTTCTTCAAGTTTTAAAGCCTGTTCAAAAGCGGTTGCAGCTTTCATATAATTTTCAGTTTCGTAATAAATAAGCCCTAAGTTGTGCAAGCTTGAGGCGGTTGGTTCGATTGATGAGGCGATCTCAAAACAGTCAATTGCATCACGATATTCTTTTTGTTTGGCATAAAGAATTCCTAGTCGGTTGTAGGCCGCGGCGTTTCGTTGGTCCATGTTAAGAATGGTTAGCAAAGCTTTTTCGGCCCTCAAAAAGCGATTTTCACGCATGCCCTGATGGGCTATATCCCATAGCTTGCCCATGCGGTCACTTACTTTACGCGGCAGCGAATCTTCGCCGTCATGCTTAATTTTGGAGTTGCGAAAAGCTAACACTCCAAATCCTACCAATGCCAATAACTCGTACATCGAAGGTAATTATACTACAGACTCATGAACAAGTCAGTCAGTAAAAGCTTAAGGTTCGGATTAGCAGATAACGAAGACTTTGCGTCGTATACTTGCTGTCTTATAGAATGCCACCGCTTTACCTGTTGCGCTTTGTGAGACGAAACAGATTGTTCTAATCCCGCTCTGGCTATTCTGCTCAAAGCATCAAACAGCAGTTCACAGCTTTCTTTTTGTTTTGCTAACTTATCAATGCGTCCAAGTCGTTCATATACGGTTTCGCCTAGCAATGATTTTGCTGTTCCTATGGCCTCTACCAGCGGATGCTCCACCGATTTATCAAGTAAGGCCAAGAGCAAGCCTACATTACCGCCGCTTAAAAGGTATGCTTTTTTTAGCTCTAGCTCGTTAATGTCAGGCAATACGGCTTTAGCTTCTTCAAAAGATATGGGTTGTAAATTTACTGCGTGCAGGCGGGAGTAAATTGTTGTGAGCAGTGATCTCTCGCCTTCTGCGCTTAGTATGATAACGCTGTCTGCGGGTGGCTCTTCCATTATTTTTAGAAGAGCATTCTGCGCTTCGATTGTCATTGTATGTGCGTCACATACCACAGCCACGCGCCGGATAGCGGCTTTGCCGGTGGTTTTAAGTTGCATAAAGCGTGTTAGGGAGCGCACATCATTAATACCAAGGACGCCTTTAGTCGGTTCAATTTGTAGGTAATAAGGGTGATTTGTAAGCTTATCTTCCGCTGTTAATCCTAGTAATTGATAAGCGATTTGCCGAGCTGCATAACGCTTACCTGCCCCGTCCGCGCCTTGTAGTAAAAGGCCGTGTGGCGGACGGGAAATGATGCGCTCAACATGCGATTTGGTAACGGTACTGAAAATTGGCTTAACCACTAATAGTTCTCCATGAAAGCATGAAATTCTTTTGGTAATTTTGCTTCAAATGTCTTACGAACCCCGTTCGGTAGGTTGATTTCAAGCATATGAGCATGCAGATATAGCCTTTCACCAGAGGTTCCGTAAAGATGATCGCCGACAATCGGATGACCCAATTGCTTCATATGAACACGCAGCTGATGCGTGCGGCCGGATTTAGGCAAAAGCTCCACCAGCTCGTAATCGCCTATTGACCGCAGTACCTTATATTCGGTTATTGCGGGCTTGCCATTGGCGCCTACCCGGAATGTAGCTGGTGCCTTCGGATTGCGTTCTATAGGCATATCGATGATAGCTGCCTTAGGCGAGATATGACCCTCGATGATAGCCGAATATTTTTTGATAACCGACCTGTCAGAAAATTGACGTTGCAAGTGCTTCATGGCAGCCTGGTTTTTAGCACACACCATAACACCCGAAGTAGCTCTATCTAAACGATGAACTATACCGGCTCTATCGCCTTCTTGACCGGTTTTTTGCCGCACAAAAGATGCCACAGACGGTTCATACCAATACCGCCCTCGACTATGGCTAACAACCCCTTCCGGCTTATTAATGACCAGCACGTCGTTGTCTTCGTAAATCACAGGCAGGTCAATATCAGGTATTTGCTGCATCGATTCAAGGTCGGCTTCAATACTTATTTCATCCCCTTCTCGCAGCTTATAACCAGGTTTTTCTATCCTGTCAGACAGCTTGATACCCCCGGCAGATATCAGACTAGTCACATAGCTGCGGCTGAGTTCTGGAAGCATTTCGGACGCTACTATATCAAAACGTTTGCCTTTATTGGTTTCATTTATAACCATACTTTTCATAAGTTATGGACGCAGACCTACGGCTTTTTGTACTTTAAGCAAAGTCGCATTGGCTTGCTTGCGCATGGCTTCTTCGCTTTTCTCAAGCTTTTTAAGCACGCCATTCTCATCTACGGCTTTAAGTTTATTTTGAAAATCGGTTAGAAAAGCCTCCACCGCTTCTGCGACTGCTTGCTTCAGCGGACCGTATACCGTGCTTCCGACGTACTCACTGCTGACTTTTCCTACATCTTTTCCAGATAAAAGGGCCAGCAGGTCAATTAAATTAGTGATTCCAGGTTGTTCGGCTCGGTTGTAGGCAATCCGGCCGTAGCTGTCGGTTGTTGCACTCATGATTTTTTTCTTAGCTACACTCGGACTGTCGTTCAAGAAGATAACTCCTTTACCGGTTTGATCAGATTTGCTCATCTTCTTGGTTGGGTCTGTCAGGTCACGTATACGAAGCCCTTGATCTTTACCGAAGAGCTTATGCTGTTCTTTGACGGGCTTTGGTATAACAAACAGTTCCCCGAATTGATTATTCATTCTCTCGGCTATATCTCGTGTAAACTCCAGATGTTGTGTTTGGTCGTCGCCGACCGGCACATATGTAGCGCCGTACAAAAGGATATCGGCTGCCATTAAAACAGGATAGTTAAATAATCCGACACTAATACGATCGTCACTAAGCGTGGAAGACTTATCTTTGAATTGGGTCATTCTCGACATTTCTCCAAAGCCGGTAAAACAATCAAGAATCCAGGTAAGCTCACTGTGCGCCGGTATATAGCTTTGGCGGTAAATGTGAATGTCTGGGTTATCAAGCGGCAAGCCACACGCTACATATGACTTAATATTATGTATGGTCTGTTGATACAGTTGGCCGTGATCAATAGGTGTGGTAAAGCTATGTAAATCCGGCACAAACAAGTTAATCTGGCACTCGTCAGCATGGTTTTTAGCCATATCAATTATCGGCAACAACCCGCCCAGGTAGTTGCCTACATGCAGCTCATTATTAGAGCGAAGCCCGGTTAAAATCACAGGTTTGGTCATTACCTGCATTATACCGCAACCTCAGTGTTTGATTCCTGATAATCTACACAATAGACACAAACCATACCATCTATCACGCAATGACCTAGCCTATGAACTATAAGCGGGTATGTATCTCTTTCTTCAACTTCAACCGTCACCCTGTTTTCGCGCAGTATCTGGCGCGCATGGGTCTCGTCAATTATTGATCTTGTTTTTAATTCCATTGCTATTATTCTCTCTGACTTAATAATTAAAAAACCGCCCTTGGTGGCGGTTTCTTCTATATATTCGAGGGTATTTTATGCAAACACACGGAACAAACCGCCACGGCAGGTGTCGGTAAACCAAAAATAATTCTTGTTCCGCAAGCTCGCTATCATAAGGTGTAATATATCAACATTGTCATTTTATGCAATAGATAAATATACCAAAAGCCCGGAACTGGTCCGAGCTTTTGATATTAATACCGTATTGTTTAACGCTTGGTGAACTGTCGTTGTTTACGGGCGCCCTTGAGGCCAAACTTCTTGCGTTCTTTTTCTCTTGGGTCTCGACCAAGAAGTTCAGCGCGACGAAGCGTACCCTTAAGGTCTTCGTTCATAACGGCCAGAGCTTTTGCAATGCCCAAGCGGATTGCTTCTACTTGTCCGTTATGTCCGCCACCTGAAACAACAACGCTGACATCGAACTTATTGTTCTCAAGTTCAACTGCATTAAACGGACGTGTAAGTTCTGTGAGCAGATATTTGCTTCCTGAAAAATACTCGTTTGCCGGCTTATCATTAATAGTGATATTGCCTTTGCCGTTCATCAGTCGAACTCGAGCTGTAGCGCTCTTACGTCGTCCAAGTGCATAAAAATAATTGGCTGCGGCCATTAGAAACCTCCTTTGGAGGCATTTGTCATTGGTCGTTTGTCATTTGTCATTTCAAATGGAAACTGATAAACGCGAAGTGTTAAATGAAATGATGAAATCATGACTTTTTGCCTTCCTTTATATCTAGTGCTACTGGTTTTTGCGCCTCGTGATTATGCTCTGCGCCGGCGTATACCTTTAGGCGAGCCAGACGGCCATCACGAAGCTTATTGACCGGGAGCATTCCCCTGATAGACCGGTAAATTACCTGAGTAGAATCTTTTTCCATCTTGTCTTTCAGGGTTTCTTCCTTTATTCCACCGGGGTACTGGGTGTGACGATAATACTTCTTCTTTTCCTGCTTATTACCGGTAACAATCAGATTGTCAGCGTTCACAACAATCACATAATCGCCAGTGTCAATGTGCGGTGTGTAGCTCGGCTTATTTTTACCGGTCAATAATGAGGCTGCCTGAGTAGAAAGACGCCCTAAAGCTACCTTTGAAGCATCGAGAACATACCACTTACGGGTGATTTCTGATGGTTTGGCATTGTAAGTTTTCATTACTTGGTCTCCTTAGTAGCGACGGCCGCCTTTTTGGTGGACGGTGTTCCAGCTTTCTTTGCTTTAGGAGTGGCGGCCTTAGCAACTGGAGCTTCTTTTAAGTCGTCCACAAAGCTTACACGTGCCAATTGTGCATTATCACCACGGCGCACAGTAGTGCGCTCGACCTTTAAGTGTCCGCTGTTGCGTGCATTGAGCTTTGGTGCGATATCGTCGACCAGCTTATGAGCTGCTTCTAGCGTCTGAAGCTTGCCTATAACCTGACGTCGATTGTGTAAATCACCCTTTTTAGCTTTGGTGATAAGCTTTTCTACGTATGGCACCACCTCTTTTGCCTTAGGCAAAGTAGTTTCAATCGATTCGTATTTAATCAGACTGTCAGCTAAGCCCTTCATGAGTGCTCGGCGCTGATCTCGTTCGCGATTGAACTTACGTCCTTTATATCCATGACGATGCATACTACAGCTCCAACTCCGCGAGTTTATCTTTTACCTCGTCAAGTGCTTTGCTGCCAAATCCCTTGAGTTCTCGCAGTTCGGTATCGCTCAGCGAAAACAGGTCTTTAAGTGTATGAATGTCGTTATTGATAAGCGCATTGGTTGTGCGTGCTGACAGGTTAAGATCTTCGATCGGTGTCATTAGTTCAGCTGAATCTTCTTCCTCATTCATATCATCTGCTCCACTGGCTGTTAGAGGTGCTGAAGCCTCAACGGTCGTTTGGCCAGCTAGGGCAGTGTATTGATTTACCAGGATTGCAGATGCTTCTTCAAAAGCGTCTTGTGGAGTGATTGAACCGTCGGTATCAACCGTAAGCAGCAATTTATCCAGGTCAGTCATTTGGCCGACACGGGTATTTTCCACCTTGTAGCGAACTCGTTGAACCGGGCTAAATACAGCATCAACGGCAATCATATCGCTCGCTTTTCGGGCAGTACCTTCTTCGATCGTTCGGTAACCTCGGCCTACTTCTACGGTTAAGTCCATTACAAAGTTCGCTTTATCATCGTCAACGTTAGCAATAACATGGTCCGGATTTACAACTTCAACGTCAGCGTTTACCTGAATATCCTTGGCAGTTACTGCGCCTTTACCCTTCTTAGTGATACGGAGCGTTTGAGCATCATCACCAAACACACGGAACCGTATACCCTTAAGGTTTAGCATAATGTCGACAATATCTTCTTTGACGCCCGGTAGAGTTGTAAACTCATGGGTTGCGCCCTCTACCTTGAAGGCAGTAACTGCTGCACCGGCAATGCTTGACAGCAACACGCGACGAAGGCTGTTGCCGAGGGTCATGCCGTAGCCTGTGTGGAGCGGTTCAACGGTAAATGTAGCACTGTTATCGTTGTGCTCGTCTACGCTGACTACTCCCGGTGTGTATATTGTTTTTGACATAATATCTTCTTCGCCTCCCTTAGCGTGAGTAATATTCAACGATTAATTGTTCATTAATATCCGGTTCGGCTTCTTCACGAGAAGGAACGCCGGTAACGGTTACTTCAAATTTCTTACGGTTAACCTTAAGCCAGCCTGGAACTTCAGAAGGAGTCGGGCTTACATCATCAATTTTCTTGAAGTATTCATTTGACTTGCTTTTGTCACGAATAACAAGCACGTCACCTGCCTTTAGGCGTATCGACGGTATATCAACTCGCCGGCCGTTTAACATAAAGTGGCCGTGGGTAACAAGCTGACGAGCTGCTCGACGTGATGGAGCAAAACCAGCGCGGTAAATCGCGTTGTCAGCTCTGCGCTCAAGTAGTTGTAAGAGCATTTCACCTGCTTGGCCTTCGCGGCGAGTTGCTTCATTCATCAAATTAGCGAACTGACGTTCCAATAAGCCATAAAGCCGCTTTACTTTTTGCTTCTCGCGTAATTGCAGCGCGTACTGGCTTGGTTTGCCTTGCCTTGAGCGGCCATGTTCACCCGGAATAGTCGAACGTTTGACCAGTGCCTTGTGAGCCTTGGGATGAAGCGCATAACCTTCACGTCGGCTCATTTTTACGATTGAGTGAGTATCTCTTGCCATTATATTATCTCCTCACCCTTAAACTCGACGTGCCTTGCGGGGTCGCACACCACCATGCGGTATTCCCGTAACGTCTTTAATTGATTCAACACGGATGTCTAGATTGGTGAGCGTTCGAACCGCCGCCTCCCGACCTAAACCGATTCCCTTAATAAAAACATCAACTTTACTAAGCCCGTGGAGCTGTTTTGCAGCATTGGCTGCCTTTTCAGCAGCAACCTGAGCTGCGTAGGCTGTGCCCTTCTTTGAGCCACGAAAACCCATAGCACCGGCGCTGGCGATTGTCAAAACGCCGCCTGTGGGGTCGGTAAATGTGATGATCGTATTATTGAAGGTCGCAAGTACATGCATCTGACCGTATGGTACGGAGCGCTTTGCCTTCTTTTTGCGAGCTGCGGTAGAAATTTCTGCCATATTACTTTACTCCTAGGTCTTAGACGCTGCTTTAGGTTGACTGCCACCAACAGCGATACGCCTGCCGCGTCGGGTACGTGCGTTGGTGCGGGTGCGTTGTCCGCGTGACGGTAAATTACCCTTGTGTCTTATGCCGCGGTAGCTATTGATGTCCTTGAGTCTTTTAATATTAGTGGTCACGATACGCTGTAGCTCACCTTCAACGGTATACTCGTCATTGATTATGTCCTGGATGCGAGCAATTTCGGTATCGGTTAGGTTCTTGACGCGGACTGTCGGGTCAATCTTAGCCGTCTCGATGATGTCAGCACTTGTCTTAGGACCAATGCCGTAAATATAGGTCAAGGCCACATGCAGCTGTTTGTTGTCAGGAATAGTTACTCCGGAAATTCTTGCCATATATAATTACCCCTGGCGCTGCTTGTGCTTAGGTTTATTCTTGTTGATAACGTAAAGACGCCCCTTGCGACGAACAATTTTGTCGTCAGGGCTGATCTTCTTGATGCTTGCACGTACTTTCATACGGATCATTGTTCCTTTCTTGCTTCGGTCAATGACACACTGCTTATATGATTTATAAAATTACTTGCGGTAGGTGATTCTGCCCTTCGAAAGGTCGTAAGGGGTTAACTCAACCGTAACGCTGTCTCCGGGCACTAAACGAATGTAATGTTTTCGCATCTTGCCGGCGACATGAGCTATGATCTGGTGACCGTTTTCGAGCTCCACGCGGAATTGTGTCCCAGGCAATGCCTCGGTTACCACCCCCGTCAACTCGATAACTTCCTTATTTTTGGCCATACAGATATAACAAGGTTTAACTATACCAAAAACTACAACGACTTGTAAAGGGTTTTATGATTCTTTTTTGTCTTTTTTATTGCGACGTGGTAAAAAGCGTAATTTTCGGGCGCCGGTGGCAGCGTGTGCGGGTGCGCTTTGGTCATAGAAAAAGTCAGGTTGCTCATACTGATCATAGGTCACCATCAGAGCGCGTGACTCGACAGATCGCAGCGTTTCAAGAGCTACCGACACCAGGATCAAAATGCTGGTTCCTCCGATAGCAATGCTGCTGGCAACGAAGATTTGACCGACGATCGGCAAAATAGCGATTAAACCGAGCGCCAAAGCGCCAAACAATGTTAGCCGGTTAACAACCTTGCTTAGATATTTTTCGGTTTGTTTTCCGGATCGGACACCTTCTATGAAGCCGCCTTGTTTCTGCAGGTTTTCGGCAATCTCTTTGGAGTTGAAGGTAATGCCCGTATAGAAGAAGGTAAATATAAAAACTAACAGAAAGTAAGTTACCGGATAGATAAAAGGCTCAAAGCCGCCCTGAGCAAATGTTTGAGATGTAGGTGGCTGGAACCATAAAACGAGGTTGCTACCTAATTCCTGTAGCCTGGCGCTTGAATTATTAAGTAACAGCTGACCGACGAAGCTGGGCACACTGAGGAAAGCCACCGCGAAAATGATCGGAATAACACCAGCTGTTATAAGTTTAACCGGCAGGACGGTCGTTACGCCGCCATATGCGCGGTTACCTTGAACACGCTTAGCGTACTGCACGGTAAGTCGCCTGGACGCTTCGTTTATCTTGACTATGAAGACGGTTACTAAAATAGTAACGAGCAAAATAGCCAGCGCTACCCATAACTGTTGATAGTTGATAGAAATACTCCTGTTAAGCAGCGAGAAGGTCCTGTCTGCGATAGAAGGATCGGTCACCGCACTGGCAATACTTGATATGGTTGTCGGCAAAGTACTCACGATACCAATTGTAATAATCAGTGAGATACCGTTACCGATACTTTGTTCGGTAATGAGTTCACCCAGCCACATAAGCAGCATTGCCCCACCTGTCAGGGCAGCAACCATCAATCCCCACTGCATTAACGTTGTGTTGGCCGTAATATCTCCGATACCGGCCACCTGGCTGGCTTGTTGTCGTACCAGATAAATAGCACCGATTGATTGAATTATAGCCAAAGGCAATGTAAGCATACGCGTGTACTGGTTGATTTTCTTGCGGCCGAATTCACCCTCTTTGTTAAGTTCTTCCAGCTTTGGTATGGCCTTGGTGAGCAACTGCATAATGATGCTGGCATTAATATAAGGCCCAAGCCCAACAAGCATTATGGAGAAATTAGTTAGCGCTCCCCCGGATAAAACATTGATAAAGTTCAGAAGCTGAGGCGTATCGGTATTAAACAGGTTATCGAGTACTTGACGTAATGTTTGCGGGTCACTTAGCGGAATAGGTATGTGTGCAAGTATTCTAAACACCAGCAGCATGCCCAAAACAGCCAATATGCGGTTGCGCATATCGCTGCTTTTCAGTGATTTCCAGATGATTTTCCAGCTCATAACAAAAACTGTTTTCCCTCTTTTTTGAGATTATTCCAACATAAAACTTCTACCTAGTATACATGAGCAACGATGTTTTCGCATTAATATTTTGACTAAAATTCAATAAAAATAACCGCCCTGAATGTTAGAGCGGTTATTGTAGCCCTGGTAGGCATGATATGTTAATCGGTCTTTTTTTCCTTCTTGCTGCGGCCCACTTGTTTGACCTGAGCAAAGGTTCCGCCGGCTTTTTGAACAGCTTCAATCGCTGATTGGCTGGCAGCTTGAAGCTTAACAGTGACTTTTTTAGTCACTTCGCCTTTATTAATCAGTTTGACCTTAACGTAAGGGCTGGAGGTCAGGCCGGCATTAGCGACCGTAAAGTTGTCAACTGTACCACCGGCAAATTGGTCCAACTGTCCGGTATAGACCAGCTCAGCTTTAGGGCGTATGGAAGTAAAGCCAGGAAGCTTAGGCAGGCGTTGCATTAAGGGGTTTTGCCCACCTTCAAATCCTGGACGTCGTCCATTTCCCTTGCGTGCGCTCTGTCCTTTTGTACCGCGTCCGGCGGTTTTACCTTGTCCGGCGGCGATACCGCGTCCGACACGACGTGAACGACGATTGGCTGAGATATTTAGTTCGTTATACTTCATTACTTAGTCTCCGCTTTTGCTTTTTTAACCGGCTTCTTATCTGCAGGCTTAGCTTGTTCTTTCGTAGTGGATTTCTTTGAATCTGTACGTTCCTTGCTTTGCCGCGTAATCCATTTATTTGCCGGTTGTATACTTTGAAGTGCTGTAATGGTTGCGTAAGCTGTATTTATCTTATTGGTTGAACCAAGTGACTTAGAAAGTGCGTTACTAATTCCAGCAACCTCTAAAATGGTTCGTACGACACCACCGGCTATCAAACCGGTACCCTGGGCAGCCGGTTTAACTAAGATTTGTGCGCCACCGACCTTTGCCTGTGCCTCATGAGGAATCGTGTCATTGTAGGTGCTGATTGTGATCATGTTTTTCTTAGCTACATCGACAGCTTTAGCAACTGCAGTTGTAACATCGGCTCCTTTAGAAACTCCGATTCCGACTTTGCCTTTATGATCGCCGATCACTACCAATGCGCGGAAACGGAAACGACGTCCGCCCTTAACTACGCGGGCAACCCGGTCAATATTTACGACTCGCTCGTCGAACTGCTTTTCTTCACGCGGTGCTTCGGCTCGTCTACGATTTGTCTGTGCTTGTGCCATATTAAAACTCCAATCCGCCTTCCCTTGCGGCATCGGCGAGGGCTTTTATTCTACCATGATACAATCGGCCGTTACGGTCAAAAACTACTTTTTTGACCTTAGCCGACTTAGCTTTTTTGGCAACTTCTTTGCCAACCCAAACAGCTTTTGCCGTCATCGTGTCGCCAGTCGCCTTCTGTCCAACTGTAGTAACATAGGCCAGTGTATGTTGTTTGCTATCATCGACGATTTGAGCGGTAACATGCTGATTGCTAATGTACACGCTGAGACGCGGACGCTCCGTTGTTCCGGTAACTGTCTTACGGATACGGTGTTTTCGTCGAGCAAGATTGTTTGTAGTTTGCTTCAGTCTATTCATGACAGCCTACCTTACTTATCCTTTCCTGATTTACCAGACTTACGAATAATTCGCTCGTCTGCATACTTAATGCCCTTGCCCTTGTATGGCTCAGGCTTGCGGAGCGCACGGATTTCTGCAGCTACCTGACCTACTTGTTGCTTATTGATACCGTTGACGGTTATCACATTTTGTTCAACCGTAGCCGTGATACCTTGCGGCAAAGTAAACGTCACTTCATGCGAGTAGCCGATATTAAATTTTAAAGCGTTACCGGCAAGAGATACACGGTAACCAACACCATTGATTTCAAGCTTTTTGCTGAAACCTTGAGTAACGCCTAAAACCATATTGTTTATAAGCGAACGCATTAAGCCGTGTTTGGCACGATTCTTCGGTTCGTCATTATCCCGGGTGACGACAATTTTATTGTCTTCTTGCTTTACGGCTACCCCAGGCATTGTAAATTGCGTGAGCGTGCCCTTGGAGCCCGCTACTGTAATTACGTCTGGGTCGACAGTGATTGTCACACCGGATGGAATTTCGATCGGTAGTTTTCCTATACGACTCATTTCTAATCCTTTACTTTATTAATACACCTGGCAGATTAATTCGCCGCCAATACCAAGGCGTTTAGCTTCCTGTCCGGTCAACATGCCTTTGCTGGTGCTGACGATGACAATTCCGCGACCACGCTTAACTACTGGAATTTTATCAGCACTGCTGTACATACGACGTCCTGGCGTACTTAGGCGCTTAATCTCAGTGATATTGGCGTTGGTGTTTTCGGTATTAACCACAATCCTAAGCGTTTTACCAACCACGGCTTCTTCAACCGTAACATCAGCGATCATGTGGTTTTCTTTAAGCAGTCGGGCTACCGCTTCCTTGACTTTTGAGTGCGGTAAAGACACCTCGGACTTCCGAACAGCAATTGCGTTCCGAATTCGAGAGAGCATATCAGCTATTGGGTCGGTTGTTACTGTAGACATATCTGCTCCTTTACCAGCTTGACTTTGTTACACCAGGGATTTCGCCCTTGCTTGCATGTTCACGGAAAGAAATACGGTTTAAGCCGAATTGACGCATATAGCCATGCGGACGTCCGGTTTCGTTACAACGATTCTTCCATCGGGTTGGTGATGAATTTCGCGGCAGTAAATGGAGGCCTTCTCGGTCACCGAGGGCCTTCAGTTCTGCTCGCTTTGCGGCGTAGCGCTGGATCATTTTCTGGCGCTTACGGTCGCGTGCTACGATAGACTTTTTAGCCATTACTTTGCCTCCTTGTCTGAGCATGAAACAAACCTGCGGTTTTTCTCATCGCGCAGGGTTTGAAATGAATTCAAGCTCTGGCTGCTCTTTTCCCTTAAATTACTTACGGCAAACATTACTTTGCCTCCTTTTCAAATGGCATACCAAACTTTTGTAACAATGCCTTGGCATGCGCTTGTTCTTGACATTCTACTACCAGTACCGCTTGCAATCCGTGGCTGGTTGTCGTTTCATCGAAAGTTAATTCCGGAAAAACTGACTGATCGGGAATACCGATGCTGTAGTTGCCTGACTTATCGAATGCTTTATTGCTAACACCGTGAAAGTCACGAAGTCGCGGCAGGACAATATTAATCAAACGGTCTAAAAATTCATACATCCGCTCATCTCGCAGTGTTACTTTGATACCGATCTTATTGCCTTCACGTAGCTTAAATCCGGCTATGGAATTTTTGGCGAATGTGTCGACTGGTTTCTGGCCGGTAATCTTTGTAATAGTGTTGGTTGCAACTTCGATAATCTTTTTATCGTCCTTTGCGCGTCCGAGTCCTACGTTCAAAACAATCTTTTCCAGCCGCGGAACCTGCTGGATATTTTTAAGCCCCAATTCTTTTTGTAGTTCACGAGCATATTTCTCATTAAACTCATGTTTTAACCGGGCTGTTGGTGTGATCTTAGTAGCGGTAGCCATTACTTAACTTCCTTCCCGGTTGATGCATATACGCGAACCTTTTTGCCATCCTTACCGATTTTATAAGCGATGCGTGACGGCTTCTTGGTGGTCGGTTCGACAATGCCAACCTTGCTTACCCAGATGGGTTTGGTGATCTCAAGAATAGTTCCTTGAGGATATTCGCGATTAGGCTTCACATGCTTTTTAACGATGTTTACACCTTCAACCGTTACTTTATTCTCTTTCGGGTGTACGGCAGTAACCTTACCGGTCTTGCCTTTGTACTTACCGGATAGGACCTGTACGGTGTCACCCTTTTGCAATCGTATCTTATATACGGTATTCATTAGAGTACCTCCGGAGCTAAGCTCACAATTTTTGTGTAACCTAAATCGCGCAATTCACGGGGAACAGGGCCAAAAATACGGGTTGCGCGTGGATTTTTGTCGTCGCCGACAATTACGGCTGCGTTATCATCAAATTTGATAGTCGATCCGTCTTTGCGCTTTATTTCGCGTTGACTTCGCACAACTACCGCTTTAACGACCGACTTTTTCTTAACGGCACCAGTCGGACTCGCCTCTTTTACCGTAGCAGTGATCAGATCACCGACACGCGCATAGCGTTTACGTGTGCCGCCAAGAACTCGGATGCACAAAATTTCTTTTGCACCACTGTTGTCACAGACGGTTAATCGGGATTCTTGCTGTATCATTACACTTCTACCTCCCCGTCCTCAACGTGACGGATAGCCGCTTTCTCAATAATGCGGTCGAGCTTAAAGCGCTTACGAGCACTGAGTGGTTTAGTTTCACTGATAGCGACCTTATCGCCAATCTGCGCTTCGTTCTTTTCATCATGCGCCATAAATTTATGGTCCTCAGTGTATTGCTTGTTATAGAGCCGGTGTGTTTTTCGGGTAGAAACAGTAACGACAATTGTCTTGTCGCCCTTGTCTGAGGACACAACACCGTATAGCGTTTTTGCCATTACATGTTCTCCTTCGCCAGCTGCTCACCTAGCACGGTCAGCATTCGGGCTAAATCTTTACGTTTATTGCGAATTGCACGCACATTCTGGGTTTCGCCCATGTGGACTCTTCGTTTCAGTTCGGCAATTTCCTCGCGCAGCTTAGAACTTTCTGTTGCCAGTTCTGCTGTAGAAAATTTACGGATATCAGCGATTTTCATATTACGCCTCCTCCTTCACTAAAAACTTAGTCTTCACAGGCAGTTTGTGGGCAGCCAGTCGCATTGCTTCACGGGCTACTTCTTCGCTCACTCCTTGCATCTCGAACAGGATAGTTCCGGGTCTTACTTTGGCTGCAAAAAATTCCGGATTTCCTTTACCGCTCCCCATCTTCGTACCAAGTGCCTTGCGGGTTACAGGTGTATGAGGGAAAATGCGGATCCAAATTTTACCACCTCGCTTAATGTAGCGGGTCATTGCCTGACGGGCTGACTCAATTTGACGGGAAGTAATACGTTCATGGCCTTGGCTTTGGAGGGCGTATTGCCCGAAGGCGATATAGTTACCCTTGGTGGCCGGTCCGCGTACTCTTCCTTTGAACACCTTGCGGTGCTTAGTTCGGTTAGGCATCAACATGTTACTTCACCTCCCCCTTATAGATCCACACCTTGACACCGATGATGCCAGCGCCTGGGTAATTGGCTCGTGCGGCATGATAATCGATATCGGCACGGAGTGTGTGCAGCGGCACGGAACCTTCGACGGTTTTTTCACGGCGGCTCATTTCTGCGCCTCCAAGCCGGCCGGCAACCTCAATACGGATTCCCTTAGCTCCGGCACGCATGGTTGCGGCTGCGGCTGATTTTACTGCTCGACGAAATGCGATACGCCGCTCAAGTTGATGAGCGATATTTTCAGCAACCAGCTTGGCATAAAGCTCAGGTTTCTTGATCTCTTCAATGTTAACCCTGGTTGGTACACCATAGATTTTTTCTATGGCCGCTTTTAATTCTTGAGCGCCTGAACCACCGCGTCCGATGACTACACCGGCTTTAGCGGTCGTGATAGTTACTGAAACAAGGTTAGGTGAACGTTCGATATCAATAGTATTGATAGCTGCACGTTTACCGAGCTTATTTTTAATCAAACGGCGAACCTCAAGGTCTTGCGTCAAATACTTAGCGTACTCGCGCTTATTGGCGAACCACTTGCTGCGCCAGTTCTTATTAACCTGGAGTCGCATGCTAATCGGATTTACTTTCTGACCCATAACTACACCTCACTCCGTTCGGTCTTAAATACAAACCTACGGTTTTTCACATCGCGCAGGGCTTGAAATGAATTCAAACTCTGGCTGCTGTCTTTTCTTAAATTCATTTCTTAGCCTCCTTCTTTGCGTCAGCTTTCTTTGCGGGAGCTGCCGGCTTCTTAGGAGCTCGGACTTCTCCGTCAACTACTACATGAATATGAGATGTGCGCCTTTGGTACGGAAGTGCACGACCATGAGCGGCCGGGCGATAACGCTTAAGACGGGGACCCGGAGTAACCGTTATGGTGGTCAATTGCAGTGTGTCGGCTTTGTAGTTGTGGTTATTTTCAGCATTAGCTCTAGCACTCTCAATGACTTTCTTTACGGTTAGGGCGGCTCGGCGAGGTGTATGTTCTAAAATCGTAATAGCATCAGCCACGCTGCGGCCACGAACAAGCGCAGCAACCACGCCAACTTTTCGCGGGCTCATACGAACGCTCTTAGCGGTTGCGGTAACTGACATGATTATCTACCACCTTTCGCGAGCTTACCACCGTGTCGGCGGAATTTACGGGTCGGCGCAAACTCTCCTAGTTTGTGTCCTACCATGTTTTCGGTAATAAACACCGGAACGTGAACTTTTCCGTTGTGAACAGCAATGGTGCGGCCCACAAACTCAGGGCTGATTGTGCTACTGCGCGCCCAGGTCTTAATGATGGTTCGGTCTTCCTTGCCCAGTGCGTCAACTTTTTTAGCGAGCTTTGGGTCAATGAATGGACCTTTTTTCAGTGATCTACTCATCGCTTATTTCCTCTTCGCCGCATGACGACTGCGGACAATAAATTTATTAGTATTCTTGCGGCGGCGGGTCTTGTAACCAAGCGTGCGCTGCCCCCAAGGTGTTCGCGGGTCTTTACCTGGACCGTGTCGTCCACCATCTCCACCACCATGAGGGTGATCTGCCGCGTTCATAACAACACCACGGACGGTAGGACGGATACCTTTATTGCGATTACGTCCGGCTTTTCCTACCTTGATGTTTTGGTGTTGCTCATTTCCTACTACCCCAACACTTGCCGTGCAAGTAACCAGCACACGTCGTACTTCGCCGCTTGGCAGCTTAAGTTGAGCATAGTTGTCTTCTTTAGCCATCAGCTGTGCGCCCGCTCCTGCTGAACGCACCATTTGTGCGCCCTTACCAGGGCTAAGTTCAACAGCGTGTACGATGGTTCCAACAGGAATATTTTTTAGTGGCAATCGGTTGCCGTTCTCGATAGGCGCATCTTCACCGCTAGTAATTTTGGTTCCGACTTTCATTCCAGCTGCTGCCAGTACGTAATGATAAGTGTTATTTGAATCTTTAATACGCGCGATATGTGCGCTGCGGTTTGGGTCGTATTCTATATGCTCAACTACGGCCTCAGTACCAGGTGACAGCTTGAAATCTACCAACCGATAGAATTTGCGGGTACCACCGCCACGGTGACGGGTAGTAATCCTGCCTTGATTGTTACGTCCGGAATTCTTGTTCTTTATTACCGTCAACGACTTAAGCGGCTTCTTAGTGGTGATAGTGCTCAAGTCTTGGCCAGTCATGCCTCGCCTTCCGGGAGTCGTTGGCTTGTATGTCTTAATAGCCATTATTTCTTACCTCCAGACTTAGCAGCTTTATTGTCGGCTTCTTCCTCGGCTGCAAAAACAGGGATGTTGTCTCCTTCTTTGACAGTCACATATGCTTTCTTGACATCAGCCCGCTTGCCCATACTAAAACGGCCACCACGACGATATGTTCGCTTAGTCTTACCTTTTACATTCAGTAAATTAACTGTTTCTACTGTTACGCCAAACTGCGCTTCAACTGCGTCAGCTACAGTCGCTTTATTAGAATCAGTCGGTACCATAAAGACGTAAACATTCTTTTCCTGGCTGTGTGCGTAAGCCTTTTCGCTGATGCGGGGACGGAGTATCATTGTTTTGCTCATTATTTTTCTCCTCCCTTAGTACTGTTTAACCATTCGGAAAGTGACGCCAGCGCCTTGTTGGTTATTACAATGCTGTCGGCGTTTAGAATGTCGAAAACATTTAGATAGGTAGCTTGAACAAGTTTTACATCTTTTAAATTACTGACAGACCGGGCAACTTCATCTGACTTGTTGTCTACTACAACCAGCGTTTTCTTGGTGGCGCCGATCTTACTCAGTAACTTTGCAGCCTCTGATGTCTTATTATCCTTAACTGCAAATTCTTCGATAACAACCACTTTGCTGTCAGCTGCAAGGCTTAGTGCTTGTCGGATGGCCAGGCGCTTGGCGGTCGTGTTGAGCTTCTTGGTGTAATTTTCAGTTCCGGAAGGTCCAAAAACTATACCGCCGCCCCGCCAAATCGGGTTACGTGAAGAACCGAACCGTGCTCGGCCGGTACCCTTTTGACGCCATGGTTTGCGGCCGCCGCCTCTTACTAGACCGCGGGTTTTGGTGGTTGCTGAACTTTCACGTCCGTTTGCCAGATATGAAACGTAAGCTTGCTTTAATAACTCATGATTTTCTGGAGCAACACCGAAAATTTTCTTATCAAGCTTGGCGGTCGTGGTAGCCTTATTGCCGGTCTTGGTGAATGTCTTTACAGCCATTACAGTGCCTCCCGAATGATTACAATGCCTTTTTTAGGACCTGGCACGGCTCCGGTAACTCCGATTACGCCCAGCTCCGTGTCAACCAGCGCAACTTTAAGGTTACGAACAGTTACCTGTTCATCGCCCATTTGACCAGCCATTTTCTTGCCCTTGAATATCTTTTGAGGATACATAGATCCGATAGAACCGACTTTCCTGGTGTTGCCTTTACCACCGTGTGTCTTGCGTTGTCGGTGGAAGTTATGGCGCTTAATTGTGCCAGCCCAACCCTTACCCTTGCTGGTGCCGGTAACATGAACGGTGTCTCCGACAGAAAAAACGTCGGCCGAGATTGTCTCGCCGACGCGTGTGTTTTCATCTAATTCAGCAATGCGGAATTCGCGCACAACTTTCGGTTGTGTCTTTGCTGCTTTAAAGTGACCGGCTTGTGCTTTGCCCATGTGCTTCGCTTCTTCAGTGCCAAGCTGCACGGCGCTATAACCGTCGGTCTCATCGGTCTTCACTTGCGTAATGACACAAGGACTAGCGGAAAGCAAGGTAATAGCTTGAACAGTGCCATCTTCAGCAATGGTGCTTGTCATGCCAACCTTTCGTGTGATTAAAGCTTTCATAGTTATTTAGGCCTCTACCCTTTATTACCACCTGTTTTGGATACCCAATTCATCTTGTTTTGACACAAAAATGCTTGGTGTTCGCTAGTTTCACCTCTGTTTAGGAGGGACTTAGACCGACTCACCAAGTACAGGAAAATTTATATACCACGCAAGAGTAGCACAAAACAGTTACTAGTGTCAATATGTTGCAATTTCTACACGTCTATAAATATGCCAATCTGTGACCAAAAACCTATCAAAGCTGCGACCAGAAGCAATGCGAATTCGATCTTACGATCTACCCGAAACTTTTCATGCGTTGCAAATGCCAAACCGAGAAACAACCCAATAGGCAGGGGTAAAAATGCTTGGCGCACGCCATCAATGAACCATACCCACTGCGAACCAACTATTACGTACAGTACTAGCTTGAGGAAATAAGTTCCGTCGGATTCCGAATAATTTCTCTTTTTTGTTTTTCTTTTTGCCATACATCCATTTAACCATACTTCGCGGCTTTACGGCCATAGCCGCTTTTGTTAATATAAGTTTAATAAACGTAATCAAATTAAAGAGAATAATTAAAGATATAAACAATGACACTCAAAGATCTAGAGCCCAGAATTTACGAAACATATGAGCCTAGACCTGGAGTGGATTTTGTCGGCCCGGGTCGTTTACCCAGGCTTCGACGGGTATTACGTGCAGTTGCCAAGAACTTCGAAGGTACCATAAAGGGCGAATCTGATCCTTACAAAGCCACAACGAAACCACACCTAGCTAAAGCTGTTGGCAGTCTGGTGCTTATTGGTGTCGCTGGCTTTGGTAGTGTGAACTTATTAACCAGCAAAGAAGAGCCCGTGCCGGTTATTGTCACCGAAGCCAATATGCCTGTAACTGATGAAGTTTTGCCGCGCTACCAGTCTGACGAGTTCCATTCAGCTCCCTTTACCGATGAATCGCCCTTATCTCTTGAGCGCAGTCAAAACAATGTTAGGACGTTTCCTCCTCAAATTCCAGAATCTATTGAAAACCCAAAAGCTAAATAGCCTTCTACTCAAGTGTTTCTAAAATCTGATCCCAAATCTGCTCTCGGTGCGTCCTAAATCCCGGCCTGGTTTTGGCTGGCATGTTGTGCAGCTCAGAAAGCATGATGCCCAGTGAAGGTATGAAAAAGAAAGCCCTATAAGGAAAGCCTTCTGTCGCCAGCTCAACCCTAGGTGTTTTAAGCATTTCGCCTACAATCTCACCGTGTACGGCCTTCATTCTATAGCCTGATCCGCCGAAGGCTGCTGCAACTATAAACCTGGCTGTTCTATCAGGTTTGTCTGCAAGTTGGCTTTGCATTTTTTCAATCAGCTCCTTATCGGACATTTCCCGGCCTTCA
Source organism: uncultured Candidatus Saccharibacteria bacterium (assembly GCA_964537935.1). Classification (GTDB taxonomy): domain Bacteria; phylum Patescibacteriota; class Saccharimonadia; order Saccharimonadales; family CAZICT01; genus CAZICT01. Next base: position 101,849 of record CAZICT010000001.1, on the reverse strand, counting down.
TCATTCCATCGTCGTGAATGAACACCTGGCTCGCCGTTTAACGCATCAATCGAAACACCGGAATCTTCGGTAATCAGAATATATTTGTCTGGTATTAACGGTCTGAGGGCATCATACTTGATGTGAGCATTTTCCTCATAAGAGCTTCCCGATTCTTCTATTTCCGGAGCCTCTACGCCTATATCCGCCAAAGAAAATATTTTTACGTTACTTGACGCAGCAATGTTCCGAAATTCATTTAATTTAGAAGGATTTGACGTCCCGATTACCACTTCAATCATAGCATTTAGATTTGTTCGCAAAATTTACCTTACCTCCTACTCGCTTCCAATATGATTGCCAGTTTTAGAAAAATCTACGATGTCGTTTAAGGCTGCCTTGGCAAGGTTAACGCATGCGTCGTCAGAGCTACATAAGAAATCTCGAATTTCTCTTATAGCGTTTATAGCGTTTTCTGCCAGAATCACTATAGTTTCTTGGTCGTCTTTAGGCGGCAACCCATGTACATTTGCACCCTCTGCCTCTGTCATAATAACCATACTATAACAAGTATACGACAACAATCTATTGGCTTTAATGAACATACTAAACAGAGGCAGTTAATGATCTTTGCTTTTCGTATGTAAGGCTCAATTTTCATTCTATTAAGCCCCACCCTATACTATTCTCGCTTTATAATGCCACGAGTTAACACATGCTGTGCGTACATTGCCCTTATAATTATAATCTCTGGCTCATCATGGCTTGATTCTTAGTATCTTTTTATAAAATGAAACTCGGAGTCGAATCCGATTCAACTCCGAGTCCTGTGTTCCTCAAGAAATATCAATTACATCTTGATTTCTGCGTCGCAACCAGCCGGCAGGCTTAAGTTCATAAGGCTATCGATTGTCTTCGGCGTTGGGTCAAAGACGTCAATAAGCCGCTTGTGGACGCGCATTTCAAACTGCTCCCGTCCCTTCTTATATACATGCGGGCTTTTTATAACCGTATAGGTTGTCTTTTTTGTCGGTAATGGAATTGGCCCGGCAATATTTGCACCAGTACGTATCGCAGTATCAACGATCTGCTTTGCAGACTGATCTATTACCTTATGGTCATAGGCCTTAAGGCGAATACGTATCCGCTGTTTAGACGTAGCCTCGCTTTTGGTTGCAGCTGTTTTTTTGGCTTCTGCCATTTATCGACTCCTTTCAGTCGGCGAATAGATGTTTAGTAAGCAGTATCCTGCTGACTGCTATCTATTCTTTTGCGGTGTAACATCTCTGAGTTGCTATAGAGAGCATATTCAACGACTTTTAGTCACCACGATTAATTTACGAACTGAATTATAGCACTTTCGTCTACTTCCCGCCATATTAATCAGCTACAAAATAATTAATTGTCCTGAGGGCTTTGCGTTAACTCAATCGTGATTCTTCCACCGTCAGGCAAAGCTCTTAATATTGCATTGCCGAGTGATTCCAGAAAAACATCTTTTTTGAACCGTTCATCTTGGTTGAAAGTCGTTTGCGATAAAGACGCTTCGCATACTCCGGTATCAGGGTTAATTATATCGACACGCACTGACTGAGGTCTTGTTTCTTCGGCCTGCTGAGGATTGGTTAACCTGTCACCGTAAATGGCCATTACAGCCCTTTCTGTAGTTGCTTTGCTAACAATGTACGACAAACCGTAACAATTTTCAAAATTTGTTGAGCTATAATCCCAAGTCTAATTTAAGCAGTGAATTATCTTTGTTTTTTTGGACTTTAAGGTCTAAAAGCGAGTCTTGCACCTCGCCTACCAGGCCTTTTATGAGCCCTTCACGTTTTTCTCCGGGAGGAATTACCTCAGGCAAAGAGATAACCGGGTCAGTTATATCGGCCCCTTCAGGTATCTGAATAGTGTAATCTTTGGTGTTTATGGGTTTTTTAGTGTTGTTTTCCAGTTCAAAACGTATGGTTGTTTCTTTTTTCGTCTGCTGATTGTTCTTATCGTTCTGCTGTTCGACCGAATTTAAACATTGTTTGAGTTCTTCTGATACATCAGGATGAAATTCCGGTGTTACGCTATGGCATTCAGACGGTATGCTGGACTTGAGCGGCTTGGTATCGATATGCACTGCATCGATAGAAAGGTCATCCAGGTTTGTTTCTGCGGCCGGCACTTCTTGCCTCCCGAATAAAACAGAGTTACCACTGCGCTGGTATGTATAAAAATCGAACGAAATAATTCCTGCTATCCCAACTAAAACTATGCAGAGAATCACTAAATATTTTCTTGATTTAACCAACTTAAACATTAACACAGAATACCATTTAATAAATTACTCTTTAAAGACCGAAGCTACGCTATCGATGCGATTAGTGCTGACAATACTATGTATAGGGCTGATTGTCAAAGCCCCGAGTCAAAACAAAAAGCCCCTACTTGAAGTAAGGGCTTTTTTGGTGTTTATCAACTTTATTTGTTGATCTTTGTAACAACACCGGCGCCAACCGTACGACCACCTTCACGGATAGCGAAACGCAAACCTTGGTCCATGGCAATCGGTTGCAAAAGCTTGACCTTAAAGCTTATTGTGTCACCGGGCATGACCATTTCTTTGTCAGCTGGAAGCTCAACTTCACCGGTTACGTCAGTAGTTCGGAAGTAGAACTGTGGCTTGTATCCCTTAAAGAATGGGGTGTGTCGTCCACCTTCTTCTTTAGTAAGAATATAAACTTCAGCTTCAAACTCAGTGTGAGGGGTAATTGAACCTGGCTTGGCCAAAACCTGACCTCGTTCGATGTCTTCGCGCTCAATACCGCGTAGCAAAATACCAGCGTTGTCGCCAGCCTGACCTTGGTCAAGGCTCTTCTTAAACATCTCAATACCGGTAACGACTGATTTCTGAGTAGGTCGAACGCCGATGATTTCGACTTCATCGTTAACCTTCACGACACCTTGCTCAATACGGCCGGTAGCTACAGTACCGCGACCTTTGATTGAAAAGACGTCTTCGATAGCCATCATGAATGACTTGTCCAAATCACGAGTCGGTTCCGGAATGTAGTCATCCATAGCCTTAACAAGCTCCATGACAGCGTCCATGTTTGCTTCGTCGCCTTCAATGGCTTTAGTAGCAGAACCTTTAACAATAGGACAGTTTTCATCGAATTCATACTTAGCAAGCAGTTCACGGATGTCCATTTCAACTAGCTCAACCAATTCAGGATCAGCAAGGTCCATCTTGTTCATGAAAACAAGGATGCTTGGAACACCTACCTGCTTGGCAAGCAGTACGTGTTCACGGGTTTGAGGCATAGGGCCGTCAGCTGCTGATACAACCAAAATAGCACCGTCGATCTGAGCAGCACCGGTAATCATGTTCTTAACGTAGTCGGCGTGTCCAGGCATGTCGACGTGAGCGTAGTGACGCTTTTCTGACTCATATTCCTGGTGAGATGTAGCAATGGTAATCCCACGCTGCTTTTCTTCTGGAGCGTTGTCAATCTGGTCATACGCGATTGCCTTATTGACGTCGCTTGGAAGGCGCTTAGATAGTGTTAGGGTGATAGCTGCAGTCAAACTGGTTTTACCGTGGTCAACGTGACCCATAGTACCGACGTTCACATGCGGCTTACTTCGGTCAAATGTTCCTGCCATAAGAGTTACTCCTATAGGTTAGTTAATTGTAATATGTCCGCGATCCATATTGCATTATGAGCAAAGCCCTCACGCGAGATACCCGAATATTATAGAGCACAATAAGCGTTATGTAAAGCAAATTTAAGGAGTTAATTACCTATCTGGTGGGCCGACTTCTATGTCATTGCGTATGTCGTTGACATCAGTATACGTAATGACTTCACGATTATCGGATTCTATACACAATGAACCAACCGCACTGCAAATGTATTTTTCACGGGTAATATTCCTCATGGGGGCCGTTTTTGCAATCTATGTCTACTCTGTAGCGGGCCGGTGTTTTTCTTGAATCCGGAGGTACACGGTTCATTTGTGAAACCGCTTCGTCAATCAATCCGTCAATGACCTTACACCTGTGACAACGGCTGGAAGTACTCATCAACCCTACTGTATATAAATCTTCACTGGCATCTTTTTCCACCAGTCGATATTACTGGCTTTTGTTAATTGATGAAGCGAGAAATTTTACCTTGAGTTTAAGCTTCGTCGGCACGGCGACTGTTTTCATTAACCGGAATCATTATTATGCCGCAACGGGTTCCGGGCAATATCAACGGTGGTCTCTGCCTTTCACATGCGGCTATATCCTGAGTCTCATCACTCATCACACCCTGAAGCTTCGGACAATCCCTGAAACATTCGGCTGAAGCGTATATGTTAGGGTAATTTTTCGTGATATCACTGTTAACAGGTGGCATTATTGCGCAGTAATTTATTTTTTGGCGGCTATGGCTTCGGCAATGTGGCTAGGTACGTCTGCATAGTGATCCAGCTCCATGCTTGAGCTGGCCCGACCTTGGGTCATTGAACGAAGGTTGGTGGTATAACCGAACATTTCAGCTAACGGTACGTAGCCGGTAATTTCTTTAACACCTGAGGACAGGTCTTCCATAGAATCGATCCGACCTCGCTTGGCGTTAAGATCACCGATGACATCACCCATGAATTCTTCAGGTGTGACAACGACAACCTTCATGACTGGTTCCAGTAGCACAGGACCGGCTTTCTTCATACCTTCTTTGAAACCGATTGAACCGGCAGCACTAAAGGCCATTTCTGATGAGTCAACATCGTGGTAGCTACCGTCATACAGCTCTACCTTAATGTCTACGACCGGATAGCCGGCGACAACACCACTTGTCATAGCCTCTTCAATACCTTTGCGTACAGCCGGTACGTATTCACTTGGCACGACGCCGCCTTTGATGGAGTCGATAAACTCAAAACCTTTACCGGTTTCGTTCTGACTAAGGCGTAGCCATACGTGACCGTATTGACCACGGCCACCACTTTGACGAATGAATTTACCTTCAGCTTCGACACCATCTTTGCGAATGGTTTCACGGTATGCAACCTGCGGCGCACCAATGTTCGCTTCAACGTTGAACTCGCGCTTCATACGATCAACTAGAATCTCAAGGTGTAATTCACCCATACCGGAAATTACGGTCTGTCCCGTTTCGTCGTCGACACGTATCCGGAAAGTCGGATCTTCTTCTGAAAGACGCTGCAGGGCTAGCGACATCTTTTCTTGGTCGCTTTTAGTCTTGGGTTCAATCGCGATTGAAACTGGCGGCTCAGGGAATGTAATGCTCTCCAAAACGATAGAATCATTAAGGTCGCACAATGTGTTACCGGTCGTGGTACCCTTAAGGCCGACGATAGCGGCGATGTCACCCGCACTTACTTCTTCTACATCTTCACGCTTATCGGCTTGCATGCGGACAATTCGCCCCACGCGTTCTTTGGTACCGGTTGAACTATTTAATACGTATGAACCTGATTTGATTTTTCCTGAATAAACACGGAAATAGGCAAGTTTTCCTACGAATGGGTCTGTAGCGATCTTGAAAGCCAATCCAGCAAACGGCTCGCTATCAGTCGGTTTGCGCTCAATCTCATCACCGGACTTCGGGTGGGTTCCCCAGGTGCTGCCACGCTCTTCAGGACTTGGCAGCAGGTCGGTAATCATATCAAGTACTTTTTCAACAATAACACCGCGGCCATCACCGCCGGTAACTGCGAAGAAGTTTCCTGATAGTACGGCATAACGGACGGCGTGACGGATCTCATCTTCGGTCATGCCTTCTTCGCCAACCTCGAGGTACCGCTCAAGCATAGTTTCGTCTTCAGAGACAGCGTTTTCGATCAGCAGGCTGCGGTAACGCTTAGCTTTTTCAAGCATGTCTTCCGGAATCTCGCCAACCTGGAGGTTTTTGTCGGTGAATTCATTGTAGGTGTACGCCTTCATGGTAATTAGGTCGACTACACCATTGATGCCCTGCTCAAAACCGATTGGCAGGTGAATAGGAAAAGCGTGTTTGTTCAAACGGTTATGGATTGATTCTAGTGATTTATAAAAATCCCCACCGGTCTGATTGATCTTATTAATAAAGCAGATACGTGGAACACCGTATTTGTCGGCCTGTCGCCATACGGTTTCACTCTGTGATTCAACACCCATTTTGCCGTCAAAGACAACAACTGCACCGTCAAGAACACGCAAACTGCGCTCCACTTCAACCGTAAAGTCAATGTGTCCCGGTGTATCAATAATGTTTATCTGATGGTCCTTCCAATAACAAGTCACAGCGGCAGAAACGATAGTGATTCCTCGTTCACGTTCCTGGGCCATCCAGTCAGTCGTGGTCTCGCCTTCGTGAGTCGTACCAATCTTGTGCTTGATGCCGGTTCGGTACAGGATACCTTCGGTCGTGGTGGTCTTACCGGCGTCAATGTGCGCGATAATCCCAATGTTTCTTATCTTTCCTATATCATATTTTGCTGCTGCCATAATATCTTCCTTACTTATATAGTTCCTTTAGATTTCAGTGCCTTTATCGCGAACTCACTTACATTATCTTGGTTGAGTACAAGTCCCTTATCGGTATGAAACTCTACAGCTGAACTTGGTTGTATCACTTCACCGACATGATTATTTGATCCTACCGGTAATATCTCGACCGTGAGTTCGTCAGTTACGGGATTATGGATTACTTCTGTAGGTGGTTCTGTGCCGCCACACCAGCGCGAACCAGAATCTCTTGTTTGTAAATGGTGAGGGATATGAGTTGTTCTAACTTCCATGCTCATACTTTTCGAAATCATGTGCACTAGAGCCTGTGATACAACTACCGTATGAATTATAGACAATAGTTCTTATAACACAGGTGCTTAATTCGTCAAGATTGACAGGGCGATACCTTAACGCATCAGTTGCTTGTTCTAATGGTATTTCTGCATCATCAAATAATGGTGCAGAGTTAAGTATATCTATTGCGGTTAACTGCTCACGCTGAGCTGCAGTAATTGGTTGATCTGCTCTTCCAGATGTGACAAACGACATCTAGTACCTCGCGAAGTGGGCAAAGGCGCGGTTGGCTTCTGCCATTTTATGAGTATCTTCGCGTTTTTTTACTGCCGTACCGGTGTTGTTGTATGCGTCAACCAGCTCTAACGCGATCCGGTCTTCCATACTCATGCCTTTACGGGCCCGGGCAGCTGCAACGAACCACATAATTGTCAGATGATTTTGGCGCTGGCCTTTGACTTCAAACGGAATTTGATAGTTTGCACCACCTACTCGGCGCGAACGCGTTTCGACTTGTGGGCGTACGTTTGCAAGCGCCTGTTCAAATACATCAAGCGGATTTTGCACTTTAAGTTTGTCAGCAGCTTTCTGCATACCGTTATATACCAATCGTTCAGCAACCTGTTTTTTACCGTCAAGCATGACGCGGTTGATAAGCTTGGTTACCATAACGCTGTTATATATTCGATCTGGTTGGACTTGTCGGACTAGAGACTTAGTTACTTTCCTAGGCATCGCTTAGCCCTCTTTCTTGGTGCCGTACTTGGAGCGGCCTTGCTTACGATTATTTACGCCTTGGAGGTCAAGAGCGCCGCGAACGATGTGATAGCGTACACCAGGAAGGTCTTTTACACGACCGCCGCGAACCATCACAACTGCGTGCTCCTGAAGATTATGACCTTCTCCACCGATATAAGCCCAAACCTCATGTCCGTTGTTCAAGCGTACACGCGCCACCTTACGAAGTGCCGAGTTCGGCTTCTTCGGTGTTTTGGTAGTAACTTTAACGCATACTCCGCGCTTGAACGGGGCAGGCTTTTCATATTTGGTGGTCTTTAAGTTGTTGACCACGCGGTGCAGGTGCGGTGAATTAGAGCCCTTGGCTTTGGTTCCGCGTCCTTTGCGCACTAATTGATTAATTGTTGGCATTACTTCTCCTTATTTAGGTGTAATCTGCTGCATTGGTGAGACGTGCGACGAGTGCCAACCCTGTCGCACCCCAAAATTCACCCGCTCGGATTACTTATTTTTACAAACTTTGACTTTAACAGATACGGAAGTATTTTGCAAGCCTAATCTACGTCAGAGAAGCCATCGTTATCCTTGTCCGGCAAATAACCGGTTCCTACCGGGATGCGACGACCTAAGATAACGTTCTCTTTGAGTCCATAGAGGTGATCCACCTTACCACTGGTAGCTGCCGCAATCAATACACGTGTCGTGTCCTGGAATGATGCGGCGCTCAAGAACGAGTCTGTTGAGAGGCTAGCCTTAGTGATACCAAGTAGAAGCTGGTTAAACTTAGCTGGTTGCTTTCCAGATTCCATCAGCTGTTCATTCGCCTTAACTACTGCCAGCTTGGAAACGATGTCACCTGTTACGAATTCGGTGTCTCCGGCATCTTCGATTTGAACGCGTGAGAACATCTGGCGAACTATGATTTCCAGGTGTTTATCGGCGATATTCTGGCCTTGTGAAGCAAAGATGCGAAGCACTTCATTCATGATGTAACGCTGTGTCGCTTCAACTCCTTGGAGTCTCATCAACTCATGCAGGTTGATCGAACCGTTTGTCAGCCGCTGGCCGGCAACCACTGTGTCGCCATCTTTGACAAGTAGTTGCTTATAGCCTGGGATTTCGTAACGTTCAACACTCTTGCTGGTAGGTGTCACGGTTATAGCCTTTTTGGTGACCTTGACCTTGCCGGCAATCGGTGAAATTAACGGATTGGCACCGTTTTCTTCCTCTGCCAGGACATCACCGATGGCAACAGAAGTGCCGTTCTCGACCCGCGCCTGCCGGTCTTCGATAGCTAGTTCAACATTCTCCTGATCTTCGGCAGAAACTTGAACGATGTAATGATCGCCTTCCTCCCACACCGTTACGGTACCGGCGATGTCGCTTAGATATGCCTGACCTTTAGGTGTACGAACTTCGAACAGTTCCTCAACACGCGGCAAACCCTGGGTAATATCTTCGGCGACCGCCGAACCACCACTGTGGAAGGTACGAAGCGTTAACTGCGTTCCAGGCTCACCGATACTTTGGGCCGCGATGACGCCTACCGGATGATGATCGGCTATAAGGTCACCTGTAGCCGGGTCAATACCATACGATTTACGTGGTACGCCATGTACCGATGTAGCGCTAAGAACGCTCATAATTTTGACGCTGGTTATATTTTCGTCTGCATCAATCGCTTTGGCTATCTCATTATTAATGAGTTCACCTCGCTTGACGTGTCCGTTAACATTTTCGGCGGCATAGCGTCCTTCAAGTCTTTCGCCAAATGATACGCCGATGTATTCGGAATCTTCACGGTTTAGCGCAAAGCCAGGATCATTATCCTCTCCATCGATCGTGAACACATCTTGTGCCACATCAACCAGGCGACGGGTCAAGTAGCCCGAGTCAGCGGTTTTCAGTGCGGTGTCGATCATACCCTTTCGGGCTCCACGAGTGGCGGTAAAGTACTCAAGAGGCATCAAACCGACCTTATAGTTAGAGCGAATTGGAAGCTCAATAGCCCGTCCGGTTGCATCGGTGGTTACACCTAGCATACCTACGGCAGTCTTAACCTGACCGATATTACCACGAGCACCCGACACTACAGCGATTGACATAGAACTGTCTTCATCGGCGAATTGCTCGGAAAGAGTCTTTTGAACTGTAGCATCAGTTTCCATCCAGGTTTCAACTGTCAGTCGTCGACGTTCTTCTTCTGTAATGAAGCCTTGCTCAAACTGTTCACTTATTTCAGCTGAACGCTTTTCTCCGGCTTCGACGATCTCAGATAGACCTTCAATGTCACTGAAGTCGTCCATGCCCATGCTCAGTCCGGACTTGGTAGCGTAATCAAAGCCTAAGTCTTTTAAGGCGTCTGCTATAGCTGCCGTTCTTTCCTGACCATAATATTGATAGGCAACGGCCAGGGTTGACTGCAATTTTTTCTTGGTCATTGCTTCGTCCTGGAATGGGAAGTCTTCCGGGAAAAGCTCGTTAAACAGCAATCGTCCCAAAGTAGTTTCTCTGACTTGATTGCGGAATGGCAACCTAACCCGGCTTTGAAGTTTAATTTTGCCGGCATCGTAGGCCATCAGCGCTTCATTAATATCTGCAAAAGGTTTGTATTCTTTGCTCAGTCCCGGTCGGTGGTACGTCAAGAAGTAACAGCCAAGCACGATGTCTTGATCAATATGAAGAATCGGCGAACCGTCAGCCGGCTTAAGCAGGTTACGATTGGCGGCCATGATTTCTCTGGCTTCTGTCTGAGCCTCATCTGAAAGCGGAAGGTGGACAGCCATCTGGTCACCGTCAAAGTCAGCATTAAAGCCTTTACAAACTAATGGGTGCAATTGAATTGCTTTACCCTCAATCAGCACGGGCTGAAAAGCTTGGATTGAAAGTCGGTGCAGACTTGGAGCGCGGTTAAGCAGTACGTATTTACCCTTAATGACTTCGTCAAGCGCGTCCCAGACAGCTGTTTCGCCAGTCTCTATCATGCGGGTAGCGGAACGGATATTATGTGCGTAATCGTTACTTATCAGGTGTCCTATAACGAATGGTTTGAAGAGTTCAAGGGCCATCATCTTAGGAAGACCACACTGGTTGATTTTTAGTTCCGGTCCGGCAACGATGACTGAGCGCCCTGAATAGTCAACGCGCTTACCGAGCAGGTTCTGGCGGAAACGGCCTTGCTTACCTTTCAGCATATCGCTGAGAGACTTCAGGCGTCGGCGCTGACCGGTTGCGGCCACTGCACGTCCGCTGCGGGCATTGTTGTTGTCGATCAAAGCGTCTACTGCTTCCTGGAGCATTCGTTGTTCATTGCGGCGAATGACTTCCGGGGCGTTTAGTTCGATCAGCTTTTTAAGGCGGTTGTTGCGGTTAATGACACGACGGTAAAGATCATTCAAGTCGCTGGTTGCAAACCGGCCACCGGTGAGCTGCACCATCGGTCGAAGATCCGGAGGAATTACCGGTAAGACCGATAAGCACATGCTGTTAGGCTTGATGCCGGCCCGTTGCATACTTTCCAGTAAACGCAAGCGCTTCATGAGCTTCTTCTTGCGTTGACCCTTGGCATCTTCGGATTCCTCTGTTAATTTACTGATCAGCTCTGTCAGGTCAACCGTGTCAAGCAGGTCCTTAAGCGCTGCGCCTCCCATGCCAACCTCTATAAGGTCCTGGACTTCATCAGGAAGCTCGCGATATTGATTTTCGGAAATAAGATTGAGTCGTTCCAGTGAGGTAAGCTGCTCCTTGAGTGTTTCGAATTCGCTTGAAACTTCTTCGAGCTCTTTGGTTTGCATCTCTGCCAGTGCCTTAAGGTTGGCTTCTTCCTTCTGTGCCTCAGCTTCATAACGAGCTTTTATGGCTTCTTGAGCGGCTGCGAATTCAGCCTCTTTATCAGCCAGCATTTGGTCACGCTTTTCGGTGTCCACAGATTTGATTATGTAGCTTGCAAAGTAAGCCACGCGCTCCAGGTTCTTGACTGTCAAACCAAGCAATAGTCCAATTGCCGAAGGTGTTCCGCGCAAGAACCAGATATGAGCCACTGGTGATGCTAGCGAAATATGACCCATGCGTTCACGACGAACGATTGATTTGGTAACGATCTCACCTTTTTTATCAACCGCTGCTTCGCGGGAGCGCACGCCTTTATACTTTGCGTCGTGCGGATTTATATCTTTAACAGGGCCAAATATCCGTTCACAAAACAGTCCGTCTCGTTCAGGTTTTTGTGTACGGTAATTGATTGTTTCCGGCTTTGTTACTTCGCCGTGGCTCCAGTCCAGAATGTCTTCTGCGCTGGCAACCGCGAGGCGTACTGCATCAAAGTCAGCAATGTTTGTTCCGTGTGAATAGCGTCGTATCATTTACGCCTCCTCCTCTTCATCATCGGCTGCGACAAGTGTAGTGCTATCATCCTCGTCGCTTTGGTTAGTATCTTCATCCTGAGAATTAACCGTCGTAGTGGCAGGAATGTCATCTTCAAGTTCCATAACCACGTATTCATCAACGGTCGCATCATCTGTTACGTCTACGTCTGATATAGCTGAATCCGGCACCTCAACATCAGCTTGATTAGTAGCTTCGTCTTTGATGTTTTCAGACAGTATATCTTCTGCGTCGATCAGCTTATCTGAAGTAATCAGGTCTACTTTAAGTCCTAATCCCTGAAGTTCCTTAACAAGCACGTTAAAGCTTTCAGGAACTTTAGGTCCGACAATTTCAGTGCCTTTTATGATTGCTTCGTAGGCCTTTGATCTTCCGTAAACGTCGTCAGATTTAATAGTAAGCATTTCTTGCAATGTGTTAGCTGCACCGTAAGCCTCTAGTGCCCAGACTTCCATCTCGCCGAAGCGCTGACCGCCGTTTTGGGCCTTACCACCGAGAGGCTGCTGGGTGACCATGGTGTATGGTCCGGTTGAACGGGCATGAATTTTATCTGCAATCATGTGATTGAGCTTGATCATGTACATGGCTCCGACAGTTGTTCGTTCGGTGAATGCTTCACCGGTGCGGCCATCGTATAGCTGTTGCTTGCCGTCCTCCGGCAATCCTGCTTCTTTAAGCAGTTCACGGATCTTCGGGCTTTCAACACCATCAAACGAAGGGCTGGCTACTTTAATGCCAAGTGCCCTTGCGGCCATGCCCAGGTGGGCCTCAAACAACTGACCGATGTTCATGCGTGATGGAACACCAAGTGGGTTAAGAATGATGTCAATCGGAGTGCCGTCTTCAGTGAACGGCATGTCTTCGACCGGCAAAATAGTGGCGATAACACCTTTGTTACCGTGCCTTCCACCCAACTTGTCTCCGACAGCGACTTTACGCATTTGAGCGACAAACACTTGGATTTGCATGATAACGCCAGACTTTAGTTCGTGACCTTTGTCGCGACTGAAGATCCGAACGCCAACAACTTTTCCGTGCTTGCCGTTAGGCATTCGCTGTGAGGTATCGCGCACTTCTTTGGCTTTCTCACCGAAGATTGCCCGCAGAAGTCGCTCTTCTGAGCTTAGTTCCTGCTCACCTTTAGGAGTAATTTTTCCTACCAGGATGTCACCAGGATGCACCTCGGCACCAATACGCACAATACCTTCGTCGTCAAGATGCCTTAAGGCGTCTTCTGATACGTTTGGAATGTCACGGGTAACGATTTCCGGGCCAAGCTTGGTTTCGCGAACTTCTACCATGAAGTCAACGATGTGAATGCTTGTCAGCGTATCGTCTTCAACGAGTCTACGGCTCAAAATTATGGCATCCTCGAAGTTGTAACCAGCCCATGGCATAAACGCAACCAACAAATCTTTTCCAAGCGCCAGCTCTCCGTCAGCGACCGACATACCCTCAACGATAGCATCGCCTTTTTTCAGTTTATCGCCGGAACTTACGACAACCTTTTGGTTGATCGAACTGCCTTCGTTACTGCGAACGAAGTGCTGTGGTCGATAAGTTTTTGTACCTTCCTTGTACTTAACAACCACTTCATCTGCGCTTGCTTTTACGACTTCACCATCAGCTTCTGCCACCAAAAGTTGACCGCTGTTGTTTGCTACAACCGCTTCCATGCCTGTGCCTACGAGCGGCGACTCGGGCTTAACGAGAGGTACAGCCTGTCGTTGCTGGTTGCTGCCCATGAGGCTTCGGTAAACATAATTCTTTTCAATGAAAGGAATTAAACCAGCGCTTGAACCGATAATTTGTTTGTGTGTGGCATCCATATGGGTAACATCATTCGAATCGACTTCTCCTGATTTAAGATGACTACGGGCAGAAATACGTTCATTTATAAAATGACCGTTTTCATCAACCGGCTCTCCAGAGCTGGCAATTGTTGCCTGCTCTTCTTCGGCAGCGTCCAGGTAAATAACCTCATCAGTAACCACAGCTTTAACCGGCCAAGTAACCTGCTCTTTGACTGTGTCTAATTTTTTGGCTGCTTCGGCAGATATCTTCTGGCCAGCCTTAACAATGACTTTACCGTTAGCGTCTTCCAGGTCGACGTTGGCAGTATGCCCAACAGCCTCTTTTGCTGTAACCGCATTGATAACTTTACGATACGGCGTTTCTATCAAGCCGTAATCATTAATACGGGCATAACTTGCCAGGTTAAGTACCAATCCAATGTTTGCGCCTTCCGGAGTTTCAACTGCACAAATACGACCGTAGTGAGTCGCGTGAGCATCACGCACCTCAAAGCCGGCTCGTTCGCGGGAAAGTCCGCCTGGACCCATCGAACTGAGACGACGCTTGTGGGCCAATTCTGAAAGCGGATTTATTTGATCCATGAACTGAGAAAGCTGTGAGCTGGCAAAGAATTCGCGCACGGCCGCAACAATCGGCCGGGCATTGATTAATTGTGCCGGAGTTACAGTTTCTATCTCACTCATTGACATTCTGTCTTTGGTATTGCGCTCCATACGTAATAGGCCGATACGGAATTGGCGCTGCACCAGCTCGCCGACCAGCTTGACGCGTCGGTTGGCAAGCGAATCGATATCATCAGCCGGTTCCTGGGTGTTATTCAAACGGATAATTTCGGCAATAATGGCCGTCAGATCATCAAGCCGCATAACCCGGTTTTCGATCGTGTTCGGCACATCAAGGTTTAAGCGCTTGTTGATTTTGTAGCGTCCAACTCGGGAAAAGTCAAAGCGCTTAAAGTTATAGAACATGTTTTCTATAAGACCGCGGGCGTTATCGACAGTCGCCAGATCGCCAGGACGCAAGCGCCTATAGACCTCTATCAAAGCCTCGTTGGTTCCACGAGCCGGATCCTTTTCAAGTGTTGCTTCCAGATAGTTGGTCTCTCCCTGATCAACGTGTTTGAAGGCGTCTTTCATTTGCGCTTCAGTCATGCCAAGCGCACGCAATAAAGTGGTTACCGGAATTTTACGCTTGCGATCAATCTTCACATAAATAGCACCGGATGAAGCTGTTTCGAATTCAAGCCATGCACCGCGTCCAGGGATGACTTTTGCTCCATAAAGACTGCTCGTACCTTGACCGTCCGCGGTGAAGAAAACACCGGCTGAACGTATCAGCTGAGAAACAACCACTCTTTCAGCGCCATTAATAACGAATGTGCCGCGTTCGGTCATCCACGGATAATCACCGAGGTAGATTTCCTGATCCTTGACCTCACCTGTGACCTTGTTGGTTAATTCTATCGTAGCTTTGAGTGAAGCGTCGAAGCTGACATTGTTTTCACGGGCTTCGGCTTCGGAAATTTTAGGATCTTCAAAGTGATAATCCTTGAAGCGTAGTGACAGTTTTGTGCCGGTATAGTCTTCGATCGGGCTGATTTCGGCTAATAATTCCCCGAGCCCCTCTTCTATAAACCATTTAAACGATCTGTTTTGATGATCTACCAGGTTAGGTAAATCAAGAATATCTTTTGTATTAGTAAAATATGTGCGCTTAGAAGCGCCTTTAACAGCGTCTGATTTCGCCATGCTACTCCCACTTGATTTAGATTGATGTCTTTTGGCCTTTTAAGACAAAGTTCACTACGTGGCTTTTGATGCTTAAGCGAGTCCTCGTAACTCCTTAGCACTACCTGCGTACACTACTTCTTACTGTATAGTATGAGCTAGCTTGTGTATGAAGTCAAGTGGGCATGACTTAGAGTATCGCTGCTTTCTGCTTAGCTTCTGATAAAAGCATGTGCCCTAAGGGCTTTGACCGAAGATGAGCATCAACCGCAGAAACAGATTCAGCCACCCACCGTTCTTGCAGAACAGGTTGCTGCTCTGATCCAAAAGCGTAAATGGGTTCAGTTTCTTCGTCTTCTTGGGCACGTAAACCCCAACTGCTCAGAGATTCCATCCACCACTTCTCGCCATGCCATGGATAGGCCGACACCGGCTGTACCCAGTTTTTTCCATCTAGTGACAAATATCCCAGTACATCGACTACCGATACTTTACTATCCGCTTCGCTTGTCTCTTCAGGTACTAATTCCGGCAGAACCGCACGCATCCCCAACCAGTGCCATCGCTTAGTAACCAATCGCTCGGTACGTAATTTTGCTTCTATCTCTGCTCTTCGTAGCAATGATTCAGCCGGCTTAGGCACTCTATTCATCACCTTGCTTAAGAAAGCCGGGATTTCTATATCGCGGGTACTGGAAGCGTTATCTGCAAAAAATAAAAAGCTTACCGCCCTGTCAAGGTTCTTATCGGTTGCTACAGCTAGCCGCTGGTGACGATACAATTGATTTGCCCGCAAAGATGCGCTGCCAAGATGTCTATTTAAATTTTTATGTCTGGAATGATATATGTGCACAAAGCCTTCTATTTCAGCGGCAGTTCTATCAGGAAAATCTACAGAAAGTGAGGCGTGCAGAAGCTCGTCTAGGTCTTCAGCTTGTGCTGACGAAAGTTTTGAGGCTGGAATAACTCTATAATCCAGTGATTGAATATACTCGGGATCGGTAAATTGAGGCACAATATTCTCCTATCAGACGTTTAGCCAAAAATTAAGTATAGGTTTGCAGTCCAGCCCTAGGCAGTAAATTTTCTTACAGTTATGTTAATCGCTTAACCCTTAGGCGGCGTATTGATAACCGCATCAACAATACCGTAGGCTTTGGCCTCTTTTGCGTCAAGCCACTTGTCACGTTCCATGTCTTCGTGTATTTTTGAAGCCTTTTGTCCGGTATTCTTAGCCATAATTTCTTCTAAGAGTTTCTTGACCCGTAAAGCTTCACGCAAGTCAATTTCCTGGTCGGTAACTTTGCCCCGAGTTCCGCTTGATGGCTGATGAATCATTACTGAAGCATTAGGCAATAAGAAGCGTTTACCTTTGGTTCCTGAGCTTAACAGGAAGGCTGCCGCCGATGCTTGAACGCCAATTCCAACGGTTTGGACATCGTTTTTGACGTATTGCATTGTGTCATAGATAGCAAGCGCATCATAGACGCTGCCACCTGGACTGTTTATATAAAGATAGATATCTTTTTTGGAATCTTCAGCCTGCAAGAACAACAGCTGAGCAACGATAAGGTTGGCGGTGTGCGGGTTTATATCTTCGCCGACAAAGATAATACGATCTTTTAATAGGCGAGAATATATATCATAAGCCCGTTCTACACGGCCTTCTTGTTCAATAACGGTTGGTACTAATGGCATGTCAATTTCTCCTTAGTACCTATCATCATAATAAATTAGCACTCTCAATGCAAGAGTGCTAATTATAATTAGCCGCAATAGATGATTATGAGTTTATACTCTTTAATTTAGCGATAGTTTTTTCAGTCAAAAGTCGCGATGCTATCTCGCGACGATTCTCAGGCTTTTCTAGTTCAGCTTGCATTTGCGGGTCTTTGTATTGACCCTTTAGCACTTGCATACGAATCTCCAGCTCCTCTGGTTGTACTGTCAGGTTTTCAGCATCAGCAACTTCAGCCAACACTAGCCCTGCCTTAACCCGCTGCTCGGCTTCCGGTCGCAATACTTCATTTTTGTATTTCTCTTCGGTGGTATGTTCAGCTTCTAAAAACTCCTGTAATGTCTGACCACGATATGTCAAATTCTGCTTAAGTTCGTTGAGCATTCGATCGATCTGGTCATTCAATAACACATCTGGTATTTCTATGGTACTTTTGTCGGCCAGTTGACGCACCAGCTCGGATTCATAATCACGTTCAGCCTGGTTTGAGCGTTCATGCGTAAGTTGCTTTTTTATATCATCTTTGAGCTCGGACACGGTTTTAAACGGGCCGGCTTTCGCAGCGAATTCGTCGTTCACTTCAGGTTCGATAACTTCCTGAACTTTAGTGACGTTGACAGTAAAAGTAACTTTTTTGCCTTTAAGTGCCGCGACTCGGTAGTCTTTAGGGAAAGTAACTGTAAATGTCTTTTCGTCACCCGCTTTGAGGCCCACGAGCTCCGGCTCAAATCCGGGAATAAAGGTATTGCTGCCAAGCAGCAAAGGATAATCTTTTCCATCGGCACCGTTTACCGGCTTGCCTTTGTCATCAACCCCCCTAAAGTCAATCCAGACCTGGTCACCGTTCTTGGCAGCGCGTTTGACATCTTTTTTCTCGGCCATTCGAGTCTGTAATGACTTAACGACTTCATTAACATCTTTGGTCGTAACGCTTACTTTTGGCTTATCTGCTTTTAGCTCTTTGTAATCACCTAACTTAACTTCTCCGACAACCGGCACTTCAGCGGTGAATTCCAACTCAGTAAACGGAACAAACTTGGTCAGCTGCACTTCCGGCTGATCAACAACCCTCAGATTAGTTTCACGTACCGCCTGAGAATAAAGAGCGCCGATAGCTTCTTGCAAAAACTCAGTCTGGAATGAGTTTTGGTCAACATTTTTTTCGACCACTGAAAGAGGGGCCTTGCCTTCACGAAAGCCAGCGACTTTCATATTTTCCTGAAAGTGGCCAAGCACATGTGCTTTTATACTGCCGAGATCTTTTTCATTGGCATTGACTGTAAGTGTCGCTTTAGTCTTGGAAACTGATTTTTTTACTTGCATGAGTATTTACTCTAACAGATTATGGCGAATTTTTCCATAAAGTATGTCTTTTATGTAATTTGTATAAGAATCAAAAACGAGACCGCGGCCCACACCATTTCTATCACACCCCCTTTGGGTGTTTGCGACCACTGTATGGAGCTATGAAATTCTATTAACCAGTTAGTGGCGTTTGCCGGCTGGCTGCCTTTTAGGTTTCGGACATAATCCGGCAGCCACATGATATCCGGTAACGTGGCCATAAAGGCACAAAGACTAATTATTAACCACGATGTAGTCGTAAAAAACAGCAGCACCACAAGGCCGACACAAAGAGCAATATCAGCTAAAAGCATTTTTGTAAATTTAGAGTCTCGCGACTTAAGGTCACTAAATCCGAAGTGCGGTAGGCTATCCAATAGAAAATGTGATAAAACTGCGAAAGTTATAGCCATCGCCGGATTATGAATAGTGGTCCCGATAATCGCACCGGTTAATGCGTGGTTGGTGGCCGTCATTTTTTACGGTAATCTTTGACGATTGAGATTATACGGTCAAGACCGTGAGTCTCTGTTTCACCTGTTTTTAGATGTTTGAGGTTAAATCGCTCTTCCGTGAGCTCGTCTTCACCGATGAACAACACATAAGCGATGCCCTTTTTATCGGCAGTTTTGATTTGTTTATCTGGTTTCCGGCCTGAAAAATCAACCGCGACGTTTAATCCGTTGCTACGCAAATACGATATAGCTTTTTGAGATTTGTTTTGCACGTCACCGATTAATACTACATACACATCCGTCTCGGACGGTAAAGTTGGTAAAAGACCATGAACCTCAAGAAAATTCTGCAAGGCAACGTCGCCCATGCCAAAACCGATTGTCGGCACCGGTTCAACACCGAAAAGCCCGACGAGCCCGTCATACCGACCGCCACCGAACATTGAACGATTGTTGTCAGGATGTGTGTCATAAATCTCAAATACGATATCAGTGTAGTAATCAAAGCCCCGCATTAATGAAGGATCAAATACGGCATTGCTTACTCCGGCGGTTTCTAGCATTCCCAGCAAACCTCTAAGCTCTGTAACAGCCGGTTGATCTTTGAGTGTTTCGGGCAAGGTGGCTAGAGAATATGTTTTTAAGAACTCGAATAGCTGATCCGGACCGTTGTTCTCACGTTGTGACGGACTAAACACGGCATCGGTCTGTGCAACAAATTCCGCGTATTCCATTTTATGCATACGGTCTATCAGCCTGCTTATAGTATTGGCTTGTGTGTCATCGAGTCCGAGCACCTCGTCCATAAAGTAATTCATTAATTTGCGACTGTTGAGCTTAATGGTGTACATGTCTGGTTTAGCGCCAAACTTTTTCATTATGTCGTTTGCCAACATAATTATTTCCTGCTCAGCTTCCAGACCCTCAACACCAAATAGATCGACATTAAGTTGCCAATGTTCGCGCAACCTTCCTCTTTGCGGTCGTTCGTATCGCCATAGGTTAGGGATAGAATACCAGCGCAGCGGATAACCCAGCTCCTGACGCCGCGCAGCAACCATACGCGAGACCGATGGAGTCATTTCCGGTCTGATTACCACTTGCCGCTCACCACGATCCGTAAACAGATATGTTTGCTCATTGACGATTTCTTCGCCGGTTTTTGCCATATATAGCTCTAATGGCTCGAGCAGCGGTGCATCATATTCTTCATAACCATAGCGCTCAGCAACTTTTCGCATTGTTTGAAAGATATATTTTTGCAAACGCTTATCTTCCGGATAAAAATCCCGGGTGCCTTTATAGGGTTGTGTTGATAAAGCCATTTCAGCGGTGATTATACGTCAGATTAGATACGGCTGACAAATTACATGGATATTTATAACTTTAAACATAAGAAATATGGTATAGTGCAGGCAACCTCACTTAACATAAAACAATTTGGAGATTCCAATGTCCGAAGCAGACATAATACAGCTTGCGGGGGCCATCTTAGGTGGCGTAATAGCTGTAGTCATAAAAGTGCTTTTTATAGACACTCAAGCAGACGCATAGAGGTGAATAAGCCCAGCCACAGGTAACACCTCGTCTGTTTCTGTTAAAATCAGCTTATGTTTAAAGATATAAATGCAGCTATTGAAGATTATGCTGCATCACATACCTGGTATTGGTATGTGCCGGTATGGCTGTTTGGGCTATACGTATTTATTAAATTACTGTCTTTTTCGCATATTCATATGCCGTTCGTTATAGCCGTGCCTTATTCGTTTAACTTCTTCTTGCACGAAATGGCTCACATATTTGCCAGCTTTTTACCGGAATTTTTTGCTGTGGCAGCCGGTTCGCTCTCGGAACTTCTGCTCGGCGGTTTGCTGGTATACGGCGCATTCAAAACTCGGACGTATTTTGCCAGTTTGTTTTGTTTCCTATGGTTATTTCTTGCTTGCCAAAGTGTTGCGACATACATAAGCGATGCTAGAACCCAGCAACTGCCCTTAGTGAGTCTTGGTGGCGGACTGGCCGGTGGAGAAGAGATAATTCACGACTGGAATTTTATACTAGGTAAGTTCAATTTGTTGGAGATGGACAATATAATTGCAATTAGCGTTCGTTTTATCGGAATACTTGCAGGAATTATCGGGTTAATTTTTTCGGCTTGGGTAATATATAAAATCGCAACCACTTCAGACAGACAAAAATTAAGTGCTGGTGAGGCACAGCTGCTTTCGGAATCTTCTTTAACGGCAATTTCACTAAACAAAGCTACGGGCGACATATACCCTGAGGTTAAGAAAGGGCCGCTAGCTGAATCATCTACCCATAAAAATAATAAACAATGAGAATATTTTAAAATCTGAAAAGTCTCCTTGAGAAATGCCCTTGACGCTTATCACCTCTCGGTTCAATTCCTCCAACTAAAAATCCTCCATAGCTCCGCAAAAAGCGGAGCGACGGAGGATGGTGGGCGAGAAAGGACTTGAACCTTCACGTCTTGCGACACATGCTCCTAAGGCATGCGTGTCTACCAATTCCACCACTCGCCCATCGCGTGCAGGGATTTGACCGTGACATTATACGAACTTAAGCTCAAGAGCACAACAACTCAGCTTTATTTAGGCGTTTGACGGTATACAAAGATCGTAGCAATGCCGTATTTCTTTTCTCGGACAATTGAGAAGTCAGTTAGCTTTAGGGGTGTAACTGCAGCAGGCCAGGATACGACCGCTAACCCATTGGGTTTTACGTGACTAACGATGCTGACAACTTCTTCGGGTTGCGGATTATCGTATGGTGGATCACAGAAAACAATATCTGCTCTATGTCTTTGATTATTTTGCGACCACTTATTGCAGCTGCCAATAAATATTTTTGCGGTGTTGCTAATTTCCAAACGCTTAACATTACCAATAAGAATCCTGCCAACTTTTGGGTCTTGTTCAATAAAAACCGTGCGTTTAGCGCCTCGACTTAGTGCTTCTATACCGACCGCTCCCGTGCCGGCAAACGCATCAATAAAATTTAGCCCCGAAACATCACCAAGCATATTAAATATAGCTCCCCGAATTTTTTCACTCATCGGGTGTGTTTTGGGATTTTTAGGACTTTCTATCGTTCTTCCGCCGAGCTTTCCGCTGACTATTTTCATGTGTTTTCTCCGAGGCTAACTTAGCATCTATAAGCGCACTGTACCATGCCAGCGTAACGGCTTTTATAATGAGAGGTCCGAGCTTATGCCGTACATCATAGGCTAGCTTAGGAGTCCATCCGTGTTGATAATAACGCTCATACATATCCAGTACAGCAATTTCACGGGCATAACGTTTGAATATTTCAACTATACCGAGCTCGGCCGCTTCTTGGCGCTCTTCAGTGGTTGGCGTAACATCAGTAAACCTCGCTGGCAGCATCAGAGTTGCAATGCCTATCTCGAAAAGTCCATGAGTAGTAAGCAAACCCTTCGGGCCCCACATCTGCCAGTTATTCTTAATCTTCTCCCGTCTGGTGTCACCGTGCATAACCAGCTTTTCCTTTATGGTTGTTCGTGATTCTATGGGTTTTCCACCACGGAGCTCTATCAGCTTCTCCTCATACGGAAAATGATGAGCAGGAGTCAATCCATCAACCAATGCATGAGCCAACCAGGCAGCTTCGAATGCCACCTTTTCATTGTTTTTAGCCTTGAGCTCTTTGACCAGCGCATTATAATGCTGCTCAATTATTTCGGTTAACTGTTTGTCTGTGTCATCGAACGGATCGAAATAATGCCATGGCTCGTCACGGGCCGGACTTTTACGTTTAATGCCATCGGGGCCGTTTTTACCCTCGAAGTTAAGTATTTCCTTGGCTGCCGGAAATAAGCTATTATCACTTATCAGTTTAGATAAATGCTTACGTGCCACTCGATCGATTTTCTGATGCGCACCAAGTACGCGCCCCGAGAACCTGGTTAAGGTTGTTCCGGAATACATAATTGTAATAGCCTAGTTTAAATTTGTGACAGCTCGATACTTCGAGACATTAGCGTATATATGGCTATATTGTAGCAGATCTTCATCTTTATCTATAAAAGTCTGAGCAGCTGTTCTAGCACGCTCAATCAACAGCGTATCGGTTAAAGTCGCTACTCTAAGGTCAAGCTGGCCATGCTGCATTGAACCGTAAATAGCTCCAGGTCCCCTAATCTCAAGATCTAGCTCGGCTAATTCAAAGCCATTACTCGATTGCTCCAGTGCTCTTAAGCGACGGCTTGGCTGCTGACTGTTGCCAAGCATTAGGTAACAATAGCCCTGATGCTGGCTGCGACCTACTCGTCCGCGTAACTGATGAATTTGTGCTAGACCGAAGCGTTCCGCATTCTCTATCAACATAACCGTAGCCTCCGGCACATTAACACCGACTTCAATGACGGTGGTTGAAACCAATATATCCAACTTACCTTCGACAAATTCCTGCATAACGCTATCCTTATCTTGAGGCTTCATTTTGCCATGGAGAAGTCCGACTCGCCTGTGCTTAAAAGCGCCTTTACTTAAGTCTTCAAAAACTTTCTCAGCCGATCTGACGTCCATAACTGAAGATTCAGTAATCAAAGGACAGACGACAAACATCTGTCGACCAGCCGCCAGATCAAGATCAATGGCCTCATAAAGCTGTTTTCGGGAATTAGGAGAGCATAGTTTGGTGATTATCGGTTTTCTGCCTTCAGGTTTTGTGTCAATAACAGATATATCAAGTTCCCCGAATAGTGTAAGCGCTAGAGTACGAGGTATCGGCGTGGCGGTCATCGACAATACATGCGGCATATGTCCAGCTTTTGCCTGCAACGACTTACGCTGCTCAACTCCAAACCGGTGTTGTTCGTCAATTACCACCAGCCCCAGCTTATGCATGTCAACTTTTTCTTGAATTAACGCATGCGTACCGATGATGAATGAAATATTACCCGAAGCAACCGCCTTGCGGGCCCTTTCTTTTTGTGACGTAGTCATTCCGCCGACTAATAAACCGACGGATTTGCCATAGCCAAGCGGCTCAAGCAAATTGTGGATTGTTTCGGCGTGCTGCCTGGCCAGGAGCTCGGTCGGTGCCATCAAAGCTACTTGAAAACCTTGTTCCAGTGCCATAACTCCAGCCATGGCAGCTACGACGGTTTTGCCTGAGCCGACATCACCCTCAACTAAGCGGTTCATCGGTTGTGACTTTTCCATATCCTTATAGATGCGCCATATGGCTTTCCGCTGGGCATCGGTAAGCTTGAACGGCAGGTGACCAACGAATTTTTGAGCTACACTTTCGATAAACGGTATCTTAACCGATACTTCTTGTAGTAATTCCTGCTTATTAAGCAAAGCAGCTAGAGTTATTTCAAATACCTCCTGAAAGCCAAGTCGCTGTTTTGCAAGCTCCAGTTCTTTTTTAGAACCGGGGAAATGCATTGCCATAACAGCATCAGAATATGAGAGTAACTTTTCTTGTTTGATCAGCCACTTAGGTAAAACTTCCGGTAATTCGTCTATGTGATGCCGGCATTGGCTAACGGATTTTCGAATAACCGCGGACTTCAGGCCCTTGGTTTCTTTGTAGACAGGTACAATTCTCGCGGTACTAACCGGAAAATCAGACACCAGCTCCATCGACGGATTATTGATGCTTAAACGCTGTTTGTTGAAAGTAAAATCACCTGAGATATAGTATTTAACATCTCGTTTTATAGCTGATGCTCGATACGGCTGGTTGAACCAAACCAGCTTGACGCTTCCCGTTTCATCGCTAGCCACAGCCTCGGTTACATGCAAGCCACGCCGAACATAACGACCGACGACCTGCTTGATGGTAGCCTCTATCGTAACCGGCCCAGGCTGGATAGATTTAATATTCTGTACTTCAGAATAATCATCGTAGCGACGCGGAAAGTAATTTATAAGATCATCAACTGTTTCAATGCCAAGAATTTTAAATTTCTTGGCTACGGCTTCACCAACCCCTCTTATTTCGGTAACCGGACTGTCGCCTCGCATAACTGCAAGTATACTGACTATTTGGCTTTTTTGACGAGCATAAAAACGCTTGGCCCGAAGTACGATTTAGCTAACGTAGGCTGCAAGAACCCTTCTACGGCCAGCATAAGTCCTTTGGGCATTACCTTCTTAAGACCGGGGCTACGTAAATTTGATACCGATAAAACCTTTTCGACTTTCAGGCCGGCGTGAGCCAACTGACGGATAACGGTGTGCGGATTATGGTTAACAAAAGGGATTTCGTCTTTGGTTTTATTTTCTTCTGAGCGGATATCTACGGGTTCTTTAGGCAGCTTTTTCCCTTTTACAAGATGCTTAAGCCGGTTCCGGCCATGTGCATAATTGGCCATTTCTAAAATAAGATAACCGTCATCACTCAATACTCTGTTCAGCTCTTTGAATTCTGGGCTCGGATCAGGCAAATGATGCATGACTCTGATCATAGTTACCAGATCAAGCGATCCGTCTTTGAATTTCAGATCGTCAGCCTGCATTTGCTTTTGTTCTATATGGCGATAATTTTTTAGAAAATCCTTAGCGATTTCTAGCTGCTGTTTTGATGGTTCGACAAGTGTTACCTTTTGTGCGTACTTTTCAAGAAGCAGACAGAGGCGTCCATAGCCGCCGCCGATATCTACGGCATGCTTAAACCGCTTGCCTTTTAAGAATCGTTTAATGGCAAGCTGTTCAGCCTCATGCTCGTAATCTCTGCCTGTCCAGTAGTGCAGGTAGTTGTGCGTAGGATCGTCGTATTGATCTGCTTTCTTCTTCGGTGCTGTCTTCTTCTTTTGTGTAGCCATAAATTCCTCTTGTGTTAATCAAGCTCAATAAGAGCCATGGTATTTTTTCCTCGTCGGATTATAGTAAAGCCGTTCAGTGTATCTTCATTATCTAACGTTTGCTTGCTCACGTCTACCTGTTGACCATTAATATAGACTGCATTACCTTCCAGAAACCGACGCGCTTCGCTTTTGCTACTGGCTAAACCGCTGGTCACTAGAACGTCGACGATGCTTGTTCCTGCTTTAAGCTCGTTAAAAGGAAGCTCTTCTTTAAGCTGCGAAATATCGTCTCTGCTCAGAGATTGATACGAACCTCCTTCAAATAAGACTTCGCTGACTCGTTTTACTGAGTCCGCACGTTCTTTGCCGTGCACGATTTTAGTTACTTCATAGGCTAATGACTTTTGAGCAAGCCTCCCGGCCCGGTCAGTATTAAAATCTTTCATAATTTCATCGACTGCCGGCTTATCAAGCTCGGTGTAGATTTTTAGGTAATCTTCTACCCCTTCATCGTCAGCATTGAGCCAAAATTGATAAAACTTAAAAACACTGGTCAGGTTCGAATCAAGCCAGACAGCTCCCTCTTCGCTTTTGCCAAATTTTCTGCCGGTGGATTTATTGACAATTAACGGAGTGGTCCATATGTGTGCTTCACCACCGGTAATTCGCCTAACGAGCTCTACGCCGGCTATGCTATTTCCCCACTGGTCAGATGCTGCAACCTGCATGGTTACACCGTATTCTCTAAACAGATGCAAAAAATCATAGCCCTGGATAAGCGCATAGCTGAATTCAGCGTAACTGATGCCGGCTCCATCTTCTGCCAAACGTGTCTGGACAAACTCACGGCCAAGCATTTGACGCATTGGAACATGCTTGCCTACCTCACGTAAAAACTCCAGATAGCCGATATCCTTAAACCAATCATAGTTGTCGACTACCTCGAACTGCTTGTCACCGAATATTGTTTGATACTGCTCGACTATAGATTGCTTGTTGTTGTCTATTTCTTCTTTTGTTTTGAGTGAACGCTCTTCTGATTTGCCGTCCGGATCACCAATCAGTCCCGTAGCTCCGCCTACAAGCAAAACGGCCTCATATCCGTGTTTCATGAAGACGCGAACCATCATTGCAGCCGCTAAGTTGCCGATGGTCATTGAAGACGCGCTAGGATCGACACCCCAGTAAAACTTATGTTTTGCTTTATCGAGGTCAGAAATATCGTTGAAAGTTGATTGATTTACGAATCCTCGCCAAAGTAACTCTTCAGACAATGTCATATTCATAATGAGAAGTATAACGTAATAGTGTAATTGTTCGCCAATTTTAAGCCTTGAACGAGCTTGAGGTTTGCTATAATAGTCTTTGAAGCTCATGACTTATATTAAAGGAGTTAACTGGTTATTCTCATGAATAAGAAGAGTAAGCGTATTGCGACGCGTGGTTCAAAGCAGCTGGGTCGCAAGAGCAAAAACACTTTTGTCACTAAAAGCGGAAAGACGATCAAGATTAATCGCTCATTGAGTGAAAAGTTCAAATCACGCCGGGAAGCGCTGGCCAAAAAACGTGCCGAGCGATTGGCGGGAATGCCTAAGTCACGCATAAAGCGATTTTTTTATCGACTGCACCCGAAGCGACTTTATAAATACTGGTTTAGCCGTGAAGGCGCAATCATGGCGCTCAAAGTCACTGGCATCGGGATTATAGCTGGCTTTTTGCTGGTTATAGGCGTTTTTGCATACTTTAGAAAAGATCTTCCTAACCTAAGGGATATTTCCGGCAATAATATCGGCGGAAGTATTCGTTATTACGATAGGACAGGCGAGACTCTGCTTTGGGAAGATTATGACGCTGTAAAGCGTATTCCGGTACAGGATGATGACATTAGCCAGTTTATTAAAGACGCAACCATCGCTATTGAAGACAAGGAATTTTTTGAGCATAGCGGCTTTGACCTTAAGGGTATTATGCGCGCAGCTTACAACAACACCTTCGGTGACAATGGCACCCGGCAAGGTGGTTCCACGATTACGCAGCAGTTGGTCCGCTTAACTCAATCAGACGTTGGTAAAGAGCAAACATACCAAAGAAAAATCAAAGAACTCATTCTATCGATTGAGCTTGAAAGGTCATACTCCAAACAGGAAATTTTAACCGGTTACCTCAATACGGCTCCTTATGGAAACGTTCAGTACGGCGTCGAAGCCGCTACTAGGGATTATTTTCAGAAATCAGCCAAAGAACTAACCTTGGATGAAGCCGCTTTTCTGGCCGCAATTCCACAGTCTCCTTCGTATTATTCACCTTACGGGCCAATCTATAATCCAGAAGCACTGGTTGGGCGCCAACACTACATACTTGATCTTATGGAACAGCAAGGGATGATTTCAGCCGAGGAGCGCGACGAGGCTAAACAGACTGATACGCTTGCCAAGGTTAAAGAAGTACAGCCGAAATACGAAGGTATCACTGCGCCATGGTTTGTGCTAACCGCGAAAGAAGCGTTAGAGCATGAATTCGGCGCTCAAAACGTAGAGCGCGGTGGCTGGAAAGTTATTACCACCCTTGATCTGAACCTGCAGCGTGAGGCTGAAAAGCAAGTCGCTGACGGTATTCATCAGGTCCGTCGCCAGGGAGGTGATGTAGCGGCGTTTGTAGCTGAAGATGTTGAAACAGGCCAGATTGTGGCGCTTGTGGGCGGTCCTGACTTTACTAATTCGGAATACGGACAGAACAATTACGCTCGCTACCGTTTGCCTCCGGGATCGAGTTTCAAGCCGTACGATTACATTGCAATGATGGAAAACACAAATAACGCTGGAGCCGGGTCTGTACTGTATGATATTCAATCACCTATTGACGGTTATCCGTGTACCAATAAAAATCGTCCGCAAAGCGGCGGTAACTGTTTATGGAACTATGATTTTCGTTATCCCGGTCCATTGACGCTGCGTTATGCTCTAGGCGGTTCACGCAACGTGCCGGCAGTTAAAGCCATGCTTACTGCGGGTGTTGATAAGACAATTGAAACAGCCAACAAGCTGATGGGTGACGAGGAAGACGGTTACAAGTGTTTTGAAGATGAAGAACTTACTGTTCCTACACAATGTTATGCTTCATCAGCAATCGGAGATGGTGCTTACCTGCAACTTGATGAGCATGTTCACGGTTTCGCATCAATTTCCCGAAACGGTAAAGTTCTGCCTATGACATACATACTGAAAATAGAAGATGGTGATGGTGATGTTATTCAGGAATGGGAACAAACCGAGGGTGAACAAGCCGTCCGCCCTGACTCTGCTTACATAACAGCAGACATGCTCGCTGATCCGCGTGCCAGCTATTTTAGTCGCAAACCACACGATTTTAACGGCGGTAAAGGAAATTGGGATTTCAGCATAAAGACCGGTACGACCAATGATGCTAAGGACGGTTGGATGATGGGCTTTTCAACCAAGTACGCAGCCGGAGTTTGGGTAGGTTATCATAACCGGCGAGTGGAAATGAGCGGTTTCATGGAAAACATGACCCTACCGATTTGGGAAGGTTGGATGCGTGCTGTTCACACCGATTTGGAACCTATAGAAAGACCTCGGCCTGAAGGAGTGAAAACCCTACCGGCATACGTCGTACGCAATCATGTTGGAGTGGGGTCAATTGAGCCAAGTCCTCAAACCGATTTATTCCCTTCCTGGTATGAGCCGGTCGATAGTTCAAGACAGCAACAAACGATTGACATTGTTTCAAACAAGCTTGCGACTGACTGTACGCCTGAGCGGGCACGTAAAACCGTAAACGAAGGTACCGCTAATCAATTTTCGGCAGACAAGTTTGTAGATGGTAACAGAAGCGCCAATACCACGGCACTGGATGACATACACAGGTGCGAAGACATTAAACCAGCGGTGCGATTAAGCATGGTAAATACAGGAGGAAACAAATACCGGCTCGAAGCAGACATAACTCAAGGTACGCATCCGCTCAGCAGTAGCCAGTACCCTGGAACAGTTACCTTCCGGGTGGATGGTCAAGAAATACAATCACGGAATATTAGTGGACCGGGACTGGTGAGTGTAAACTACACTGCAAACTTTAATGGCACAAAACAAGTCACGGTAGAGGTCGTTGACAGCGTACTCTACTCGGCGACTGACAGCGGCAATGTTAAAGGATCAACGTCCTCCGGTGGAGGCGGCGGTCAGTCGATAACCATAACCAGCCATCAAAACGGCGATAATGTAGGATCAACGGTTAAGCTTAGGTGGACAGGTGGAACCGCGCCATATAACGTTACAGTTACAGGCGGTGATGCTAACGGTTGTGCGAACACCAATAACAAAGAATGTGAAGTCGAGCTGTCAGACAATAATACAGAGTACACCATCACCGTGACCGACAGCAGTGGCAAAACCGCTTCGGTTGAAGTAGAAAGATAAGCTAATTCTCTAAAAAGCTGTTAAGTGCGCTCCGCACATCAACGACCGGTTCGTAATGAGCCGGTTGTTTGCTTTTTGCTTTAAGTTTAGGGCCAATTGCGCCATCAAAACCT
Source organism: uncultured Candidatus Saccharibacteria bacterium (assembly GCA_964537935.1). Classification (GTDB taxonomy): domain Bacteria; phylum Patescibacteriota; class Saccharimonadia; order Saccharimonadales; family CAZICT01; genus CAZICT01. The sequence continues at coordinate 71,538 of CAZICT010000001.1, read as the reverse complement.
AGCTTACGGGCTTCAGCTATACGCTTCTCAATAAATGGCACGTGTCGCACTTCGCCAGATAATCCCACTTCTCCAAAAACAACATTATTTTTTCTAAGCTGCATACCCTTACAGGCAGATGCAATAGCCATCACAATAGCCAGATCAGCAGCAGGTTCATTGAGCTTAATACCACCGACAATATTAATGTAAATGTCTTGATCGGCCAGGTTAAGCTTGGTTCGCCTTTCCAGCATAGCAACAAGCAGGTTCACCCTGTTCAGGTCAATCCCGCTGGCGGCTCTCTTTGGATAACCGTAATTTGTCCGGTTAACTAAAGCTTGGACCTCAACCAGTAAAGGTCTTGTTCCCTGCATGGTTGCAAGAACAATCGAGCCATCACTGACCTGACGCTCTTCAAGCAATGCTGCCGAAGGATTTGTGACCACCTCAAGTCCTTTTTCCGTCATTTCAAAAATCCCGGTCTCATTGGTTGATCCAAACCGGTTTTTTACCGCCCTGAGCGTTTTAAAGCCGCCGTAGCGATCGCCTTCGAGCTGTAACACCACATCGACTACGTGCTCAAGCACCTTCGGCCCGGCAATCGAACCTTCTTTGGTAACATGACCGACAATGATAATAGCCGTGTTTGACTGTTTAGCGGCCGCGGTCAATAGTTGAGTGCTATTAGTTATCTGGCTGACCGTGCCAGCCGCCGAGCTGATAGATGAACAGGTCATGGTCTGGATAGAATCTACGATCACAAGATCATAAGACGACTTAGCGATTGTAGCTGCAATGTCATCTGTCGAGGTGCTGGTAGCCAGCTGCAGTCTAGCCCGATTGGCATCAAGTCGTTTGGCCCTCATACCGATCTGGTGACTCGATTCTTCGCCGCTTATATACAGTACTTTTTGATTTTTTGCAGTTTGGTGCGCGATCTGGAGTAGAAGTGTGCTTTTTCCAATACCCGGCTGTCCGGCAATCAGAGTTACACTTCCGGCAACCACGCCACCGCCAAGCACGGTATCAACTTCTTGATTACCCGTCAGTATCCGCTTAGCGTCTGTCGATAATGACTTGGTTACACTGATTGGCTTTAGTTCTTTGCCGGAAGAAGTAACTTCGGCAATTTCGCTTGCCGTAATCTGCTCTTCAAGCGTACTCCATTCGCCACAAGCATAACAACGCCCACTCCATGTCGCGCTGATTGCGCCGCAGTTATTGCATACGTAGTTGACTGCATTTTTCTTCGCCATATGATATTTACTCCTCGGTTTTGATAGTTGTCGGACGACTATCTATAGCGTCCACCAGCTCCTGCTCTTCTAACACTAGTTCATTACGGTCGCTTACGATACGGTTGTATTTATCAATTAGTCCCTTAATTCGATCCGCTAAACTGTTGTAGCTGCCTACTGTTTCGTTATAACTTGGAACAGCTGCATTATATTCACTGGCCTGGCCACTGTTAAGTAATCTATCAAGGCGTGCTTTTTCAGATGTAAGCCTGGCCTGAAGCTGATTGAGTGTATCTTCGCTGGATTCAATTTCCATTCTTATATCCGCGAGCTGTCGATCGTAAGCTTCTATTTTGTTTTGCCTTTCAGTAAAGGCTTTTTCGTACTGTTCGGAAAGTGCGACTATGTTTTTTCTGTTATCAAAGTAGCGTGCGTAATACTCTTCAAGCTCTTCTGGGATGTCTCTAACTTCGGTGCCAATGATAGAATGCAATTCGTTTGGCACGACCTCGGGGTTATTTTTTTGGTATGAAGTAATTGCCTTTCTCACCCGTGGGTTGTCTAGCAGCTCAAAGGTTGAATGAGTAAGTTCGTCAATTCGCTTGCGTTCGCTGCCGCTTAATCTTTCATACGCTGCGTGGAGCATTTCATGAGCAGCCGTTACCTCCTCAATTCCCTTCAACCGAGGATCTTCGACATCATATATGTATATTCCTGTGCCTTCGACATAACACCCTAAAACAATGCTGTGTTCACTGCTTTTACAGTTCTGATTGAAGCTCTTTTGGTCTTGTAACTCCGGGTGATAAACATAGAAAAGCCGTCGAGCCTTTTCATTCATGGTAGTCGCATCGGCCAGTGCAACAATCTCCGGACCGGGAGAGTAGTTACGCAAACGGAAGTAGTCAAACAAAGCCTGCCGTTGCCAAAATGCGACAAACGGCAGACTAAAAAGACTAATCAGCAAACCAACCAGAATCCCTCTCTTCAATGTCTGCATTTATAATAGTTTACCACTATTCAGCTGACACGGAGTAGGCCAACTCTTTCTTTTTAGAGCCAACCTGGATAACGTCTCCCTTTTGATACTTGTCATCAAGCAACTGCATCGCAATATGGTCTTCAAGCGTATCCTGAATTAGCCGCCGCATTGGCCGTACGCCATTGAGTGAATCATAGCCGTTATCAAGCATGTATTGCTTAGCGGCACTTGTCACCTGCAGGCCAATTCCCTGCTTAACCAATCGCTGGCGAAGCTCATCAATCTGCAGATCAAGTATCTTAATGACATCTCTTTTTGTTAAGGCCCTGAAGACAATCATTTTATCGATCCGGTTAAGTAGCTCTGGCCGCATCATCTTTTTCAGCTCGTCTAAGACCTTGTCTTTATTTTGCTTATGAAGAACGTCTAGGTCCTTCAGGTCTGCCGCACCATGAGCATGGAAGCCCAGGCTAGCTTCTTTTTGCAGTTTTTCGGCACCGATATTGCTGGTCATGATGATTATAGTGTTGGTAAAGTCAATCTTCCGACCTTTCGCATCAGTCAAAACCCCGTCTTCAAGTATTTGTAGCAACATATTAAATACTTCAGGGTGAGCTTTCTCGATTTCGTCAAACAGAACCAAGCTATATGGCTGGCGGCGAATCTTATCCGTTAACTGACCGCCTTCATCATAGCCGACATAGCCGGCAGGTGCACCGACAAGACGGGCTGCGGTATGGCGTTCACTGAACTCCGACATATCGATTTTAACCAGCGAATCCTCTGAGCCGAAAAATTCACGCGCCAAAACGCGGGCCAGTTCGGTTTTTCCGACTCCGGTAGGACCTAAAAATATGAATGATCCGATAGGCCGTCTGCCGCTACCGATACCTACACGGTTACGGCGAATTGCCTTAGCTACCGCTTCGACGGCTTCATTTTGGCCGATCACATATTTACTTAGTGTCTTTTCCAGATTAAGTAGATATTTGGCTTCGGCCCGGATTACTTTTTTGACCGGAATACCCGTAATGCGGGCAACGACTTCGGCAATATCTTCACTGTCCATAAGCAGCTTATTAACGGCCTTGCCTGAGGACTGTAGTTTTTTCAATTCTTCATTAATTTGACTGGCACGTTGTTTGTACTGGGCTGCTTTCTCGTAATCTTCGCTGTCGACAGCATCGTCTATACGAGTGTTGACTAGCTTTAGTTCTTTCTGCAGCTTACGAACTTCTGGCGGAGTTTTTCCTTTATCAACCCTTAAGTGAGCGGCAGTTTCATCAAGTAGATCTATTGCTTTGTCTGGCATGAACCGATCATTTATATAACGTTTAGCAAGTGCGACGGTGTCTTCCAAGACCTCATCACTGACTTTAACACCATGGAATTGTTCGTAATGCTTTCTCAACCCCTTAAGTATGGCCAGCGTTTCGGCAGGAGTTGTTTCGGGGACCTGTATCGGCTGGAAGCGACGCTCAAGTGCGGCATCTTTTTCTATATGCTTGGTGTATTCATTGGTCGTAGTAGCGCCGATAACTTGTATCTTGCCGCGGGCCAACGCCGGTTTCAGGATATTTCCAGCGTCCATAGCCCCCTCGGCTGCGCCGGCTCCGACAATCAAATGAAGCTCATCAATAAAGACGATGGTTTTATTGTCATTCTCAAGCTCACCCATGACTTTCTTAAGCCGTTCTTCGAATTCACCGCGGTACTTCGTACCGGCAATCATTCCAGCCAGGTCGAGCATCATTATCCGCTTATCAAGCAGGCTGTCTGGCACATCCTCAGCTATTATGCGCTGGGCCAAACCTTCGACGATAGCAGTCTTACCTACCCCAGGCTCGCCAATAAGAACCGGATTATTTTTAGTCCGGCGATTAAGTATGGTTATTACACGCCGTATCTGATTATCTCGTCCGACTACCGGATCAAGCTTACCTTGACGGGCCTGAGCTGTCAGATCCGTACCAAAGAAATCAAGCGCTGTTTTACGCTGTTTTTTGTTCTTACGGCGCGACGAGGTGCTGCTATCACCGCTGCCCTCTTCTTCGTATTGTTGACGATTTAAGAATTGTTCTAGTTCACTCACCAGAGAATCAACATTAACGCTCATATCACGCAACAGCACCGTGGCCCGTGCGTTCTTTTGGCTCAATATGCTATATAGAATATGTTCGGTGCCACAGTATTCTTGCCCAAAATCCTGGGCAATATCATAAGCCATCTTGAGCGTTAATTTAGCTGTTTCGCTTAAGCCCTTGGCACCTAGATTAATAACAAGCGTTTTAGGCGTAAGATTAAGCGCTAAACGTGCGCGATCAAGAGTTACGCCCGCTCCTTCCAAAATCTTTGAGCCCATACTTGAATCTTGTGCTAAAACACCTAACAGAAGGTGCTCGGTACCTACATAAGCACTGCCGAAACTGCGAGCAATCGCGTCGGCATGCTTCAAGCTTTGCAAGGCGTTATCAGTCAAATGATTCAAAAATTCTTGAAAATCAGGAGAGTTTGGCATCATAAATATATTTCCTACCCTTCAACGGTTGCATTAATTTTCAACCGCTACATATATGATAGCAGTTAGCACTCTCACGTCAAGAGTGCTAACTGTAATATTTTTTATGGTAAAAGTTATGTTTGTTACTCTCCGTGTTCTTCGATAGCTTCAAGCAGGCTGCTCTCTAGTTGTTCCTTCTTTTTCAATTTTTGTACTGTAGGTTTTTGCTCAGGAACCGCCTCTTTGGGTTCGTCTTTTGCTGCTTCTGGCTGGTCCGGTGTGATATCAATGTCATAGCCGGTAAGTTTACTCGCCAAGCGAACATTCTGACCGCTTTTACCTATAGCAATACTTAGCTGATCTTCAGGTACAAACACTTTGGCCTTATGATTCTTTTCATCAATTTCGACTCGGCTGACCTGCGTCGGACTGAGCGCGTTGACTATATATGTCTTAAGGTCGTCATCGTATACGACAATGTCTATCTTTTCCTGTTCACCGATCTCACTCATAACGGCGTTTACACGAGTGCCGTGACCGCCTACGAATGTACCGACGGGGTCAACGCCTTGAACCGTGCTACTGACAGCCAGCTTGGTACGTATACCTGCTTCGCGGGCAATTCCTTTTATTTCCACGGCACCGTTTTCCATTTCCGGTACTTCAGCTCTGAATAACCACTCAACGAACGCTGTATTACCGCGTGACACAACCAGCTGTGGTCCGCGGAAACCTCGCTCAACATCTTTTAAGAATACTTTGAGACGCTGGCCTGGGTAATAGCGCTCTCCTTGAATCTGCTCACTTGCCGGCATTATGCCTTGTGCTTTGCCTAAATCAACGCGCACAATCCGCCCTTCAACCCTTGATACGATTCCGTTAATCACAGTGCCAATTTTGTCTTCGTACTCTTCAAGTATTATTTCGCGCTCTGCCTCGCGAAGACGCTGCAGGATTACCTGTTTTGCGGTTTGTGCCGCCACACGGCCGAAGTTCTCGACTTTATGATGTATTTCGATTTGATCGCCGACAGCCGCGTTCTTTTTCATTACTTGAGCATCTTTAAGGCTTATCTGTGTGCGCTCATCGTCAACACTGTCTACAACTTCTTTAGTCACATATGCGTCAACATCACCAGTGTTAATATTCATCTGAACTCGCACTTCTTGTTCGCGATCGCCAAAATCTCGGCGATAAGCAGCCGCTAATGCTTGCTCAACCGCTTCCTGGACTATGTCTTCAGGCAGATTTTTTTCTTCGGCGATGCTCCGAACAGCCAATGCTAATTGTTTAATATCTAGATCCATGGTTTGTTCCTTTCCTAAAAACCTCATGAAAAAAGTCGACCAGAAGGCCGACTAGTACAAATTCAATTGTATGGCAATCGTTGTCTTTAGTCAATCTTACAACTGATTTCACCTTGTTTACATGCTAAAATGGCTTGAATGAAGAGAGATGTTAAGCGCCTATTTAATGAATTTATCCCCAGCCAGTATACTCTTGAACTGAGACCCGATAGGCAAAGCCAAAGCTTTACCGGCTCTGTGGTTGTTAAAGGTAAAAAACATTACCGCCCCAACCAGCGACTGACGTTTCATCAAAACGGACTTACCGTTACTGGTGCAAAAATAACTAAACACACAAACAAAGGTAGCGAAGAAGTAACTGTTTCGCGGATAAACCATCATCGTAAATTCGATGAGGTGCGATTGCATTCAGATGCAACGCTGTATCCGGGAGAATATACTATAGAGATGTCATTCAAAGGTAAGATTACCAAACAAATGAATGGCATTTATCCTTGCTTCTTTGAACATGATGGTGAGCAACAGCAGATTATCGCTACTCAATTTGAAAGCCACCATGCCCGGGAAGTTTTTCCTTGTATTGATGAGCCGGAAGCAAAGGCGACGTTTGATCTGACGTTATACACTCCAGAAGACGAAACCGTACTTGCAAACACGCCTATCAAACACCAGCAAACATCTGACGGCTTAATGGCTACCACGTTCGAGACTACACCTCTTATGAGCACTTACTTGCTGGCTTTTGTTTATGGCAACCTGGAATACAGGGAGGCAACAACAAAACATGGCATTCTGGTACGAACATACGCGACGCCCGATAAAGTTGATTTTACGGAATTTGCACTTGATACCGCCGTTAAGTGCCTGGAGTTTTATAACGAATATTTTGACATAGATTATCCTCTGGAAAAATGTGATATGGTCGCTCTGCCGGACTTCGCTTCTGGGGCTATGGAAAACTGGGGTCTGGTAACCTACCGGGAACAAGCCATGCTGGTTGATCCGGCAAATTCTACCCTATCGAATAAACAGTATGTAGCTATGGTTGTTGCCCACGAACTGGCTCATCAATGGTTTGGCAATTTAGTTACCATGCGCTGGTGGACTGACCTTTGGCTTAACGAAGGCTTTGCCAGCTGGATAGAATACCTGGCCGTCGATCATATCTATCCAGAGTGGCAAATGTGGACACAGTTTACGGTGGACGAGCAGCACCGTGCACTTAAGCTTGATGCGCTTAAACATACTCATCCGATTGAAGTTCCGGTTCGCCATCCTGATGAAATCAGAACTATTTTTGACACCATAAGTTATAGTAAGGGCGCAAGCGTGATTCACATGCTGCACGAATACTTAGGTAAAGACGCTTTCCGCGACGGACTTCGACACTACCTTGCGTCTCATAAATACGGCAATACCGATACTGTTGACTTATGGAAGGCGCTGGAAGATATTTCCCAAAAACCAGTCCGAGAATTCATGCATGCCTGGACGACTCAAAGCGGCTTTCCACTGTTAACCGCAAATGTTAGTGATAACAATGTAGAGATTAAGCAATCAAGATTTTATCTAAACCCCGATCACGAAGAAGTCCACGACGAATTATGGCCTATTGCTTTGTTGACACATAACGAGCATACACCTGACTTGTTACGAAAAAGCCGGTTAAACTTTTCGATGCCGGAAACTATAGAATTCAAACTCAATCGCGGTCAAAGCGGATTTTACAGGGTAGCTTACAACAGCTCTCACCTGGAAAGAATTTCAGAACTAATCGTCAAGGGGCGGCTGGACCCGCTTGATCGTCTTGGTCTGCTGAGTGATGTGTTTGAAACCGCCAAGGCCGGTAAAGCTGACACTGTCGATGCACTACATTTTTTAGAAACTTTTTCCGATGAAGATAATAACGCTGTCTGGGACACCATTGCTTCCAGCATCGGAGCGATTAAACAGGTTATGGGCGACGAAAATCTGCGCGATGCTATGAAGCCGTTTGTACGTAAACTAACGCAAAAACAATACGAGCGCCTGGGTTGGAAGCCCAAAGATAACGAATCGCATTTTGATAAATTACTTAGACCTACCATTATTAGCTTGGCCGCTGGGGCCGACAATCAAGAGGTAGTCGACGAATGTCTGAGACTGTTTAAAAAAATGAAGACCCCGCAAGATATCCACCCCGATCTTAGGAGCGCAATCTATCAGACAGCCGTTCGTTACGGTGATGATAAAACCTTTGACAAGCTATTTTCAATACATGAAGCCAGTAAACTAAGTGAGGAGCGCACAACCATTGCGGCTGCGCTTGCTCATTTTAAGCAACCAGAATTGATTGACCGGGCGCATAGCTTGATTACATCCGATTCTGTGCGGTTGCAAGATGTAAGCTACTGGGTAGCGTATAGCTTCATGAACCGTTTCGCTAAAGATAAAACTTGGCAATGGATGAAATCTCACTGGGAATGGCTGTCAGAGAATCTCGGAACAGACCTCAGTTTTTATCGCTTTCCAATGTTTGCCGCCAATAACTTTAGTGATTCGGATTTCTTAGCTGATTTTAAGGCCTTCTTTGAGCCGAAAATCACACCAGCATTCGAGCGATCGGTTAACCAGGGAATAGAGGTCATTGAGTGGCAATCGGCCTGGAAGAAACGCGCTTATGAAGAGGTGTTGATTTTCTTTAAGGATCGATCTGGTCAATAAAGGTGATTTCTTCACCATCAATACTTATAACCGCGAGCTGATAATCCTTACGCCACTTGTGCTGTGACACCCATATTTCAGCAGCAAACCGCATCTGATTCAGTTTTTTAGAAGTTATATAGTCCATTCCCTGACCTTGTCGATTAGATCGGCGATATTTGACTTCCACAAAATAAATTGTATTTTTGTGCTGGGCTACAATGTCGATTTCACAGTACCTTGTTCGCCAATTTATATTAAGGACTTCGAACCCTCGCTCTTTTAAAAAACCGGCAGCGCGCTGTTCGGCCATATGACCGGTGTGATAATTAGTCACTGAAGATCCTTGATAATACGCTTAACGGGTTTATAGCTGCGACGATGCTCACTGCAGGGACCATGAAGCTGTAGTGCCCGCAGATGAGCCTGAGTTCCATAACCTACATGCGTATCAAACCCGTATACCGGATGGGTAAGTGCAAGTTTTTGCATATATGTATCACGTGTAACTTTGGCGACAATACTCGCTGCACTAACTGCCGGAACGGTAGCATCAGCCTTTATGATCGTTCTTACACTTGGAAGATAGGGCAAATAATTATAATTTCCATCTATAATTACTTCTTCGTAGTCAATCGTAATTTTCTGTAACGCTTCAGTCATCGCTACTGCTGTCGCCCGCGTCAATCCCAGCCTGTCTACCTCTTCTGCAGATACCATACCTACGCCAACATAGGCAGTATTTATAATGGCTGATGCAACCTCTTGTCGTTGTTTAGGGCTCATTCTTTTAGAATCTCTGATGCCTTTAATGTCATCGGTAAGTATAACCGCGGCTGCCACGAGCGGACCAGCCCAACAGCCTCGCCCTGCTTCGTCAATACCCGCTATCTGCATATAGTAATTATTGCATGGTTTAAATAAAAATAACCGCTCCAATGTTCATAAGCGGTTATAAATAAGTGAAATAATGTTATTTATTCGCAGGTTTGGTTTCTGCCTTGTTGTCAGCTGCTGCAGCTTCGTCTGACTTTACCGCTTCAGCTGGCTCGGCTGCCTGCTGGTTCTCTGCTTCTTGCTTGGAAGCTTCCGAAGAAACCTCTGTACTTACTTCTTCTTGTCGTTCATCTTTAACCGAAGCCTCTGCTTTGGATTCGATTTCATTTACTGAACGTCGGTCGAAATCAACATTGGCAAGTCGAGCTGATTTACCGGTGCGAGCCCTCATATAGGTAAGATAGTTACGACGTACCTTGCTGCGCTTCGTAACTTCTATCTTAACAACCAATGGGCTGTGAACCATGAATGTTTTTTCGACTCCGATACCGCTAGCAATGCGACGCACCGTAATAGTTGCCGTGTGGCTGCCTTTGCGGTTCGTTCTGATAACCAGTCCTTGAAAAACCTGTATACGTTCTTTATTGCCTTCTCGTATTTTTTGATGCACCTTAACGGTGTCGCCCGATTTGACATCAACGACTTGCGACTTTTTATAGCGATTCTCAATCTCTCTAATAACTGATTGCATGACTAAATAACCTTACACGATTAATCTCTTTAGGTCAAGTATATCACGTCTGTTACTATGGTGTCATTTTATTAATTCAACTAAATTTCCATATCTTCATCGCATGCTGTTAATTAACCCTGAATGTTTGTTATCATTTATGAATGGACTACAAACAAGCACTCGAACAACACCAAAAACTTAAGGGCAAGATTGCTCTGAAATTAAAAGACACGCTTGATACCAAAGATAAACTAAGTACGTACTATACGCCGGGTGTAGGTTTGGTTAGCCGCCATGTTGCCGAACACCCCGATGAAGCTCGTAACTACACTTGGCTTAATAACTGTGTGGCCGTAATCAGTGACGGCTCTGCTGTTTTGGGACTTGGTAATATTGGCCCTCTTGGCGCACTACCGGTAATGGAAGGTAAAGCCATGTTGTTTAAACACTTTGCCGATCTTGATGCTGTACCCATAGTCTTGGACGTACATTCAATTGAAGATATAGTGTCCGCAGTAAAAGCGATTGCTCCAAGTTTCGGCGGTATTAATCTGGAAGACATTGCCGCGCCCCAGTGCTTCGAAATCGAAAAGCGACTCAAGCAAGAATTGCCGATACCGGTTTTTCATGACGACCAACACGGTACCGCCGTAGTGGTCCTGGCCGGACTTATCAATGCTACGAAGTTAACCGGCCGACAACTCGATAACTGCCGTATTGTATGCGTCGGAGCCGGAGCTGCCGGTACGGCAATCATTCGTTTGCTCAAAACTTACAGTAATCCGGAAATACTAGCCATAGACAGCAAAGGCATTATCAGTCCAGACAGAAGTGATCTAAATGATGAAAAGAAAGAGCTGTTAAAACTGACTAACCCGAATCATGTGAACGGATCGCTTAACGATGCTGTTAAGGGAGCCGATATCTTTATAGGTGTATCAAAACCTGATTTGCTCGATGGTGAAATGATAAAGAGCATGAAGCCTGACCCGATTATTTTTGCTATGGCTAATCCTGATCCCGAAATACTTCCGGATGCTGCACGAGCAGCCGGTGCTGCCGTAGTTGCGACCGGTCGCAGCGATTTCCCAAACCAAGTCAATAATGCTTTGGCGTTTCCTGGAATATTCAGAGGCGCTTTGGATAACCGTGTTAGAGATATCACTGATAATCACAAAATTAAGGCCGCGGAAGTTATAGCCAGTCTAGTGGCCAATCCTTCGCCTGAAGAAATAATCCCAAGCGTTATGGACGAGAGACTGGTTCCGGAAATCGCAAAAGTAATAACCTAGCCGACAACCCGGTAAACTTCATCCAGCGTTGTTTCACCAGCAATAACTTTCAAGATTCCATCATGAAGCATAGTTCGCATACCGCTGTTTACGGCGGCAGATTCGATCTCTTGCGCCGAAGTGGCGCGTCCCTTTTCGAGCAGGCTGCGTATTTCTCCGCTCATTATGAATTGCTCGCGTAAGGCAAGCTGTCCGGAAAAGCCGTATGGGTTTTCGGCTGAACTACCGGGAGTGTATAGACGTAATCCTTCCAAGTTTGGCTTTTCTATTCCTTCAGGCAACGTATTTATAACCTGAGCAATCTTATTTAGGGTTGTTTCATCAGGCTGATAGGGCTGTTTTGTAGCTTCGTCCAGCCGTCTTACCAAACGCTGAGCCATCACCAGCCGTATGGATGATACGAATAAAGGGTTCTGTTCAATGACGTCCATAAGACGAGCCAATGCCGCTGAAGCAGAAGAAGCATGGAAAGTAGACAGCACTAGATGTCCTGTGAGCGATGCCTGAAGCGCCGTTTTAGCGGTATCCATATCTCTAATTTCGCCCACCATAACGATATCAGGATCCAAACGTAAAACCGCCCTTAGCCGTTCTGCGAAGTTGGTTTCTTGTGCCGACTTACTGGCTACGGATATTTGGGTGATACCGCTAAATTGGTACTCGACCGGATCTTCGATTGTAATAATTTTTCGTTCTTCATTATTGAGACTGTTAAGCATTGAATACAGCGTCGTGGTTTTACCTGATCCGGTGGGGCCTACCACCAGAACGAGTCCGCTCGGCTTATCAATAATATCGTCGACCACCCTACGCTCTGATTCCGACAACCCTAAGCGGTCAAGCCGGTACATATCCTGATTCATATTGAAAAGCCGCATAACTACATCCATGCCGTTAACCGTTTGAACTGTTTCGAGCCTAAGGTTAACGTCTACGCGTGCACCATCAGCCATTGATACTTCCTGGGAGATGTGACCCTGTTGTGCGTCCTCAGAAGCGGTTGATATATTTCCGGCACTGGCAATAGCCGATACTAATATCCGATACTTATCGTGTTGCAGCCGGGCGATAGAGTGTAGCACTCCATCGATTCGAAAACGTACCCTGACATATTCCTTTTGGGTTTCCAGGTGTATGTCTGATGAATTGAGTCTATGAGCTTGTTGAACCAGATAAGCCAACATATCATCAGCTCGCACCTGCGCCAATGTTGCGGAAACGGTTTCCTGCAATTCTTCCGACCCGGCCGACGACAAGGAGATGTCGTGATATACCACTTGTTTTGGCGGATCATAAAGTTTCATGTATTCGCGATACCCCGTATCAGAAATTAATGCGAATGACACTCGCTGATCCAAAAAGCGTTGCCTCAAATTAGACATTACCTGCTGGGATGTAGTGTTGGTAACTCCAAAATTAACTGTATGGTCGTCAGAATACAGTGGCACCACCTTATATTGATATAACTCTTCATTAGTGAGCAGATCTTTATAAAGCACTTTTTGTCCTGGTCCGGACGTGTCAGCGTATTGCAGATTAAGTATTTGGGCACGACGTTGCGTACTAAGCTCTTCGTCGCGTCGAGCATCTTGAGACATACAACTATTTAAGCATAAGCAGAGACTGCTAACTAGTGTGATCTGCTACTCTGGTTAATATGAACCGCTCAATTATTCTTATTGCTCATAACCTCCGCAGTTGTCATAATGTCGGATCATTACTTCGGACTGCTGATGGCTTAGGGGTAGACAAGGTGTTTTTAACCGGCTATACACCGTACCCGATTATGAAAAAGGATGAACGTCTACCCCATATTGCCAAAAACGCTGATAGGATGATCACTAAAACAGCATTAGGCGCCGAGCAGTCTGTTGACTGGGCCCATCACCAGCGTATCGAAGATGTTCTTGGTAATCTACGTAGCAATTCTTACAGCATAATTGCCCTTGAACAGCATAAAGATTCCATTAGCTTGCCAATGTTTCATCCTGAAGACAAAACGGCGCTCATAGTAGGCCGTGAAGTTGAAGGTATTGAGCCTGAAATACTTGCTCTTGCCGATATGACTGTAGAAATTCCTATGCTGGGTCAAAAAGAATCTTTTAATGTTACCCAGGCTGCTGCGATAGCACTTTATCATTTGCGTTTTATTAAGGTGTGATAACAACTTTTAGAAACATTATTGAAAAATTATAGTTTCCTATGTAAAGTAATAATCAAATGTGGTGGGGCTAATTATATATCAGGAGGGTTCCACGAATGCAACAGCTAACCTTTAGCAAGTTTTACACCACACTTAAGGTGCTTGGTATAGCGATCTTACTATCAGTTCTATTTTTAACGCAACCGATACACTCACAAGAAAACAGCGAAGCCACTGATGACGAAACGTCCAGTCAGCAAGAAGCAGAAAATCAAGAATCAGAATACTCTTATACCGTTCAACCTGGCGACGGTGTAACACATATGCTGCTGGATTTTGCAGAGAAAAATGGTCGCGAGCTTTCACCGGCTCAAGCTTATGAAATCGCACAATCAAATGGCGCCAAATTACTTGAACTTGGAATAACAACCCAAATTAATGCTCCTTATACTGAGAATATCGGTGGTTTTGCGGTACCTGGCGTTGTGATTAGCGCCGCTGAGAATGAAGAATTCTTCACTGAACTACAGCAGCAGATTAATGAAACGGGCCAAGCCGCCAGTGAAGGTGATGTGACGGCGGACGACGATTCGGGAGAGCCACAAACTACAACATCTGATGAAGCACAGGAAGAAACCGCCGATGAAGAGTCAGAAGATGAAGAAAGCGGCTGGCTATCTCAAAACTGGTGGTTGCTTGCGGTAATTCTATTTGGTGGAGCAGCCATTTGGTACTTCTTTGTCAACCCGGCAGCCGAGACTGACTAGACTAAGTTAGGCTTAATGATATAATCGGTTTAGAATAAAACGAAAATTAAAATCATGCCCGCAAAACAAAAAAGTCGAAAAAGAACTACCCAGCAAAAAAAGCGCCAAGGACATCACCAGCGCCGATCCAAGAAGTTTCACAAAACTTATCTGCCCTACCTTCCATTAGTTGTAGCTATTCTTCTAAGTATCTTGCTTAGTGGCGCTCGTCCTGGACACGGCATACTCGCCTACGCCACAAATACAAGCATCAATGGACTTCTCTTAGCGACTAACAGCCAACGAGCCAACAACGGGCGAAACGCCTTAACCCTCAATTCTCAACTCAGTAGTGCCGCTCAAAGCAAAGCTAATGACATGGTGGCCAGAGACTATTGGTCGCACAGTACACCTGACGGTCAGGAGCCCTGGGTATTTATTGATACGGCTGGTTACCAGTATCTGAAAGCCGGTGAAAATTTAGCCTATGGCTTTCTTAACAGCAGTGATACCATAACTGGCTGGATGAATAGTCCGTCACATAAGGCAAATATGCTGGATAGCGAATTCACCGAGGTAGGATTTGGCTTCGCTAATTCTGAAGACTTTAACAATTCCGGTCAGCAGACCGTGGTGGTAGCAATGTACGGCAAGCCCCAAACACTGGCGCAATCAAATCAACAACAAGCACCCCAACCTGAATCGGAACCACAACCGCCCCAGGTAGCCCAAGCCCAACCAACTAACCAGCCGCCCCGAACGCCTGTGGCTCAAGAATCTGGCTCACCAACTAAAAGCCACGCCAATGACCAATCCCGCAAAGACAACTTTACAATACCTAACTCAATCAATATGACCGGTCTGCAAGCAGTTGAGAGCCGACCTGTTGCGAGGATTCAAACACTGGCTAACGGGAATCTTGCTTGGGCTTACGTCAGTGTCGGAATTATCGTCGGAGTGGCAGTAACTGTACTTCTAATTAAACATGCGGTTGGGTTAAAGCGCCTGCTTAAAAATAGTGAGCAGTTTATTATCCACCACCCATTACTTGACAGTACGCTCATAGGCTTGATAATCATCGGAATCACTCTGGTGCGAACGGTCGGGGTTATTCAGTAACTTTAATGTAACTTTACATTATTTGAGCCAACAAGCTCACCAATGGCATTAATGTTAGTTGGGGTGCATGATACACGCATAGGCAAACGGATAATTTGCTTATTATCGGAAGGCCCAAGCACCAAAACAACTTCATTATCGCCCTTCTTCTCATCAAGCAATGATTTTAATGACAACAGCATTGAATTATCGTCACTTTTCTCAAGGCGAATATAAAGCCGTTTAACTTCGTCCGATACTACGCTAGACGGCTTGGCGACAGTTGCCTGAGCGGTAGCTTTTTTCGCCTTAGGAATGTTTTTCTTTTTGCCGGTTGACTGGTAGGCTTTGGCCTGTTGGAATGTAACTTCCCTGGCATCATCGACAAGGATTTTAACGTCTTCAATAAGTTTACCTTCCCGATCTTTTGCGTTAACTTTGCCTTTGGCCAACACCACACGATCTCGCTCCCAAATGCCAGTAGTTTGCTGAAAAATAGAGGGGAAGAGTATCAGTTCTAGCTCAGAAGCTCGGTCACCTATTTTTACGAATGCCATCTTTTGTCCATTTTTTGTAACAATTTCTCTCACGTCTAATATTACACCGCCGACGCTAACCGTTCTACCGTCGTGTGCGGGTTTTAGCTCGATGATCGGAATCGCCTGTTCGGCAAGAAGAGCCTCATAATCTTCTAGCGGATGCTGACTTAAATATAGCCCCAGGAGTTCTCTTTCCCAAAGTAAAATATCTCTTTGGGAATGGCTTGGACCGTCAGAATTGAGCGTCAACTGCGGCTTGGATATTTCGACCTCAATCATATTTCCGAATAAATCGGTTTGTCCACTGGCTTTCTCTTTTTGTATACGTGAGGCGTAAGCTAACATGGTATCCAGGTTATTGAGCAACGTGCTCCTTTGTCCGAAGCGGTCAAAAGCACCCGACTTGATCAAACTTTCAAGAGTCTTTCTATTGGCAATCCTGGTGTTTACGTTTTCAAAGAATTCCTCTAGGCTTGTGAAAGGCTGGTCGCCACGGGCGCGTAAAATCTCTTCGACAGCGCCAATACCAACATTTTTTATGGCTGAGAGCCCAAAGCGGACTTGGTTTGTTTTTGGGACGACAGCGAACTCCACAAACGATTCATTAATGTCGGGTGGTAAAACATCAATGCCCATGTGTTTGCATTCGGATATCTCAACAGCTAGCCGGTCTATGTCATCCGAATCACTGGTCATTAAGGCTGCCATGAAAGCAGCTGGGTAATGGGCTTTTAAGTACGCTGTTTGATAAGCGATAAGACCGTAACAAGCGGCGTGAGACTTATTGAAACAATAAGCAGCAAAGTCCTCGAGCTGCTTCCAAAAGCGTTTCATGAACTCGGCGTCGATGCCGCTATGCTTTTGGCCACCCTCAATCATCTTGTCTTTCATCTTGGCCATAAGATCGGCCTTTTTCTTTCCGATAGCTTTGCGTAACGTATCCGCTTCTCCGCCGGTGAATCCACAAACTTCCTTACTTATCTGCATGACTTGTTCCTGGTACACCAAAACACCGTAAGTGGTCTTTAGGGCGTTTTCCATACTGGGGTGCGGATAGGTTATCTCTTTGTGGCCGTGTTTTCGGGCGATAAAATCATCAATAAACTGCATTGGGCCTGGCCGGTACAGCGCCACCATAGCAACGATATCGTCAAACACCGTAGGCTTTAATTCTTTCAGATAGCGTTTCATCCCCGCAGACTCTAGCTGAAAAACTCCTGTGGTATCTCCATGTTGTAAAAGTTCAAATGTTTTTTTATCGTCAAGCGGTATCTCGTTTATGTCGACTTCTTTACCGTATACTTTTTTCACGATTCTAAGCGTGTTTTTGATAATCGTAAGGTTGGACAGACCTAAGAAGTCTATCTTAAGCAAACCGAGCTCTTCGATTGGTCCCATCGGATACTGGGTAGTAACTACTCCCTTTTGTGCCATTTCAAGCGGTGCGAATTTGACTATATCATCCGGTGCTATAACTACTCCAGCTGCATGCACGCCGTGACTACGAATAGTTCCCTCCAGGCGCATAGCCTGATTCAATACCTCATGGGAAACCTCGTTAGTCTCATACTCTCTTTTAAGATCGTTGTTTTCTTTGAGTGAAACCTCTAGCGGGATGTGCCGTCCCTGGATAGGCGCAGGTATCATCTTGGCTAAACGATCCGCGTCAGCATAAGGCACCTCCAGGACTCTGGCAACGTCGCGAACAGCGTTGCGGGCAAACATCCTACCGAAGGTAACAATATTGGCTACTTTTTCTTTACCATACTTCTCAACACAATATTGAATAACTTCGTCGCGACGGGTATCTTGAATATCAATATCAATATCCGGCATTGAGATTCTATCCGGATTAAGAAACCTCTCAAATAGTAAGTCGTATTTCAGTGGATCAAGTTCGGTAATCTTAAGTGCGTAGGCGATTATCGAGCCGGCTGCTGAACCTCGTCCTGGACCAAACACAATGCCTCGCTCTTTTCCCCAGTTGATAAAATCTTGAATAATCAAGAAGTAGCCATTAAAGCCCATATTATCGATAACCGATAACTCATATTGAGTTCGTTCAAGTATTTCTTTAGCTAATATCTTTTTTATCTCAGGGATCGTGAGTTTAGCGGCTTCTTCTTCGGTTTTTCCACCATAACGCCAAGCCAGTCCCTTGTAAATCAACTTATCAAGATGGGTTTTTTCGGTCTCACCCTCAGGGACGTCAAAAGTCGGGATAAGGATTTTTCCGAGATCAATCGAAACTTCGCATCTTTCAGCAATCACCCTGGAATTAGTTATGACTTCCGGATGATCTTTGCCCCACCGATCAATTAATTCTTTAGGGTCGGTAACATGCAGGGGAAACTCCTTAAGTGACATACGCTTTTCGTCACTCAGATATGATCCCGTTCCTACGCAAAGCAGAATCTCATGAGCATCCTGGTCTTCGTGCTTGAGATAATGAGCATCACAAGTAACTACAACTGGTATCGACAGTTCTTTACCCAGCTTCAATATCTGTTCATTGACAACTTGCTGTTCTTTGCTATGAAAAGGGTTGTCTGGATGCCCGTGGTCTTGGATTTCCAGATAGTAACGATCACCAAACACTGATCTGTACCAGGAGGCTATGGATTTAGCCTGGTCATATTGTTCGCGCTTAATTGCGTCGCCTACTTCGCTTCCCATACAGGCACTCAAACAAATTAAACCCTCGTTGTATTGCTCAAGCAACTCATGATCGATACGCGGAAAATAGTAATACCCATCGAGGTTAGCGATGGTTGAAAGACGCATTAAATTCTCATAGCCGGTGTTATTCATTGCCAGCAGTATCAAGTGATATCGCTGTTTGTCTTTACCGGGATCTTTATCAGTGTGCTTTCTGGAAGCAACATAGGTTTCGATACCAATAATAGGTTTAATGTTTTTGTCTTTTGCTTCTTTATAAAAATCTATAGCGCCAGATAAGGTGCCATGATCAGTCATCGCGACTGCCGGCATACCGCTTTCTTTGACAAAATCCATCAACGGCCCTAGTCGAGTCAAGCCGTCAAGCAAGCTATACTGAGTGTGATTATGCAAATGGACATAGTCTTTACTGGTAAGCTTGGCTTTTGGCACTGCTACCCTCCTTATTGTCTCTATTTTAGAAAATTATCACCAAGATAGCGACGCTTTTAATTACAACATTATCGAGATTCGATAGAATCTTGCACGTTATCAATTAGCGGCCCGACTAAAGGAACGCTATCAAAGAACGATAATAGCCATAACAAAAGCGCAATAATTACCGTGGCGCCGATGACCCCACCTACGCCAGTGACAATGCCTCTTAAGAAGTTCATTAATAAGAACTTGCGATTGCTCGGATAGCCCGATTCAAATATTTTCTTTAACAGCCGGCCAAGCTCTTCATTTTCGGCACGGATTTTTTTCTGTTCGCTATTTTGTGCTGCTTTTTTTGTCAAGGTAATCTCTTAGGTTGGCTATGGCCGCATTTACGTCGTCGACGGCCTTTTCCAGCTCTTTATCGTCGCTTTCGTCGCCTTCATGAATCGAACTTAGAGTTTCTCTGGCTTTCTGCTTGGCACCTTGTGCTTTATCAACAAGAGTGTTCAGCTCTTCTTTTGCGGTCTTTGTCAGTTCGCTTACGCGTTCTTTTGCTTTGTCGATCTGTTCGTCTAATTCGCTGTGAAGTTCTTTAAGCTTCTTTTCGGCGTCTTTCTTAGCTTTGCCTGCTGCGTCATGAATATCTTTACGTGTCTCCTTGCCGCTTTTAGGTGCAGTAAGGATACCCGTAATATAGCCCACCGCAGCTGCTAACAAAGTTCCGATCGCAAAGTTTTTACCCTTTTTTCCCATAGCTACCTCCGTTACTTAGATTTACGTTTCTTGTCTCTATCAAATACGTTCTCGGCAATGCTAGCAAATAGCTTCGCCACCGCTGTAGGTCCGGCGGCCTTGCTAAAAAAATCGCCCACCGCCTCCGCTTTGTCGGCGATATGTTCAGCTTTTTCACTTATGCTCTTCAGGTGGTTCAAAATCTGGATAACTTTAATCGTTGCCGTAATTGCCAAAATCAGGAATATAGCTAAGGTAGCGGCGAGTATGATTAGAATGACTTGTTCTGCTGTATTCATCGTTAATAGTATACACTATTTTCAGCTAGAGCTCTTTGGCTACATTCTTGAGGTAGGCGGCAAATTCAGTATTTATGTCTTCGTGCTGCAAAGCAAAGTCGACGACAGTTTTCACATATTCTAACTTATTCCCGGTATCGTAATATCTGCCGTCTGTAATTTCTTTGGCGAGCAGGGTATGTCCGTCGGAGATCATTTTTTGCATTGCGTCCTGGATATAAAATTCTTTTCCTTTGGCTATGGTTTGACGCGTGGCTGTAAGATAGGAAAATATATCGGGAGTAAGCAGATATCCGGTTACGCTTGCTAGATTACTCGGTGCTGATTTCTTGCCGGGCTTTTCTATGATCGTATCTAAAGATATCAAACCTGGTTCAATTTCTTTACCGGCGACTATTCCATAGCGGCTATAATCTTCGTCATTTATTAGCCTTATGCAAGGCAGCACGCTATTGCCGGTTTTTTGATACGTTTCTATCATTTGCTTAAAACGAGATGGTCTAGCCACAATAAAATCATCGGCAAAAGTGTATATGAATGGCTCATCGCCAATGAGGTGAGACGCGTTATAAACCGGCGTGGCATTACCGTACGGACCTTTTTGGCGAATGTAAACAAAGTTAGCCAGCTTCGAGACACGGTCAACCTGCCTAAGTAGTTCGTTTTTATTGCCCTGTTCTAAATTTGCTCTTAAATCAGCACTAATTGCATCAAAATGATCCTCAATTGAACGTTTGTGATAACCGGTGACTATCACGATGTCTTCTATACCGGCTTCAACCAGCTCTTCAACGATATACTGGATGATCGGCTTATCGACCAGTGGCAGCATTTCTTTGGGCATAGCTTTGGTCTGCGGCAAAAAACGCGTTCCAAACCCTGCCGCTGCAATAACTGCTTTTCTAACTTTGTTCATTGTTGCTCCTTTTTGGCTGGCGGTTACTGTAAGTGCTTGCGCAATAACTGCTGGGCCAGCTGAGGGTTAGCCTTACCTTTACTGGCTTTCATCACCTGGCCTGTCAGAAAACCAATCGCTTTCATTTCTCCGTTCCTGACGTCATCAGCCGCTTGGTTGTTTTCTGAAATGACCTTTAGCACTATTTTTTCAATCTCAGACTCATCAGATACCTGAATTAACCCTTTGCTCTCGGCATAACTCTCGATATCTTCTGGAAGCTCGGTTTGCCCTATCAGATCGGTGAATAAGTTCTTTGCGGCCGTGGAGCTTAATTTGTCACTTTTTACAAGTTCATAAATTATGAGTTCCAGTCGATTGCTGTTTTCATTACTTAATTTGACCGCTCTTTCTCTCAGTAAAGGAATCATTATATTTACTTGCCAGTTTGCAAGGAACTTAGCCTTATCAGGATCCGAAAGGTTTTCTTCAATTAGTGGTAGTAGGCTGATATTTTCGTTCTCCAGCTCGCCCTCAACCAATGTTTCGATCTGAGCAGAATCGAGTCCAAGCTTTGATAAGCGTGCTCGCCACTCTCCCGGCATGACAGGCATCCCGGCTTCCGCACGTTTTATGTCTTCACTCTGTAAGACTATCGGTGGAATATCCGGTTCAGGGAAGTAGCGATAATCATGGGCATCTTCTTTTGTGCGCTGACTAAATGTTTTAAGCTTGCTATCATCCCAGCCGCGAGTTTCTTGTACTATTTTTTCACCTTTTTCAAGTGTTTCAATCTGTCGATTTATTTCGTACTCCACCGCTTTTTCGACACTTCTAAAACTATTTAAATTTTTAGTTTCAGTTCGTGTTCCAAGCTGCCCGGCATGTTTGCTGACACTCACATTAACGTCAAAGCGCATATTGCCATGATAAAGATCGGCATCAGATACTTCCGCATAGCGCATTAACAGGTAAAGCTCTCTGGCAAAAGCCTTGGCTTCTTCAGGAGTATGAATTTCAGGCTCTGACACAATTTCTAGCAGTGGGGTGCCTGCTCGATTTAAGTCAACCAAGCTGTAATCTTTTCCGGTTGGATGAGTACTTTTACCGGCATCTTCTTCCAGATGGGCGCGCGTAATACCGATTTGCTTTTCTTCTCCGTTGACAGCTATCATAACCGACCCGCCAAGAATAATAGGTTGATCGAATTGACTTATCTGATAGCCTTTCGGCAAGTCCGGATAAAAGTAATGCTTACGGTCAAACTTGCTAAATTGCTGCGGCACCGTGCCAAGTGCAAAAGCTGCTCTCATAGCCAGCTCAATTGCCCTCTCGTTAAGTACCGGCAACGCACCAGGCAGGCCAACATCTATGTGACTTATAAGGGTGTTGGGCTCTGCCTCGCGGGCATCATTGCTGACCGCTGAAAATAGCTTTGAAGCAGTCTTAAGCTGCACATGACATTCAATTCCTATGGTGGCTTGGTATTGTTTACGTATTGCTTGACTGACCATTTTCTAGCGCTCCTAAGTCGCGTAGTGCTTGCCTAAAACCAACCAGTGCATCTTTGACGTCGGCTTCTTTTATCTTAAATTCAGGATCAGCAACTACCTTTTTATAAAGATTATGAGCAAACCAAACACCATCATTATCACTGAATACCTTTTGAGCTGAAACCATTCTTTCGCCCATAGATTTGCCACTGAACTTACGCTTTTTCAGGGCTTTATCGAGCAATCGATCGGCTGCGATAATGGCCTCCGGCCAACACGATTTGTCTTTGCAAAGCTTTTGAAGCTCCCGCCAGTCATATGTGTACTTTTCCTTCTTAAGACGCTTGGGCTTCTTGGCAATTATGATAAGAGCAGACAGAATGACGATTAGTCCGGCAATCACGCTGACAAAAATAGCTTCAGGTGTCATGAGATCATCCTTTCCGTTTCTTTAGCCACTGATAACAAAGTTCTGTCGTGATGTTGTGGGGCAATTAATTGAAGGCCTACTGGCAGATTGTCAACCAAACCGGCAGGAATACTGATTGCCGGAACACCGGTCAAATTGGCAGCAACAGTCATTATGTCAGTCAAATACATCTGTAGAGGGTCTTCAGAATTTTCACCTATCTTAAAGGCCGTCGACGGAGCTGTAGGGCCAGCCAATATGTCGACCTGTTCGAAAGCTGCAGCAAATTCTTCAATCAGTTTTGTGCGCATCTGTTGGGCCTTCTTATAGTAAGCGTCGTAATATCCGCTCGATAACACATAGGTACCAATCATTATTCGTCGCTTGGCTTCGTTGCCAAAGCCAATACTACGGCTACGACTATAGCTTTCGTCCAGATTTTCAGCATCTTCAGCGGAATAACCGAACCGTTGCCCATCATAACGACTTAAATTACTGCTGACTTCCGCCGGACAAATAACGTAGTAACACGCCAATGCGAGGGGAAGTGAAGGTAAGCTGATTTCTACAACTTCTGCGCCGGCTTGTTTAATTTTTTCAAGCGCGGCGTTAATTGAATTCTTGATATCAACGTTAAGCGAATCAGAGACATACTCTTTGATTACGCCGATTTTTTTACCTCTTAAGCTAATATCTAGTTCTGTGTATGGCTGCGTGTCACGCTCAATA
Organism: uncultured Candidatus Saccharibacteria bacterium; assembly: GCA_964537935.1. Taxonomy (GTDB): domain Bacteria; phylum Patescibacteriota; class Saccharimonadia; order Saccharimonadales; family CAZICT01; genus CAZICT01. Next base: position 47,863 of record CAZICT010000001.1, on the reverse strand, counting down.
GTCGTACTATCCAGCTCATCGCGGCCACTCATTACATCAAGTACGGTCGCCACATCATCGACACGCATTGCAAGCGGCCCAACCACGTCGGTGCTGCTGGCCATAGCTATAACGCCGCTTCGTGAAACAAGACCGTAGGTCGGCTTGTAACCGACAGCTCCACAATAAGCCGCTGGCAACCGTATTGATCCCCCGGTATCTGTCCCCAAAGCAAAGGGCGCCATTTCAAGCACTACAGCCGCTGCCGACCCGCCAGATGAACCGCCAGGAACTCGGGTTTTATCGTGAGGATTTTTAGTTACCATAAAATCACTGTTTTCAGTGCTGGATCCATGTGCAAATGCATCCAAGTTTGCTTTGGCAACACAGATAGCCCCGGCAGCCTCAAGCCGCTCTATTGCTGTTGCCTGATATGGTGCATCAAAACCTTTTAGTATGTTGCTTGCAGCCGTGGTGTTCGCCCCAAAAGCCAGAAAATTATCTTTAGCAATAAAAGGTATCCCCGCCAGCTGTCCCGGATCCTCGCCTTTGGCTACTTTTTCGTCTATTTCTTTTGCCTTAGTTTTGGCACGCTCGTCACAGGTGGCAATTATGGCTTGGTATTCCTGTTTGTCGTTAATGCATTGCAACGACTTCTCAACCAAGCTAAATGCCGATATTTTGCCTGATCGAACGGAATCTGCCAGCTCACTTATTGGTTTCCAACTGCTCATTTAGCCAATCATCCTCTTGACCTTAAACTGGCGCCCTTCGCGCTGTGGTGCGTTTTTAAGCAAATCATCGGGAGATGCTGTGTATTGTTTTACTTTGTCGGGACGTGTGACGTTCTCCAAACCAGTCACCTGATAGGTGGGCTTATAGGTACTTAAATCAATTGTTGACAGTTTTTCGACATATCCCAGAATCTCACTTAACTCTTCTGAAAAATGAGACACTTCTTCATCTGATAGTTGCAGCTGCGCTAAGCGAGCCAATTTTAATACATCATCCTTGGTTATCTGTGCCATTTCACATCAGTATAGCAAATGTGGCATTGCTCTAACGAATTTACAAATAAGCAGCCTGAGAATAGTATTAAGTTAATAGCATATAGGCACAACGATCTATGACATCGGATCTCATTCACTCCAGCAGCGAAAAAAACATCGATCGCTTTGCTGAAGTTCGAGATTTTCCGATACCCGACTCTGAAGCTACTCTGACTAAACACAGCGACATATCAATTAGTGAGCGCGTGTCGCTGCATCGGCTTCCTGCTCATGAAATTGATCCGATTGTTGACCGATCGGTTCAAAGCCTAGGCAATATTTCCCTTGTAGGCCTTCGTGAAACCAGCTCAAACCAGCTGGCAAGCAGCCCATCACGGCATCGGCTCTATGCGATTGAAAATAACGGCTATAAGTTTGCGGTTGAAATTACCGACCCAATCGATAATCAGGCAGCATTGACGATCATCTCCTTCCCGGGATTCACCGAAACTATAGAAGGTGGTTTCCGCACACGTTTCCAGGAACAACTACATTATCAATTTCCTAACGCCCGTATAGTTTCGGTAGGCTCCAACGGTGTAGGCAGTACAGGTGACCGCTATGGATGGAACGAGCGCAGCCTTCACGGATTTGAGGACATGGCCGAGCAACGATTAGCTTTAGTAAAAGCCTTGAGTGGACAGGCAATGATATTCGGTGAAGGAACATCAATGGGCAGCGTTGTGTTACACCATTTTGCGAAAAAAAATATTAAACTGCCCTCATCAGAAGCAGTTAATCTGGCAGGTTTGGTGTACCTGTCTCCAGCTCTGGTAGATCCAAAAAACGTTCTGCGGTCAATGTTAATTCAACTTCCCAGGCAGCTTACGGTTGATGCCTTTATTGAGATTGGCTTAAAAACGCCGGTGAGTGAAATGCAATTCATATTCTCTGCCATTAAGAGGTATGGGCTTAATTTTAGAGATGTAAACTGTCTAATACATCAGGGTCTAGAGCTGCTTAAGGGCACTAACGAAAATGAAGTCGAATCAGTAATCAGCACATATCCGACTGTGGTAATTGCAGGAGAAAAGGATCCGCTTGCCCAAATACCAATGTGGCAACGTATTGCACACAATCAGCCTGCCAATGTATCTCTGGAGATAATACAAGGGCGAGGGCATATATTGCCGATGAAGCCGGAAAAAGCTAATGCTAAAATGCGTAAAGCCAGCGAATTCCTAATCCGGCGACTTGATAGCTAAAGCTTTGCTTTCACTTCTTCGATAATGTCGCGAAGTTCGGCGGCCTTTTCAAACTCAAGGTTGGCAGCCGCAAGCTCCATTTGCGCACTTAAGTCTTTGATTAGATGTTTATATTCGTCTTTAGGAATCTTTTTAAGATCCAACTTAGCTTTTTTGACTTCCTCCGGAAGATCGGGTCGCATCCCTTTTTCTATAGTTTTGGCTATACCTTTAGGAGTAATACCGTGTTCTTGGTTGTATTCCTGTTGGATTTCCCGGCGCCTTGTGGTTTCATCAATGGTTTTTTGCATGCTTTTCGTAACCTTATCGGCATACATAATGACCCTTCCTTCAATGTGACGAGCCGCCCGTCCTACTGTTTGAATCAACGCCTGTTCGCTTCTAAGAAATCCTTCTTTATCGGCATCAAGTATCGCTACAAGGCTTACCTCAGGCAGGTCCAGGCCTTCACGCAGCAGATTGATACCCACTACTACGTCATATGTGCCCAAACGCAAATCTCTAAGAATATCCGTCCTTTCAAGCGTATCAATATCACTATGCAGATATGTAACTTTGATATTTATTTCCTGGAGATATTCGGTTAAATCTTCCGCCATTCGCTTGGTTAGAGTCGTAACCAGCACCCGCTGTCGTTTGCTGACAGTGTCACGAATTTCAGATATAAGATCGTCGATCTGCCCCTCAATCGGCCTGACCTCAATGTTTGGATCAAGCAGCCCGGTTGGTCTTATCACCTGTTGCGCGGGTTCAGGGCTACGACTTAATTCATATTCCGCAGGCGTAGCACTGACATAAATAACATTATTAATATGTTTTTCAAATTCAGTAAAAGTTAACGGACGGTTGTCCAATGCACTCGGTAAACGAAAGCCATGCTCAACCAACACCTCTTTACGAGCACGGTCACCGTTATACATGCCTCTAATCTGCGGAACTGTCATGTGCGATTCGTCGATAAACATCAGATAGTCGTCAGGAAAATAATCGAGTAGCGTCGCCGGCTGTTCGCCCGGCTCTCGGTTGGTAAGATAACGACTGTAGTTCTCAATACCTTTAACAAAACCGGTCTCTTCGAGCATTTCTAGATCGAATTTTGTCCGCTGGGCTAAGCGTTGAGCTTCTAGTAACTGATTATTTTTCTTAAAGAACTGTAAGCGCTCTTCAAGTTCGATTTGAATCTGACCAAGGGCGACCTTTAGCTTGTCCTGCGGAGTTACGAAGTGAGAACCCGGAAAAACACGCAAACTATCAAGCGAGGCTAAAACTTCACCGGTTAGTGGATCGATCTTAGTAAGCCTGTCTATTTCATCACCGAAAAAATCCACCCGATAAGCTACTTCTTCGCCGGCTGGAAAAATATCGACTACATCGCCGCGAACTCTAAATGTCCCGCGATGAAAATCTATGTCATTGCGCTGATATTGAATATCTGTAAGATGGCGCAGAAACTTGTCACGCACCCGGCGCTCACCACGTTGAATGACTATTGACATGTCTCCGTAATCTTCAACTGAACCAATGCCATAAATACAGCTCACGCTTGCTACGATAAGTACATCTCTGCGAGATAACAGAGCGTCTGTTGCAGCATGCCGTAAGCGATCAATCTCTTCGTTGATTTGCGAATCTTTTTCTATATACGTATCAGATCTAGGTATGTAGGCTTCCGGCTGATAATAATCGAAGTAGCTTACAAAATAATGCACTGCATTGTTAGGAAAGAACCGCTTGAACTCACCATAGAGTTGAGCAGCTAAAGTTTTATTGTGACTAAGCACAAGGGTTGGCTTTTGAACGTTTTGAACAACATTCGCCATAGTGAATGTCTTGCCTGACCCGGTAACACCAAGCAAAGTTTGTTCTTTTACGCCGCCCTTCAACCCCTCAGTAAGCTGTTTGATTGCAACTGGCTGGTCACCGGTTGGCTGGAATTCTGATGCTAATTTAAAATTTGCCACATCTTATATTGTAGCAATTATTATCATCTTATGGTCAGAATAACTTAAAACGGTTACTGAATTTGTCTTATAAATGTTTGTCCGTTAGCACGGCATTGCTCTGGATAGCTTTCCATAACTGGATAGCCAGCTGCTACGCACTCGTCGAACGATGAGATGCTGGTTTTGGAAAACTGAGAATAAATGACATATCCACCGCCAATAATTAGACTGGCAATGATTACAACAACTGCGAGTTTGAGTGGACCGTTGAATATCACTTTTTCTTCCTTCCATTATATCGTTCGGTTCGCATTCGATAATAAAGATGTTTTCGGTGGTCCAGAATCTCCTCCAACTTCGTTAGAAGCTCTTGAGCATCTGGACTAAACACGACATCTTCACTGTGTTCTTCGCCAGCTGCGTGTAGAATGTCCATAATTTCAGTGCTCACTCCACCTGCACCTTGCAAAAAGCCGATCGGCTTGTCAGACTCCATTGCAATTGTAAACTCATGGAGTGTCCCGAGTCTTCCGCCGATACTTACCACTGCATCACTTGATGCGATAAGCAGCGAATCACGTCCCACATAATGTAGGCCTGTGAAAAGAATCGTGTCGTAAGCTTCGATTGGCAGCCGGTACTTCATCATGTGTTCAATCTTTGTTGCCGCCGGGCTGATACCAACGCTCATCTTGCCACCGGCTGCTTTGTAGGATTCGGCAGCATAGTTTGGCAGGCCGATAGTGGCGCCTGTCAACAAACTATGGCCAGCTTTGGCTATTGCTTCACCAACCGCAATCGCCAACTCTTTTCCCTCTTCAACGCTCTTGCCTTTAGCTGCACCGGAAACACAAATTTGATACATAACAGTCCTTTCTAAAGTAACGATATCTCTGGTTCTACAATATTATTCGTTAATTGGCTTAATACGTGTTGCTCTAGGGGTCTTTGCGCCAAATACCTCAGGTATATCTCATTCCATAGGCTGTCTCTAAAGTGATGAATGGCGTGTGAACCAAACGGAAGATTATTGGCATAATTTAAGGCGACGTCCAACATATTAAAGCTAATCGGCCGCTTGAGATTATTATGTGCGACATAACTAAGGCCGTGCCAATAATGCAATGCTGGCTCTACCGCGTATAGCGCCTCTTCCGCCTGTCGCCATACCAAATCTTCCTGCTGAAGATGCGGTTCAAAAATCTCAGGGTGTTCTGTTTCGCCGGATTTTCCAAAATAACGGTGGATGACTCGCCAGCGAATCTGCTGTCCGGCCATTACAGCATGATGCGTGGGCTCGTGGAGAAGCGTGTTGGCTACAGTACTGCCAAAATCCGGATGTATTTGATGCATCTTAAAAAGTGAGCTACACAGTCGAATCTCATTTATATAGTGCAACAGCATTGGGAATAAGGTAATGACTAGGCCGCGCATATTGGCAAATGGCAGAGGCAAAACAGCTATTACACCGATTTCCTTGATCGGGAGCAAGCAATTACGATTTGATTTTACGTAGTTTTCTGCCTGATTATTCCAGCGTTCATTATTTATTATTGTTATGTCAATTGGCCTCATTTCAAAATCTGAAGCAGTGAGCTTGGCATATTTTTTAATAAAGTTTCGTTGCCAGGAGCTTGATTCCAGCACTGCAATAGCAGCCATGATTTGCGCAACTGGCTCGCGCTTCAACATGGAATCAACCGATCGATAGTTGAGTTGTTTCATTACTCTTTTAGGTGGACAGGCCTTGATCAGTCGTTTGATTGAACTATGCTTAATGGCCAACGCAGACTTTGGAATGTCCAGCGATTCAACGAAGGCAGTGATCTTTGGCACAGTTTTTTTGACGCTCTGATAGTCTTTTGCGCCAATCCTTTTAGCTAAAAATTGATCGTGTCGGGCAACTAAAGACAAAAGAGCACGATATAACTCAGCAGGTGTGGTGTCGAGCGGATCGAGTCCGAGTTCACGTATTTTTTGGTGGTTGACTTGAATTATTTCAGCAGTCAGACGCACATCTACGCCTGAGTTGCCGCTAGCCCTTTCAAGTTCTTGGATCGATAGTGAAAACAAAGGCTCGCGGGCAGCTAGAAGGTTAGCTAGTAGTTTGGACATAATTCTACCATAAGCATATCATTTAGGCGGCTGGACTGCCATCGGTTAAATGTATATTAAAAGCGCTCGGGCTTATACCACTCAGGAGCGTTTTTCAGGTACTCTTCGATTTCTTTTTCGGTGAGAAGTCCAGCTTGGGCGCCTGTACGCTGAACAACACTCATAGAGTTTATCGGTGCCCATTGCAAGGCCCCTTCAACAGTATTGCCTTTAATAAGAGCTGCTACGAAAGTAGACGCAAAGGCATCACCTGCTCCGGTGCGTTCGTAGGGTGGTGCTGGATCAGGGTAAGGAGGCATCTTAAATCGCTCTTGACCATCTGAGGCATAAGCCCCGGCTGGTCCATCAGTAATCACAACTATGCGCGGACCTAACGCGTGAAGCAAATTGAATAATCCGTGTATATCGTTATAATCACCGCCTGATACCAAAACTGCCTCTTCACGGTTCAGAACCAATACTTCGGTTCGAGCGTAAAGCGCTTTTAGTCTCTCGGCTCCGGCTTCAAGCTGAAAAGTTCCTGGCTGAAACGCCAACTTGACATCAGGATTGCCGTTAAGCCAGTCCACGACCATATCGTGGTATCTATCAAGTGCGTTTCTACTGATAGAACTGAAGTATATCCATTTCGGTATGTCGGCATTCGTAAATCGTGGCCATTGATAGTTATATTCTTCATGATTAATGAGTATTGTGCGCTCTTCTTTGTACCAAAGCACATAATGATAGTTAGTAACTTTGTCCTTATTGATGCGCACGAACCTGGTATCAACCCGCTCGTTCTCCAGTGCATCTATAATATCCCGTCCATATTGATCACGACCTACATTACTGACAAGTCCACTATGTATGCCAAGTCGGGCAAAGCTCACTGATGCATTAGACGAGTTACCGACCGCATTGACCACTTCAGCTTTTTCGAACGGTATTTTGCTGCCGAACGGCATAGCAATCCATTTGCCATATTCGTTTTCGTAAGTGTGTGCCCGATCATCATACAGCTTTATGAATGCGTCAATTACTACATCCCCTACTGATAAAACTTCGAGTGCCATGTTTTTCCCACCTATTCTTTTTTGAGCTTATGCTTAATATCTATAATACCTATCGTTATTTTTTATGCAAATCCGCTATGTGTTTGCTTTACCGGTCGCATTAAACATGTCAATTTTTGCCTCAACGACGGCCTGGACTGCGTCAATCACTCTATCCATTAACTTAACTACCGCATATTCGGTCGGATTTTCATTAAGCGCCTTTTCGAGAGTATCACGGAAGGCTATACGCATATCAGAATTTATATTGACCTTCGTCACGCCAATTTTAACCGCATCTTTAAAATAATATCCCGGTGTACCGCTTCCGCCATGGAGTGAGATATTACAATTAATTGCCTGGCGAATTCGCTTGAGTAATTCCAGGTCCAGCTTTTTGGGTACCGGATACTTGCCGTGTAGATTGCCGACTGCAGCTGCAAATGTATCAATACCGGTTGCTTCAACAAAGGCCTTAGAACCTTCGGGTGTACTGAAAGTTTTTCTAATCTCACTGTAGTTTATAGCTTTGGTATGCAAATTAGAGCTGCCACCAAAATAATGCGGTTCGCTTTCTACGAGCGCTCCAGTAAGCCGGGCATAGTCAACCACTTGTTTGGTCTCGGTAATGATCTCTTCAAGTGTCGCGTCTTTACGGGCTTGGCTTATGTCGATGTGAACAAATTCAAAGCCGGCCTCAATACCAGCAATTGCTGCTGCCACGGTGGGCGCATGATCAAGATTGATATACATTTCAATGCCATAGGTATGTTTGTAGTTATCAACCATGTCACGGACGTTATCGAGGCCCATAGCATCGACTTCTCCTTGGCTGACCTCTACCATTACAGGTGCTTGCTTCTTTTGAGCAGCCCGTGCAATTGCTATTAAAGTCTCCTGATTATCGATATTGAAAGCGCCCAGCGCAAACTTTTCCGCACGTGCTCGATGCATTGCTTGTCGTGCATTATGGCAATTTTGCCTCATTTCTCTTAACGTTAAAGACATATTCCCACCTTTCGCGCGCGGTTTATTTATGAATGTTTCTTAACAAGCAACTCATGAGCATGCATAGCGATATGTTTAGGCGTTAAACCATGTTTTTCAAATAATTCTTCCGGCTTTCCTGACTCGCCGAACTTATCACGTACGCCTACACGCTTCAACGGTACTGGATGCTCCTCGGCCACCAACTCTGCCACTGCACCACCGAGTCCGCCATTGATCTGCGCTTCTTCGACAGTTAAGACAGCATTGGTCTTGTGAAGGCTCTTTAAGATGGTTACCGCATCAAGCGGTTTGATGGTCGGCACATGTACAACCTCTGCGTCAATTCCATCCTTAAACAGCATCTCTGAAGCTATCATAGCTTGATATGTCATTGGACCAGTAGAAACTATGGTGAGATCTTTGCCTTCAGCAAAAACATAAGCCTTGCCGATTTCAAACGGCGTTTCCTCAGTAGTGATAACTGGAGTAGCCTCGCGCGCCAGTCGCAAATAACTAGGTTTATTATTTTTTGCCAACGCCAGCGTTGCTTTTTCAGCTTCAATGCTATCGCAAGGCACTACCACAACCATGTTAGGCAATACCCGCATCAATGAGATGTCTTCCAACATCTGGTGTGTTGCGCCATCAAAGCCGGTATAAAGCCCGGCATGTGACCCTACAATTTTAACCGGTTGCTCATTAAGGCAAATAGTCGTACGTATCTGCTCCCAGTTACGGCCGGGGCTAAATGCGGCGTAGCTGCTAACAAACGGTATCTTACCCAAAGCTGCCAGACCTGATCCGACTGTTACCAGATTTTGCTCGGCCACACCAATCTCTACAAACCGCTCTGGAAAGGCATCCCTAAATAGATGCATCTGAGTCGATTCGGTTAAATCGGCGCAAGCCGCCACAACGTTATCGTCAATTTCGCCAGCCTTCAACAAACCCTTACCAAACCCTTTACGTGTTGGTTCTTTAGCTATTTTTTCATCGGTAATGTTATCAATCAAATGAAGATTCATACTAAAGCCACTCCCTTAATACGCGACCATACGATTGCGGTGATGCCGGCTAATATGAGACCGGCGCCCACCAACTCAATCATCATAACTTTTTCCTTAAACACCACAATACCGGCAATTATGCTTAGGACTATCGAACCGCCAAAAATAAGCGGCATAACATAAGAAAGGTTGCTGCCAAGTGAAAATATTTTAGTGAGGCTCAATGTAAATATTGCCAGACAGGCTCCTGCCATTACAGCAATGCTTATACCTTTGTTTGTTGAAACATTAATCCCGCTGTTACGCACAACCATCAGGTACACTCCGATAGGAATAAGTGCGCCTACCGTATTAATAACAGAGCTGGTCAAAAGCGAGTTAACCGCCAGGCTCGCTCTTGAAGTCAAAATATTAAGCAAAGCGTGCGACAAAATAGTTAACGCTATCAGAGCCCAAATCATTGACCTTCACTCCTGATCTTACCTTTGAGTGTACGAATATCCCTAAGAGCCTCTTTAGCTTGTTCGCTGGTTGGCGGTGTGCCGTGCCAGTGAAAATCGTACTCCATAAAACTCACTCCCTTTCCAGGAATAGTGTGAGCAATTATGACTACTGGCTTTTCAACTATCGCTCTGGCCATAGCGCAGGCATCAATCACTGCTTCAATGTTATGCCCGTCTATTTCTATCACATGCCAACCGAAAGCTTCCCATTTTCCAGCTAGCTCTTCAAGCGGCATAACCTCCTCTGTTGGGCCGTCAATTTGAATATTGTTACGGTCAACAATTCCGATAATATTGTTTAATTTATATTTACCGGCCAGCATGGCTGCTTCCCAGATATTTCCTTCGTTCAGCTCACCATCACCCATGACAACATAAACCCAGCGGTGCAAATCTTTATTCATTCGCATAGCCAAAGCCATGCCAGCAGCTTGGCTCAGACCACTCCCGAGTGGCCCGCTGGTAGTTTCAATTCCAGGTAATTTTATTCTCTCCGGATGTCCTTGCAGTCTGGAGCCGAACTGCCTAAGAGTCATGAGTTCTTTAGGATCAAAATAGCCAGCGTGTGCCATAGCCGCATATTGAACAGGAACACAGTGCCCGTTACTTAGTAGGAGCAGATCTCGCTGATCCCAATCAGGCTTTTTTGGGTCATGTTTTAAAATATCAAAATAAAGTGCCGTAAATATGTCTGCCAATCCAAGTGGTCCAGCGCTATGACCGCTGCCGGCATGCTCAAGCATTTTTATGATGTCCTGCCGTACTTCGATCGCTTTTAATTCCAGTTGCTCTATTGGGAGTTTTTTGTTCACGATTTGTTTTAACCCTTTACCTTAGCTAACAGTGTATCATAAGCTTTTTTTGGGTCGACCGACTTTTGTATAAATCCACCGACATTTAGTACATTTACTCCGGCATCAACCAGTTGTTTGGCATTTTTATCATCAATGCCTCCGTCCCAGCCAATCTCCACTTCAGAGTTAAGCTGTTTGATTTGTTCCACTTTGTTCAGAAGCTTCATGTCAGCCTGACCGCCGTGGCGTCCAAGACTTCCTGAAAACACTAAGATATGATCAAAGTTTTGTATGATTTGCTCTGCCTGGGTAACGGGAGTTTCCTGTAAAATGGCCAGTCCAACCAGAATTCCGTGACTGCGTAGTGGAGCTGTAAACTGCACATGATCCAATTCAGCTTCTTCGTGAATAATTACCAGCCGCGGATTAAGCTCAATAAGCCTATCAACGTGCTCCATCGGTCGTCTATACATCAGATGAATATCGGCCTGAATGTGGTGCGGCCACCAAAGACTGTCAAGATTCGGTGATACTGTCGGCGCAAAATCACCATCCATTAGGTCAATATGAACTTTGGTCACAAACGATGCGATCTGCTCCATTTGAGCGCGATATTCATCAGGCTCAAACGCTGTAATGGTCGGTACAATTTCCGCCAATTTCAACCTCTTTTAAGTTTTCGGTTTACCATTAGCTCTATAGTAGCGATATGCCACTATTCCTTCAAGTGATAGACACTTATATGTCATCCATTTCTTTAAGGCGCCGAATAAATCGCGGTGCTCGGGCAAACTCTGTCTTTAAAAAAGTTCTTACTAGCTCCCACGCTTCTTCTTCGCTGAGCGTCCGTGCCGGAATGCATAATATATTCGCATCGTCATCGTTGCGGCTGGTGCGAACCGATTCGACATCATATCCTAACGCCGCCCGAATACCCTTAAAGCGGTTTGCTGCCATGCACATGCCCTGACCGCTGCCGCAAAGCAAGATTCCCCGAGCATCTTTGTCTTTGCTGACCAATATCTCTTTGACGACCTTTTGGGCAAACACCGGAAAATCATCCTGGGGATCAAGATGTTCACCGCCTGCATCAACAACATCGTAGCCAGATTGTTTTAACTGATCTGCGATACGTTGTTTAGTGAAAAATCCGTTGTGGTCTGAGCCGAGATATATTTTCATGCTCATTTCCGTTTAGGCTTGGTTATGATTAAGAAATCGACCAAGATCAGCCACGACCTCAACCAGCCGATTAGAGTAACCCCATTCGTTGTCATACCAGGCAACAACCTTCAGCATATTACCGCCTATGACCGCAGTCAATTTAAGGTCAACTATCGCTGAATGACTGTTGCCGATAAAGTCGCCGCTTACCAATTCTTCTTCAGTGACCGCCAAAATTCCCTGATAGAACGGTTCTTTAGCCGCCTTGCGGAAAGCTTCGTTCACCTCTTCTACGCTTACGTTGCGCTTGGTAATAATCACAAAATCGCTTAATGAAACTACGGGCGTGGGTACACGTACGCTCATACCGCCAAATATTCCCTCCAGTGACGGTAAGGCTTTTGCTGCGGCGACCGAAGCTCCGGTTGTGGTCGGCACAATATTTTCTGCTGCATTGCGTGCTTCACGCAGGTCCTTTGCCGGCGCATCTTGCAACCGCTGACTAGCGGTGTAGCTGTGGACTGTCGTCATCATTGCTTTATCAATTCCAAAGGCATTTTCAATGACCGCAGCAACAGGAGTAATACAGTTAGTGGTGCACGAAGCATTGCTGACTACATCTTCAGAAGTTTCAAGTTTGTCTTCGTTTACACCTAAAACTATTGTCGTAGCGCCTTCACCCTTAGCCGGTGCAGAGATAACCACCTTTTTTGCGCCAGCATCCACATGGGCGCGAGCCTTGGCCGGATCTACAAAGAAGCCAGTCGATTCAATTACCACATCTACATTTAAATCTCTCCATGGCAGTGCCGAAGGCTCCTTTTCGGCAAAAACCCGAATCGCATTACCGTTAACGATAATATTAGATTCGTCAAAGCTTACATCATGCTGGTAAGTTCCATAATTGCTGTCGTACTTTAGTAGATGTGCCAAAGTCCGTGTATCAGTAAGGTCATTGAGCGCAACGATTTCTAGATCGGTCCTTTCAAACGCTACCTTAAAAGCATTACGGCCAATGCGGCCGAACCCGTTGATTGCGATTCGTGTTTTCATTAGAGCACCTCACCCCGTTTTTAATACTATTTGTGTTTATTGTAGAAGCATAAGCAGCTTGAAGCAACAATTTGCAACTATTTTTTATAAGCGGCAATACAATCGTTAATTATCTTTTTGGCGTCTTCAGCATCGCCCCATCCGAGAACTTTAGTGCTTCCTGGCTTTTTGAGATCCTTATAGTGTGTAAAATGATGTTCAATTTGTTTCTTCCATTGAGCCGGCAAATCTTCTAATGAATTGATCGCGTCACCGTCGTCACGATTGTCAGCCGGTACACACACTACCTTATGATCCATTTCACCGTCATCTTCGAAGTTCAGCACTCCGATTACTTTAGCTTCTAAAAATACACCTGTCGGCAGTGGTTCGGGGCAAACGACTAATGTATCAAGCTCGTCTCCGTCTTCGTCCAGGGTTGCCGGAATAAAACCATAATTAACCGGCTTTGCAAAAATTTGCGGTTCCACTCTATCAAGTTGAAAAGCAGCTACTTTGCGGTTCCACTCAATTTTTAGAATAGACCCTTCAGGTATTTCAATAACTGTGTTGATGGTGCCGCTGCTTACATCACCGGGCGTAAGTACTTTGTTAAAATCGGACATATTACCTCTCTTCGTTCATTACTGGCTTATGTTCATGAAAATTATTGTACACTAGAGTAAATATCTCATGAAAATTATCGGACACAGGGGCGTAAGCGGACTTGCACTTGAAAACACAATACCAAGCATTGAGCTTGCACGCCTGCTTGGTGTCGATGCTATTGAAGTCGACGTCCGTAAGACTAAAGACAACCAGCTGGTGCTAGCGCATGACGATGATCTGTTTCGTGTCAGCGGCAAGCATATAAAAGTGTCTGAATCGACGCTAGAAGAATTAGGTTCGGTTACGCTTAATGACGGCCAGTCGAAAGTACCAACACTAAAACAGGCATTTGAAGCTGCTGAAAAAACCAGGTTGATTATTGAGGTAAAGGTCGTTGGCTGTGCCGATCTATTATTGAATCTCTTTGATGAACTGGGCATCGATGACGTGGCTGTCGCTTCGTTTAAACACGATGAAGCGGAATTAATAAAGTCAATGCGACCGAGTCTTACCGTCTACCTAGCAGAACACACCCGAGCATTCGATATAATCGACCGGGCTCGTGAAGCAAAGGTTGACGGCCTGGATCTAAACTTCTGGTTGCTAAACCCATTGACTTATTTCTTGGCCCGAAGACGGAATTTGCAAATCATGGTGTACTCCGTCAACAGCCGGATTATCGCTCGATTTATCCACCTGCTATACCCCAAAGTCGCAATTTGTACCGACCATCCTGAATGGTTTATTACGCACCCCTGGCTAAAACTACGTTCATATAATAGAGATACTGAAGGTACCGGCACTAAACACACCATCAAAAAAACATCAAAAACCAAAAAAAGATCCGGGCGTTAACCCAATATATAATTATTGAAACTACATAAGCTATACTAAATAAGTAATTTGGAATAAAACGTCCTATGCTTTAAAGGAGGCTTACTCTTGCAATTAACACTCGAAACCACAAAGAAAGTCGCTCTTAATACAACTATGTTTTGGTTTTCTGCTGATAAGACACCCAGGTATCAGGCCGGCCAATTTGTTGAAATTACCCTACCGCATGACAATGCTGATGACCGAGGCGAGAAGCGTTGGTTCACATTATCTTCGTCACCTAGCGAAGAACTTCTTGCCATCACTACCAAATATAACCAGGATAAAAGCAGTAGTTTCAAGCAGGCACTTCACTCGATGCAGCCAGGCGATACGCTAATGGCGAGTGATCCCATGGGAGATTTTGTATTACCAAAAGATCCGAGCATCCCCTTGGTTTTCATTGCCGGTGGCATTGGTGTCACTCCTATGAGGAGCATGATCAAGTGGCTGCACGACAATCAAGAGCACCGTACCATTCACTTGATTTACGCCGCTAACACTATAGAAGATGTGGCGTTCCGCGAATTGTTTAACGAGTATGGTTCTCCCGCGTATATAGTTTTGAAGGAACCACCCAAAAATTGGGATGGCGGAAGCGGAAGACTTGATGGCAATAGAATTTTAGAGATCGCACCAAACGTTGATAACAAGCTTTATTACCTATCAGGTCCGGAAGCAATGATAGATTCGCTAGCCGCAGAACTCAAGCAGCTGGGACTTGATGAAAGCCGTGTGATTACCGACACCTTCCCCGGATATCAATAAAAGAAGGAGATCACTATGAGTAAGGCTAGAGCAGTAATAATCGCACTAACCGTTGTCGGGGTTTTAGTTGGAGGATTAATTTTTTTAAGCGACCAAAATGAAACTCAGCAAACGACACAAACGTCTGTACCGCAAAACCAAGCCTCCGGCGGTGAAACCTCTGAAGCTGATCAAGGAACGCTTTATACTCAAGAAGAAGTGGCAATGCATAATACAGCTGGAGACTGCTGGACAATCATTAACGATGTGGTCTACGATTTGACCTCATTTATCAGCTCGCATCCCGGCGGCGAAGAAATACTTCGGGCTTGCGGTATTGATGGCAGTTCGCTCTTCAACGATAGGCAGACAACTGACGGACAATCGGTTGGCTCGGGTACGCCTCACTCATCCACAGCCCACAATATTCTTTCGTCTCTTAGAATTGGTGTTTTGACTAATTAGTCTCTTGCTTACGATTGGCTAAATGCTTCACGACATTTATGTATACATCTCTGTCTGCTGAAGTGATGCCGTCCAGCCAATTATCTTTGATTGCGGTAAGATCTTGATCAATTTCTTCGATTAACTTTTTACCCTGAGTAGTACAGGTTAATCTTCGACTGCGCTTATCAGACGCACTGACCTTTTGCTTGGCAAGCTTATTGTTTATTAGACCGGCAGTAAGAGCTGTTATTTGAGGTAGAGTAACATCAAGCGTATGAGCGATTTCAGACATGCTTAAGCCTTTATTATTTTCCTGCTCACGACAAACCGTAGCCAAAAGAAGCCATTCCATCATTGTTAATTTATGATTTTCTAGTACTTTGGTAACCACAAACCGAAGCGATCGATCTACTTTTGAGTGTAGTAAGCTCAATTCATACATGGTCAGTTCTTGTTCCACTAGTTGTCTCTCCTACCGCATTCTTCAACATACACAAAAATACACAACTTAACACTGACGTAATAAAAATAGTTTGTAAACTAAATATCTTACAAACTTGTTATGTTTTGGTTGCTAAGTTTTCCGGATTGGCGTGCGTATGGGTTCGTTCGAGCTCTTCCAGGTACTTTCTTATCATCAAGGCTGCCGTAGCTCCTTCACCTGTGGCGCTGGCAATCTGCATGGTGGCTCCGCTTCGTACATCACCTGCCGCAAACACTCCCGGCATATTGGTTTGCAGACGTTCATCAGTTATAACCATACCAATGTCATCCAGTTTAACCGGCGAATTTTGCAAAAACTGAGTGTTTGGTTTCAGTCCAATAAACACAAATACACCGTCCGTCTGGAAGGTTACTTCTTTGTCCGCTTTCTTATCAAAGCCCTTAACATGTGTGACTAATCCGTTTTCGCCAATAATTTCGTCGGTAGTTGTATTGAAGTGCACATTAATTTTATCTTTGTGCTTTTCGAGTTCGTGCTGCAAGATTTCCGAAGCGCGAAATGCCTCTCCTCTAACCAGCAAATCAATGTGGCTTGCAAATTTAGTTAAGAATATAGCTTCCTGTACCGCCGAGTTACCGCCACCGACCACGACCAAGCGCTTGTCACGATAAAATGCACCGTCACAAGTGGCGCAATAATGCACACCGCGGGCGTAGTATTCTTTCTCTCCAGGAATGCCAAGTTTCTTGTAATCACTGCCGGTTGCAATGAGTACGGTTTTAGCCAGTATGTCACCGTCAGTAGTAACCAACCGCTTATACATTCCTTCGTCACGAAGTTCGGTAACTTCGCCTAGACGGATGTCGGCCCCAAAACGTTCGGCTTGCTTGCGCAATTCTTCTGCCAAATCAAGTCCGGCTATACCTTCAGCAAAGCCCGGATAATTATCAACCCAATCGGTCACTGCTGCCAAGCCGCCTATAACGCCTTTCTCATATAAAACCGTCTTTATGTCTTCGCGTGTCGTATAAACTGCGGCTGATAACGCTGCCGGTCCGGCGCCTATCATTACTACATCCTGAACATCCATGGTCACTCCTATATTTCAACGTTAAATCATGTTTATGGGCACGAGTATTTACCTCATGCTAACATCGGCAGCTTTGTTCAAGCAAATCAATGACAATTAAGCAACCGCAGGCGCTAATTTGGCGAGATTATAACCTACAATAATCTCTTTGCTGTCGTCCTGCTTTGTAACAACCGTGACCGGGACAGCAAGCTGTCCGCTTATCTCGAATGCTTCTTGTTGGCGTTCAGGATTTTGATCGAGATTTACCTCTTCGTAAGACAAACCTTTTGCACCAAGCCACTTTTTTACCATTACGCAGTATGCGCAAGTATTTGTAGTGAAGATGGTTATATTCTTGACCATTTTTTACCCCTGATTTTCTATTATATTTAACCTCTGTACCATTATATATGGTGTTTATGCTTTATTTCAATACCCTACATGTTGTGTTTATTGCTCTATTTCAGACAACTCAATATCGAACACGAGTGTACCGAGTGGACGGCCGGAACTGCCTGGTTCATAACCTTCTGGAGCTTCTCCATAAGCCATATTACCTGGAATTATCAATCGACGAACACCACCAACCTTCATTCCAGGAACACCTTCTTGCCAGCCTTCTATAACACCGTCCAGCGGAAATGTGGCCGGTTGACCTCTATCCTTGGAGCTCTCAAAAATTTCGCCGTTTACGGCATAGGCTCCCGTATAGTGGGCAGTTATTGTGGCCCCCTCTGGCACAGCTTCGCCTGTTCCTTCCACTAAATCAATTACCTTTAATTCGTTTGTTTCACCTACTGGATCAAAGTTTGCAAGTTTCGTGCCTTGTAGCATGCCTGGATTCTCCTCTTGATTTTCATTATTAGTATCGTTAGTGTCTTGCGTTACATCTTCTGAGTTCAGGGTTTCTTGAGCTGCCCTAAGCTCATCCGCGACCTCCGCGTTACGTTCATCTTGACGAATTTGATAAATGACCGCTGCTCCGGCTGCAAGCGATGTTGCTAAAAATAATATAGCCAGAATGAGCGCAAAAATACGCTGATGTGGCTTTGCCATGTCGTTACACCTCTCTTTTTTATGCTTAAAACAGTATAGCTACAATCACGCTCAAGCGCCAGTTAAAATTCCACCGGCGCAGCTGGCCAACCCTCGTTAATGGCAGTGAGTATCCGTTGCTTTAACTCTTCTGATCGAAATGGAAGCTCATTGATTTTATCTAATGGTAACCAGCCTGGTTTATGAATATTTTGTTGCATTTTATTAATAAGATCTTCTTCAGAGCCTGGCCTTAAAGCTGGCTTACCTCCTTGATATTCGCAAAGAAAAATATATTGATCACCGTACATATCACCGGCATGCTCAATGAATACAAGCCGCGGATTAACCACCTTCATCGACAGCTCTTCATCAATTTCTCGAGCTAAGGCCTGTTCAAGAGTTTCACCCGCCTCGACATTCCCACCCGGCAAAGTTATATACTCTTCTCCGAACTTATTACGGTACATAACCGCTAAGTTGTCATCATGCAAAATTATAGCTCTAACGGCCCTTCTCATATCTCTACTATATCAGGTCGCAATTTCGAAACGCTGTAATTTTTTCTTTGCTCGTTCTGATTGTTTACTGCGTTGAAGATCAAGCAGCTGAGCATAGATTCCGCCGCTTTTAGCCAGTTTGCGCGGTGAACCCGCTTCATCAATTTGTCCGTTCTTAATCGTTACGATCATATCAACATGCTGAATAGTACTCAAACGATGAGCGATGATTATCGTAGTCCGTCCCTTCATTAATCGTTCCAGCGCTTCCTGGACTAAGTGTTCGCTACGACTATCGAGGCTACTTGTCGCCTCGTCTAAAATTAATATCGGAGCGTCTTTGAGTAATGCTCTGGCGATTGCGATGCGCTGTTTTTGGCCGCCTGACAGCTTGAGCCCACGCTCGCCTATTTCAGTATCATAACCTTTGTCGAATTGGCTGATAAACTCATGAGCATTGGCTGCTTTGGCGGCAGCGATAATTTGCTTGTCGTCCGCACCGGGACGGGCATATGAAATATTTTCACGAACAGTGCCGCTGAACAAAGCGGGCTCCTGAAATACCGTTCCAATAGCGCTTCGTAGCGATTTGAGTGACACATCGGCAATATTTTGATCATCAATAAGTATTTCACCTTTTTCCGGTTCATACAGACGCATCAGCAAATTAGTAAGCGTTGTTTTGCCTTCTCCGCTTTCGCCCACCAACGCAACTTTTGAGTCCGGTTCAATTGTTAGATTAATATCCTTAAGGACCGGCTGACGGATATCATAGCTAAACGATAAATTACGTAGTTCTATTTTGGCTCTGCTTACTTTTAGCGATTTGGCGTTTAAAATGTCTGCAGTATGCGGCTGTTGATCTATAACCTCGAAATAATCTTTAGTGTCAGCAATAGTGCGTTGCATACGGTCAACTAAGAAGCTGATGCTAAAAATCGGTATACGTATCAGTGTCGCATACTGAATTAGCAGCACCATCTCACCAATGGTATATACGCCGCGACCAGTCTCAATAAATATATAGGTAAAAACCAGTAGGAAAATCCCGTTCAATACTAATCTACGAGCAATATCACGCTTATGCCAGTACTTGCTTTGAGGGCTGGTGGTCTTTACGGCTTTATCATAATGACGGTTAAAGAACTTGAGTTCTCTGGCTTCCTGAACGAAGCTCTTGACGACTTTAATTTGGGAAATACCTTCGGCGAACCGTCCGCTGGCGACATCAAGCTCGGTGTTGATAGTGTGTTGATATTTCTGCCATTTATTACTGGTGCGCATCGTCATATATATGAAAATCGGATACAGCAGAGCCAACATTAAGGCGACTTGCCATGAATATATCGCCACAATAACGAGTGAAAATATGGTGCTGAAAATGAACTGCAGAAAGTTATTGCTCAGCATTTGCATAAAATCACCTATCTGATTGATACCGCGGCTCATCCGATTAATAATTTTGCCGGAGAGTTCCGTATCAAAATAACGCTGAGGTAATTCCAGCAGGCGCTCGTAGTAACGCTGGCTCATAAGCCGTTTGATTTTTATACTCATCATATCGCCGAAATAACCACCGATATTGCTCAGGAGTGTCTGTCCCAAATCAGTCAGAAATATAAGAAATGCCATTAAGCCGACAAACCATAAGCGTGTCTGTCCGCCGTCAATTAACTTGGTAAATTCATCAACAGCAGCCTTTGTAAGCAACGGCTGTACCTGACTCATGCTGGCAAGTAAAATCGTGAATAATGAAATCCAGATATAATACTTTTTCAATTCGCTAGTGAAGCGAATAATTCTCCAGAGTTGTTTCATAAATAAAAGACTAACACGGTTAGTAAATGTTTGGCGAAATTTATCTCCCGCAAATCATGAACACTCATGAGCTATGGGAGATAGACAGATATGATGATGTGGGTTGGCGGGACGCGTTTGTTGCTAGGTGCTAGGACACCATCAATGCTGACAAACGCGCCCCGCACTTTTCCCATCAATGAACTTCCAGGGAGCCGGCAAGACAGGAGAGCCCTGAACGATCGCCAAAGTTGACGTGCCGCATGCATTTCATGCATGGTCTTGCTACTGAAAGCAAGGACACTCCCTTTTCCGGAAGAATTGAGTGGAGGAGGGGTCAGTGACGGGGGGACACCGACACACAGTGGCAACTCTGAGAAGTACAGAGCTCCCTCCTCCACCGGGGTGGCGTGGGAACAGTCCCAAATTCCGGGACGGTGCCAGCCGACCAAATGGCGGCAAATGCACACACCGTGAAACGGGGCGGGATTCCGCTTCGGGTGTTTTCGGTTCCCACGCCTAGGCGGATCCGACGAGACTCGAACTCGCTTCTTCTGGTTGATAGCCAGACGCTCTACCCATGAGCTACAGATCCTGGTGGATGATTTGATAGTTATGCATAATTATCGGTTTTCTCGGTAAATACACAAAACTACCAAATCTCAGGACGAGCTCATATCATCATATCTGTCAAAGTACGCTTTTTAGGTGAGGAGTTTACCTCAACTCAACCACAAAGCTTTAATATTGTACAATAACAAATCAGTTTATGCAACTACATAAACGTATGGTAGTTGAAGGTTAATGCTAAACCCTTTCAGCGCCAAATTCTTGATTGGCGCGTTCAGCTAGTGCGCCCAAGAGCTCATTAACTTCTGTGGCCGTCATTGTCTTCTCATAATGAGCAGCCCACAAGCGAAGCGTGATATTACTATGAGGCTCGCCTTCCTTTTGAAATACATCTTTCGGCATTAAATTTAGATATAGCTTATCTCCAGCCAGGACATCGAGGGTTTGATTAAGCACTTTGAGCAGTTGAGCGTGCAATACATTGCTAGACACTCTCAATGTAATATCCTGGACCACCTTGGGGTAACGTGGGATTGCCTGATATGAAAGAGGCCGTGAGTGTTCTTCAAGCGCCCGCATGTCAAGCTCAAAGCCTGCTGTCCAATGCGGCAGCTTAAGCTGCTTCTTCACCTTAGGCAGAAATTCTCCAACCTGACCGATAACAGACTCATTAACCGTGATGGTTGCTGACCTTTCAGGATCAAAAGGCGCTATTTCAACAACGGTATTGATGTCGTACCTGGAAGGATCAAGCGGCTCAAGGGAGAAATCTATATTAAAAGCCGACAAAAGTTCGCGAAGATAACTTTGTGCTTGATAATATGCAGCCCCGCCATACTTGCGCTTAGCGGTCTTGTCGTCCGCCGCAATTACCAAAGCAATTCGTTGGAATTCATACGGAACATCAGGTTCGCTCTGGCTGTGGACCTCTTTTATGTGCGTCTTACCTATTTCAAATAAAGCAAATTCATTATCTTCCGTGTCACGTACGTAATCGGACCTTAGATTGGCGTGCACTTTTTCAAGTAGACTCGGTGTCAGACTGAGCCGATAAAATTGAAGATCCGGACTCAGGGCATTACTCAGTTTAAACGCCTTGTCTTTGTCTTGACCGACTGTATCCAGCAATTTTCCGTGCACGAAACTATAAGTTAATGCCTCGTTGGCACCCATGGAAGACAATTTGTCCCGCACGTCTGTGGCAAAATCAAGCGTTCGGTTGCGCTCCGTGGGTTTAATGCTCCGCCTTGGCAAGACAAGCGGCAATTTGTCATATCCTACCAATCGTCCGACCTCCTCAATGATATCTTCGGATATTTCAAGATCGGTTCGCCAATATGGCGGCTGGATAATCAGCAGTTCGCCTTCAGTCTTGACTGTCATTTCGACATTTTCAAGCCGCTTGATTATGTCTTTTTCTTCAAGTTCCAGCCCGAGCCGGTCATTGATCAGCCGATAGTCAACCTCTACTTCTTTGGGCTGTTTAGGTTCAGTTCCTTCATCAAATACTTCACTGGCAGTATCAGCGCCGCTTACGTATTGCAAAGTAGCAACGGCTTCTTCGATCACCCTTTCATTCTGAAGCGGGCTTTGACCTTTATTGAATCTGGTGACCGCATCAGTAAACAGTCCATACTTCATAGCCGTTTTACGAATTGAGTACATATCAAAATTGGCGCACTCTAAAATAATGTTCTTGGTATTTTCATCGACCTCAGTAGTTGCTCCACCCATCACACCACCAACTCCAATCGCGCCTGTGTCAGTTGCTATGACTATGCTCGGAGATTCAAGTTCATATGTTTTTCCGTTTATTAAGGTCAGCTTCTCATTATTTTTTGCCAGTCTAGCCACCAACGTCGGCACCTCTCCGCTTTTAGCCGCAACCTTGTCGTAGTCATAAGCATGCAAGGGTTGGCCGGTTAATATCATCAGATAATTAGTGGTATCTACTATGTTGTTTATCGGTCTAATCCCTACGCGCGCCAGATAGGTTTGGATAATTAGCGGGCTTGGATGTACATTAACTTCCGCCATAGCTACAGCCATAAATCTGGGAACTAGTTCCGGAGCGTCATTAACTACATTTAAAGGTAACTTTGTTTTTCCGGGCTTTATTCTATCTAATGACCTTAGGTACCATTCCGGGCTCGTAAACTGTTTATTTTGGACACCGGCTATCTCTCGTGCAACACCAATAATTCCAAAGCAGTCCGGGCGATGCGTAAACATCTTATTTTCAATATCAATAACGTAATCGTTAAGCTCGTATACTTCAGCGAACGGAGTACCTGGAGCCGCTTCGATATCAAGCTCAACTATGCCGCCGTGATCTTCATTTATCGCCAGTTCTTTTCCACTGGCTATCATACCGTTACTAACTACGCCGCGAAGCTCTCTGGCCTCTAGTACAAATGGCTCTTTGTCATATGTGCTCGGAACGGTAGCACCCGGAGGTATCCAGGCTACCATCAGGTCTTGTCGGACATTCGGTGCACCGCAAACAACCTCAACCAAACCACTATCGTTTCTATTGACACCGGCTACAACACCGCCGTCATCTATCAAACAAACGCTCAGCTTATCGGCGTTTGGATGTTTTTCGCAAGTCACAACTTTCGCTACAACAATACCTTGGTATCTTGCGCCAATGTCAATAATTTCTTCAACCGCGCCTATCTGGGCGCCGATTTTGGCCACCAAATCTTCAATAGACAAGTCAATATCCGTAAACTGCTTTATCCAATTAACGCTTATTTTCATCGCTCATTATTCCGGTTGTTACTTTCTAGACCTCGGTGAACTTGTGTATGGTTATTTATACTCATGCGAACTGCCTCAGGAACTCTACCTTAGCCGATTCAAAATGCCTGATATCTTCGATGCCATACTTCATCAAGACCAGGCGATCAACGCCTACGCCCCAGGCAAATCCGGCATATTTTAGCGGATCTATACCTGCCATCTTAAGGACATTAGGATGTATCATGCCGCAACCGAGCAGCTCCAGCCACTCATCGGCTTCGGTATTGCCTTTCTTGAGGGCCTCAGGCCGGCTGATTGCAACCTCGAAGCTTGGTTCGGTAAAAGGAAAATAAAACGGCTGGGTTTTTATCTTTAATTCTTGTTGATAATATTCTTCAAGAAACGTCTTTAAGGTAGCAATAAGATTGCCGGCATTGATGTTTTCGCCGACACATACGCCCTCCAGCTGGTAAAAAGTATGCTCGTGTGTCGCGTCTAAATCTTCGTTGCGGAATACACGGCCCGGAATAACTACACGAATGTCTTCACCCTTTTCCAGCAGGTGTTTATTGGCTTGCAATACCCTGTTCTGCATTGTGCTGGTGTGAGCCGGCGCGATTAGGTTTTCAGTGGTCATAAAAGTGTCATAATCATCACGAGCCGGGTGGCCTTCAGGAAAGTTTAAGCTTTCAAACATGTGATAATCATCATCTATTTCCCGCGATTCTATAGCCGTGAATCCCATCCGATAAAAAATGTCTAAAATTGTCTCAATCTCAGTCATCAACGGATGCTTGCTGCCAAACCGACTGTTAAGCAAGCCTGGTTGTTTATCGTCTTCCACATTAGCGTCCATCGGAGCCGTCACGTCAATCGGCGGCAGTTTTTCATCCTCGCCCACATAAGAGTCGGCTAGATTAGTCAGTTCGGATTTAAGCGAATTAATCTCTTTACCGAATTGAGCTCGCTGTTCAGGCGGCAGCATAGGCAGTTCGGCATATAAAGCCTTCAGTTCGACCGCCTTTAACACGTCGTGCTTATTCTCCAAATTCATAAGTCGGGATTTTAATTTTTCTGCGACTTCAACAATGCGCGGGTCAGTATAATTCATCTTAAAAATAGTATAGCATTTGCGTTGCTTCAAAAATAAACATACCCCTTCGAGCAAACTTGGCGTCATCGAGGCAACAGTAACGTGGTATTTTCTCTAGTCGTGGTCTCTAACAAGTGTGAGCATAGAACCTTTTGCGGCGACCAATACCTCTCCACCATACTTTTGGATAATCCTTAAGTCATCGCGAAGCTCAGGGAGCGAAACTCCTTCATCAATTGTTGCAGGCTTCATCGCGGTGACTTTAAATTTTTCGATTTCAAGCAAATCTGCCAACCGGTCTTCCGCATCACAGCCAATTGAGATGCCTGTATCAACCAACTTATTGAAGCGACGAACAGGATTAGCCGGCACACCGCCCTTTCTTATCACCGACCCATAAGCAGTTACGAATTTCATGAACTCCGCTTTCCGTACATCCTTCGGCAAGCATGTGCGTTTTACATTCTTAAGCTATACTGTGTTTATGCAGAATGACGGTCATGACTCACTATTCGAGGCCTGCAAGACTGTTCTTGATAACAACGATAAAGGCAATCACACCGTACCGTCCAATAGCGGCCTGTACCCGCACCAGTGGCTTTGGGATAGCTGCTTCATAGCAATTGGCATCCGTCATTATGATGTTGAACGCGCCAAGACAGAAATATTAAGCTTACTGGATGCTCAGTGGCATAACGGTATGGTGCCCAATATGGTGTTGGCACAACAGCGTTTTGTCCGTGATAGCAATATTTGGCGTAGTTGGCTTAACCCGAACGCTCCCGACCATGTACAGACCAGCGGCATTACCCAGCCACCGATTATTGCCGAAGCAGTAGTGCGTATCGGTGAAAAAATGAAAGCCACCGAACGCCGCGCCTGGTACAAATTAGTCTATCCGCGTCTGGTTGCTTACCATGAATGGCTTTATGATGATCGGGATCCTCACAAAGAAGGCTTGGTATTGCAAATTCACCCGTGGGAGACCGGGCTTGATAATACACCGCCCTGGATGGGCGAGCTCCACGACCACCAGCTTGCCGTATGGATTCATGCAGTTGAAAAACTAAAGCTCGGGTGGCTATTCAACCTCTTTCGACGTGATACAAAATATATACCGGCCGAACAACGGCTCAACATTATTGACGCCCTTTCTTTATTCAGCACTCAAAGGCGTCTGCGCCGGAAAAATTACGACATCAAAAAAATACTTGCTCATTCATTATTTGCCATAGAAGACGTTAGTTATAACGCGATATTTATTAGAGCCAACCAGTTGCTTAAAGAAATTGCTAAAACCATTCGCAAAGAACTGCCGGCTGAACTCTTAACCAGAATGAAAAGAACCGAAGAGGCTTTTGAGCAACTGTGGGACCCTTATTCGTCACAATACTATTCCCGGGAGTTCGTATCGCATCGATTGATTAAAATACCAAGCATCGGAACGTTATTGCCGTTATATTCCGGGTCTATCACAAAGGAACGCGCCGCCAGACTGGTAAGGCTGCTGGAAAATGATCACCTTTTTGGCACCAATTATCCGGTTCCCAGCACAACTGTCAGCAGTGAATGGTTTAAACCAACCGGCTATTGGCAAGGTCCTTCATGGGTGAATACCAATTGGCTTATAATTGATGGTTTGAAGCGCTACGGTTACCACGATCACGCCGCCGCCTTAACCGAAACAACCTTAGAAATGGTTGCGCGCTCCGGTTGTTATGAGTATTTCAATCCCCTGGACGGCTCTCCTGCCGGAGCGGCCAACTTCTCCTGGACCGCCGCCCTAACTATCGATCTACTTAAAGAATCCAACTAATCATCTTGTAGCGGCTTGTCGAGCAATAAAGATTCGGCTTCGATGCTTTCACCGGCAATTTTATAAATGTCTGTATCCACTTTTTTGAACTCTTTGCTAGCGCTGTTGAAGTGGTTGACGGTCGTTCCCAGTGAGTTACCAAGCTTTTCCATAAAGGTCTTATAGCTGCCGAGATGCCGGCCGAGTTTGCCGACATTTTTCTGGATATCCTTGGCTTGTTCTTCAATTTTAAGAGCCCTCAAGCCCTGCATTACGGTTTGCAGATAAGCCATGAACGTCGTCGGACTGACTATAATCACACTCTTTTCCTTGAAAGCATATTCCAGCAAATCGCGGGCGCTGGTGCCGCTGGCACCAACCTTATTTATAAGTAGATCATAATAAATAGCTTCGCTTGGAATAAACATAAAGGCATAATCCATAGTTCCCTCATTGGGACGGATATATTTGGCTGTTTCATCAATTCTAAGCTTTAAGTCAGCCTTGAACGACCGCTCCAGTGCTGCTTTGTTAACTTTATCTGTTTCTTCTATTAGCCGGTTATAATTCTCCAGACTGAACTTACTGTCTACTGGTAGTATTTTTCCATCCAGTTTTATTACTGCGTCAACTATTTGACTGTCCTTGAACTTATACTGCAGCTCAAAGGCGTCCGGTGGCAAAACATTTTCAAGCACCTGACTAAGATAATATTCACCGAGCACACCGCGCTGCTTGGGGTTAGCCAGGACATTTTGAAGAACTTTTAATTCACCGGCTATATCGCCAACTTGCCGATTAGTTCGCTCCAGCGCTGTTAGCTTTTGTGTCACATCTTTGATGATATCGGCGCTCTGGGCAAACTGTTTAAGCATTTGCTGATTGCTTTTATCAAGTCGTTCGTTTAGCTGGTTTTGTAGACCGTCTTTAAGTTGGGTCACACTATCGGTAAGTGCTGTAATATCCTGTTTTATAAGCAGCGTGCTGTTAGTTTCTGGCGGTGTCTTATCTTTTCTTAGGAGTAAAAATACCAACACGGCATTTGCTGCCAACACCACCACCAAAAGAATTGTCGTAAGCATAAACTTATTCTAGCGCATGGCCGTCTGTGTGACTATTTTTCTCGACTGAATGGTGATGATCATGATCCTCGTGATCAGTGTCGATATAGGAGTGCGCGAGGTTTATCGCCAGCCCAACAACCACCACGCCTATGATAAGCAGTAACGGCTGCCAATCAAACAATCGTTTTCTAGGTGCTTTTTCATGGATTTCCGGAATGATATCACTTGCTGCGATATACAGTAAAAAGCCTGCGCTAACACCAAGCAGCACTCCGATGGGAAGTTGGTTTTGGCTGCCTAGCCAAAAAGTTATCACTGCCGCCACAGTAGTGGCAAGAGCACTCACCACATTTACGATTAATACATTTTTACGACTCATACCCTTTGAGAGTAATAATCCAAAGTCACCTATTTCTTGAGGTATTTCGTGAGCCGCTACAGCAATAGTGGTGATAATTCCCACCGGTAGTCCCACCAAAAACGCAGCCGCTATCGCTATACCATCAAGCGCATTATGAACAATATCACCTACTATCACCAACGTGGCAGTAGGGTCAGTTTGTTTATCTTCATGCGGATGATGGTGGTGAAACCAATGCAAAAACCTTTCAGCCAAAAAAAATA
Source organism: uncultured Candidatus Saccharibacteria bacterium (assembly GCA_964537935.1). Taxonomy (GTDB): domain Bacteria; phylum Patescibacteriota; class Saccharimonadia; order Saccharimonadales; family CAZICT01; genus CAZICT01. The sequence goes on along the minus strand of CAZICT010000001.1, from coordinate 19,632 downwards.
AAAGTATGCCTACAAGGCTTGAAAGCAACACCGTATTTGCAGTGCTGTACTCAATTCCTTCAGGTAGCAAATCCAAAAAAACAGCCGCTAGCAGTGCTCCGGCAGCGAACGGCGTCGCATACTGTGCAAGTGAGTTTGCCAGCACTTTTTTACTGATTAGGACAAGTCCGCCGATCAACGAGACAAGTCCGCCTATCAACGAAAAAAATATTACATGAGTATAATCGGCCATTGCCGCTCCAGTTCTTGTTTATGAAGATATTCATTACCAGTGTAGATACTAACTATATTTTATGCAATTTGTGACATAATTCCTTGGTTCGAAAAAAGACCCCGGCAGTTCAAGCCAGGGTCGTTGGAAGCCTCACACTTCCACCTTTATAATAGCGCTAAGAGCGACGTTTTTCAATATTGCGCTTACGCTTTTTTATGGTCCTTAGCTGTACATTTCTAAACAACGCCACTGAACCCCAGCCAATAGCAAAACCTCCGACAACATCAAGCGGCAGGTGTACGCCAAGATAAATCCGCGATAATGCCACGCCGATAATTATCGCCGGCACCAACCATTGGTATCTTTTGGGCAGATGAGCGCCAATGACCAAAGCTACGGCCGTAGCAAGCGCAGTGTGTCCCGACGGAAAACCGGCCCCGCGCACAATGTAATCCCTGTATACAATGTCGCTTAACAGCTCCAGGGGTCGTCCTCGTCCAACGAGGTCTTTTGCGACTCCAGCCAACAGATAAGATAACAGTCCGCTCATCAGCAGCCGGATAACGATTGCATGATACTTTTTAAGCAGCAGGGCGGCAGCCAAAGCAAAGAATACGAACACATTACCAGCTTGAGTAATAATTACAAACGGTAGTAGTAGCGCATCCGACCAGCCATATATAGTCGTAAACAACCATTCTTCCCATCCGTAAACATGATTTTTACTGGTCAGAAAAGCCGCTAGTGCAAACAGCACAATGGCCATCAGCAGCTGCGTATTATGATTCTTTAATATTTTAGGAATTTTAATTTTAGCCATGTCGCTTGAGCTTACTTTATACAGTTTATACTGAAACTCGAGAAGACACAAAAGGGCTGCTGGTAACATAAAACCGCCACGGTAAATCGGCTGCTTTGGTAATCCCAATCCGGGTGGTTTGAGTAATGTCGGCGACTGGGTGCTTATCACCGAGGCGCAGACTGCTGTTTCCAATGTGCCGCCCATTCAGCCCCGGCCCTATTCCAAGCGCCTGAGTAAGCTTGCCTGGGCCGTTGGTTAAATTTTTAAGCGCTTTTGTGCCTCGATTGGCCTTCATTGCCTCCAGCCCTATAGTCGGTTCAAGAGCTCGTATCAGCACACCTTGGCCATGCCCTTTGTTGCCGGTCACAATATTTACGCAGTAATGAATGCCGTAGATCAAATAGACATAGATAGTGCCGGCTTCTTTATATAACGAGGCGTTACGGATTCGTTCCCCGCCATAGGCATGACTGGCCGGATCATGCATGTCATAAGCCTCTGTTTCTACTATAATGCCGCCAATGTCCACTCCATCTACTGTGTGGATCAGTTCAAAACCAAGCAGTGACGGCGCGGCTTCTAAGGCTGATTTAAGATTAGGCGACATAATAATAATTAAACCTGAACTTTACTAAAGCACCTATTAATATCAGGTTTGCTCGAGTGCGGTATAAAGCCCTATTATCTCTGCGCTATCTATAATATGCTCACTAATCACCGCATCAACATCCGCTCTTGTTGCGCCCTGTTCTAGATTCAGTTCAGCATCCAGCGCATAGAGTTTGAAGAAATATCGATGTGTGCCGGACGGTGGCTTTGGTCCACCATACGCTACTTCGCCATAGTCATTTTTTCCTAAAATGCCCGTTTCTGGCATTTGCCCTTCTAGAATTTGCAGGGTAGACGGACTTAAATTAAACAATATCCAATGGGTAAAGGTTCCGCTCGGTGCGTCAGGGTCATCCATAATAAGCGCTAAACTTGCCGCTTCCTGCGGAATCTCTGAAAAGGTCAAAGGCGGGTTTACGTTATCGCCATCATAGCTATATTTACTGTCTAGAGATTCATTATTCTGAAACACGGTACTTGTAATATTCATAATCTCCTCCTTTTATTATCAGGATAATAGACCAATTTTTGCCTGACAGCCTGAAATATCACATTTATTAAGGCTTGTTTTCAGTAATCCAGTTAAATAGATGCCGCAATTAGGCTTAAGTTAGCCAGTATAAAACTTTGGTTGGATCTACAAGAAATCCGGAGCAATTCCATCCCACTCGGCAAAAAGCGACAAGTCCGCAAGCGCGACCCGAACCTCTTCATCTCGCCCCAGAGCATGATTTTCTACCTGCATAAAAGTCAGTGCGGCAATAGTCTCTGCGATATCTGTATATTGAGCTGAGGGGTCTATTTCGGGCATAAATGTATCAACCAAATTTTTAAGATGTGGACGTCCTTGCGAACTAATCGGCGTGTATCCCTGAAAATATTCAATGGCATCATCTTTTAATTTGGTCTGTATCTCGCTTCTTGTAAGACCAGTCAGTTCATCTAAATAGATGCTGGGTCTGAGACTGGCTGGCCCCGGTTGTAAATAATCAACCAGCGTAAGAGATACAAACATGGCTCTATGGCCTACCGCATAAGCTTCTATATCCTCTAATAAATCAGGATTAATTAGCTCTATCAAAAGCTTGACGTATTCTCCAAACGCTAAATTTTCTAGCTCAAGATTCTCATTTATTACACTGTCGCCATCGTCCAGTAATTCGAAAAAGAATTCATGGATCATTGGACCATCTCTTTCGGCAAGGTCCTCCAGCGACACAAAGGTTGGATTGTAGTCTATTTTTTCGGAGTGACCCATATTAGCTCTATAGTACATCACGTTCGTTTGTCATTCGACCGTTAAAATTAACCACGTATAATTAAAGTGATGGGTAGACGAAAACAATATGTTCATATAAGACGATCCGAAACTCGATATAAAAGACCTAGGCGCTTGCGCTTGCTGTTTTTTTGCACCGTATTAATTGGTGTTCTGGTCAGTTATTCATTCTTAGCTAATAGCAAGCAGCTTACACCTCTAACCGCCACTTCACTCGACAATCATTCATCATTTATAAATGAACTCGGTGATATTAATTGGCCGGCAGAAGGCTTGGCGGCAATTGGTTTTGATAATGGCCGGATAATTTCTTCGACCGCCGACCAAGAGGTAATAGTACCGACCGCTAGCCTTACAAAGTTGATGACTGTTTTAGCAGTCCTAGAAAAGCACCCTCTGACCCTTAACGAAGCAGGGCCGCTAATAGCCGTTACGGAGGCTGATGAAGCTTTGTATAGGAATTATGTCGCTCAGGATGGATCGGTGGTGCCGGTACAGGCGGGTGTATCATTGACCCAGCTTCAGGCCATTCAAGCTATATTGATGGCTTCGGCAAACAACGTAGCGGACATGCTGGCCGTGTGGGCATACGGGTCTATGGAAAACTACCATGAAGCCGCCAAATCTTTAGCCGAAAGTTATGGAATGAAAAATACAAACTTCGGTGGTGACGCAAGCGGCTTGTCGCCGTTAACTACCAGTACGCCGCATGACTTGGTACTTCTTGCCCAGCACGCCTATAAACACCCTGTCATAGCGGAAATTACCGTCGCTCCGACTGCCGAACTACCGGTAGCAGGCCTAATCTATAATTTAAATTATCTTGCGAGTGATGAGCTTGTAACTGGAATAAAGATCGGACTAACCGATGAAGCGGGTGGCTGTTTCATATTTATGTCTGAGCAAAACATAGCCGGAAAAAACATGCGTATTACCGCCGTCATAACGGGAGCGAGCGACCTGCAGGCGGCAGTTAATTCTGCCCCATTACTCGCTCAAAATGTCTTTTCGCAATTAAGACCGGTTACCGTAATAGAAAAAGGCCAGACAATCGCTCAATATAACCCCGGCTGGTCCAAGGCTATAGAGGTTGTAGCGACAAAGGACATCACGCTTTATGGAATTGGTGATACCGACTTTGAAACTTTTCTTAACATACGAAAACTCGAATCGCTGGCTCCTGCGGGCTCCATTGTAGGAACGGTCGCCGTTAAAGGCATGATAGATTCGGGCAGTTCTGAAGTAGCGCTGGCAACCGAGCTTACGGCTCCTAGTTTTTGGTATAAATTTTCACGTTTTGGGCTTTAAGGCTTTCGCTTGCTACGCAAATTAGCGCAGTGGTACAAATGCAAATCCAGGATATTCGGTTTTTTTGGAAATTCCCTGACTGTCTTTATCGATCACAATCACGCTGTTTTTTACCGGCACCACCATACGGCCGCCGGCAATAAGTTGATCCAGTAAATCTTTAGGTATTTGTTCTGCGGCAGCGCTTACTAAAATACGGTCATACGGTGCTTCAGGAGGCCAACCCATCTGACTGTTGGCGTCATTGATTACCGCATTGAGAACACCCGCATCTTCCAAGTTTTTTCGGGAAAAACGCGCTAACTCCGGTATTTTTTCAACACCAATCACTCTGCCCTGCTGACCTACCAGGTGCGCAAGCAGGGCCGTAGTCCAGCCGGAGCCAGCGCCAACGTCAAGTACCGTATCGCCTGGCTGCGGATCTAGCCACTCAAGCATCATTCGCACCGTTGTTGGCTGGCTGTTTGTCTGATTAAAACCGATACTCAACGGCATGTCGATATGAGCCTGAGCAGCTACATCATCCGGCAAAAACCGTTCACGTGGCACCACATTAAACGCATTGGCAATTGTTGAATTCATCGTTACCTTAGCTTAAATTTCACCGCCAAATATATCAGTTATATTTGTTATATACTTTGTGTGATTTATTGAGCTTTGATAGCTAATCTGTCGATTTTAGTAACATAAGAATCATTTAAAGCGTTAGGCCGCTACTTCTTCAAGAAGTCTCGGCTCAGGAACCGGCACCAGCCGAACAAGCGGTAAATGAAACTCAGGACCTTGCTCGTTTCTGACACCATCGGATATCTCCAGCTCTTCCGGCAACGTGTATACAAATCCCCTGCTGACTTCACTACTTCTAGCAGCCGTGACTTTCCCGGGTGTCGTAAAGTTGTACATAAATTCTCTTGATGTTTCCAGCATCTCTTTATCTCCTTGCCATAAAAAAACCCGGAGCTTCGGTTGAAGTTCCGGGTTATTAGTTTGGCTTTTTATAAATATTTTTAGGAAACTTCAACCAGCATGCGTTGACGCACAATAATAATCAAGCCGAGAATAAGGCCGATGAAATTGTGTGTTGCGCTGCAGCGAGCTTCCATACCACTTACCATACGCCGATTTTTTACTCAGTCAACCAAAAATTGTGACTTTACTTTTAAGACAATTAGACTAAGACTAGTAAACATAAAGGAGTTAAATAATGGTGTCCGAAGAACCAAGTTCACGAAATAATAAAAAGTTAAAGCTTTCATTGGATTTAAGGGTGATAACAGTAGTGCTTTTGCTTGCAGTAATTGCCATGCTGGTCATTTGGAAACCGTGGTCAACTACGGCGACCACAGATCGCACTATAGAAGTTACCGGCCAGGCGACAATTAGTGCTGAACCCGATGAGTATGTCTTTAACCCGGCCTACCGCTTCACAAATACCGATCAAGATGCTGCGCTTGCTGATGTTACCGCTAAAAGCAATCAGGTAGTTGAGGGGCTTAAAGAATTGGGCGTCTCAGGCAGCCAAATAAAAACCAATGCCGATGGCCATGATTATTACTATATGTCACGGGAAGACGGCAGAACTGATTATTACTTACGTTTGACAGTTACCGTGAATGACAAGGATTTAGCCCAAAAAGTACAGGACTATCTTGTTACAACAACACCTGAGGGTTCGGTTACTCCGCGCTATCAATTCAGCGAAGCCAAGCGAAACGAATTAGAAACCCAGGCTCGTGACGAAGCCACTAAAAACGCTCGATCTAAAGCGGATCAATCTGCTGAAAATCTTGGCTTTAAGATAGGTGAAGTCAAGTCAGTAACTGATGGAGCTGGCTTTGATGGTGTAATTCCGTTTGATGCCCGGGCCATGGAACTTGATTCGAGCTCCAGCTCATCCAGCCTACAACTTCAACCTGGAGAAAATGAAATCAACTACACGGTAACCGTGGTTTATTTTCTTCGCTAAACTAGACTTAAGTTAACATAAACGTTATTGACAAATAATAGTCATAACTGGTGTAATGTATTCACAATTGGGTTTGGGTGCGAAGAATCATAACTCGTACATGGTCGCCTGAGTTATGAGGAGCAAATGGCGAAACCGACTAAACTCCTCTTACCCACCAATTGGCGGTAATAATGTTCCCCCATATTGCCGCAAAAACTCGAGCTGTCTTTTAGTGTAGAGTCACATAGGTAAGTTTCGCTTACCGGCTCTATAAGCGAAAGCATAGCTCGAGTTTTATTTTTATACTTCTGTAATTATAAGTTCATGCCTTACCGCTGTGGTAAAGTGTAATTATCATGGTGAGTGATAGCGAAAAGTTCCTTGGCGGTAAGCTCGAACTGCCTGACAGCGAAGCCACCCCGCCTTCGCCGCCAAAACAATCCAAGCCGGTACGTTCGCGGTTTAAAGTAATCGCAATTTTTATAAGTGGCGCCATTATTGTTGGCATGACATCTTACGCGGTTTGGCGCATTTTTTTAAATAATGACGCAGAGCAAAGCGCTCAACCCGCTCAAGTCACCACGCCACAGGATGATTCTCCCGCCCTTACAGACAATAATGAAACTGACGACATACCGATTACATTGGCGAGTGAAACGTTCAAAAGTACTACACCCAGACTTGAGTTGTCTCACCCGGAAGATTGGACTGTAACACCGTCCGACGATGGCTTACGTATTGAGTCGCCCGAGTTTACATATCAAACACTTGATAAGGGCGAAGTAGCCGGCAATTTCCGGATATACATCCGGCAGGGTGCCCGAGCTGTCGATAGCACCTATATCGGACGTGGTATTGCAGTTAAGCCGTCAGAAAATCTGAGCTACACCGACCCGGCAACCGGTCAACGCGAAGAAACCAATCTGTCGTTTTTCGGTCTTGATACAACCGATCACTTTGCCTATTTCCTGATTGTTGGAAATTTCGTTCTCGACACAAATGACACACTGGGACCTGACTACGGGAAGGAGCCGCAAACCTACCTTATTACCGGCGGCTACTCATCACCGGAACTAAATGAAGATTTCGCAACCAACAAAGTCAGCCTTGATTATTTTCAGTCAACTAACGCCTATAGCCAAGCTATAGAAATACTTAAATCTCTTAAGCTGATGTAATTCGTTTTCAATAACAATCCATGACTAAAGGCCACCTTAGGCTTCTATTGACATAGTGTTATTAAATATGTAAACAAATAGTATGTATGTACCTGAAAAGGAGAGCTTAGAAGTTCCTTTCGAATTACAAGAATTTGCCAGAGCGCTTGACGAGGCTCATACAGCTGAGCCGTTTTCGACCATTGATTACCGACGTACTGCAGATCGTGTTTTGAGAATCGCTTCGGAGTTTGATCTTGGCCTTAAGCGTTACAGAGGGAAAGTAAGTCTTGGCAACGCAAGCATTGATTCAATGTGGCTATGTGATGATAAACACATAGTGGATGTTGCAAATCCTGTCTTAAATGACAGCTTTAGGAAAACGCTACCGCTTTACATCGGCTGCTTGTTAACCGAGGAAGAACTGGAGGTAGTCGCAATCAACGCCCCGCTAAGCGATCGAATTATTGGAGCCCGCGAGCAAGACAATACTCATTATGGTAGTGTGGTTTTTCACGAAAGATAAAAGCAATTTTATAGACAACTTCTAGTTGGATACTATTCAAACGTGACTAAATATTAACTATTTCAGGCGGTATCGTGGTTTTGGCAGTTTATCTTTTATCTCGTACAGAATCATGCCGGCACCCATCCACATAGTAACTAGCAATACAAAGAATCCGAATATCGGGATGAACATCGTAACGAGTAGCAGCAGGCTTCCCAGTAGCATAATGACAATTGCGTTATTCTGATCGCGCAAAAGCAGTCGTCCAATCAAATATCCGACGAACGGACCGCCCAGGAAGAGAACCAGTAGCCACGCATGCAAACCGATGATAGCCAACGGGATGCCAATGACCGAAAAGAGCAATGCAATAAACATCGCAGGTACGATTATTCCGGCAGCCAAACCAACAAATAGCGTCTTCCAGGGTCGGTTAGCTGTTCGTTTGGCAGCAGACTCGAACATATTTGGCGCAAAAAGCACCAGAACAATACTAACCAATAAAAGGGCGATGATTATATAAACAACCATGCCGAAACTTATCGTCAGAAATCCGTCTCTATCTCCTTTGGATTGAGTACGGGTAATAGACCCGATTTGTGCCCCTTCCGCGACTGACGCTTCATTATCGCTGGCATATTCAACGCTACCGCCAACCCGAGCATTTGAAGTGAAGGACAAATTCTCAATGCCGGCCTTTACATTCCGTCCGATGGTGCTGGTGATGGTTGTACTGGTACTGGTAACTGCAAGATCGCGCGCTATTGCACCATTTATCATGGCGTCATTAGATGCAATGCTTGCGTCTCCTTCAACGCTCCCTTCACTGCTCAATGTAAAGTTTTGCGAGGCAGCTGTAAGGTTGTCATCAATTTTGGCTTCTATCATGACCACTTGTCCGGCGACACGAACGTCACCTTCGACAGCCCCCGCGATCCGAACGTTTTGGCCTGCACAAATAACATCACCCCTAACCGTACCGGTAATGGTAACGTTTTGACCCGCACAAAAGACATCACCGTTTACCTCGCCTGCGATATCAACAGTCGAACCGGTAGCCCATAACGTTGAATCAATCACTTCTCCTTGAGCAACTGTCGTTCGATTTCCTGCTCTAAATTCTTGCGCTCCGGCAATCCCAAAAAACGCAAAGACCCCGGCAACACTTAAGAGCAGTGTCACTACAACCGATTTCATCCTCATAGCCATCCCTCCGTTACGTCTTAAGTGTAACTCCAGATAGGCCCATAGCTCAAGTCAGTTGCTTAGCTCCATGAATTATCAGGGTCAGGCGCGTCTTTTCTTTCAAGCGCATGTATCCGTGAATGCTCCAGGCCGTAATGGTGAGCGATTTCATGCCAAAGGGTTCGCTTAACCTGCTCTTTCAGCCCTTTCATATCGGCTACGAAATTAAGCATCGGCTTTTTGAAAATAGTAATTTTGTCCGGCACAACGAGGTTATATCCGATACCGCGCTTAGTCCGGGGAATGCCTTGATACAGTCCAAATAACGACTGGTCACAACGAAGCTTCAGCTCTTTCCTTTGTTCAGGAGTCGGTTCGTCCTCATACACCACCACCACGTTATTAAGGTTCTTAATATACTCTTGGGGCAGTTCTTCCATAGCTTGATTGATAAGTGATTCAAACTGTTCGTCGCTTACTTCCATACCGCTTGATTGTAGCAGACGATGCGCGGCTTATGCTTGCAAGACATAGCTATAGATACCATAATCATGCTCAATGGAATCACAGGGATATAGACCGGAATCTTTGCTGGCAAACAGCGATCTCGAATTGTTTCAAACCGCGATAACTGAACAGCTCATGGAACGTAGTCAACTAAACAGACACATGCGACCCAGTTTGGACAGCAGTATAGTTACTAAAACACAGCGATTATGTGCAACCATAGAAAATCTCGACGACTACCAGTGGCTAGCTCTTACTGCAGACGCATCCAATTTAACAAAATCCGCTAATGTGCTTAAGTGTCATTTCCCTTATATTGAGGAGGTGGATGAAACGATGCTGACGACGATATTTATTCCGTCAGAATCAATCGGAAGAGTTAATTTTACTTATGATTATGACGGCCTGGCGCCAGTAATTAAAATCTTGTTCGTGCACCATGACCAGGCCAAACTAGAACCCAAACTTTTTACATTTGACCTGGAAAACCACAGTTTAGGTGTTGATGACTGGACCGAAGTCGCACATTTAATATCTTTAATTAATAATTTTGAACACACAAGAAAGTAGCGAAGATAATGGCACGACAACCTCTGGCCGAACGATTGCGCCCAACAACGATTGATGAAGTCATCGGGCAGGAGCATTTGCTTGCACCAGGCAAAATTATTCGTGAAATGGTCGAGAAAAAACAACCGGTCAGCTTGATTCTTTGGGGGCCGCCCGGATCAGGCAAAACCACGCTGGCGCGGATTATAGCAAATGAGGTAGGGGCCGAGTTTATTGAATTAAGCGCTGTAACCTCTGGCAAGGCGGATGTCACTAAAGTCATAGAGCACGCTAAGCAAAATCAACGGCTTGCCCAAGACACCATTCTGTTTATCGACGAAATTCATCGCTTCAATAAGGCTCAACAAGACGCTTTCCTGCCTCATGTCGAAGATGGCACAATCACTTTGATCGGTGCCACCACTGAAAACCCAAGCTTTGAAGTCATCACCCCGTTACTAAGTCGCAGTCGGGTGTTAGTTTTGGAATCACTTACCACCTCTGATATCGAAAAAATTATCAAAAAAGCCGCTAAGTCAGAAAAGCTTACACGCAAACGTTTGCCGCAAAAAAGCATTTCACTGCTGGCAGAACTTTCTGGTGGCGACGCACGTATCGCGCTTGGCAATCTTGAGCTGGCTTTGCAATTAACCAAAGGTTCGATTACTCCTGATATCGTAGAAACCGCTGCCCAAAAGCGCGTCCCTGGCTACGACAAGGCAGGAGAGGCACATTATAATATTATAAGTGCGTTCATAAAATCTATGCGCGGCGGCGATGCCAACGCAGCGCTTTATTACCTGGCACGCATGTTGCAAGCCGGTGAGGATCCCAAATTTATAGCCCGGCGCATGGTGATATTTGCCTCAGAAGATGTAGGTATCGCCAGTTCGCCTGCACTTAATCTGGCCGTATCAACTTTCTTGGCGGTGGAAAGAATTGGGCTACCGGAATGTGAATATAATCTGTACCACTGTGCGGTGGTGCTTGCTAAGTGCAAAAAATCACGTGTGATCACCGAAGCTATGCAAAGTGCCAAGGCCGCCGCCAAAAATCATCCGGACCTACCTGTCCCCCTGCACCTCCGTAATGCTCCAACTAAACTCATGAAAGATCTAGGTTATCAAAAGGGTACTAAGTGGCAAGCCGGCTTCAAACACCCGGAGGGTTTTTTGCCTGCCGAAATAGCTGATCTTGATTTGTTTTAAGGTATACTTTCTGTTGCTATGAGACTTAGTGATTATGAATATGAACTGCCTGAAGATGCTATAGCTAGTCATCCGCCAAAACAAAGAGGCGACTCGCGCCTGCTGGCACTCAATCGTCGTAGCGGCGACATAACTGACAGTTATTACAAAAATCTTGCCGACCAACTGAAGGACGGTGATGTGCTTGTTATTAATAACACTCGGGTAATCCGCGCCCGATTAATTGCCCAGACTGAAGCCGGTTCCAAGCGCGAGCTCTTACTCCTGGAGAAACATAGACAGAACTATAACCCTCATCGTATGCGGGTCATGTATCGACGTCGCCTGCATGATAAGCAAACAATCATGGTCGGTACCACCAAAATTACCGTAGAAAAGGTCCATGGCGATGGTACGGCAACGATTTCAAGCAATGCAAATCTACTTGAACTTGCCGAAAAATTAGGTAGCGTGCCGCTGCCGCCTTACATGCACAGACAAGCGGATAAATCTGATATCGAACGATACCAGACGGTATTTGCCCGAGAACCTGGCTCAGTTGCCGCCCCTACCGCCAGTCTGAATTTAACCGAATCGATCCTAAAAGATATCAAGGCAAAAGGAGTGGAGGTCGTTGAACTCACCTTGCATGTGGGGCTTGGGACCTTCATGCCGATCCGCTCCGACGATATAACCGATCATAAAATGCACAGCGAATATTTTGTCATTCCAAAAGAAACATTAACGGCAATACATAAAGCAAAAAACAAAAACCATAGAGTAATTGCCGTTGGCACCACGGTTACCAGGACTCTGGAATACGTATCAGACAAATTATTGCACTCAAATACAAATCAATCTCTCAGTGGTGAGGCTGATATATTTATTTACCCCGGCTATGAATTCAAAGTCGTTGATGCTATGGTAACCAATTTCCACGCTCCGAACTCAACCGTCCTTATGATGGCGGCAGCCTTTGCCGGTTGGGACAATCTAAAAAATTCCTACGAACATGCGATTGCATCCGGTTATAAGCTTCTTAGCTACGGCGATAGCATGTTTATCTGTTAAACTACGTCAGATGAATCGCGAGTTTTCGTTTACTATCAATAAAAAATTAGCAGGCACTATGGCGCGCAGCGGCGTAATCCATACGCCTCATGGTGATATTCAAACACCGGTATTTATTGTCGGCGGCACTAAAGCGACCGTAAAGGCGCTAACTCCTGAACAGGTCAGAGGCTTAGGTGGCCAAGCGATACTGGCAAACACTTATCACTTGATGTTGCGCCCCGGGACGGACATCATCGAGCAAGCTGGGGGTCTCGGAAAGTTCATGAATTGGAACGGGCCTACTTTTACTGACAGCGGGGGATTTCAGGTGTTTTCTTTGGGCGTCGCTTATAAAAAAGGCATTGATAAGGTCGCCCATTCGGCACGCGGCGATACAGCGGCCGCGCAATCAAACAAATCACAGCTGGCGAAGGTTGACGACGAAGGCGTTTCTTTCCGTTCACATATAGATGGCTCAAAACTTCGAATGACACCGGAAATATCCATGCAACTTCAGTGGCAGATTGGTGCGGATGTTCATATGGCATTCGACGAATGTCCGGCGCCCCTAGCGTCCGAATCATATATTCGAGAATCGATGGCTCGTACCCATGCCTGGGCGGAAAGATGTAAAACCGAACACGAGAAACAATGGCAGGCACATAAGGCTCAAGGACAGCCGTATCAGTCTTTATGGGGAGTAGTGCAGGGCGCAAGAATCGAAAGCCTGCGCCGCGAATCCGCAAAATTTATGGTCGATTTGGACTTTGACGGATTTGGTATTGGCGGCGTTTTCGAACCAGGTGAAATACCGGACGTCGTTCGCTGGGTCAATGAAGAACTTCCGGAAGAAAAACCGAAACACCTTTTAGGTATGGGCAACCAAATAACAGACCTGTTCCTGGGCGTCGAATACGGCATCGACACTTTTGACTGTATAGCTTTCACGCGTCAGGCGCGGAACGGAGCTGTCTACACGCTTGACGGCCGCATCAACATTCGTAATCAGCGCTTTAAAGACGATTTTACTCCGCTCGATCCAGATTGCGGCTGCTATACCTGCACTCACTATACCCGTGCTTATATAAATCATTTATTCCGCGCCGATGAAATCTTAGGTGCCACCTTAGCCTCAATCCATAACGAATATTTTGCTGTAAATCTGGTCGATAAGATAAGAGAAAGCATCAATGACAACAGCTTTTTTGAACTAAAGGAAGCCGTATTAAACCGTTATTTGGGACAAAATTAAGAAAAAGGTAGGATTCTAATCCGGTCGTCAAACACGTCAATGTTCTCTTTCTTTTTAAGCATTGAGACCAGCCAATAGTTAAGTGGCAGTAACGCCACTTCAAACAACAGTTTCATTCCGTACACAGTAAAAATAAGTACCCATAGGTCTCTGCCCGGCATCGTGCCGGCAAAAGCAACCAAAGAAAATATGACCGTATCTAATAGCTGCCCGCCCACACTGGAAGCAAAACTACGCAACCAGTAAAATTTCCCCTTGGTGTAGACCTTCAGCTTAGCCAGCAAGATGGAGTTGACCATTTCTCCAATCAGATATGCAAGCATACTCGCACCCACGATCCTTGGAACAAAACCGATAATCTGTTCGTAAGCCTCTTGCCCCTCCCAGCCAGGAGCCGCCGGCAACACCTGTATGATGGCGAGAATCGCTGCCATGAATAGCAGTGACGCAAATCCTATCCAAATAACTCGACGAGCCCTGGGAAATCCGTAGACCTCAGTTATCGCATCACCCAATATGTAGGCCAACGGGAATAAAATCGTCCCCGCGTCAAAAATAAACGGGCCTATCCCTACTATTTTGGTTGACCCGATATTACTGATAACTAATGTCAACACAAAAACGACCGCTATCAAATCAAAAAAACGAAATCGCAATTTCTGTGGCATATCTTCTCCGTAATTCAGCTACATAGTTTAGCATGCTTGATTATATTTAGAGTAATTTCCTGGAAATCGCATAACGAAATGCCAAATAACCGGGCGCTAACGGCAGCCAAAAACTTACCAGCCTGTACGCCAAGGTTCCTGCCAGCGCCTGGCTGCTATCCAGACCTATGACCGTAAATCCAGTCACCAGCGCCGCCTCTACGCCGCCTAAGCCGCCGGGAGTAGGCGTGATTGATGATGCAACCGCCCCACCCATATACACAAGCAAAACCTTTATAAATCCAACCTCAGCCCCGATGCTTTGAACGGCAAAATACAAACTGGCGGATAATAATAGAGTAATGAACACTGCGCAAAATACCGCCAAACAAAATACAAGCGGACGCTTTTTAAACATCCTAAGACTCAGGCCGACGTCACGGCGTAACCTTAGTAAGCTTGAACGTAGCTTTGGCAAAAGCAGCCATAGTGTTACTGCTACACATGCCCCTAAGATTAAAATTACAAATACATGCCACTTTGCCCACGATATATTGAGCACTCCGTTTAACTTCAGGTGATTACTCAGTATTAAAAAGACCGCTATAAGCACTAAAGAAAGAAAATTAACCAGCTGGTTGGCAGCGATTAAAACAGTTACATTAGCGAACTTATAGCCGCTGCGATACAAAAATCGGGCGCTGGTTCCCATTGCCCCAAGTCCGGCCGGCAGCAAGCGGTTGGTAAATGCTGACGCTATCTGAATCAGTGCTACCCTGCCAAGCCGCAATTTTTTGGTAGAAAGCAGTACATAAATTAGAGCTGCCGCATAAAGGCTGGCCACCCATGCGGCTATGCTGAGAGCCAGCCAGCCAAAGCTCACATTGGCTAAAAGCTGCCGACTTTCATTAAATCGACCAAGCTGCGGCAATAAAATATACAAAGCCACCGATATTACCAATACCTGCAAATACGCTTGTTTGGTGATGCGGATGGTTAAAAACGGTGGCTTTTGTGTTGCGGTTTTACTCATACCACTAATGCTTATGGTACGCTCATTACCCGCTTGTCGTAAATATTAAATGACTTTGTCTTGAGCTTTAAACTAATCTTTACGGAATTTAGGAAGCATAAGCGCGATATATGCTGCCGATAATGCCACAAGTACGTACACGATGCGAGCCAGTGCATTGACTTCACCGCCACCTAAAACTTCTTTTACGAGGTCAAATTCAAACAGCCCCACCAGACCCCAGTTCAAGCCGCCGACTATTAATAATATTGCGGCTATCCAGTCAACACTACTGAGTTTATGTTTAATATCCATACACCCCCCATACGTTATTAGTTAATACCATGCACTAATAGTATTGGGTTTTTTGGTGATTTGTTGTAATTATTTTTGCGGAAAAAGGGGTGTTATTTTGCTATAACCTCCCAAGGTAAATCGGACTTACCGAAGTGTCCGTAAGCTGCAGTCTGCGAATATATAGGTCGTTTTAGGTCAAGTGTCTCGATAATTCCCTTCACCGACGTATCTATGAGCTTGTCTTTAAAGGCTTCCAGTTCTTTTTCGCTGACGGTTGCCGTACCAAAGGTGTCTATCGTTTGCATGAGCGGCCTGGGCTTGCCGATAACATACGCCAGCCCGACTTCGCACTTGGCGGCCAAGCCTTTAGCGACGATATTTTTAGCAATATAACGGGCGGCATATGCACCGGAACGGTCAACCTTGCTTGGATCCTTGCCGCTGAAAGCTCCTCCGCCAACCCGGGCGTAGCCACCGTAGCCATCTACCACGATCTTTCGTCCGGTAAGCCCGGCGTCAGATTCCGGCCCGGGAATATGCCATAAGCCCGTACCGTTTATGATGATGTTATTAGAGCTCGGCGCCTTAAAACCGTATTCTTCAATTACCGGTATGATAACCTCACCAATAATGTCTTTTCTTACTTCTTTTGCATCAGTATTTTCATCATGGGCAACCGCGGCTACAATCTTCTCGACAGCTACTGGCTTGCCGTCTTCGTAACGGATTGTCACTTGAGCTTTACCATCCGGCCTTAGCCATGGCAGTTGATGGCTTTCCCGAGCTGCGTCAATGCGTTTCGTTAGCGCATGAGCCAGCGTAATCGGCAGTGGCATCAGCTCTTCCGTCTCGTTACATGCAAAACCGAACATCATTCCCTGGTCACCTGCACCATCCTGGTCAACACCTATAGCGATCTCTGGTGATTGTTGATGTATAAAGTTACTAAGTGGTGATTGGTCAGAAAAGCCCCACGCCGGCTCAGTGTAGCCAAGTTCGCGAATTTTACCGCGTACAATAGATTCGAAATCAAGCGTCGCACCGGTTTTAATTTCTCCAAACAAGCTCACCTGATTCGCACCGGCGACCGCTTCGATACCCGCCCGCGCGCTACTATCCTGCGATAATGCCGCGTCCAATATCGCATCACTTATGGCATCGCATATCTTATCAGGATGCCCGGCACACACCGATTCGCTGGTAAATAGACTTGATTTACTCATAGTCGTTCATCCCGTCTTTTTGAATTTCTACATGATTAGCGAACAGCCGCTGATGCGCACCAGCCTCCGCTACCATTCGAATAAACGACTGTATTTCCGTTTCGTTCATCTCGCCTTCACAGCGATCCAAAACTTCTGACATAAAAAAATCCTTTCTGCCATATACGTCAGCGGAAAGGATATTCGTAGCAAATATCATTCCGCCTTTCATGGCGGCTAGTTGGAGCACCTTACACATTTTCGTCAATACACGAATCAGGCAGGTTGCCGGCGGATCATCAAGCTAGTTCTTTCCCCGCACTCTTTATATTTAGAACTCGTCTCGCTCGTCATTTCAGTTATGAAAATCGCGTGGAGAAGTTCTGATTTAATTGTTAACGAGGCTCAGTATACCACACCAATCGTGAGCGTAAAGCCTTGACATATCTACATCTCTACATTGCTGCCAGCTTGGATTTTGGTTTGTCTTTCTTCTTAACAACCTCTTTCGGCTTGCCCAAAATCGCCATCGGCCGTTCGCGCCAGGCTCCGTCTTCCTTGTATTTCAACGTATAAATATGCAGCAATATCCAGCCCTCAGTAAGCATTTTATTGACCTCTTCCCTGCCTTGGGTTTCAATATTATGCCCGGCCAGCTCACCGATACCCAATTCCCACAACTCCAAACTCCTGTATTCTTTTAGCATTTCTTCGGTTATCCGCTCTGTCATATTTCCCTCCTTGGCCTCACTATAGCGCCAACCAAAACTTAGCAATATAAAATATTTATATTTTTGAAGATGTCCGTTAGTGATAGCTGCTATCATAAAACGGTTATGGCAGTAACCAAACGACGTACCATTATAGATCTATTGTTGCTTGTCATCGTGGTGATAAGCGGTATTTTTGCCATACTTAACGCCCAATCGGTCGGTGATTGGTATCACTTTTTACGTTATGAGCCGCCTGACGAAATTGTCCAGCTGGCCGAAAAATCCGGTATGAACGATACTGGTAAGCGCTTGTTTTATCGTTTCTCGCCGCGCTACGTTGATCCGCCTACGCTCAATGAGCACTGTCTCAAGCATACGCTTGGCTGCACGGTTGGTAATTCAATCTACATTCTTGAAGCCGGAAATCCGCTGGAGATTAACCGCTCCGCCGTTACCGCCGCACACGAAATGCTGCACGTCGCTTATGACCGACTGCCGACAGCTGACAAAGAACAACTGAAGATTATGTTAGACAAACAGATTGCGGATCTAAAATCGACAAAAACGGTTGAGCGTTTTATAAACTTATCCGACGATGAGTTCCATAACGAAGCTCACTCCTATTTAGGTACTGAACAATTAGTGCTTAACCCCGAACTTGAAGAACATTACTCTAAATATTTCTCTGATCGCCAAAAGGCAGTATCAGCCTATAAAGTATCGCCTGAAAATTAACATAAGCATATTTTTGCAAAATTTGCAATAAAAATTCTTACAATTTCTCTTTTGGTTGTTCTTTCTTTTCTTTATGATGACGTGCCGCCGCTATCAGCCCCTTCACTGCTCCGTAACTCATTCCTGCCGTTACGGCTAAAAATATAGTCTTTTTAGCAACCTCACGATACCGATGCGTTAGGGGGTCGGCTTCCGGATCTTCATTTATTCCGCGATCTATTTCGCCTATACCGCCAGCAATAGCTCCCGCCACTTGAGCTTCAGTCGATTCGTACCTATCATCGTCTCCTATAACTGTGCGGGCAACAATCTCAGCTATCTCCGGCTCAATGCCATTCAGCTCTCTGGCGTGCTCCTCACCACCCGAAAATGATTTAGTTATCTCCACAGACATACTGATAGTATACCCTAGCCTATCCTTCACAAACTAAAAGATAATCGCTATAATCAATCAGTCTTATTAGAGACAACATGACTCCACCACCCAGCTATAAGCAATCAGCTACCAGCTATCAGCTACATTACTTTGTTGGGGATTAGCCAAGCGGTAAGGCAACGGGTTCTGGTCCCGTGATCGGGGGTTCGAATCCCTCATCCCCAGCCAAAGAAAGAGTCCACTTTACGTGGGCTTTTTCTTTGGCTCCGAGCGTTCCGAATGGCCGACCAAAAGTGATCGGGGTGAAAACTGCCGGTGGCAGTTTGCAAGGGAACGTTCCGGTGCAAGCTATGCTTGCAACCGCGAACTTCCGGGCCTGCCGAAGGTAGGTCGAATCCCTCCTCGCCAGCCAAGTATCCTCCTGAATCCTCATCCACAGCAAAGTGGACTCTTGTTCAATACTCGCAAAAACTGGGAGTTGCGGTGGCGGCACAAGCCAACTGCAACTACGCAGCTTAGCTATCAATAACTGACGAGCTATATGCCTGCGTTTGCGAGCTTGCTTTTGAAAAACAAGCTGATAACTTACAGTGTCGTCAGGATCAGGACGCAAGCCGCCGGTAATATATATTGGCTGACCTAGGTTACGACGGTGAATAATTATTGGTACGCCACTTCGGGCGATTTTATCAATGATATCTAGATCGAGCGTTACCTCGCTGTCACCATAAACCATTATTGACTGTACTGAGTCCAGTCGTGTAGTCTCACTACCGCCGTTATACTCAAACGTAAAGACTCCCTTAGGCTTTTCGGTTATATTTTGTAAGTATGGTAGCCATAGCGGCACACGTCTGGGCCGGCTTACGGGTGGATCCTTTTTATCATGCATATGTACACTAAAAACTTGATAATGGCTTTATTTTTTATATTATAAATATATATTAACGGGAGTTAATTCGTACTTTTACATCTGTTATCAGGGGGATAACTCCTCGAAAAATTGAGGAAAAAAGGCCGTTCTGATTAGTCTCGGTCCTCGAAAAATAGAGGAAAAAAGGCAAGAACGTTAGGAACTCACCTCGAAAAATA